>NZ_LOHP01000060.1 GCF_001482305.1 Leucobacter sp. G161
GTGACCTGCGCTTTGTCGGCCGCGCCGTACCCGGTCACCGCCGCCTTCACTTCGTTCGGCGTGTACATCGCGACAGGAATACCGCGGGCCTGCGCCAGGTACACGACGACCCCGCTGATCTGGGCGACGCCCATCCCACTTGGCAGGTTCCGCCGCGCGAACACGCGCTGGATCGCAATGGCGTCGGGGCGACCGCCGTCAAACAACCGCTCAAGTGAGGTTCCGAGCTGGTGCAGGCGCTGCGGCAGCTCCCCGCCGGCCGGGCTCGTGAGTACCTCGACGTGTTCGAAGGTGAGCTTTCGGGATCCCTCTGAGCTCACCACACCGACGCCAAGACGTGTCAGCCCGGGGTCTATTCCGATTACACGCATGTCGGCTCCCTCCGGCTCCCAGAGTCTGACGTGTGGAGACGCGAAGGGCCCGGGGTTGCCCGGGCCCAAACGCAACTACTTACTCGTCGTTTGCGAGTTCCGCCTGGACCTCGTCGGAGAGGTCGAAGTTCGCGTAGACGTTTTGCACGTCATCGCTGTCCTCGAGAGCGTCGATGATGCGGAATACCTTGCGCGCGGTGTCTGCGTCGATGTCGACCTTGAGGTTCGGCACGAACTCGGCCTCGGCCGAGTCGTAGTCGATCCCGGCGTCGACGAGCGCGCCACGGGCCGCTGCGAGCTCGGAGGCGTCAGTGATGACCTCGAAGGCCTCGCCGTTCGGGGTCGCGTTGACCTCTTCGGCTCCGGCTTCGAGTACGGCCATGAGCACGTCATCCTCGGTCGTGCCCTCTGCGGGAACGGTGATGACGCCCTTGCGCTCAAAGTTGTACGCAACGCTGCCGGGGTCGGCCAAGGTTGCTCCGTTGCGGCTGAGCGCCGTGCGCACCTCAGCTGCCGCGCGGTTCTTGTTGTCCGTGAGGCACTCGACCATGAGGGCTACGCCGTTCGGGCCGTAGGCCTCGTACATGGTGCTGAAGTACTCGATCGACTCGCCGGTGAGGCCAGCGCCGCGCTTGATTGCGCGATCGATGTTGTCCCCGGGTACCGAGTTCTTCTTGGCCTTGTGTACGGCCTCCGACAGTGCCGGGTTGCCAGCCATGTCGGGCCCGCCGATGCGAGCGGCGACCTCGATCACCTTGATGTACTTTGCAAACGCCTTCGCGCGACGCGAGTCGAGAATTGCCTTCTTGTGCTTAGTGGTTGCCCACTTGGAGTGTCCGGCCACGGGTGCTCCTTCTTCCTACGAGATGTCTCTACGATCCTATTGTTTTGGGCGGCTGCGGGTGCGCAGCGCGTTCACGCAACGTCGGGTGGATCAGCCCACGCGGCGGCAATGAGGTCGCGGACCTCGCCGAGCAGCTGCGGCATCGCCTTCGTCTGCGCGATGATGGGAAAGAAGTTCGAGTCTGACGCCCAGCGCGGCACGATGTGCTGGTGCAGGTGCGCAGCGACGCCCGCCCCGGCGATCTCACCCTGGTTCATGCCGAGGTTGAAGCCGGCGCAGTTCAGCGCTGTGCGCGCTGCCCGCATGCCAGCCTGCGTGAGGGCGCCGATCTCGGCGACTTCCTCGGGCGTTGCGTCTTCGTAGCTGGCGACGTGCCGATACGGGCAGACGAGCATGTGCCCGCTGTTGTACGGGAACAGGTTGAGCAGCACGAAGGCGGTCTTGCCGCGGTGCACGATGAGCGACGATTCGTCGTCGTGCTCGGGCGCCGCGCAAAACGGGCAGTCGGTGTGGTCAGCCTGCTTGTGATCGGCAACGTACGCCATGCGGTGCGGCACCCAGAGGCGCTGCAGCTGGCTGGGCACCCCTACGGTGCCCAGCTCTCCTGGCGCCTCTGCGCGCTCGTCTCCGACGGTTACCATCGGACTACTCCGACCACGCCGTCGACACCTGCTCGTGGCTCTGGATCGCCGCCGTGATGCGCGCGATCGCCTCGTCGACGGGCACCCCATTGAGCTGGGTGCCGTCGCGGAAGCGGAAGCTGACTGCGCCCGCGGCGCGATCCTCTTCGCCTGCGATGAGTTGGAACGGCACCTTCAGTTTCGTGTGGGTGCGAATCTTCTTCGGCATGCGGTCGTCTGAGTGGTCGACGCGGGCGCGCACGCCCTCGGCACGGAGCCTGCTGATGATCTCGTCGAGATAGTCACCGTACTCGGCGGCGACCGGGATCCCGACGACCTGCTCGGGGGCGAGCCACACTGGGAATGCGCCGGCGTAGTGCTCGAGGAGGATCGCGAAGAACCGTTCGATCGAGCCGAGCAGGGCGCGGTGGATCATGATCGGCTGCTTGCGCGTACCGTCTGCCGCCGCGTACTCGAGTTCGAAGAGCTCTGGCTGGTTGAAGTCGAGCTGCACGGTCGACAGCTGCCACGTGCGGCCGATGGCGTCGCGCGCCTGCACGGAGATCTTCGGGCCGTAGAAGGCGGCTCCGCCCGGATCGGCGACGAGCTCAAGGCCCGACTCTTCGCCGACCTCGCGCAGCGTCTGCTCTGCGTCTGCCCACTGCTGCTCGGTGCCGACCGACTTCTCGGGATCGCGCGTCGAAAGCTCAAGGTAGAAGTCGTCGAGGCCGTACGCGCGCAGCGTCGCAAACACGAACTCGAGCTGCTTCTTCAGCTCGTCCTTCACCTGCTCGTCGGTGACGTAGATGTGCGCGTCGTCCTGCGTGAGGCCGCGCACGCGGGTGAGGCCCGAGAGCGTGCCCGACTTCTCGTAGCGGTACACCGTGCCGAACTCGGCAAGGCGCAGCGGCAGCTCGCGGTAGCTGCGGGCGCGCGAACGGAAGATGAGGTTATGGAACGGGCAGTTCATGGGCTTCAGGTAGTAATCCTGGCCCTGCTTCGTGACGTTGCCCTCGGCGTCCGTGACCTCGTCGAGGTGCATCGCCGGGAACATGCCTTCCTTGTACCAGTTGAGGTGCTGACTGGTCTCGAAGAGTGTGCCCTTGGTGATGTGCGGGCTGTTCACGACCTCGTAATCGTTCTTCAGCAGCTCGCGACGCATGAAGTCTTCGATCTCGTGGCGGATGATGCCGCCCTTCGGGTGGAAGACCGCGAGGCCCGATCCGATCTCGTCGGGGAACGAGAACAGGTCGAGCTCGACGCCAAGCTTGCGGTGGTCGCGCTTCGCCGCCTCCTCGAGGCGGGTCTGGTACGCGCGCAGCTCGTCCTTGGTGGGCCAGGCGGTGCCGTAGACGCGCTGCAGCATCGGGTTCGCCTCGCTGCCGCGCCAGTACGCGCCGCTCGAGCGCATGAGCGCCCAGCCGTTGCCGATCATCTTCGTGTTCGGCAGGTGCGGGCCGCGGCACAGGTCGCTCCACATCACCTCGCCCGTCTTCGGGTCGACGTTGTCGTAGACGGTGAGCTCGGCACCCCCGACCTCGACGTTCTCATTGTCGGAGCCTGCGTCAGCCCCGCCCTTGAGCCCGATGAGCTCGAGCTTGTACGGCTCGTTCGCGAGCTCTGCGGTTGCGTCGTCGTCGCTCACGACCCGGCGCACGAAACGCTGGCCCTGCTTGACGATCTTCTGCATCTCTTTTTCGAGCGCCTTGAGATCTTCGGGGGTGAACGGCTCGCTCGTGTCGAAGTCGTAGTAGAAGCCGTCGGTGATGGGCGGTCCGATGCCGAGCTTCGTCTCGGGGTTCACGCGCTGCACGGCCTGCGCGAGTACGTGCGCGGCTGAGTGGCGGAGAATGCTCAGCCCATCTTCGGAGTCGATGGTGACCGGCTCCACTGTGTCTGTGTCAGTGACCTCCCACGCGAGATCGCGGAGTTCGCCGTTGACGCGCATAGCGACAACGGAACGGTCAGTGAACAGTGAAAAGCCGTCGGCCACTGCGGTTCCCTTCGGAGACAATATAAAGACTCCGCAATTCTATCGGGTCGCAGTGGCCGGCGGCTCACTGAACAGGATTCTCAGCCGTTATGCGCCTGCGCCGCCCGACTTCAGCTGCGCGAGACGCGCGTCGACCTCGCTGAGCGCGCCAAGATCGTCGAGCTCATTGAACTGTGCGTCGAGCGTCGACGCTGCAAGCTCTGCCTGGCCGCGCACCATCGCCTCCTGGCGCTTCACCTTCTCCTCGAAGCGGCCGAGCTCGCTCGTTGGGTCGAGCACGTCGAGGTTCTTCACCGCGTCCTGCACCTGCGACTGCGCATCGGCGACCTTGCCGCGCGAGACGAGCTCGTCGCGCTTCGCCTGCAACTGCACGAGCTTCTCGCGCATCACCTGGAGACCGGTCTTGAGCTGGTCGACTACCTGCTGCTGAGCAGTGACGCTCGGCTCGGTCGCGGAGACCTCCTTTTCAAAGGAGATCTGCTTCGAGAGTGCGACGCGTGCAAGGTTGTCGAACTTGTCGGCACCAGCGGCGTCACCCGACGTGCGAAGCTTCTCAGCCTGCGCCGAGGCCGCAGCGGCCTTCGAGCCCCACTCGGTGACTGCCTTGCGATCCTCTTCGAGATCAGCTTCCATGAGACGCAGGTTGCCGATGGTCTGGGCGACCGAGCTCTCCGCGTCGGCGATGCTGTTCTTGAAATCGCGCTCCATCTGGTTGAGCATCTTCTCTGGATCCTCGGCGGAGTCCAGGAGCGCGTTGATGTTTGCCTTGGCGAGCTGCGTAATACGGCCAAGGATGGATTGCTTTGCCATGTTGGCTTCCTTTCCTTTTGTTCCACCGAATCAGCTCGGAGGAGGTGTTCCCGCTGCCCCGGACGGGGAGCGAAGTCTGTGATGCCCTACGGGTATTGCAAGGGAGTTCGCGAGCTAAAAACGGCCGCCTCCCCCGCGGCGTCCGCCACCGCCGCCACCGATGGATCCGCCGCCGCCCCAGCCGCCGGTGAAACCGCCGTTCGAGCCGCTCCAGCCACCGCTGGATTGTCCGCCTCCCCCGCCGCCGAGCAACCCGCCAAGGATCCCGCCGAGCACGGCTCCACCGAAGCTCCCGTTCGATCCGCCACCGTAGCCGCCGCCGTGACCGCCGCCACCGCCCCAGCCAGAAACGTCATTCACGGCGAGCTGGTACGCGGCGCGCGCATACTGGGTGGCCTGCTGCGCGGCTTGGTAGGACTGCATGGGATCCAGCTGCGCATAGTGCTCAGCCAGCTGCAGTTGCCGCTTTGCTTCAGCGAGGCGCGTGCGAGCTGGGGTGCCGACAGCGCCGCGCCTGGTCTCGATGAACTGCTCGGCCGCGAGTACCTCGCTGCGCGCAGGCACGAGTGCCTCATCACGCGCAGCGACCGCACGGCGGAGCCGCTCGGAGTTCTCGCGGGCGGATCCAATCGCGGTATCGATCTGCACGTTGGCTGCAGCCGCTGCCGTGAGCGCGGAGACTGGGTCCCCCTGGGCGCCCTGCGTCAGCACAGCATTCACCTGGTCGGCAGCACGCTGGAGGGCTTCGCGGTCGGCTGCACTTGCCGACCCGAAGAGTTGCGCGACAACTTCGAGGTCCCCGCGCAGGTCTGCCGCCGCCGCTTCAAACTGCTGGACGCTCTCCGCGAGCTCGCCAGCAAGCACTTCGGGAGACTGCGCCAGTGTGCGAGCTTGGTCGAGTGCGGCCTCGCCCGCGCGAAGCGAAACCGCGGCTGCTGACTTCTCTCCCGCGGCGAGCTCTTGCGCCGCGGAATCGACGCATTCGGCAACGAAGGTGAGCCGAGCCTCCGCCTCCTCGAGGTTGGCTTGCATCTGAGCGACGATCGCTGGAGCGTAGGTGGCAGCCAGTCCTGTCGCGCTCAGACGCGCGGCTTCGAGTTCCTGCTGCACCTGCGGCAGGAGCGAGCGAAGCTGTTCGAGCACCTCGGGCCCACGGTGCTCGACTTCGCGCAGCTGTGAGAACGACTCGGTGTGCTCGTCGAGGGAATTCTTCGCCCCTGAGCACCGCTGAATGATTTCAGCAAGCCAGGCACGGCGATCCGCGTCGGTGTCAGGGACGTTGTCGTCGAGTTTCTGTCGCAGTGCGAACGCTGCAGCAAGTTGGTCGCGTGCATCGCTGATGGCTGCCGCAAAGGGTTGAGCAGCTGCCGCACCAAACTGGGCCTCGGCAAAGCCGAGCTCCTGCTCGCTACTGCGGAGGTCGTCGTCAACGCGAACGAGGAGGGCACTCGCTTGGGCCTCGAGCTCCTCGATAGTCGGCTCTGAGTCGGCGGCTGCTTCCTCGCGATCCTTTTTGCGCTTCCGAGATATCGCTACGCCGGCGGCGACTCCCCCGACCACAACGATGCCCCCCACCACAGCAACCGCAATCCCAGTGCCGTTGGTGCTCGGGTTGAGTACGGTCTGATCGATTCCCGTCAGCGTGGCCCGACGAGCCCCTTCCAGTCGCTGCTCTTCAGCGCAGGCAGCACGTGGTCGCTCACGAGCTTGCCGTACTCTGCGTCGGTCATGAGCGCCTCGGGCGCGTTCAGATCGTACAAGCGGTCTTCCACCGCGACGCTCAGGAGAATGCCGTCATCGCCGAGGAAGTTCTTCTGCGCCGTTGCTGCGCCCCACTCCACGGGGTCCGCCGGCGCACTGAACGTGTCGACGTAGACGACGAAGAGTTGCACACCGTGTTCAGCGGCGAACTCGCGTACGTCGTCTTCAAGCGCTGCGACGTCGGAACCAATAACAGAGTCACTGGTTCCGTCAAGCACATACTGGCCGGCAAAGGCGGGCGGTGGCGTCGCAATTGCGGCGGCGGGCGCGATCCACGCCAACGCGGCGACTGCTGCACTCACAAGAATCGTTCCGACCCGCTTCATTCACGATCCCCTGTCTGCAAGGCCGCGCGGCAAGCCGCGCGTCTGAGTTAGCCACAGTTTATGAGGCGGTGCCGACCAAAGCCAGTGGTTTCCATGTGTTCCGTATGAAATCAGGCATTGCGTGGCGCTGCCAGCAGTGCAACGTCGCTCGTTCGACCGATCATATGGACTCTGCGGAACATAGGCCGCTGCGGAGGGATCCGGCACTATCTACGGGAAATCTCAGATCTCACGTGTCGGCAGTGGGCTTCGAGAGCGTCCCGCTGCGGGAAGCACTCGGCCGAATGCAAAAAACCCCCGGTTTCCCGGGGGTTTTGTCTGTGCGCGATACTGGGATCGAACCAGTGACCTCTTCCGTGTCAGGGAAGCGCGCTACCGCTGCGCCAATCGCGCCTACTAGTGAGGCTATTCAGTTTTGGTTTCGAGGTGGCGACGGGATTCGAACCCGTGTATACGGCTTTGCAGGCCGCTGCCTCGCCTCTCGGCCACGCCACCGTATTATGTTTGCCACCAAAAGCGGCCGAGATTACTCTCGGCCACTAGAGCGGATGACGAGATTCGAACTCGCGACCCCAACCTTGGCAAGGTTGTGCGCTACCAGCTGCGCCACATCCGCATTTTCGCCGCCGTGTTGGCGACGTGTATAACTTTATACAGGCCGACGCCCAGGCGCAAATTCGGCCCCTACAGCCGGGCGCGTCGCCGCATCGTTACCGCTTGGAAACGTTGTATCCAGGCGGTTTTTCGGGCTTCGAAGATACGATGACCTGTATGGCAGGAACCATTGGGAAGCGCATCGGTCAAGGTGTAGCGATCGCGCTGACGCTCGCAGTGGCCGCCGGTGGGATCATCGCTTACTCGTACCGCGAAGATATTCGAGACCATTTCCTCGCGTCGTCGTTTGCGCCCTCAGCCCGAGTGCAGCAGGTTCAGGAAGAGATCGAGCTCAACCCGAGCGGCGACCGGATCTTCCTCGCGTCGCAACCGACAATTGGTGGCCGTGAGGAATTCAATCGCTGGTGCGCGGGGGTAGACCACACAGAGGAGGGTCACGTCCTCGGCTGCTTCGCTGATCGGCGCATTCGCCTCTTCGAGGTCACCGACGAGCGACTGAACGGTGTTGTCGAGACCACCGCTGCCCACGAGCTGCTTCACGCAGCGTGGGTTCGCCTCAGCCAAGACGAGCGAGCATCGCTCTCACGCACACTCATCGCCGAGTATGACGAACTCGCTGCGCAGGACGAGTCCTTCAAGCAGCGAATGAGCGTCTACGAGAGCCTGCCCCGCTCGGCTTTCGCGAATGAGCTGCATTCGGTGTTCGGCACCGAAGTGCGCGAGCTCTCCCCCGTGCTCAGCGAACACTACGCGCGATGGTTCGTGGATCGGTCAGCCATCGTCGACCTCTACGAGGGGTACCATGGCGTCTTCGTCGAACTCAAACAGGAGGCTGACCGCCTGAGCGCGGAGCTTGAGGCGCTCCGCGCAGACATCGAAACCCGGAGCGCGAACTACGACGTCGCAGTGCAGCAGTTCAATACCGACGCTGCGGACTTCAAACAGCGCAACGAGCGGTACGAGTTCTCCGGAAAGAAGGACCTGTTCGACTCGATACGGGCACAGCTTCTCGACCGGCAGGCAGGCCTCGATCTCGTGCGCCAGGAAATCCAGGCGGACACGGATCGCTTCAATGAGATCCGCGCACACCTTCTGGAGCTCAACGACGTCAGCCTCGAGCTCAACGACGTGCTCGACAGCACACTCTCTGAGCCCACAGCCCCAGTGGAGACTGCGTAGTCGACGACTCCCGATCGCCTGTGGCGGCTCGCCATGGGCGGATCGATGTGCGTTCGAACCTGACACTGTGTATGCTTATCGAGTCGCCGCAGCACTTGCGGATCGGGCGTTTGGCGCAGTTGGTAGCGCGCTTCCTTCACACGGAAGAGGTCGTCAGTTCGAGTCTGGCATCGCCCACAAGTAAAACCCCCGGATATCCGGGGGTTTTCTGGTTTGCGATGGCAAGCACTCAAGCAGGCTTCCGGTCCAGTGCCGGTGCGGAACGCTCTCGGGCAGGTCGGCCCAACGGTACAGACCTGACCCTGGACAATCGCGACCACAGCTGCATATGCTTTCCACATGGAAAGTAAAGATCGTTTGGCCAACGCTTCTGAGCAGCTCGACGAACTCGCTCGAATGCAAGGAGGCGTCCGGCGACGCAGCCCTGCGCGCGGGTACTGGCTACTCACGCTGTGGTCGGCGGTCTTCATGGCTGCGTATTTCGGTGCCTTTCTGTTGCTGCACGGCGGGTTCACGCCGGCGGAAGCTGGCTCGCGGGCTGGTGGCTACACGGGCGCGTGGGCGTTCATCGCTCCGGTGCTGCTCTTCAGTTCGCTTGCGAGCGGGGCACGTGAGCGATTCAGCATCCAGGCCAAGCCCTCCCGCGTCCAACGCCTGGGCTATCTCTGCATGATGCTGGGCTTCGTCGTTCTGATTGGGCTGAGCTTTGCAGACATCAGCTATCCCAGCTGGCTCAACGCTGCACTCCCGCTCGTGATGCTCCTCATCCTCGCGACAGGACCTGTCCGCAACCTTCTGGCAACACCTCGGGACCCCGCTGAGGTTTGGGGCAATGCACCGCTCCCGAAAGAAGTCAGGATCATGACTGCGGGCGTCGGGCTCGTCATCGGCGTATTGCTTGCCACTGCGAGCGCTCCTCTGGCGGCCTCGATTACGGGTTTCGTGGTCTTCCTCTGCCTGTCGTTCGTCCTGCTCGCGCGAAACTCACGGTTCGGCCTCCCGCGAGTCGGCTTCGAATGGGGTTCCATCCAGTGGGCCGCATTTGGGGTGTGCGCCGCGATCGCCTTTCTGAGCATCACCCTCGGCGACATCGCGTCGTGGTTCTCACCGGGATTCAGCGTGGCCGCGGGCGCGACGGTCCTCGTCATCATGTGTGGGGTAGCAGTCTTTCCGCGTGGCCGCTCAGACTGGGATGCGTGATGGCTCATCCTCGCCACGAATTGGATTCGGCGTTTCAGACACCGCTGCGGTTTTCACTGATGGCAGCGCTGGGTGGCAGTGCTGTCATCGACTTTGGCACACTCAGAGACCTTCTTGAGTCCGAAGATTCGCCGCTGAGTAAGTCGATTGCGCACCTTGAAGCGTCAGGCTACGTTAAGGCAACCAAGGGGTACGTTGGCAAACGTCCACGCACGTGGGTCGAAGCAACACCGAGGGGCGAGCGGGCTTTCGCGCGTCACCTTGCTGCGCTCCGCGCGATTGCGGCCGGGGAGGTTGCTGGCTGACGCAGGTGGCTCGGTCATTCGCATGCGAGCCCATCGCCATCACCGTCACCCCGGTGCCCGGTGCCGTGCGCAAACCACTCGTACGCCGCTGCTTCTTCAGCGACAGTGACATTGAACGGGCCGGCAGGGTGCCCGACCGTATTGCGCTTCAGTGCGGCGCAGGAAGGATACTGTCGCCACCAATCCCCCGAGGAGCTATGCGCGATCTCGGGCAGATCGTCGCTACCCGCATGTGGTCGCACTGATCCGCCATCGCTATTGCATCGGGTGCTGACCACGGAACCTGTCTCATCGAGCGTCGCGAGTTGCGCTGCGTGGTAGGCGGCTTCGCGGGGGTGCGCAGGGTAGCCGTCGGTGGAATCGTAGCGGGCGACCGCGTGCCCCGCCTCGAGCTGCGCGAGTCCAAGGTCAGTGGTGTCGTCCGTGTGGACGTATCGGAGGAGCCGCTGATAGCGGTCGGTGTCCCGCTGCCCTGGCGGCAGCGTGAGCGTGACGCTATCGCCCGCCGCGAGGAGCGAGCGAACAGCGGCGCTCGCGTCCGCATACCCGCATTCGCCGCGCTCCGGAGTGTCGATGCCGATGAGCCGCACGGTCCCGAGGTCGGTGCGGATCGTGTCACCGTCCACCACCGAACGAAACACGGTCTGCTCCCCCACGGCAGGTTCGGGGCTGGGTTGCTGCGTCTCCGAGCTGGGCGGATCCGTGGCCCCTGGGATCACCGCGGCGCCGTCGACAGACTCGTCTGAACCGAGCACTGCGGACCACAGCGCCCAGAGGCCTACACACGCAATGAGCAGCGCCAACCATCCCTTACCGCGGCGATGCATTCCGCGAGCAGATCTCCCCATACGCACATCATATGGACCAGGCGGCCCGGCCCTGCACTGACGAGCGACTACGCTTGACGACATGCCGCAGCTCTCAACATCCCAAGTGATCATTGTTGGTGCGGGAGTACTTGGCGCCTCGATTGCCTATCACCTTGCGGCATCGGGTCGGGCGGTGACCATCGTCGAACGCGGCACCGTCGCCTCGGGAGCAACGAGCGCCTCGTTCGGCTGGGTCGGGCTCGCCAAAAGCGCTGCGCACGCGTACCAGGATCCGTTACGTGCGGAAGCTGCGGAGCACTTTGCCAGGCTTCGCCGCGACCTCTCGCACGAGATCAGCGTGGTCGGCGATGGCGCGATCTCGTGGGAGAACTCCCCTGCCGAGACGCGTGCCTTCGTCGAGGAACACCGATCGATTGGTCACGACCTCGAACTTGTCACCAGGGCTGAAGCGTTGGAGCGTGAACCCATGCTGTGCGATGCCCCCGAAGTGGTGGCGCTCGCCCGAGGTGATGTCGCTGTCAACGCTGCGGATCTCACGCGGGGCCTGCTGCGTGCCGCTGCCTCGCACGGCGCACGCCTGCTCCAATCCACGGAGGTCACCACGCTCATTCGGGACGAACGGCGCGTGACCGGGGTGCGAACCGCCGCGGGCGACATCGCCGGTTCGACCGTGGTGCTCGCCGCAGGAACTGCAACCGCAGCACTCGCTGCGCCGCTTGATGTCGCAATTGAGGTCGAGGCCTCGCCAAGCTGCTTGCTCACGTTCACCGCCCCGGGCCCGATACTGCGTGGCATTCTCTCCACGCCTGAGTTTGAGATTCGTCAGCCTGCCCCGCACCTACTGCTCGGCGCCGAGGATGTGCCGATCGGCTTTGCTGGCTCGCCGCGCGACCTGGCTGCTGAGACACTCGCCGCGATCGGCTCCGGCCTGCGTGGAGGAGATCGCGTTGCACTCCTCGACGCACGGATTGGCCGTCGACCGGTGCCTCACGGCGGGGCACCACTGGTTGGCTTCGCGGAGCGGATCGACGGCCTGTACCTTGCAGTCGCGCATCCGGGGGTCATCTTGGCTGGGGCAATTGGTGCACGCGTCGCGGGAGAACTCGCCTAGCTGACTCATCCGTGTCGGCACGGCCTGTCCCGAGCGGAGCACCGCTTTGTAGACTGGAGAAACATCCGTCCAGCGGACCGTCCGCCGAGCAAAGGAGTGTCGCATGCTCACCCTCGCCGATCTCGAAGCGGCGCAGCACCGCACCGCCGGATACGTGCGCCGCACTCCCCTGGTTCCGGCAGACCCGGCGCGCGGCGCGGACGTATGGTTCAAAGCCGAATACATGCAGCGGTGCGGTGTCTTCAAGACACGCGGCGCGTTTAACCGTCAACTCCGAGCGCAAGAACTCGGCGAGCTCGACCCCGAGGTGGGCATTGTCGCGGCATCAGGCGGCAATGCTGGGCTCGCGAACGCGTATGCGGCTTCCGTGCTGGGTGTGCCAGCCACCGTGTTCGTGCCCGAGAACGCGCCGGCGGTCAAAGTGAATCTGCTCCGTGGCTACGGGGCCACGGTCGTGCAGCAGGGCACCGAATATGCGGAGGCATACGAAGCTGCCCAGCAGCATGTCGCTGACAGCGGGGCGCTGTTCTGTCACGCATACGACCAGCAGGAGATTGTCGCGGGCGCCGGCGTCATTGGTCTCGAGATCATCGAAGATCTGCCGGACGTCGACACCATCATCGTCGCCGTCGGCGGTGGCGGACTGTATGCGGGCATCGCCGCGGCCGCCCGCGCGCACGGCGTCAGCGTCGTGGCGGTTGAGCCGCGAACGATTCCGACGCTCCGCTCTGCGCTGGAAGCGGGCCGACCGGTCGACATCGCCGTTTCCGGCATTGCACAGGACTCCCTCGGCGCTCGCCGCATCGGCGCGCAGGGCTGGGAGGCCGCGGAGGCGACCGCACCGGTGAGCGTACTCGTCGAGGACGAGGACATCGCCCATGCGCGACGGGCGCTGTGGCAGGAGTACCGCATACCTGCGGAGATGGGGGCGGCTGCGGCCTATGCGGCGTTGGCCTCCGGCGCATACGCCCCGGATGCGGGCGAGCGAGTCGCCGTCATCCTATGCGGGGCGAACACCGACCCGGCGACGCTGGATCGTCTCCCGGCTACGGTGCTCCGGTAACCAGACAGCGGCCTCGTGCTCCCCGCGAGGGAGAGCACGAGGCCGCTGCCGTTCGATCGGTTGCCCGAACTGAGAGGTGGTACTACTTCTCGTTGCCGAAGGAATCGTCGAGCTTCTGCTTGATCTCGTCGACCTTGTCAGCGTGCGAGCCGCCAGTGATCTTGTTGGCGACGTCCGCAAGCGAACCGAGCACCTTGTCGCTGAGCTCCTCAGCCTTGTCGCTGCTGAGTGCTTCCTTGACCTTGTCAGCGTTCTCAGCCATGAATTCCTTGGCCTTGCCGGCGCTGTCAGTGACGAAATCCTTCGCCTTGCCAGCGGCTTCGGACGCCTGCTTACCCAAATCTTCGTTCGCCATATGCTCTTCCTTCCCCAAGAAGCACTGAGCAGTTCAGCGCTTTGATTGAATTATGCCTCTAGATTCATAGCAACTTCAAGCTTTTGGTTGCCTCTGGGCCTGCCCGAAGCCATTACCCTGTGCTCTGATAGCGTTAACCGTGTTCAGCTGCGTCGCTGCTCTCACTCCACGCCGGGCAGTTCGGCGGGCGCCCAGCGCGGAGGATCAGCACACACGCTCACCCATGATGCATCGCCCGCGGTGCGACGTTACGGAGCTGTCGACGACGGCACTCCTCGGAGAAGGGACAGTGCAGTGCAAGAGACAGTCGACCAGCACGAACTGGAAAGCCGCATTGTGAAGCTGCTCGCTGAGGAAGACCTCAAGGAGCTCGGCCACACGGTGCAGGACGTCGCTCCCGAGGACATCGTGCTCATCATTGAGCGGCTGACCGCGAAGCAGCGGGCGATCGTGTTCCGTTTGCTGCACAAGGACGAAGCGCTCGAGGTCTTTGAGGCGCTCGATCCTTCCGTGCAGAGTGATCTCGTCCGAAGTCTCCGCGATACCGAGGTTGCCGAGATCTTCGAGGGGCTCGATCCAGATGACCGCGTGTGGCTCCTCGACGAGTTGCCTGCGACCCTCACCCCGAAGTTGCTCCACGGCCTCTCCGAACGCGAACGCCGACTGACCTCGGTTGTACTGGGCTACCCACAAGCCTCAGTCGGCCGGCGCATGACGCCGGAGTACGTCACGACCCGCATGGACTACACCGTGGCGGACACGATGGCGCGGCTCCGCGACCGGATCGAGGACGCGGAGACGATCTATCTCCTTCCCGTGCTGGACGACGCGCGTCGCGTCGCCGGGGTGGTGAGCTTGCGCGATCTCATCGCTGCCGAGCCTGAGACGATCATCGCCTCGATCATGAACGAGGCGCAGAGCGTCCAGGCGAGCGACGACGCCGAGCGCGCTGCGCGTAAGCTCACCGAGGCCGGTTTCGTGGCGATCCCGGTCGTCGACCGCGAGCGCAGGCTTGTCGGCCTCCTCACCTTTGACGACGCGATGCGGATCATCGAGCACGAGGAGAGCGAAGACTCCGCGCGACAGGGCGGCGTGGAACCCCTGCGCCGGCCGTACTTCGCGACTCCCATCATGCAGCTTGTCCGCTCTCGGGTGGTGTGGCTGCTCGTGCTCGCTGTCGGCGCGACCCTCACGGTGCAGGTGCTTGACGTCTTCGAGGACACACTTGCGCAGGTGACGGTGCTCGCACTGTTCGTACCGTTGCTCATCGGCACAGGTGGCAACACTGGCAACCAGGCTGCGACGACCGTCACCCGCGCGCTCGCACTCGGGGACGTCCGGGCGCGTGATATTGCGCGTGTGTTGGGCCGTGAGGCGCGCGTCGGGCTCATGCTCGGCCTGTTGCTTGGCACGCTTGGCTTCGGCATTGCGGGCCTCGTCTACAGCTGGGAGATCGGCGCAGTGATCGGGCTCACGCTGGTAGCAATCTGTACGGTCGCGGCAACCATCGGGGGCATCATGCCGCTCATCGCCCGCTGGGTGAAGGTCGACCCCGCTGTCTTCTCCAACCCGTTCATCTCAACGTTTGTCGATGCGAGCGGCCTCATCATTTACTTCCTCATTGCCCGAGCCATCCTCGGGCTCTAAGCACCGCCAGCGACGAGGTCTCGCAGCCGAGCGCGCACCGCGCGATGGCTGTCTGCAGGAGATTCCTGTTGCCCGCCAGTCGGCTGACCGGTCCATCGCACCCAGCCGTGCCGCCAGGTCGTCACGCCCAGGTCGGCGATGAGCTCGAGCTCGTTCATCGGCTGCCCAGGCATGAGCTCGGCGAGGCGATCACGCAGCACATCCGCAATGTCGCGATCCTGAGCGACGGCGTACGATCGGATCGCTGGGTCTCCCGCGATGAGGGCCTGGATCCGGCGATGCTCGGCCAGGTCGGGCTGCGCGTCCTCCGCGAGCACCGCATCGCCAACGGCTTCAATCGCTGCGAGTGCGTCCGCGGGGCTGCTGACCCGCAGCGGATGGGCCTGGACCGCTTCGTAGTAGCGGGTGTGGCCCGCGAGCACCGCGTCCTCCTTGTTGCGGAAGTAGCGAAAAAACGTGCGTCGTGACACGGCGGCTGCGGCAGCGACCTCGGATACCGTCACGGCCGAGCAGCCTCGAGACTCCGCCAGCTCGAGCGCGGCAAGGTGAATGCGCTGACGGGTCTCGCGCAGATGGCGCTCGCGCACCCCGGTCTCGCATGCCAAGGCTCCGGTACCTGCGTCTCTGGACACACTCTTCCCTTCATCGAGCGCCATCACCACTGCGAGGCGCTTCCCCGGTTCGACGATACCGGGAGAAGAACCGAATTACGAAATACTGGCACTGTGTGCCACAATCTACTGTTGGCCAAATGTCGCCGACCGGAAAGCGATTACCCCACGTGACTTCTCCCCAGACCGGCAGCATCCCCGTGCCGCCCCCCGCAAGCGATCAGCCCGAAGAGCCGAGCACCCGGACCATTACGGCGGTTATTGCGATCCTCGCGATTTCTGCGTTTGTCATGATCCTGAACGAGACCGTGCTGAGTGTTGCCCTGCCACCCCTCATGGCTGAGTTCGGCGTTGGCGCCACGACGATCCAGTGGCTCACCACCGGCTTCCTGCTCACCATGGCAGTGGTGATTCCCACCACGGGCTACATGCTCAGTCGCTTCTCAGTCCGCACACTCTTCATCGCGGCGCTCGTCCTGTTCCTCATTGGCACCGCCATCGCAGCGATCGCGCCGAACTTTGGGGTCATGCTTGCAGCCAGAGTGATTCAGGCCGGCGGCACCGCGATCATCATGCCACTGCTCATGACCACGACGCTCACCCTCGTGCGGCCGCAGTATCGCGGCACCGTGATGGGGCTGAACTCCATCGTCATCTCAGTCGGGCCAGCAATCGGCCCCACCCTGTCGGGCGTCGTTATCGAGGCGCTGAGCTGGCGGTGGGTCTTCGGCCTCATGGTCCCCGTTGCGATGATCGCTCTCGTAATCGGACTGTTCCTCATGCCCAAGTTGGGTGGCGGCACACGTGTGCGGCTCGATCTGCCCTCGGTCGCGCTCTCGGTGCTTGGCTTTGGCGGCGTGATCACCGCGGTTTCCTCGGCCTCGGAACTTGCTCACGGTTCACTCGTGCCGCCGGCGGCGCTTGCCATCGGCGTTGTGTCGCTGGTGATCTTCACGCTGCGTCAGAAGAAGCTCCAGGCGGCCGGTGATGCAGCGCTGCTCGATCTCTGGCCGTTCAAGGAACGAAACTTCAGCCTGTCCGTGACAATCCTCACGATCGCCTTCGGCGTGATGCTTGGCTCCGTCGTCGTGTTGCCGATCTACGCCCAGTCGGGGCTCGGGCTCACCGTGCTAGCGACCGGATTGATCATGCTGCCTGGCGGCATCACGCAGGGCGTTCTCTCACCCGTTGTCGGGCGTCTCTACGACTTGCTTGGGCCGAAACTGCTGGTGATTCCAGGCGTACTCATCCTCTGTGGAGCGCAGTGGTGGCTGAGTACAATCTCGGCGGACACAACCACGGGGCAGCTCATCGCGATGCACGTGACCTTCTCGGTTGGCATGGCGCTCGTGCAGACTCCGATGATGACCCATGCCATGAGCTCGCTCCCGTTGCCGCTCTATGGGCACGGCAGCGCGATCCTCAACACCCTGCAGCAGCTTGCTGGCGCGGCGGGCACGGCCGCCCTGATCGGAGCGCTCGCCATCGGTGCAGCGTGGGCGGGCACCGGAGATGCCGCGGCCCAGGTAGCTGGGGCAAAGCTGGCATTCGCGGTCGGTGGGGCCATCATGGTGGTGGCGGTCGTGTGCGCCCCGTTCCTCACCAAGATTCCTCGTCGGTAGCGCGTACCGCTAGTTACTGAGGCGATGGTAGGCGAGCACACCACGCACGGCTTCGGTGAAGCGCTCGCGGGCGACGACTGCGCCCTCGCGACGCATCCCGCCGTGCGTGACTCGGAGGATCCGCTCGGGCGAAACGAAGCTCTCTCGGCCTTGGGAATCCCACGCTCCGCTCCCGATGGAGATAAAGTCGCGGTGGAATTTCGAGCTGACGTAGCAGCCGAAGACGGTCGTGGCGTCGATCCGCCCGATGATCAGCACGGGTCGGTCTTTGCCGCGGCCGTCGTTCTCAACGTACGGCACCCAGGTCCAGACGATCTCGCCCGGATCGGGGTCGCCGTCCATGCTCGGCGCGTATTCGAGTTTCGCACCGCGCAGTTCACTCGCCGCGACGTCGCGCGTCGCCCCCTCGCCAAACTGGCCAGGGCTTGATTCGTACCCGCGGTCGCCGCCCGAGGACTGCGACCCGGCTGTGGGCCGCGCGGAGTCGACGCGTGGGCCGCCGGGCCTGGGGCCAACCTTCGGCTTGAGCGTTGCCGTCGGCCCCTGCGCCCGCGGCGGCGCTTGTGCCCCGCCCCGCTTGTCGAGCCCAAGGATCGACCGAAGCGCGACGCCGATCTGATACCAAATGCTGTTGTTGGCCACGGCTACCCGATTTCGTGCGAGGTGAGCGCATTCAGTCGTGATTGGCAGCGCTGATACTTCTTCCGGTAGCCGCCGTCGATCATCCCGCCACCGAAGATCTCGGTGAGCGGCAACCCAGTGGACCGGATCGGAATCTGCGCGTCGTAGACGCGGTCAATGAACGCAACGAATCGGAGGGCCGCCGACTGGTCAGTGAGCTCGTGCACACCTCGCAGGCCGATGGTCTGCACGCCCTCGAGCAGCCCGATGTAGCTCGACGGGTGCACCGTCGCAAGGTGAGCGATGAGCTCGTCAAAGCCGTCGTCGGTCATGCGCAGACCGGAAGCAGCGACGTCGGCAAGTGCGAACTGGTACTCCTCATCGGACAGGGCGACTGCCTCGCCCTGCAGATCGCGCTGGCGGTAGTCCACGCCGTCGATGCGGATCGTCGTGAACCGGTCGGACATCGCCTGAATCTCGCGCATGAAGTCAGCGGCGGCGAAGCGGCCCTCGCCGAGCGCGTTCGGTGGCGTGTTCGACGTCGCGACGAACTTCGAGCCGGTCTTCGTCAGATCCCCGATGAGGCGTGTCATGAGCATCGTGTCGCCCGGGTCGTCGAGCTCAAACTCGTCAATGCAAATAAGCTTCGCGCCCTGCAGCACGCTCACTGCGCCCGCGTATCCAAGCGCCCCAACGAGCGCGGTGTACTCGATGAACGTACCGAAGTACTTCCGGCCCTGCTGTGCGTGCCACGCTGCTGCGAGCAGGTGGGTCTTGCCAACTCCAAAGCCGCCGTCGAGATAGACGCCCGGCTTCGAGGCTGCAGCGGGGGCCGCTTCGGCTTTCTTACGGCCGAAGCCGAAGAAGCCGCCGCTCTTGCCGTTGCCGTTGCCGCGCGGTGACACGAAGGCCCGCAGCAAGTCGCGGGCTTGGGCCTGCGAATCATAGTTCTCATCGGGCACGTACGAGTCGAAGCTTGCGTTCGCGAACTGGGGCGGGGGCACGAGGGTCGCAACGAGTTCGGTGCCCGAGATCCGCGGATTGCGGTCGACAAGGCTCGCGAAACTGTGCGTTTGGGTAGCAGACATCCGCTCTAGTCTAATGCCCTCGCCAGCCCGGCTGAGGGAGTGCCGACACGAAGGTGAGCACGGTCTGTTCCCAGCGCTCAGGGTCGGCGTTCCACAGTCGCACATGCCCGCCCTCCGGGATGCTCACCAGCTGCACGAGATCGGGCTGTTCGGCTGCGATGACCTGCGAACCGTGCCACGGTACGAAGCGGTCGTTCGGGCTCGCGAGGACAAGCACAGGGACGTCGATCCCCTGCGCGAGGACCTCTGGCCGGAGGTCCTCGAAATCGACGCCCTCAGCTTCGCCCGAAGCAACGACACCGCGTGCGAGCAGCTCCATGCCGACGTCGGCGATGAGGCGCGGCAAGCCCGCCTGCCGCGCTTTGTCGCGGAGGATCCCTGGCCAGTCTGCGCCGGGCGACTCGAGAATCACGCCGTCGATGATGTCCCGGTGTGTGCCGCGCGCCAGACTGATGAGGCTCGCAGTGCCACCCATCGACCAGCCCATGAGTGTGACGCGTTCCGCACCGCGAGCCCGGGCAGCAGCGATCGCGGCATCGACGTCGCGGCTCTCGGAAATTCCCATGCCGTAACGGCCGTTGAGGCCGGCTGGCTGGCCGAGGTCGTTGCGATACTGGATGATCATGCTCGTCACGCCTGCGCGTGCGAACGGCTCTATGCCGCGGAAGGTTTCAGCGGGTGATGCCCCGCGACCGTGGACGTGGATCGCCCAGCGCTTCTTGCGTTTCCGCTTGGGATGCACGATCCAGGCGTCCATCGGGCCGTGCTCAGACTCGTATGTCGTCTGTTCGACGCGGTACCCAAGCTCCTCGGGTGACGTGTACCACCAGCCGACCATGCGGCCGGAGGCGCCAGGCACGAGTTCGCCGCTGTCGACGCCCACAACGGCGCGCAACACGTCTCGTCCGTTGCGGCCGATCACCGGCCCGAGACGGGCATGGCCCGTCGGGATCGCGCCGGTGCCTCCCCCAGGCGTGGCGCCAGGGGGATCAAAGAGCAACGAGTGCTGACCGCGGGCGCCCGATCCCTCGCCGCTGATCCACACGAGCGGCGTCTCCCCTGGCACCACGCGGCGTACCTGCACTGGGCGTTCGAGCCCTCGATCCACAGTGACCGAGAGCCGCGCCAGCATCGCGGCAAGTCCGGCGGAGATAGCCACCGCCCCGACCGCGACTCCGACAGCAGTAGCCCCCGCCACAGCGAGTGCCTGTCTCGTTTTCATCCCGACTCCGTTCGAGGGTGCGCGTATATTTCGGCTGGCCCGGCGTGGCAGCACGTCAGGGCACAACGGAAACTCTAGTCTTCGGATGTGTCCACACCGCCCACGGCGCTCCCCGCCGAATTTGCTAGCGCAGCCGAAGAGCTTCGCGGCGCAACGCTGCGTAGTGACCTCGCAGTGCGCGAAATTGCCCCGCCCGACCGCATCGCACCGCACTCCATCGCGTTTGCTGCGGGGGTGCGTGAGGCGACCGGCCCCGATCCGGAGTCGGTGCTCGACTCCCCCGCCGGCGCCGGTCGATTCGTGTTGATGCACGACCCAAACTCAGCTGACGAGTGGGGTGGTGACTTCCGCATCGTCTGCTACGCGCAAGCGCCGCTCGAGCTCGAGATCGGTGTCGATCCGTTCATCTCTGACGTCGCCTGGTCGTGGCTTGTCGACGCACTCGAATCGCGCGAGGCAACCTACAGCTATATCTCTGGCACCGCCACCAAGGTGCTGTCGAGCAGCTTCGGGGCGTTAGAAGCGCGCGGTGACGGTGCGCAGATCGAACTGCGGGCCTCGTGGACCCCGCTCGGCGGCAGCTTCGCCGCCCATGCCGAAGCTTGGTCAGAATTGTTGTGCTTGCTCGCAGGCTTGCCGCAGCAGGAGGGTGTCGCATCATTAACCCAACAGCGAGTCCGCGCGCAGCGCAGCGCGGTGACCTCATGAGCCCGGACAGCTGGACGCTCGTTACGGACGACGCGGGGCTCGCACAGGCGAGCGCCCTCATCGCCGCGGGTGACGGCCCGTTCGGCGTCGACACCGAGCGTGCCTCAGGCTTTACGTACAGCAACCGCGCCTACCTCGTTCAGGTGTTCCGGCGTGGCTCAGGCACCTTCCTCTTCGACCCCGTCGACATCACCGATTTCTCGCCGCTCGCGGCGGCACTCACCGGCGACGAATGGGTGCTGCACGCCGCTGATCAGGATCTTCCGAGCCTCGCGGAGATCGGACTCATCCCAGCACGGCTATTTGACACCGAACTCGGTTCGCGTCTACTCGGACTTGATCGAGTCGGGCTCGGCTCGGTGACCGCGGAGCTGCTCGACGTTGAGCTCGCGAAGGCGCACTCCGCGGCAGACTGGTCGACGAGGCCACTGCCCGAGCCGTGGCTCGAATACGCGGCCCTCGACGTAGCGTTGCTGCCTGATCTGCGTGACGCTGTCGCTGCGCGTCTGCTTGAGGCGGGCAAGCTCGATTTCGCCGAACAGGAGTTCGAGGCCGTGCGCGTGCGCCCGCCGAAGCCCAAGGCGCTTGAGCCGTGGCGCAAGCTGTCCGGCGGGAACCGAATGAAGGCCCCGCGGCAGCTCGCGATGCTGCGGGAGCTGTGGATTGCCCGCGACGAGCTCGCGCAGGAACTCGATGTCGCGCCAGGCCGACTCCTGCCGGACTCGTCGATCGTTGCGGCAGTGACCGCGAACCCGCGTTCGGCTGGTTCCCTCGCATCGATGAAGACATTCCGCGGCCGAGCGAGCCGCACTGAGCTCGACCGTTGGTGGCGCGCGATCCTGCGCGGGAAAACCACGGAGGATCTCCCCGGGCCAAAGAAGCGCGAGCCGGGCACGATCCCGAGCCATCGCGGTTGGTCGCAGCGCCATCCCGAGGCCGCGGATCGCCTTGCCGAGCTGCGCGCTGTGGTCACCGCGGAGGCGGAGCGGCAGCATATGCCTCCTGAGAACCTCATCGCCCCGGCGCTCGTGCGCGAGCTCGCGTGGCAGCCACCCGCAGATCCCTCTCCCGAGGGCGTCGCGAATCGGCTCGCGGACCTCGGCGCCCGGCCGTGGCAGCTTGCACTTGTTGCACCAATTCTCTCAGTCGTTTTTGTAGACTAACGCCAAGTTTTTGGAAACCTCGCGCCCCGCAGCGCGCGATCCGCGCACCCGAACTGCGCTCCCAAGGCTGACTTCGTAGGATGAGAGCATCCAACACACCACATGATGGAGGCGAAGTGGCCACAATGAGAGAAGTCGTATTCGTAGACGGGGTACGAACCCCATTCGGACGCGCCGGAGAAAAGGGCATGTACGCGGGAACCCGCGCCGATGACCTCGCCGTTAAGGCGCTCCAGGGACTTGTCGAGCGAAACCCAGAGGTTCCGCTTGACCGGATCGACGATGTTGGCATCGCAGCAACGACGCAGCAGGGTGACCAGGGGCTTACGCTCGGGCGCTCCGTTGCCATCCTTGCGGGCCTCCCGAACACCGTGCCGGGCTTCGCGCTCGACCGAATGTGCGCGGGAGCTATGACCACCGCATCGTTTATGGGCGCAGCAATTGGCGCGGGCCAGTACGACCTCGCGGTCGCCGGCGGCGTCGAGCACATGGGCAGGCACCCGATCGGTGAGGGCGCGGATCCCAACCCGCGCTTCGTCGCCGAGAAGATGGTGAGCCCCGACGCACTGAACATGGGCATGACGGCGGAGCGGCTCCACGATCGCTTCCCGCAGCTCACCAAGGAGCGCTCGGACCGATTCGGCATGCTCAGCCAGCAGAAGGTGCAGGCTGCATACGATCGCGGCGACATCCAGCCGGATCTCGTTCCGGTCGCGGTGCAGTCCGCGGCAGGCTGGGGCCTCGCTACAGAGGACGAGGGTCGTCGACCCGAGACCACGCTTGAGGGCCTCGCGACGCTGAAGACCCCATTCCGCCCGCACGGCCGCGTCACCGCCGGCACTGCATCCCCGCTCACCGACGGCGCAACGATGTCGCTGCTCGCCGGGGGCGACACCGCGAAGGAGCTCGGCCTGAAGCCGAAGATGCGCCTCGTCTCGTTCGCCTTCGCTGGCGTCGAGCCAGAGGTCATGGGCCTGGGCCCGGTCCCCTCGACGGAGAAGGCTTTGAAGAAGGCCGGTCTCTCGATCGCTGACATCGGGCTCTTCGAGCTCAATGAGGCGTTCGCCGTGCAGGTGCTGTCGCTGCTTGATCACTTCGACATTGCTGACGATGATCCCCGCGTCAACATGTGGGGCGGCGCCATCGCGGTCGGGCACCCGCTCGCGGCGACTGGCGTTCGCCTGATGATCCAGCTTGCTCGCCAGTTCGAGCAGCGCCCCGACGTGCGCTACGGCGTCACTGCAATGTGCGTTGGTCTCGGCCAGGGCGGCACCCAGATCTGGGAGAACCCCCACTACAACGGCAAGAAGGGTAAGTAACCGATATGACTGACTACTCGAAGATCGACTTCTCGCCGATCGTAAGCGCTTCCGACGACGAGGTTGTTACCGAGTCCTTCGTTCGCGACGTGAAGCTCCCCTCTGGCGGCACACTCGCGCTCATCACGCTCGACAACGGGCGCGACTACACGCGCCCGAACACCTTCGGGCCGCGCACCCTGCAAGGCCTCGGCGAGGTGCTGGATGCGCTCACGCAGCGCGCAGCAGCTGGCGAGATCCAGGCCGTAGCGGTGACCGGGAAACAGTTCATCTTTGGTGCAGGCGCAGACCTCTCAAAGGTGTCGACGCTTGCCACCGCTGAAAACGCACGCCTGATGGCACAGGCGGGGCACTTTGTGCTCGGCAAGTTCGGCAAGATCGGCGTTCCCTCGTTTGCGTTCGTGAACGGCCTCGCGCTCGGTGGCGCACTGGAGATCGCACTGAACTGCGATTACCGCACGCTCGACTCGTCGACCGCAGCGATCGCCTTCCCCGAGGTCTTCCTCGGCATCATCCCCGGCTGGGGTGGCGCGACACTGCTCCCGAACCTCATCGGCATCGAGAACGCGCTGAAGGTGATCGTCTCGAACCCGCTGCAGAACAACCGGATGCTCAAGCCCGAGCAGGCATACGAACTTGGTATCTTCGACACGATGTTCGGCGCGGCGAGCTTCCTCGAGCAGTCCATTGCCTGGGCCGACAGCGTCCTCACGGGCAAGACGAAGGTCGAGCGCCCGAACGAGCCAGGCAAGATCGAGCGCATGACGAAGTGGCCCATCGCGATCAAGGTCGCACGGGACACCGTAAAGTCACGGCTCGGCACTGCAGCGAAGTCGCCGTACGCGGCGATCGATCTGCTCGCCGCCGCAAAGGACAACGACATCGAGGCTGGCTTCGCCCGTGAGGATGAGGCGCTCGCCGAACTCATCTCCGGCGATCAGTTCGCTGCGTCGATCTACGCATTCGACCTCGTCCAGAAGCGCGCCAAGCGTCCGGCCGGCGCACCCGACAAGGCGCTCGCAAAGCGCGTGCAGAAGGTCGGCATTATCGGCGCGGGCCTCATGGCAAGCCAGTTCGCCCTCCTGTTTGCGCGCAAACTGCGCGTGCCCGTCGTCATCACTGATCTCGACCAGGGACGCGTTGACAAGGGCGTCGCCTACATTCACGGCGAGATCGACAAGATGCACGAGAAGGGCCGTCTGTCGACGGACGACGCGAACCAGGTTAAGGGGCTCGTGACCGGCACCACCGACAAGTCGCTCTTTGCTGATTGCGACTGGGTCATCGAGGCCGTGTTTGAGGAGCTCACGGTGAAGCAGCAGGTCTTCGCAGAGATCGAGCAGATCGTCTCCCCCGAGGCGATCCTCGCAACGAACACCTCCTCGCTGTCCGTCGAACAGATTGGGTCGAAGCTTGCGAACCCCGAACGGCTCGTTGGCTTCCACTTCTTCAACCCGGTCGCGGTTATGCCGCTGCTCGAGGTCGTGAAGAGCCCTGCAACGAGCGACGAGGCGCTCTCGACCGCGATGATCATCGCGAAGCAACTCGGCAAGAGTGCCATCATCACGGCAGATCGTCCGGGCTTCGTCGTGAACCGCCTGCTCGCGAAGGTCATGGGCGAGGCTGCGCGCGCGCTCGACGAGGGCACTCCGCTGCCCGTTGTCGAGCAGTCGCTGGCTCCCATCGGCATCCCGATGGGTCCGTTCGAGCTCATTGACCTGGTGGGATGGAAGGTCGCCGCCCACGTGCAGGACACGATGGTGGCCGCGTTCCCCGAGCGCTTCTACGCGTCACCGAACATGCACGCCATGTCGGAGCTCGAGGAGCCGCTCGTGAAGAACAAGATCGGCAAGGTCGAGGACCTCTCGAAGGCAGCAAAGAAGGCCCTCAAGTTTGGCAAGACCCCGGTCGCGCCAGAGGAGATCCTGCGCCGCGTCGAGGACGAACTCGCCAACGAGATCAAGATCATGCTCGACGAGGGTGTTGTCCACGCCGCCGAGGATATCGACCTTGGTCTCATCCTGGGTGCCGGCTGGCCGTTCCAGGCAGGCGGCGCGACACCGTACCTGGACCGCGTCGGCGCATCCGAGCGTGTCTTCGGCGGAACGTTCCACGATCCCCGGATCGCTGCGAAGAGCTAGTCCCTCTCGCTGAAACCACGAAACGCCCTGCAGCCTCTCACACGAAAGGCTGCAGGGCGTTTTACGTGACGGCTGGCGTTATTCGGGACGTGCAGTCGGTACGCGCTCTCCCCGCACCTGCTCAGCAACCTCCGCTGCGATCTGAGGTGCGGTCAGCCCCGCGTCCTCGAGCAGCTCTTCGCGCGTGGCGTGCTCGAGGAACTCATAGGGCGTGCCGAGCTCGCTGACGCCGGTGTCAACGCCGGCCTCGCGCATTTCTTGCCTGATCGTCGTGCCGACACCACCAACCCGAAGGCCGTCCTCGATACTCACAACAAGCCTGTGCGTTGCAGCGAGTGCGACCACGGACTTCGCGACGGGAATGACCCAGCGTGGATCGACCACTGTCGCGGTTATCCCCTGCTCGGCTAGCAGCGCAGCCGCTTCGAGCGCGATGCGGGTCATGGGGCCGACTGCAACGAACAGGACGTCCTCGTGCACGTCAACGGCACCGCCTGCCGGTTGCGATGTTGCCGCTCCGGCGTGGAGCACGTCCACCCCGTCCGCCGTGCGCCACAGCTGAGGAAGCGGCTCCCCCACGGCGCCCTTCGGATACCGGATCGCAGTGGGTGCATTATCGACAAGGACGGCCTCGCCAAGCGTTTCGCGGAGCGTCGCCTCGTCGCGAGGCGCGGCAATTCGGATGCCGGGAACGATCTGCAACATGGCCAGATCCCAAACCCCGTTGTGACTCGCACCGTCTGGGCCCGTAATGCCCGCACGGTCGAGCACGAGGGTGACGCCCGCGTTGTGCAGCGCGACGTCCATAAGGAGCTGATCGAAGGCACGGTTCATGAAGGTCGCGTAGATCGCGACGACGGGGTGGAGGCCGCCGTATGCGAGCCCGGCGGCGGTAGTGACCGCATGCTGCTCCGCGATCCCGACGTCGTAGACCCGCTGCGGGAACGCCTCAGCAAAGCCGTCGAGTCCTGTCGGGCGGAGCATGGCCCCGGTGATTCCGACGAGCTTCGGGTGTGTGTGCGCGAGCGCAACGATTTCCTCCCGGAAGACTGACGTCCAACTGCGCTCAGAAGACTTCGACAGCGGGACTCCGCTCCCGGGATCGATCTGACCGATCGCGTGGAACTGATCCGCCTCGTCATTGACCGCAGGGGCGTAGCCGCGCCCCTTCTCGGTGATGACGTGCACGAGCGCTGGGCGACCGTACCCCTTTGCCTGCTTGAGTGCGGTTTCAACCGCAGCCAAGTCGTGCCCATCGACGGGGCCAACGTACTTAATGTCAAGGTTGGCATAGAGGTCTTGGTTGCCCGAAGCGCGGCTCACGAAGCCACGGAGCGCGCCTCGCGCGGCACGGTAGACCGTGCGCCCGGCGGTGCCGAAGTTGTTAAAGAGACGCTCGCTGCCCTCCTGCAGGTCGCGATAGCCTCCCGTGACGCGCACACCGTTGAGGAAGCGGGCCATGCCGCCGATCGTCGGAGCGTACGAGCGCCCGTTGTCGTTCATGACAATGATGAGGTTACGGTCGTTGTCGTCCGTGATGTTGTTGAGCGCTTCCCACGTCATCCCGCCGGTGAGGGCACCGTCACCGACAACGGCAACAACGTGCCTGTCTTGCTTGCCCGTAGCGCTAAAAGCACGGGAGATACCGTCTGCCCAGCTCAGCGAGCTGGAGGCGTGCGAACTCTCGACGACGTCGTGCTCACTTTCCGAGCGCTGTGGGTAGCCGGCGAGACCACCGCGCTTTCGGAGGTCGGTGAAGTCTTTACGCCCGGTGAGGAGCTTGTGCACGTAGCTCTGATGACCCGTGTCCCAGACGATCGGGTCGTTGGGTGACTCGAACACGCGGTGAAGCGCGATCGTCAGCTCGACGACGCCAAGGTTCGGGCCCAAATGCCCGCCCGTCTTCGACACCTCGGCGATCAGGAACTCACGGATATCAGCCGCGAGCTCAACGCATTCCTCGAGGCTTAGCGCGTCGAGATCGCGCGGTCCAGTAATTCGCTCAAGCACCTCCCTAGTCTACTGAAGAAAGCGAAGACCCCCTCCGCTTCCCGAGTGTTCGCGGGAAGCGGAGGGGGTCTCTAGGCAGACGCCGGGCGTGTGCTACTTCGCGAGCGAGCGAAGCACGTACTGCAGGATGCCACCGTTGCGGTAGTAATCTGCCTCACCCGGGGTGTCGATACGCACCACGGCATCGAAGGTGACGACGCTGCCGTCCTCCTTCGTAGCCTTGACCGCGACGGTCTTCGGCGTGACGCCCTCGTTGAGCTGTGCGACACCTGAGATGTCGAACGTCTCGGTGCCGTCGAGGCCGAGCGAGTCAGCGCTCTTGCCGACGGGGAACTGCAGCGGCAGCACACCCATACCGATGAGGTTCGAGCGGTGGATCCGCTCGAAGCTCTCGGTGATGACTGCCTTCACACCGAGCAGGCTCGTGCCCTTGGCTGCCCAGTCACGCGACGAACCTGAGCCGTACTCCTTGCCGCCGAGCACGACGAGCGGGGTACCGGCTGCCTGGTAGTTCTGCGACGCGTCGTAGATGTACGACTTCGGGCCGCCCTCCTGGGTGAAGTCGCGGGTGAAGCCACCCTCGACGTTGTCCAGGAGCTGGTTGCGCAGACGAATGTTCGCGAACGTACCGCGGATCATGACCTCGTGGTTACCGCGGCGTGAGCCGTAGGTGTTGAAGTCACGGACAGCGATGCCGTTCTCAACGAGGTACTGACCTGCGGGGGTCTCGGCGCGGAAGCTGCCAGCAGGGCTGATGTGGTCGGTCGTGACCGAATCGCCAAGCTTTGCGAGTACGCGCGCGCCAGTAATGTCCTCGACGGGAGCGGGAGTAACCTGCATGCCGTCGAAGTAGGGAGCCTTGCGCACGTAGGTCGACTTCTCGTCCCAGGCGAAGGTGTTGCCCTCGGGCGTCGGAAGCGACGTCCAGTGCTCGTCACCGTCGAAGACCGTTGCGTACTTCTCGCGGAACATATCCGAGTCGATCGAGGCGTCAGCAATCTTCTGCACCTCGGTCGGATCGGGCCAGATGTCGCGGAGGAACACGTCGTTGCCCTCGGAATCCTCGCCGAGCGACTCGGTGTCGAAGTCGAAGTCCATCGTGCCGGCAAGCGAGTACGCAACGACGAGCGGGGGGCTCGCGAGGTAGTTCATCTTGATGTCCGGGTTGATGCGACCCTCGAAGTTACGGTTACCCGAGAGCACAGCGGTCACTGCGAGGTCGTGGTCATTGACCGCGGTCGAGATCTCGTCGTTCAGCGGGCCGGAGTTACCGATGCAGGTCATGCAGCCGTAGCCAACCAGGTAGAAGCCGAGTGCTTCGAGGTCGGTGTTCAGGCCCGACTTCTCGTAATAGTCGGTAACAACCTTGGAGCCCGGCGCGAGCGTGGTCTTGACCCACGGCTTTGCCTTGAGACCCTTGGCGACCGCGTTGCGTGCGAGCACGCCTGCCGCGAGCATCACCGAGGGGTTCGAGGTGTTCGTGCACGACGTGATCGACGCGAGCGTGACTGCGCCGTGATCGATCTCGAACTCGCGCCCCTGATCGTCCTTCACCTTGGCGGGATTCGATGCCTCGGTGTAGTTCTTCAGGTCGACCTCGAACTGCTCCTTGGCGGAGGTGAGCTCGATACGATCCTGCGGGCGCTTGGGCCCAGCGATCGACGACACCACGGTGCTGAGATCGAGCTCAAGGTACTCCGAGAAGACGGGCTCGACGCTGGGGTCGTGCCACATGCCCTGGGCCTGCGTGTAGGCCTTGACAAGCTCGACCTGCTCCTCGGTGCGGCCGGTGAGGCGCATGTAGTCGAGGGTGACCTCGTCGACGGGGAACATTGCAGCGGTCGAGCCGAACTCGGGGCTCATGTTGCCGATGGTTGCACGGTTCGCGAGCGGCACTGAGCCGACACCCTCACCGTAGAACTCAACAAACTTGCCGACAACGCCGTGCTGGCGGAGCAGCTGGGTGATCGTGAGTACGACGTCCGTAGCTGTGACGCCAGCGGGGATCTTGCCGGAAAGCTTGAAGCCGACGACGCGCGGGATCAGCATTGAGATGGGCTGGCCGAGCATGGCAGCCTCTGCCTCGATACCGCCGACGCCCCAGCCGAGCACGCCAAGACCGTTCTGCATGGTCGTGTGCGAGTCGGTACCGACCGAGGTGTCCGGGTACGCCTGAGTAACGCCGTCAACCTCGCGCGTGAACGTCACGCGAGCGAGGTGCTCGATGTTCACCTGGTGCACGATGCCGGTCCCCGGGGGGACAACCTTGAAGTCGTCAAATGCGCCCTGGCCCCAGCGGAGGAACTGGTAGCGCTCCCCGTTACGCTCGTACTCCATGGCGACGTTCTTCGCGAACGCCTCCTTGTTGCCGTACGAGTCCGAGATCACCGAGTGGTCGATGACGAGCTCTGCCGGCGCGAGCGGGTTGATCTTTGCGGGGTCGCCGCCAAGATCGGTGACGGCCTCGCGCATGGTAGCGAGGTCGACGATGCAGGGCACGCCGGTGAAGTCCTGCATGATGACGCGCGCCGGGCTGAACTGGATCTCGGTGTCAGGCTCAGCTGCAGGATCCCAGTTGCCAAGCGCCTCGATGTGCTTGGTTGTAACGTTTGCGCCGTCTTCAGTGCGGAGCAGGTTCTCGAGCAGCACTTTCAGGCTGTACGGGAGCCGCTCGCTTCCAGCGACTTCTGAAATCTTGAAGATTTCGTAGTTCTTGTCTCCGACTGCAAGCGTGTCGCGTGAGCCGAAGCTGTTGATCGATGCCATGAGGTCCCTCCAAAGTCTCTCGATGTCAAGATAAATCCTACACCCTCACGGCGTTCGCCGCTGTCACCCGGACGGGGTGTTCTCCCCCGAGATTACGCCCTTTTTGCCTGGCGAATCATCTGATGAAGATTGCAGACGGCGCACGACGAACCATGTCACAACGATGATCACTGCGAAGAGTGGCACCCCCATCACGATCCGGGCCACCCCGAGCGCCTCGACGCGTTCCGCCAAATACATCGGAAGCTGCACGGCGAGGCGCGCAACGAAGAGGCCGAGCCACATGACGGTGAGCCAGAGTGCTGTTCGCCGAACCTTCGGACTCTTCCGCCAACCACGCATGTCGCCGTTGAGCATGCCGATCAAGAGGCCCACAGCAGGCCAGCCAACGAGGATAGAGATGAGGAGCCCGGCTCCCCACGCGATGTTGACGATGAACCCGGAGAGAAAGTAGTCAACGCCGCGCCCGGTGATGAGCGTGATGATGACGGCAATGCCAACGCCCAACACTCCTGAAAGCGCCGAAACGATGGTCTCGCGCTGCACAAGCCGCATGATGACGAGCAGCAGAGCAAGACCACCGGGAACGAGCGCGGACAGCCGCGCATCCTTCGTGATGACGAACAGGACGACGAAGAGCAGACTGGGAACGACGGCTTCCATGACGCCGCGGACACCGCCGATCGCGTTGAAAACGCTGGCCGCAGAGAGATCCTCCCCCTCGGCACCCGCCCGAACAGCGCGAGCAATCCCGCCGTTGAGTGCCGCGAGACGCGGGTGAGGCGCACCCTCAGGCTGCTCGGGAGCGTGCTGCTCGTCGGCTGGCTCGTCGGGGCGCACGGTACTCACGCCTCGGTCACGCCTGGGTTCTGCGCTCCCGGCTGCACGCCAGCCGGAACTTTCAGCGGCAAGAGGTCGCCGGGAGGCATGGGCAGGTCGCCGCGCACAACGACGATCTCGCGGAAGAGCTCAATGAGCTGTTCGCGCGCGGCCGCGTCGACCGCGGCCTTCCCCATGAGGATCCCGCGCAGGATCCAGCGGGGGCCGTCCACGCCAATGAACCGTGCTGCGCGCGTGCCACCGCCCTGTTCCGCTGGCACAGGCGTTGCCGTCACGATCTCCTGACCGAGCACTCCGGCTTCTTCACTCACCTCGGCGCCTTGCGACGCGAGCTGGGTCGTGAGATCACGCCGGATCTGGTTCCACATGCCGCTGGACTTCGGTGCGGAGAACGCCTGCACCTGGAGCAGCGATTCCGCATATTCGAGGGACACCGCGACCACGCGCTGGGCCCGTTCGTCAACCTCCAGGCGCATCTGCAGCCCCTCACGCGGGGCGATCTTGATGCCCCCGAGGTCGACGTATGGGCGCATCGCGGGCACCTCAGCGAAGTCGAATGGGCCCGCCGTCTCGCGATCCGCGGGGGCAGACTTCGCCGTGTCCACGGGCTCTGCGCTCTCCGCCGATTCTGCCGACGGGGTTTCGTTCAGCTCTTGCTCGCTCATGTTCCTAGTCTCCTTGATTCTTGCGCTGCGGGCGACTCAGGCCGCGCCGCTGACTCCGGTCGAACCGAATCCTGCTGCACCGCGAACGCTGTCGCTCGGCAATTCCTCAACGGGCACAAATACTGCTCGGCTCACCGGCATGACAATGAGCTGAGCGATGCGATCGCCGACCCGCACCTCGAAGGGCTCCGCAAGGTCGGTGTTCAGGAGCGTGATCTTGATCTCACCGCGGTAGCCAGCGTCGATGGTGCCCGGTGAGTTCACGACGGTGATCCCCCGCTTTGCGGCGAGGCCACTGCGCGGCACAACGAAGGCCGCATAGCCCTCGGGCAGGGCTATCGCTACACCGGTGCCAATGAGCGCACGGTGCCCGGGTGCAATCGTCAGCGCCTCGGCAGCGCAGAGATCTGCTCCCGCGTCGTCGGCATGGGCGTATTGCGGCATCTGCTCCGCAACGATGGGTACACGTACTACGTCAGTCACCAGCACAGGCTATCGGATGAGAACACGAACGCGCGCGGACTCGCGAGGCGGGAAGCAAGTGGCGATTCACACAGCTTCCCCCGCCGATCCGCGAGATAATAGGGGCATGACCGCACAGACTACGGCAGTTCGCTATCGCGAGCGCCTACTTCCCGGGTTCGGATTCTTCGGCGCCTGGCTGCTTCTCATCCCTGCGACGGCACTCATCATGATGCCCATCAACAAGCAGGCTGCGATCCCCGTGGCGATCGGCATGTATCTGCTCGTCGCGCTCATCTTCGTAGCGCTCAGCCCGGTGGTCGAGGTGCGAGACGGAACGCTGCGTGCCGGTCGGGCGAGCATTCCAGTCGATTTGGTCGGCGACATCACGCCGTTGGGTTCAGACGCGCTCCGGGACGCTATTGGCCCCGGAGCTGACGCCCGAAACTACATGGTGGTGCGTGGGTGGATCCATCGCGGGCTCAAACTCGAAATCACTGATGTGGACGATCGGACCCCGCACTGGATCGTGACGAGCCGAAAGCCTCTTGCGCTCGCAGAAGCACTGAAGGCCGGCGCGTAGGCCTGGTTAGGCGTCGCACTCCACGCAGATGGGGCCGAGGTCGGTGTCGCGTGAACGCTGCGAACGGTGTCGCACCAGGAAGCAGCTCACGCATGTGAACTCATCCGCCTGCTGCGGGAGTACGACGACGTCTAGCTCGACATCCGAGAGGTCAGAGCCGCCGAGATCAAAACTCGGGTTGTCTGCATCCTCGGAGTCAAGTGACGACGTGCCCTTAGAGGGGCCACGCTCTTTGAGCGCTTCAATCGACTCGGCTGTTTCGTCGTCATTCTTACGAGGGGCGTCGTAATCGGTTGCCATGTTTCTCCTGCATTTCGTCGCGGCTGGCTTGGGGAGCGGCCATAGTCTGCCCGATAGATCGTTCGAACGCAAACCAATCTTGCTGAGAGCGGACAGCAATCCTGATTATCCGCCCACTCGCCAGTCTCAATACCCGCGCCGCTGCTGAAGCTGTGGCACGCTTGAGCGAACATCGAAGGGATCTGCAATGGATGAACTGCGCGTACTACGGCGCGAGGAGGGTTCCCTCATCCTCGCGAACGAGCTCGGTGAGGAGTTCCGCCTCGTCGTCGACGAGGGGGTCACCCAGGAAGTCAGGCTCGCGACGCCGCGCGCCGCGAGCGCGGTCAAGGTGCGCCCGCGCGAGATCCAGGCGCTGTTGCGTGCCGGGAAGAGCCGCGCAGAGGTCGCCGCTGAGACTGGTCTCGAAGAGGCCGACGTCGAGCGCTTCGAGGAGCCTGTTCGCGCCGAGCAGCGCTACATGCTTGACCTGGCGCACGCCATCACCGTGCGAACGGATCCAACGCAGCCTGCGTCAGGCACCGCATCAGCAGACGACGAGCAGCGGTTCGGCCAGGTCGTCTCTGAGCGACTCATCGGCCTGGGCAACAGCACGAGCTCCTGGCGTTCCTGGCGGGACGAAGAGGCTGGCTGGCTCATTGGGCTGACGTTTGATTCTCGCGATGGTGACCACGACGCCGTCTGGAGCTTCGATCACAAAAAGCGTGTTCTCAGCCCGCTCACGCCCGACGCCACCAACCTGTCAAAGCTCGGCGAAATTGGCGACCGCCTCATTCCCAAGCTCCGGGCAGTCGACAACGACCAGCGTGAGCGCTCGGACTCGGAAGCATTCGATCCCGACGGCCTCTTGGCTCCGACCGCCGAGGTACAGCCGCTCCCCTCCCAGATCTCCAGCGACAGCCCGCTCGTTGACGAGCCAACCGACAATCCCGACGCAGAGTACGAGCGCCGACGCGAGATCGACCAGCTCGCGGTGAACACTCCGATCGACGGGGAGGAAGACCTCAGCCAAACTGCGGATCTTCTTGACGCACTGCGCAGGCGGCGCGGCGAACGCTCGCTCGAGGCCGAAACCGCGGCAGACTCGGGCGAGGCAGCTGGCGAAGCAGCCCCGAACACCGACTCAGTGCGGTCTCCGGCCGCAGAGCTTGGGCTCGCACCGCGCCCCGCTGAGAAGCGTCGCACGGGCGCAGCAGCGAATATCTGGGGAACGAGTGGCGTTTCTGGGGACGGTGACAGCGCGTCGAAGTCACCGTTGTTGGACGACACCGCCCAGCTGCGCGTCGTTCCGCAGCGCCCGCCGCAGGATCGCCGCGATGACGGCCAGGCCCCAGCAGGCAAGGACAATCGTGGCGCCGATTCCGCGGGCGAAAGGGCGGAGGATCGCTCAGCGAAGGCTCGAGAGTCTGCACCCCAGCGCGATGCGAAGGGCGCAAAGCGTGGCCGCTCGTCGATCCCCAGCTGGGACGACATCCTGTTTGGGACGCGCAGCGACGACGACCCGGCCTAGCTACCGCCGGGCCTCTGCCACGAGCTCGACGGCGCGACCGAAACCGGACCCGGCAAGCGCGCCGCCAAGCAACAGCGGGATCCCCCGCTCTTCGTCGGTCCAGGAGCCATGCTGCCCCACCAGGTCGAACGAGGCCGGTTCGTCGTCGGTCGTGTAATACGCACACTGCCCTCGAGCGGCGATGATCACGTCACCGATGCGTTCGCGAACCCCTGGCCCGTAGACGTCGCCAAAGACACCGGCCGCGAACGCTTCGTCTCGGGTCGCAACCCACGCCCGTTTTCCCTGTGTGACATCGAGCCATGCAGCGAAACGCTGTGGATCCGCGCCATCCTCAAGAAAGAACGTGCGGAATCGTGGCTCGCCCGCGACTGCAACAACGTCGTGAAATTCTGGCGTGGTGAGGTCGAAGACGATCTGCTGGTGAGCTTCGACGTCGACCATCCCGTGATCGGCGGTGACGATCACGCCCACATCGGCCGCGAGCCCCGTGAGGAAGTCCGCGAGCGCGCCGTCCAGCTGCTCGAGTCGCCTCGACCAGGCGTCACTCTGCCAACCACTCTGATGTCCCGCCCGATCCAGCTCGTCCACGTACACGTATGCGAGCGTGGGCTCCCCCGAGGCGAGGTCTCGATGTGCGGCCGCGAAGCGGTCCGCTATGCGATCCCCTCCCCGATAGTCGGCGCCAGTGAGGATCGCGCGAGTGAGCCCGCTCGTGGCGTGTGCGGGCCGACCGTAGGCGCGTGCCCGCACGCCGAGCTGCTCAGCCAGGGCGAACAACGGCTCCGCGAGCTGCCAGTCACGAGGATTCTCGATGCCGTCCCAATCACGCAGCGGTGAAATAATGCCCTGCGTTGGGTGCTTGATGCGGTATCCGATGAGGCCATGCTCGGCAGGAAGTCGGCCCGTCGTCAGCGAAGTGAGAGCGGCGCCGGTCGTCGACGGCGTAACCGTCGTGATGCGTCGCTGTGCGAGCGACGAGAGCGTCGGAGCGTGCCCGCGCCTGGCCTTAAGGTTCGAGCTGCCGAGCCCGTCCACGACGAGAATCACGAGTGAGCGAAGTGGCGGCAGCAGAGAGATCGCCGGCTTGAATCGCGACGCTGAATCTTCGGAAATGGCGGCACCAGTGGCGGTCGCAAGCACAGATTCTGCGGAATGGTCGTGGCCGAGCGCGAGCGCGGCGAGCCCAGTCGGGATTATCGCGGCAAGCCTCCCGCCGTTGTCGGTGGCAGTCGGTAGCATGAACCCATTATGGCCGACGTAACCGATATGGATACTCCCGGAGCAGCACACGAGGCGCCCGGTGAACGCATTGAAGACATTGACATCTCGCAAGAGATGGAGGGTTCCTTCCTCGAGTATGCCTATTCGGTGATCTATTCACGCGCGCTTCCCGACGCGCGCGATGGCCTGAAGCCCGTACAGCGACGCATCCTCTACATGATGACCGATATGGGCCTGCGCCCCGACAAGGGCCATGTGAAGTCAGCCCGCGTCGTTGGCGAAGTCATGGGCAAACTGCACCCGCACGGCGATTCATCGATTTATGATGCACTCGTTCGACTCTCGCAAGACTTTGCGATGCGTCTGCCGCTCGTTGACGGCCACGGAAACTTCGGCTCCCTCGACGACGGTCCCGCTGCCTCTCGGTATACCGAGGCGCGGCTCGCCGGCGCCGCCCTCGGGATGACCGAATCACTCGAGGAAGACGTCGTCGAGTTCGTCCCGAACTATGACAACCAGCTCTTGCAGCCGGAGGTCCTGCCGTCTGCGGTTCCCAACCTGCTCGTCAACGGCGCCAGCGGCATCGCGGTCGGCATGGCGACAAACCTCGCACCCCACAACCTCATCGAGGCTGTCGAGGGCGCGAAGCACCTCCTGTACCATCCAGACGCTACCGTCGAAGAACTCATGGAGTTCATTCCGGGGCCCGACCTCCCTGGCGGTGGCACCATCGTCGGATTGGACGGCGTCACCGACGCGTACCGCACCGGGCGCGGCGCGTTTCGCACGCGGGCCAAGGTGTCCGTCGAGCAGATCGGGCCGCGGCGCACCGGACTCGTCGTGACCGAGCTGCCGTACCTGGTTGGCCCCGAGCGAGTGATCGACAAGATCAAGCAGGGCGTCGAAGCCAAGAAGATCACCGGGATCACGGACGTTGTCGACCTCAGCGACCGGAAGAACGGCCTGAAACTCGTCATCACGCTCAAGACAGGTTTCTCCCCCGAGGCCGTGCTCGAGCTCCTGTACAGGTACACGCCGCTCGAGGATTCGTTCAGCATCAACTCCGTCGCTCTCGTCGACGGCCAGCCGCAGACCTTGAGCCTGCGCGAAATGCTCAGGGTGTTCCTCGACCATCGGATCTCGGTGGTTACCAGACGCAGCGAGTTCCGACTCCGCAAGCGGCGTGAACGGCTCCACCTCGTTGAGGGCCTGCTCATCGCGATCCTCGATATCGACGAGGTGATCCAGGTCGTCCGCACGAGTGACGACGCTGACGAGGCGCGCACGCGGCTGCAGCAGGTGTTTGATCTCTCCGAGTTGCAGGCCGAGTACATTCTCGAGCTCAGACTACGGCGCCTCACGAGGTTCTCCCGGGTCGAGCTCGAGGCCGAACGCGACGAGCTGCAGGCCGAGATTGCTGCACTGCTCGAGATCCTTGGCAGCAAGGAGCGCCTGCGCGGCGTCGTCTCGACCGAGCTCGACGCTGCCGCGGCGGCCTACGGTACGCCACGCAGAACGCTGCTCACCGGTGCGGTGGCTCGTCCCGCCCGCACCGCGACCACCCCAGACGCCTTGCAGGTTGCCGACAGCCCCTGCACGGTGCTGTTCTCGGCAACCGGACGCGCGCTGCGTGTCGATCGTGACCCCGACGCGCCGGAGGGAACCCGAGCCGCACCACGGGCCACCAAGCATGGAGCTGTCGCCTCACGTATCGCGACCACCGTCCGTGGCGAGCTTGGCGCGATTCTCTCGGACGGCACACTGCACCGCTTCACCCCGGTGGATCTTCCGCTGGTTCCCGCAGCTTCCATTGCCTTCTCGGCTGGCGTGAAGCTCGCCGAGTACATCGGGCTCACGAACAAAAAGCTTCGAATTGTCGGCATCGTTCCGCTGGACTCAGAGGTTCCCGTTGGCCTGTTTACCGCCCAGGGCGTCGTCAAGCGTGTCGTGCTCACGGATCTTCCGGCCCGGCCCGAGTTCGAAGTCATTTCACTGAAACCGGGCGACACGCTCATGGCTGCCTTCCCGGCCCCTGATGGGACCGAGTTCGCCGCTGTTTCAAGCGATGCTCAGCTGCTTCGTTTCTCGGCAGACCTCGTGCGGCCGCAGGGCCGTCCGGCCGGGGGCATGGCCGGAATGAAACTTGCCGCGGGCGCTGCGGTGATCTTCGCCTCTGCAATTGCGGAAGATGCGGAAGCTCGGGTCGCGACCGTCGCCGAGGGCTCCGATGAGAACGCACTCCTGTCCGCGCTCGTGTCCTCGGCGAAGGTTTCCGACTGGGCCGAGTTCCCCGCCAAAGGCCGCGCGACAGGCGGCGTCCGCGCGCAGCGCTTCCTGCGTGGTGAGGACCGGCTGGCGGCCGCCTGGGTCGGCTCCGGTGAGCCGCGAGCGCTGGCGGCGGATGGCGCTGCACGCAAACTCCCTGAGGAGCTGGGCAAGCGCGACGGCTCGGGCACCCCGCTCGAGAGCGCAATCGTACACATTGGTGAGGCGCCGTAACGCGACACCACGGGCAGTCTCGGGTGCGGCGTTACAGCTCGTCTGCGGCGCGAATGGCTTCCCGACGGCTCGCGACGCCGAGCTTTCGGTAGATGGACCTGATGTGGGTCTTCACCGTGGGGTAGGCAATCTCCAACTGGCCGGCGATTTCCTGCGCCGTGAGCGTCGTGCGGAGCTGTGTGAGAATCTCGCGCTCCCGGTGCGTCAACAGGCCCGACACAAGCTGCGCGTGGGCGTCGCGCGCCGCAAAGATCGCCCGGAGGAATGTGTCGTGCGGTGAAGCACGTCGGGCGTGTGCCGAGAGCAATTCGCCGATGGGGCCCTCTGTCGAGAGGAACGGTGCAAGCACGTGTTCCCCCGCCGCGTCGCCCAGTGCGCGGTCGAGGAATTCGTGCGCCTGCGGCCCGCGACCAGCCATCGCGCTCAGACTGGCAGAAGTCACCAGGGTGCTCACCCGGGCATAGCGCGGCGCGGTCGTGACTGCGACGAGCTGCAATGCTTGGCCAGCAAGTTCGGGTTCGCCGAGCCGCTGGAAGAGCTCAGCAAGCAGTGCATGGGCCACGGGCGCCCCACTTCGCATGAGCGCGGGAGCCGCGACTCGCCTCGCGGCATCATCCTTGCCCTCCGCATGGGCGAGAATCCCCAGCGAGACGCTGCGCAGCGTGCCCCAGGGCACCCCGTGTTTATCGTCTGCGCTGATCCCGAGGAGGAGTTGCTGCGCTTCGCGATACCGGCTCTTCCGCTGCAGGGCGACGAGCGACAGGACGAGATAGAGGCGGGCGTAGGCGGCGAAGTTCGTTCCGGTTCCGCCGGCGGCAACGCCTCCATCGAGTACGCTGACTGCCCCTGCAAAGTCTCCTCGCCAGTACGCAATCGAGCCGCGTGTCGACTCGGGGAGGCCGCCCTCGAATCGGTCCCAGTCGCTCGCTTCAGACGGGTACGGGAGCTCGTCCAACAGCTCCTCGGCTTCGGTGAACCCGCCGGCCTGGGCGAGCGCGAAGGCGAGATTCGCCTGGGCGAGGCGGAACGTTTCGGCCCGCCCGTGAAGCCGGGACTCCTCGCTTGCAGACCGGAGGAGCGCGATCGCGTCGGGCAGGTTTCGGCGCAGCCGCACCTCGGCCCAGCCCAGCAAGAACAGCGCCGACGGGTAGTCGTCTTCTGGCCCGCAGGAGGCGAGCGCCAGGCGCGCCTCGTCCGCGATCGCTGACTTCGTTGGCGTGTCACGAGCAAGCAGTAGGTTCGCGAAGCACGCAACAAATTGGCCGCTCTCACCGAGCGAGCCCTGTCCGCGCAGGAACTCGGCGCCGTGCTGATCTCCTGCGAGGTCACGGCAGCATGCACGGATGAGCAGCAGGTTCGCGTCGCTCGGCTCAGGAAACGAGACGCAGAGCTGCTCAAGCTCGGCTGTGCGGGAGTCGAGAATCAGGGTGAGCCAGTGCCTCCTGAGCAACCGACGAGCCTCCTCGTGATCGCCCCCTGCGAGCGCTCGTTGGATGGCATCGATCATGTCTCACAGAATACTGCTGGGCGGGCCAAAGGACTACGCTTCAGTCGCGAACAGGTTGGGCTCCTCATCCGAAAGGGATGAGAGCACCGCACGTACTCCTCGCTGTCGGCGACGATAGCGGTAATGAACCAGCTACTGGCCGGCCTGCACCGGCGAAACATTGGACGCGAACTCCTTGCGGGGGTCACGCTGATTGCGATCGCGATCCCGCTGAACATCGGGTATGCCCAGATCGCCGGACTGCCAGCGACTGCGGGGCTCTACGCGCTCATTGTGCCCACGCTCATCTGGGCGTTCATGACGTCATCACGACAGCTCGTCGTCTCTCCCGACGCCGCTGTCGCAGCGCTCGTCGCGTCCTCCCTTCGGCGGCCTCGCAGCAGCCGGCTCTGAGAACTACGCGACGATGGCGCTCGCCCAAGCGATCCTGTGCGGCGCGCTATTCGCAGCGATGTCCGTGTTCAAGCTCGGATTTCTTGCGAACTTTCTTTCCAAACCGATCCTCGTGGGCTTTGTTGGCGGATTGGCGCTTGACATCCTCGTCTCCCAGATTGCTAAAATGCTCGGCATCTCCATCCCGGCAGGGGCTGAGTTCACGGAGAAAGTGGTGGGTGTGGTCGCTGCCGTCGGCCAGATCAATGTGGCCTCGACACTCATCGCAGCGGGTGGCGTCGCTGTCCTGCTCCTCGGAAAGCGACTGGCGCCCGCAGTTCCGTGGGCGTTGGGAGTTATGGTCCTCGCAACCGTCATCGTCGTGCTCACCCACGCAGACGCTGCCGGGGTGAGAGTCCTCGGGGAGATCCCGGGTGGTCCTCCCGTGGTGACCTGGCCCGTGCTCTCCTGGCACCAGTGGCTTGCGCTCGTGCCGTCAGCGCTTGCGCTCACACTCGTCACGTCGGCAGAGGGGCTCCTCGTAGCACGATCGTACGGCGAGACACGCGGGTACCAGACCAAGCCGAACCGCGATCTGCTCGCCCTCGGCGCCGCGAACCTCGCTGCCGGTGCAAGCGGATCGTTTGCCGTTGGTGCCTCGACGAGTCGCACCGCAGCGATGGATCAGACCGGCTCACGCACCCAGCTCCCGTCGCTCGTGTTGGCCGGAGGAACACTGCTCTTTCTGCTGTTCGGCACGGGTCTCCTCGCCAGCATCCCGATGCCAGCCATCGGCGCAATCGTCGGCGTCGCCGTGCTGCCGCTCCTCGGGATCGGTGAGTTCCGTGGCCTCTGGAGGCTGTCCCGCAGCGAATTCTGGATCGGGATCGTCTGCTTCGTCGTCACGCTTGTCGTCGGGGCAATCGCCGGGATCCTCGTCGCGTTTGTGCTCGCGCTCATCAACCTTGCACGCCGCGCCGCACGCCCGGCCATTGATGTGCTCGCGCACACCAGCAACCCCGCCGAGTCGTTACTCGACGGGCTGCCCGTGGAGCTGCTCACGTCCGATCACGGCGGCGACCCTGAGTCCTCGCGTACGGCAACCCTGCTGGGGAGCACTGGCACGCTCGTCGTGCGTATGGCGGCTCCCCTGTTCTTCGCAAACGGCGTGGTGTTTGTCACAGCCGTGAAGCAGGCAGTGGGTGAGGCTGGCGGCGCCGGCACTGTCAGGCGGCTCATCATCGATATGGAAGCCGTCACCGACGTCGACGTCACGGGAGCCGAGGCGTTCGCTGGGCTTCGCTCTTGGCTCAGCGCGGAGGGCATCGCCCTCGAGTTCAGCCGGGTCCGTGCCGGGGCGCGTGCTCGGTTCACGCGACTCAACGTGATTGACATCACCGATCGTGTCTCGGCGACGAATCGCGGGGCCGTTGCCGAACCAGCAGACGCAGCACCGGTTCCCGGCGCACGGCCCTCCCATGATCCTCGACCAGAAGGGGCCTAACGTGCTCACCACCATCATCGGCGACATCCTGCCGCTCACCCTCGGGATCGCCATCAGCCCGCTCACAATCGTCGCGGTCATGCTGATGCTGCTCTCGCCGCAGGCCCGGCGCACCGGGCCCGGGTTTCTCGTCGGCTGGGTGGCAGGCACAGCCATCCCCGTGAGCCTGTTCGTCTTCTTCGCTGGGCTGCTCCCGCCGCATGCTGACTCCACCGGCCCAAACGTCGTGCAGGCGGTGATCCACTTCGCACTCGCCCTGCTGCTCATCCTGCTTGCCGTGAAGGAATGGCGCGGGCGTCCGCAGCACGGTGAGGCAGCTCCGTTGCCAAAGTGGATGGCGGCGATCGACTCGTTCACCTTTGGCCGAGCGCTTGGCCTTGGCCTGGTGCTGTCGGTACCACGCCCAAAGAATCTGCTCATCGCAGCAAGCGCGGGCGTGCTCATTGGAGGCGCCGGGCTCTCAACCGGAGCCGAGGTCGCGGCCGTCACGGTATTCGTGCTGTGTGCCGTGTCGACGGTGCTCGTGCCGGTGGTCGCGTTCTTCGCCGCCGCGGATCGCCTCCGGGCTCCACTCGAGGCCGCACACCAGTGGCTCGCACGGGAAAACGCGGTGATCACCACTGTGCTCCTCACCGTGATCGCCGTCATCATGCTCGGCAAGGGCATCTCAGCACTCTAACTTCCGTCGCAGGCACCGTGCTTGCGACCACAGACAAAGGAACAACACATGGATTTCTGGGCAATTCTCACCTCAATGCTCTGGGCGGTCGTCTTCATCAGCTACCTCTTCGCGCTCTTCGCAATCATCACTGACCTGTTTCGTGACCATACGCTCAGCGGCTGGTGGAAGGCCCTGTGGGCGCTGTTCCTGATCTTCCTCCCGTTCGTCACCGCACTGGTCTACCTCATCGCTCGCGGCGAGGGCATGGCGGCCCGCAGCCAAGCAGCCGGCCGCGACGCCGAGGCAGCCGCAGCGACCTACATCCGCGAGACCGCAGGCAAGAGTCCCGCGGCAGAAATCACTGCGGCCGCTGAACTCCTCACCGCGGGCTCGATCACGCACAGCGAGTTCGAGGCAATCAAGGCGAAGGCTCTCGCCTAACCAGTCAGCAGCCCCGTCGTCGCTACCCCATCGTTTGAAAGGACACCCCCTTGTCTCAGATCCCCGTTAACGTCATGAACTTCAACCGCGCCGAGAGCGACGTTATGTTCTCCCGCCTCTCCGCAGGTCGTAACCTCGGCGAGTGGAACCACACGTACGAGCTGAAGCCGCTCGATGATCAGCCCATCATTCGGCAGAATCGGGACACGCTTTACAGCAGCGTTGTCGTCGACGTGCGTGACGGCGTCACGGTAACCCTCCCCGATGCCGGTGAGCGCTACATCTCGGTGTGGGTGATCAACCAGGACCACTACGGGCCGTTGATCCTCCGTGAGAGCGGCGAGCACGTCCTGACGCGGGAGATCGTGGGAAGCGACTACGCGGTGCTGGTTGCACGCATCCTCGTGGACCCCGCGAACGCCGCAGATATTGCCGAGGTGAATCGGCTCCAGAACGCGTTGGCGGTTGCCGGCGGCGGTACTGGCCAGTTCCAGCTCCCAGAGTATGAGGAGCACTCCCATACGGAGACTCGGGAGGCGATCCTCACGCTCGCGCGTGGCGTCAGCAAGTACGATCATTCCTTCGGAACCGAGGCTGAAGTCGATCCGATCATGCACCTCCTCGGGACTGCATCGGGCTGGGGCGGCCTGCCTGAGTATGAGGCGACGTACATCAGCGTGAACGAGAACCTGCCCGTCGCCGAGTACGCGCTCACGCTCACCGACGTTCCCGTTGACGCGTTTTGGTCAGTGTCCCTCTACAACGCAGCCGGCTATTTCGAAGAGAATGACCTCGGCGTGAACAGCATCAACAGTCTGACCGCGCACAAGGACCAGGACGGCGGCGTCACCGTCCGCTTCGGCGAGCAGGTTGGCGACGCCCCGAACGCGCTCCCGATCATGCCGGGCTGGAACTACGTGCTTCGGCTGTACCGCCCCCGCCCCGAGGTGCTCGACGGTAGCTGGGTCGCGCCGCGACCGGTGCAGCTGTGAGCGATGGGTTGGTGGTGCGGAGCGCACCCAATCTGCGTGATCTCGGCGGGATTCCCACCGCTTCCGGCTCGGTGAAGCACGGCGAACTCTACCGCTCCGCGACCCTCGCTGGGCTCTCTGACGCAGACGCGGTCGAGCTCGGCTCGCTCAGCGTTCGGACCGTGTACGACCTGCGTACCGCCGACGAGGCTGCACAGTCCCCCGATCGCCTGCCGACGGGCGCGCAGGCTGTCGCCCTCGATGTGCTCGCCGACAGCTCACTGAGTGTCGCCGCCACGCTCGGCGATCTCGAAACCGATCCACAGGGGTTCGCGGCCAACCTCTCGGGCGATACGGCCGTGCGGTTATTCGAGGACACCTATCGCGACCTGGTTCGCCTTCCCTCGGCGCTTGCCGCCTACCGTGCGTTCCTGCTCGGGATCGTGGACGAACGCCGTGAGGGCGCCGCGCTCTTCCACTGCACCACGGGCAAAGACCGGACGGGCTGGGCGGCGGCACTCGTCCTGTCGCTGCTCGGAGCCTCAGAGCAGGAGATCTACGCCGACTATCTGCGGACCAACGCCGATTTGTTGCCGGCCTTGGCGCCGGTCTTTGCACGGCTCGAACAGCAGGGTCTCAGCCGCGAGTCGTTGCTGCCGGTCCTCGGCGTCCGCGAGAGCTATCTCACGGCAGCGTTCGAGCAGATGCGTGCACAGTTCGGCAGCGTTGAAGACTACGCCGTGGTGGGACTTGGCTTGTCATCGGGTGAACTTGCTGCCCTGCGTGAACGTCTGACGTGAAGGTGAGCCAGACGGCGCCGGGCGGACGTTACATACCGATGAGGACAACACCACAGACAACGACCACGGCTGCGGTAAGCCGCAGCCCTGGGTTGTTCTCGTGCGAGCGAAACGCGCCGTAGAGACCGACGAGAACAACGCTGAGCTCGCGCATTGGAGCGACCAGAGAGAGCGGCGCCATGGTCGCAGCGGTAAGGACGAGGATGTAGGACAGGGGCGACAGCACACCAAAGACAAGTAACCTGCGCCAACTGACACGCAGTTCTCCGCGCAGACGGCGGATCGCCCCAGCGCCGTCCGCATCGCGGCCCGCATCGCGGCCCGCATCGCGGCCCGCTCGAACGCTTTGGGCGCCCAGCATTCCACCAAATACCACTGCCTGTGCCAAGCTCGTGCCCACCATGAATGCAACCGGTGCCAGGCCGAAGCTGTTCACCATATAGACGTCCCACAGTGTGTACACAGCGATGGCCACGCCCGTGAGAAGTCCGAATACAATTGCGGGATCCCATCTGCGGGCGCTACCAGCACGTGGTGGGGCTGCAGCGCCCGCTGCTCGGCGGCGCCCAATGAGCCCAAACGCGACGACCCCCGCTATGACGAGCGCAACCCCGCCGAGCGACACCGCACCGGGTCGCTCTCCAAACAGCACGATTGACACGAGGACGGTCAACACGGGGCCGCTCCCCCGGGCTGTCGCATAGACAGTGCTGAGCTCTCCCGAGCGATAGCCCCGTTGCAGCACGAGCATGTACAACACATGCAGCAGGCCGGAGACGACGACCGCGAGGAGGAACGGGCCGGGCCCCGAGCTTCCGATTCCCCCAGTGAACGGGACCGCAACGCCCCAAATGAGGGTGCTCAATACGGCGCCCCAGAAGAGGAACGGTACGCCCGATCCGCTGGACTTCGCTGCGACGATGTTCCAGATCGAGTGCGCGACAGCTGCCGCGAGAACGAGGACGAGCGCTGTGAGCGTCATGCCGTAAGGGGCTAAGCGTCGATGCGCTCGCGATCGAGATCATCGGCGTTCTCGATGATGAACTCTTTCCGGGGCGCAACCTCGTTGCCCATGAGGAGCTCAAACATCTGCGCCGCTGCGTGCGCGTCTTCAAGACGCACACGCCTGAGCGTGCGATGCTCACGATCCATGGTGGTCTCAGCCAGCTGATCCGCATCCATCTCGCCAAGACCCTTATAGCGCTGGATAGGCTCCTGGTGCTTCTTGCCGCGCTTCCGCAGATCAGCGAGGAGCGTCTGCAATTCTCGTTCGCTGTACGTGTAGATCACGTCGTTGGGTTTCCGGCCCGCATTCTGCACGATCACACGGTGCAGTGGCGGCACGGCGGCGTACACGCGGCCGGCCTCGAGCATCGGTCGCATGTATCGGAAGAACAGCGTCAGCAAGAGGGTACGAATATGTGCGCCGTCGACGTCAGCATCGCTCATCAGGATCACCTTGCCGTACCTGGCCGCATCGAGGTCGAAATCACGGCCTGATCCGGCCCCGATCACCTTGATGATCGCGCCGCACTCGGCGTTCGAGAGCATTTCGGCCAGAGAGGCCTTCTGTACGTTGAGAATCTTGCCGCGGATGGGAAGCAGTGCCTGGTATTCGCTGTCGCGCGCGGGCTTGGCAGTGCCGAGCGCGCTGTCACCCTCGACGATGAAGAGCTCGGAGTTCGCGACGTCTTTCGAGCGGCAGTCAATGAGCTTTGACGGCAGCGAGGAGCTCTCAAGGGAGCTCTTGCGTCTAGCAGTGTCCCGCTGCGTTCGCATTGCAATCCGAGACTTCATCTCGGACACCATCTTCTCAAGCAGCGTCCCGGTCTGCGCCTTGTCGTGCTTCTTCGGTGACTCATAGCGCTCAGCGAGCGCCTTCGTCACCGCCTTCGACACGATCTGACGTACGGCCGCGGTGCCGAGTACTTCCTTAGTCTGACCCTCAAACTGGGGCTCGGGCACCCGCACGGTCACGACCGCGGTGAGCCCCGTCAGGATGTCGTCCTTCTCAGGCTTGTCGGACCCGGCCTTCAGCTTGCGAGCGTTCGTTTCGATCTGCTTGCGGAAGAACTTGGTGAGCCCCTGCTCAAAGCCCGCAAGGTGCGTACCACCCTTGGGCGTCGCGATGATGTTGACGAAGCTCTGAATCTCCGTGTCATAGCCGGTGCCCCATCGCAGCGCGATGTCGACCTCGCATTCACGCTCCACCTCGCGAGAAACGAGGTGCCCGGTCTGCTCATCCATGACGGGAACCGTCTCGGAGAACTTGCCGGAGTCATTCACGCGCCAGGTGTCTGTGACGGGAGCATCGACGGCGAGGAAGTTCACGAACTCCGCGATACCGCCCTCATAATTGAAACTGTGGATCGTCGGGGCGCCCGACTCGTCGAGCGACTCGGGCCGCTGATCCTCAATGTCGATGGTGAGGCCGGTCACCAAGAAAGCAGTCTGGCGCGCGCGGGCAACCAACGAGTCCGCCTCGAAGCGCGCGGTGGGCAGGAAGATCTGCGGATCCGCCCAGTAGCGCACGCGGGTTCCCGTGACACCCTTCTTGACCTTGCCGATCGACTGGATGCCAGTCGCGCGATCAAACGGCGTAAAGTCGCTGTCCGGCCCCTCGCCGGCGAAGACTCCCGGCTCACCGTGCCGGAAGGACATGGCCCATGTCTTGCCGTCACGGTCAACTTCAACATCAAGACGGGACGACAGTGCGTTTACCACGGAAGCGCCGACACCGTGCAGCCCGCCCGACGAAGCGTAGCCGCCGCCGCCAAACTTACCGCCAGCATGCAGCTTCGTGAAGACGAGTTCCACGCCACTCAAGCCACTGCGTGGCTCAATGTCAACGGGGACACCACGCCCATCATCGGCAACGGTGACGCTACCGTCTGCGTGAAGAATGATTCGGATACTGCTGCCATGGCCCGCAAGCGCTTCATCGACCGAGTTATCGATAATCTCCCAGAGACAGTGCATGAGCCCGCGTGAATCGGTCGTGCCGATGTACATGCCGGGTCGTTTGCGGACTGCTTCAAGCCCCTCGAGGACAGTGAGGTGCCTGGCAGAGTAACTGGATTCAGCCACGTGAAAGTACCTGCTTTCTAGGAGACTCCCCCACTGTATGGCACACCACCGACACGGCGTGCGACCCGGCCCGGCGAGTGAGAAACCCCAGGCCATTCGCGCCGGCAACGTACGCGGTCAGCGAAACAGTGGTGGCAAACAGCGAATTATTGCAGGAGTGATGATTGGATGGAACCAATTGAACTACCGGGAGGTGGCCATGAGCACACTCGAACACACCGCTGAAGCAGCGGAAGCGTCTGCAGCGGATCGCCCGCTGAGCGGACTTGACCGCTGCGACAGCTGCGGTGCACAGGCGTATGTACGCGCCACGCTGAGCGGCAGCGAGCTGCTGTTCTGCGCACACCATGCGTCAAAGCACGAGGAAAAGCTTCGCCCTATGGCTGAGGCGTGGCACGACGAAAGCCACAAGCTCTCGGTGTAAGTCTTCGTCACTCAAACTCAGGGGTGTTATCGGCAAGTGCCGATAACACCCCTGAGTCGTTGTTAGCCCCCGAGAGGTTCTTCTCCGGGGGCCGCAGGCGGATAGACCCTGTTGTATGCGTCGAGCCACTGGGGAAGATCTGCCTTGCAGAGGTAGCTGACTCCGGCAACCATTTTCGCGGCACTGTTGCGTTCTCCGGTCCGGCGCTGCTCGCCGACGACTTCGTCGGGCACAAGAGCAGCAAAAAGCGGACTCGTTGCCAGGTGCAACATGAATAGCTCAGCGGTGATCTCGTGACCCTGCAGAATGGAGGCCTCACACGCGTCCAGGGCCAACGCGAGGTACATGGTCTCCGCTTCCTGTGACCACGCGAGCCCGTTCGACTCCACGAACTCCTTCTCGCTCAAGATGAAAGCCTGCTGCTCGTCCGTCTGGGCGGTAAGCGGACTTCCATCAAGTGGCTGCATTTGATCCGCAAAGAACTGGTCTCGCTCAGCAAACGCCGCTTCCAGGTCGACGCTTTCATCGGCCTGCCCTGTGGCCGGAGGGGACGTCACCGCCGGAGGCAACGACGTCGCCTCCGGCCGCGTCCCGGGCGAGCAGGCGGCCAACAGCAACGCTGCGATCAGAAGCACTCCACAGGACCCAGTCACCCGTTTGACGACGTTCATGCCTATCTCCTCCGCATTCGGCGTACCCACGCACCCTGCGGCAACGAGAAGACGCGGCGACCCACCAAGCATACACCTGTCGCCCAATGCGTGCGCGAAACCTGCAACACAAGGCCGGACAACAAAGGACCCGTGGTCCGACATGAATGTCGGACCACGGGTCCTCGCAACCGGCCGGCCTCCGACTCCTTGCCTCCTTCGGTACTCAGGCGAGGCTGCTGACCCCGCTACCTTCCTTGCCAGCACAACTCACGACCCCGCCTAGCGTCGGATATGATCTCCTACACAAGCACATAGAAAGAGCATAGGAGCAGTCCACTTGACGAGTGAGCCCAACAACGATCTCCATGACAGGAGCACTGTCCCATTTGTGCCCGAGGGCAATGTCCTACAGACGCCGCCTGCCGGCCTTAGCGGCAAGCGCCCTAGACGGCAGATGGGTCCGTCAAAGCGCGTGTGGATCGTTGCAGTTTCACTAGTCTCGACACTCCTAATTGTTGCCGCCATCGTAATAGTTTCAACCCTGATGCAAGAGGCGGCCGCAGAAAGAGAAGCCCTCGAAGCGCATTACTTACAGGAAGTCGAAAAACACGACGCTGCGCTACGTGATCTCGAGGATGCCATCAGATCGTCTAACAAGTACCTTCTGACCCTGGACGAGGCAGATGTCCCGGCGCCTTACGATCGACGGGAGTTCGCAATGCTAGCAAGTGTCGCCACAGGTACTCGAGATAAATTCTCATTCGATTCGCCTCCAGTTGCCGAGCTCACCAACGAAGAAACTACTCGATGGATTTCCAAACTCGAGAGAGGCTTCGCATCGCTGTCTCGCGCCAGCTCCGAACTGCAGACTACTCAAGACGAGCTAGAAGAAGCCGTGCAGACAAAACGCGAGGCCGACGAGCTTGCAAAACGCGAGGCCGAAAACGCCGCGAAAAAGGCATCTGCAAAACCCATCTCTTTCGAGGAACTATTCCGTGCCGGCAACTCGCTCTCCGGAACGTACTTTCAGTTCGAGGGCAAGATTATTCAAGATGCAGGCTCAGGGACATACCGTGTCAGCATCACGAGAACTCCGGGGTACTCTCGTGACTTCTGGGAGGACCCCATCCTCCTAGTAGTTGAGGGTGACACAGAATTGCGTCTTCTGGAGGACGACATCATTACATTCGTGGGGGTCTCAGCCGGAGTGCAGAGCTACGAGTCGATTTTCAAGCAAACTATCGAGCTACCCTTGATCATGGCCAGTTCAGAGGACACCACAGTAACAGGGCGAGACTAGAAAAGTCCGCTAATGCCAAAAAAGTGGGTGCCGACAGAGAAAATCTGTCGGCACCCACAACCGCTGTCTAGCCCTTAGTCGAGGTAATCTCGCAGCTGCTGGCTGCGCGACGGATGACGAAGCTTCGCCATCGTCTTCGACTCAATCTGACGGATTCGCTCGCGCGTCACACCGAAGGTATCGCCGATCTGGTCGAGCGTCTTCGGCATGCCGTCTCCGAGGCCGAAGCGCATCTTGATGACGCCTGCCTCGCGCTCAGAGAGCGAATCGAGGAGCTGCTCGAGCTGCTGCTGCAGCATCGTGAAGCCAACGGCATCCGCAGGAACAATCGCCTCGGTGTCCTCAATGAGGTCACCGAATTCGCTGTCGCCGTCCTCGCCAAGCGGGGTGTGCAACGAAATCGGCTCGCGGCCGTACTTCTGCACCTCGATGACCTTCTCGGTGGTCATGTCGAGCTCGCGGCTCAGCTCTTCAGGAGTCGGCTCCCGGCCGAGATCCTGCAGCATCTGGCGCTGCACACGTGCGAGCTTGTTGATGACCTCGACCATGTGCACCGGAATGCGGATGGTGCGCGCCTGGTCAGCCATTGCGCGGGTGATCGCCTGACGGATCCACCAAGTCGCATAGGTCGAGAACTTGAAGCCCTTGGTGTAGTCGAACTTCTCGACAGCACGGATCAGGCCCAGGTTGCCCTCCTGGATGAGGTCGAGGAACTGCATGCCTCGCCCGGTGTAGCGCTTCGCGAGCGACACCACGAGACGGAGGTTCGCGCCGAGCAAGTGGCTCTTGGCTCGCTGGCCGTCACGGGCAACCCACTTGAGCTCGCGCTCAAGCTTCTTGGGAAGTCCCTTTTCGGTGCCGAGCTTCTCTTCCGCGAAGAGACCGGCCTCGATACGCATCGCAAGCTCGACCTCCTCGGCGGCGTTGAGGAGCGCTACCTTACCGATCTGCTTCAGGTAGTCCTTCACAGGATCCGCTGTCGCCCCGGGAATCGCCGTCGTTACCGTCGGCACATCTTCTTCGTCCCCGGCCTTGAGAACGATTGCACCCGTCGGGAGCGGCTCTCGCTGCTCAGTTGCGGGTTGATCTTCCTCGGGCTGGTCGTCGGCGTCGGCCACGTCGGGCTCGTCGATAATTTCTTCGACGACCTTCTTCGCGCGTGTTGCGGGCTTCTTCGCAGGAGCCTTCTTCGTTGGGGCCTTCTTCACAGGGGCCTCAGCTGCGGCCGACTCAGTTGTCGCCGTCGTCGCCGAAGCTTTCTTGGCCGTTGTTTTCGCTGCGGTGGCCTTCGCCGCCGTAGCCTTCTTTGCAGGGGCCTTTTCTGCGGTGGTCTTCGCTGCTGCGGCCTTTTTTGCGGGAGCCTTCTTCACGGGCGTTTCGGCCGCGTTCTGCTCTTCGCTCTCAGCCGTCTTCGCCGCGGGAGTCTTGGTCGTTGTCGCTGCTGCCACGCAACTTCCTCTCAGATCTCGTCGGTATGCGTCCTAAAAACTGCGCACACCATGAAAACCCATGTCAAGCCCGCAGTATTCCCGCGACGATTGAAATGGGTTCGTAGGGTCTATTATTGCACGGCTGGGCCGTCGTTCGGTTCAGGTCCCTGCTGACGCTCCGCGAGGAAGCGCTCGAGCTCGCTCGCCAGCTGGTCTGCCGTTGGCATTGTGCCGTCTTCTCCCAGCAGGGAGACTCGCTCCCCCTGGGCTTCGACGTACTGGTCGAAGCGTCGCTCAAGATTCACCAGCATCTCTTTCGAGTCTTCGTTCTCGGCGATCTGACGATCCACCTGCGCCCGGAAGTCCCTGGCTCGCTCACGGGCCTCGTCTGTCGCGAACAGCAGCCCTGTGGCTGCCATGATGTTGTCAAGTGACGCCGTCAATAGCTCTGGGTATTCGTTGTTCGCCAGGTAGTGAGGGACGAGGTGGGCGAACCCAACAACTTCCTCGCCCACGCCGTGCAGGCGATACTCCAGCAGGTGGACCACGCTCGCGGGGAGACGCGTCGTTGGCTTCCACACTGAGCGCTCCAGGAGATCGTCCCGGGAACCGCTGACGGTACCGACGATGGGGCGGGTATGGGGCACGGGCCTTGGTACTGCCTGCACCCAGGTAGTTATGGACACCTCGAACTCGTGCACGAGCAACAGGACGGTGTCAACGAATACCTCCCAACGAAAGTCGGGCTCAAACCCAGACAGGAGCAGGAAGGGCGCTCCGAGTTCGTCACACGCGAGACTCAGAATGAGTTCTTCGGGGCTGTAATCAGTGAAGTGATCTTCACTAAACGTGATGAGGGGTCGACGGGCACGGTAGTCGAGCAACTGGTCTGCGTCGAAGCGGATGAGCTCCTCCGGCTTACACCGTTCCCAGAGGTACTGTTCAAGTTGCGAGACCGCATTACCCGCATCACTCGAACCTGAAAGCGCTACAACGAGCGGGAGCCCCTTCGCGACACTCGCGCGGCGCTCCTCGTACACGGCAGAGAAGAGAGAATCGGTCACCGTTCCATTGTACGAAACTCACCGCTGAACGGGCTGAAATGCGCGAAGAGCGAACACCCCAGGATCCGCACCTGGAGATTCCCATAAGTAGTAGGCTAAAAGATGCGCACCGCAATACCGCGCGGATCAGGCACAGTTATGAGAACCGAGGGAGACCCCACTTGGCCGAGCACCAGTTTGACATCGTAGTTCTTGGTGGCGGAAGCGCCGGTTACGCCACCGCAGTCCGAGCAACACAACTTGGGATGACCGCGGCGATTATTGAGAAGGACAAACTCGGCGGCACGTGTTTGCACCGTGGCTGCGTCCCGACGAAGGCACTTCTCCATTCAGCCGAGGTTGCCGATGTCGCCCGCGAGGGTGCAACGTACGGCATCAACTCCAGCGTTGAGTCAATCGACATCACCGCAGTAACGGCGTTCCGCGAAAAGCTCGTTTCGAGCAAGTTCAAGGGACTGCAGGGCCTCATCAAGGCCAACGGCATCACCGTATTCGCCGGCGAAGGCCGCCTCACCGCCACCAACACCGTTCAGGTCGGTGACGACACCGTCGTTGGCAAGAACGTCGTTCTCGCCTCGGGTTCGTACTCCCGCTCACTGCCCGGTCTTGAGATTTCCGGTCGCGTGATCACCAGCGAGCATGCACTCGAGCTCCAGGAGATTCCGAGCAAGGTCCTCGTGCTGGGCGGCGGCGTCATCGGCGTCGAGTTCGCGAGCGTATGGCGTTCGTTCGGCGCAGATGTGACAATCATTGAGGGCCTGCCCCACCTCGTGCCCAACGAGGAAGAGTCAGTCTCAAAGCAGCTGGAGCGCGCTTTCCGTAAGCGCGGGATCAACTACAAGCTCGGCATCCGCTTCCAGGGCGTCACGCAGGACGATTCGAGTGTCACTGTGACGCTCGAAGATGGCACCACGCTTACCGCCGACTATCTCCTCGTTGCCGTCGGCCGTGGCCCGGCAACGCAGGGTCTCGGCTACGAAGAAGCGGGCATCGAGATGGATCGCGGCTTTGTCCTCACCAACGAGCGCCTCGCAACCAACGTCCCCGGTGTCTACGCTGTCGGGGATATCGTTCCAGGCTTGCAGCTCGCGCACCGCGGTTACCAGCAGGGCATTTTTGTTGCCGAGGAAATCGCAGGCCTCAACCCCGTCGTGGTTGCAGACGTGAACATTCCGAAGGTCACGTACTGTGACCCCGAGATTGCTTCTGTTGGTCTCACCGAAGCAAAGGCCGCTGAGCAGTACGGCGCAGAGAACATCACAGCTTACGAGTACAACCTCGCCGGCAACGCCAAGAGCTCGATCCTCGGCACCGCGGGAACCGTCAAGGCTGTCCGCGTGAACGACGGCCCGGTCGTTGGCGTGCACATGATCGGTGCCCGTGTCGGCGAACTCGTCGGCGAAGCCCAGCTCATCGTGAACTGGGAGGCATACCCGGAGGACGTCGCACCGTTCATCCACGCCCACCCGACACAGAACGAAACGATCGGCGAAGCGATGCTTAAGCTTGCCGGTAAGCCCCTCCACGCCATCTGAGCGCGGCGTTACAAGCTAGTTACAGAAGAATCTTTTTAGAAGGAGAATCACGATGAGTGAATCGGTAGTCCTCCCCGCGCTGGGCGAGAGCGTCACCGAGGGGACGGTGACCCGCTGGCTGAAGCAGGTCGGCGAGACCGTGGCGGTCGATGAACCGCTACTCGAGGTCTCGACTGACAAGGTGGACACCGAGGTGCCTTCACCGATCGCAGGCGTTGTCGAGGAGATCCTGGTCCAGGAAGACGAAACCGCTGAGGTCGGCGCAGTGCTCGCAGTGATCGGCGATGGCAGCGGAGCTGGGGCGGCGCCCGCTACCCCAGCAGCCGAGCCTGCAGCGGCTGAGCCCGCTGCGGCACCGGAGCCCGCTGCGGCACCGGAGCCCGCTGCGGCACCGGAGCCCGCCGCGGCACCTGCAGCAGCTGCACCCGCCGGCGATTCGCAGGACATCGTGTTGCCGTCGCTCGGCGAGTCCATCACTGAGGGCACCGTCACCCGGTGGCTCAAGGAGATCGGCGACACCATCGAGGTCGACGAGCCGCTGCTCGAGGTCTCCACCGACAAGGTCGACACAGAGGTCCCCTCACCTATCGCTGGCGTCCTGCAGGAAATGCTTGTTGCTGAAGACGAGACCGTTGAGGTTGGCGGCGTGCTCGCTCGTGTCGGCAGCGGCGCTCCGGCTCCCGCAGCAGCTCCCGCTCCTGCAGCAGCCCCGGCTCCTGCAGCAGCTCCCGCTCCGGCTCCTGCAGCAGCTCCCGCTCCGGCTCCTGCAGCGGCTCCCGCTCCCGCAGCAGCCCCCGCTCCCGCAGCAGCCCCGGCACCTGCAGCAACTCCTGCACCGGCAGCTGATGCTGGCGGCTACGTCACTCCGATCGTCCGCAAGCTTGCGAACGAGAAGGGCGTCGACCTCGCTCGCGTCACTGGCACCGGTGTGGGCGGCCGCATCCGCAAGGAAGACGTGCTTGCCGCTGCGGCTCAGGCAGTTCCGGCGGCAGCGGCTCCCGCTCCCGTCGAGCTCGTGGTCTCGGAACTGCGTGGCACCACGCAGAAGATGACTCGTCTTCGCAAGGTTATTGCTGAGCGCGCAGTTGCTTCGATGCAGCAGACCGCACAGCTCACGACGATGGTGAAGGTTGACGTGACTCGCGTCGCGCAGCTTCGCCAGGCGAAGAAGGACGAGTTCCTTGCCAAGACCGGTTCGAAGCTTTCGTTCCTGCCCTTCTTCGCTGTTGCTGCCGCAGAGGCGCTCCAGACCCACCCGGTCATCAACTCGACCGTGGAAGGCGACCAGATCGTCTACCCCGCGACAGAGAACATCAGCATCGCGGTTGACACCGAGCGAGGCCTGCTCACGCCGGTCCTCCGAGATGCGGGCACGAAGAACATCGCCCAGATCTCGGGTGAGATTGCTGACCTCGCGGCACGTACGCGCGATAACAAGCTCACTCCTGACGAGCTGAGTGGCGGAACGTTCACACTCACCAACACGGGCTCGCGCGGAGCGCTCTTCGACACTCCGCTGGTGTTCCTGCCGCAGTCTGCGATCCTCGGAACCGGAATCGTGTTCAAGGAACCCGCTGTAGTGTCAACGCCCGAGGGCGATTCGATCGCGATCCGTTCCTCGGTCTACCTTGCACTGTCGTACGATCACCGCATCGTTGATGGGGCAGACGCCGCACGTTTCCTTACGCAGATGAAGTCGCGGCTTGAGGCGGGCAACTTTACGGGAGACCTCGGCATCTAGTACGAGGCTTTCACCGCAGAGCATGGGCGGGTCGGTGGTGCGTGAAGCGCCACCGACCCGCCTTTTCCTTTCTGTAGGCGGCTGACACTCACCCGTCATCCGGGCGCTGGATCAGTGAAAGACAGATTCGATTGCCTCTCGGCTCGGCACCCTGGGAGTAATTCTTGCGCTGACCACTTGTTCGAGACCAGCACCGGCTGCCGGTCCCGGTGCTCCGCCGCCACTCACTAACTCGGACACCGCCTGATCAAAGACATCCAGCAGAAACTCGGCGGCATCACGAGGCGCCCACGCATGTGCAAGGGATGCAAGCTCGGCCTCAGACACGCCCAACGCCACACAGTAGCGATCATGCCCGTGGCGGGCGTGTTCGACGGCGTGCGCTAGATCTCCATAGGCTTGGCGCCGACTCCTGGGGCTGCGCTCAACCACACGCAGCTCACGGGAACCGGGACTGTGTCTGGCGTATCTTCCCCCACCATCAAAGGCCAGGGAGATTCGACTGAGCAAAGCGCTCCCCAGGCACGCGCCCTGCAACCGAGCGGTTCGCGCCACACCGCAGACCGCGAGTAGGGAGTACGCGAGTTCTGCGGCGTTGAACCTTGACTGCTGGCTGTGCCGATGGTTCGTGATGTTCTGGCGCATGCACACATACTTCGCGTTCTCAGGCCGGATGCACGGTTGTGCACACTGCGTGAACCGCCAGAACCCGATTTCACCCTTGTCGCGGGCCTGTGAAGGAACCTTCACCGGGCCGGTACAGATACCCCACGCGCCGCGTCCACTCCGCTCCGTTTCGCTCCGCTCACCGCGAACGCTGCCCGGTTTGTCATCTGAGCCCCGCGGACGCGGTACGATGGAAGGTATGGCAGAGGCGAAGCAGAAGTCCCCGGGTCGCATCAAGCAGATGGTGCAGGTGTATCACAACACCCGCAAACATGATCGCTTGTTGACCCCGCTCATGCTGCTCTCATTTCTCGGCCCGGTCGTCGTAGCAGCGCTCCTTGCTTGGCTACTGCCTGGCAACTGGTTCAGCTGGATCCTGTGGCCGCTCACCGGCGTTCTCGCTGGCCTCCTCATCGCCATGATTGTGCTTGGCCGACGCGCTGAGGCCGTCGCGTACAGCCAGATCGAGGGCCGCCCGGGCGCCGTCGGCGCGATCGTGCAGAGCGCGCTCCGCCGCAGCTGGCGTGGCTCAGAGGTCCCGGTAGCCATGACTCGTCAGCAGGATGCCGTCTACCGCGTCATCGGCCGAGGCGGCGTTGTGCTCATCTCCGAGGGCTCGCGCCAGCGCACACAGCGCATCGCACAGGACGAAGAGCGCAAGCTCAAGCGCGCTATCTCGAACGTCCCGATCTCGCACTTGTATGTTGGACCCGATGAGGGAGCCGTTGCGTTGCCGAAGCTCTCCAAGGAACTGCAGAAGCTGAAGCGTTCGCTCAACCGGAACGAGATCGCAGCGGTCTACAACCGTCTGTCTTCGCTGCAGCAGAGCCCGGTCGGCATCCCGAAGGGCATCGACCCCAACCGCGTTCGCGCACAGCGCCCGCGCTAAGCCGTCTCGACATGTCGCAAAAGTTTGGCGATCTCGCCCCGAGCGATTTTCCCGGCGAGCGGCTTGGCCTTCCAGAAGACGGGCCCCGCTCAGTAGCACGCGTCGGTCGTAGGCTGCTTGCGGTCTGCATCGACTGGGCACTCGCGTCGATTCCGGCATACGTGCTGCTCGACACGCCGAACGCGATGTGGTGGCACCTCCTGTTCTTCGCTGTGCTGCAGATGATCTTTATTCCAACGATCGGTGGCTCACTTGGGCATCGAATTGTCGGACTCCACGTCGTGCCCATCGCTGGCGGCTGGGTGGGTATCTGGCGCCCGATCGTTCGCAGCGTACTCGTCGCGCTTGTTGTCCCCGCTCTCGTGTGGGACTCTGACCAGCGCGGCTTCCACGACAAGATTGCTGGGACGGTGTTGATTCGCGCGTAGCGCGACCACGGGATGATACGAACAGACGATGTCAACGGTGACAGCGTAGTTCCACGCGCCGCAAGACGTAACACGCCTGAAACAGTGCTTCCATGCGCTCGAAATGCTGGAAGCATAGGCTTGACCTACGAAGCGGCAGCCTGCCGCACCGAAAAGTGAGGATCCCATGTTCAAGACTCCCCAGGAAGTCATCGACTATATCCGCGAAACCGATGTCAAGTTTCTCGACATTCGGTTCACCGACCTCCCCGGCGTGCAGCAGCACTTCAATATCCCGGCGAGCACGGTAGACCTCGACTTCTTCGAGGTCGGGCAGATGTTCGACGCCTCCTCGATCCGCGGCTTCGCGACGATCGCAGAGTCCGACATGCAGCTCATCCCCGATGTCACGACCGCCTACATCGACCAGTTCCGTGCGGAGCGCACACTGATCATGGTGTTCGACATCTACAACCCCCGCACCGGTGAGATCTACTCGAAGGACCCGCGGCAGGTGGCGAAGAAGGCCGAGCAGTTCCTCGTCGCCACTGGCATTGCGGATACCGCCTTTTTTGCCCCGGAAGCGGAGTTCTACATCCTAGATTCTGTCCGCTACGAGACGACCCCGCGTCGTACGTTCTACGAGATTGATTCGGAGGAGGCACACTGGAACTCTGCGACGAAGTACGAGGGCGGCAATCTCGGCAACACTACTTCCGAAAAGGGCGGCTACTTCCCCGTCTCCCCCGTCGACAAGCAGGCTGATCTGCGTGACGATATCTCGATGCGCCTGATCGAGGCCGGGTTGCACCTGGAACGTGCCCACCACGAGGTCGGCGCTCCGGGTCAGGCAGAGATTAACTACCGGTTTGACACCATGGTGTCGGCAGCCGACGACGTACTGAAGTTCAAGTACATCGTGAAGAACACTGCAGAGCTTTGGGGCAAGTCCGCGACCTTTATGCCCAAGCCTGTCTTTGGCGATAATGGTTCAGGCATGCACACCCACATGTCGTTGTGGGCGAACGGCGAGCCGCTGTTCTACGACGAGAACGGGTATGCCGGTCTGTCTGACATGGCGCGCTGGTTCATTGGTGGCGTTCTCAAGCACGCACCTTCACTGCTCGCGTTCACCAACCCGACAATTAACAGCTACCGTCGTCTCGTCAAGGGCTACGAAGCTCCGGTCAACCTCGCGTACTCGGCGGGCAACCGCTCTGCCGCGATCCGCATCCCGCTCACGGGGTCAAACCCGAAGGCGAAGCGCATCGAGTTCCGTGCACCGGACGCGTCAGGTAACCCGTACCTCGCCTTCGCTGCGCAGCTCATGGCCGGCATTGACGGGATTCGGAACCGCATTGAGCCCGGCGAGCCCATCGATAAGGACCTGTACGAGCTTCCTCCTGAGGAAGCGGCGAACATCCCGCAGGTTCCCGGCTCGCTCGCCGAGGCACTCGCCGCGCTCGAAGCGGATCACGCCTACCTCCTCGAGGGGGGCGTCTTCACCGAGGAACTCATCCAGACCTGGATCTCGCTGAAGCACGAGACGGAGATCTTGCCCATGGCAATTCGCCCGCATCCGTACGAGTTCGAGCTCTACTACGGCGTATAGCCAGTTCGGTGGGCGGGGCTGCCCCGCCCACCGAACGCGGTTCCCGCAACGACTGCTCAACGACGAGCACGGTTGAATTTGCGTCCAAATTGGTTTTCTTCCGAACGCGGAATGGTATCGTCAAAGTGGTGGCGGCTGCCCGCTTCGACAGAACCAATTCTTCCGGTCGTGCAGCATGGGATCAGGACGTGTGCACCTGCCCACGCCGTGCCTCCGATGGCGATAAAGATCCTTCATCGATGACTCATCGGCTCCAACTGATTGTAGGTTTTGGCCGGTAGCTTCGCAGACGTATTGAGCTCAGCACACGTCCGCACGGCCGTGATTCTCGCTCCGATGTGAGGAGGGTGCCGCCGGCGCTATAGCGACTACCCGAGGGCACGCGCTCCCGCTGCACCCCGTCGAGGTCCACCGTCCTGTGCTCGGCAATCCACTCTACGCACCCCCACACAGCGGGCAACCCCGTGTTGACCAATGCCTGAGCCAATTTCAGCGCCAGCAGCATGCACTCCGCCCGGGGATTCCCCACCGGTGCTCGGCTTCGTGCGGTCGCGTTCTCCCCGATTCCGACATTCCAGTGCCTCGCTGAGTAGCGGGCGATCCGGCTCGGCACTCGCGGGGAACGTTCGGTGTTGTTTACCTACGCGCCCGTGCTTCCGTTCTTCCTTGTCGCGTCGCGTTCCGGCTGACACGGTGCTGAGCGGGCGAGACTCAGCCCCGTTGCACTCGCCCGAACGTCGCGGGCCATGCCCTTGGCCGGGGCTTCCCTGGCTCTCTGTTGCATCGAAAATGGCGAACGAACACACACACAAAGCCCTGGCCGTACTCATTATTTGCCCGATTTCCGTGGTTTTGGGGCGGAGTACACTGTGGGGAGTTCTGCTGCACCTCTGTTAGTTCTCTTGTTCCTATACGCACTCACAGCGCGGAGCGACGCCAATCCCAGGCACTGCTGAAACTTTTAGCTAGCTATGTATCCTTCTCAGGCTCAATAATTGAGGGCAACATACCAAGCACGGTGGGATCTGGGGGCCGTGTCGCACTACGTTTGGGGGGAAGAATGCTCGAGGCATACTCGGATTCACTGTTTGAGGCAGCTCACGTGCTCGTAGACTCCTCGCTCCGCAATAGCGAGCAACCCGGGCTTCGTGAGCTCGAGCTGCTGCGTACGCTGTCTTTCGCTGACGTGCGGCGGCTGGCGCACCCGCAACGGAAGCTCCTGCTCGCGGGCATGCTGATGGCGCGAATACGCGCGGACGACAACATCGCAGCATTCGAGCTGGCAGAGGTCACCGCTGAACGCGGGTTCAACAGGCTGCTCACTCCTGATCCGGCGAGTGAGTTCCACGCGCTGGAGGCCGCACTTGCAGAAGCTTACCTCGCCACCGGATACTCCACGAAGGCGGTCTTGCACGCACACCGACTTCTCGAGTCCGTTGAGGAGGGCGCATCCCCGGAATGGGAGTTACGGACTTACGGAATCTGCGCTGCCGCCCACGCAATCGACGGCGATCACCGGACTGCGCAGAGTTTTCTCGACAGAGTCGCACGCCTCAAAACCCAGCAGGGATGGCCCAGTGATCAAGTCGAGTTCATGGATGCGATCGCCGAGATCGTCATCGCGTTCACCAGCATGGATGGAGCACGAATTCGGTTGCTTCGTGATGCCACCACTCGTCTCCCGGAACGCGAACCGACAGCGCTGTCGCTCGTCCACCTCATCCAAGCCTTGGCGTTGTTCGCAGATGGGGATGTCACTGGGACGCTCGCGGGCTCGGCAATCGTCGCGCACGGCAGCGATCTACCCACTGGTCCGTCATTCATACGCATGTGTGCACTCGCAATCGAGGCAATTGTGCTCATCCAGCGCGGCACTCCCGCGCAGGCGCTCGCGTTGCTGCATGACGTCCCAGCCTTGCACGATCACTACGTGTGCTTCGACGTCGTACGCGCCTCTGCGTTCATCCTCTTGGGCGACTATCGGGCAGCGCTTCAGGTAACCGATGGCTGCATGCGTGAGCGCGCAACGCATAGCCGGTGGATGATGCCAGCTACCCTGCTGCGCCGCGCCATCGCAAACATGCGTCTGGGCAATCCCGAGGAAGCCGCGACAGACGGGGTCGACGCATTGGATTTTGTGGAGAGCGTAAGCCCGCAGCTGGGCCTCATAATGTTGCCCACGAGAGATCTGTTGTCGCTGGGGGTGCGAATCTTCGCGGAACAGCCCCGACTACTTCCTCGCCTCGGCAAGCTCCAGCACGACATCCGGCGGCTGCCCAAGTTCATCACGCCATCTTTTCCGCTCCCCAGCCTGTCTCCGAGGGAACGCATCATCGCGATCCAGTTGCGCGGAGACAAGAGCTACGCGGAGTTAGCGGCAGATTTGCACGTGTCGCCGAGCACAGTGAAGTCACAGGCGAACGCAGTCGCGAAGAAACTCGGGGCACACACCCGCGAGGAGGCGGTGGAGCGGCTCGAGCAGAGCGGCTTTTACACCATCTATGGGGAAACACCCGCGGCGTAGTTTCCCAGGGCAGACAAGCCCGGAGCTGGTCTTGAAGACCTAGGAATTACTGCTTGTCGTGCTCTCCCGATGGCTCGCCAGCCGTCCTTCCAGAGCGCCAATACCACACGGACACCGCGCCTACACCTGCTGCGAGCACCACGATCCACCAAGGAAAGCCTGGCACTAGCGGCCGGGACCCAGCGGCGTCCAGATCAGCCGAGGGGTCGGGGTCATGCGCTCTCCGGTCACCAGAATCCGGTGGGTGTTCAGGCCGAGTGGCGTACATGTCACAAGCGTCATGAGGTCTTTGCCCACGACGGGTCGAATCTCCTCAGTCTTGTCGGGATCGACGACTTGCACCTGAGTCACCCGGTACGTGAAGACCGTCCCTAGCACTTCGACGTTGAAGGTGTCACCCTCATTGACTTCGTCAAGGCGTGTGAACATTTCTGCGTTAGCAAGCCCCCGATGGCCGGTCAGCACTGATCGAGTACCCTCGCCACCAACAGGCAGGGACGTTCCTTGCAGATGCCCAATTCCTTTTAACAGCGTCGCGTCGCTTGTGCCATGGTAGACCGGCAAGTCAAGATCGATGACTGGTATGCGCAGCCTAGCCATCGTCCCAGTGGGAGAAGCACTCAACGTGGTCCAGTAATCATGTAGTCCGCCCGGTACCCCTGTCCCCTCGGCAACATTTTGGCCGCCCTCGAACAACGCGCCTGACTGGAGGAGGTCGTTGTACTCTGCAGCATCACTGAGCATTTGTTCGAGCTCTCCGGCAGCGCGTTGCGAATTCGCCAGCGCCTGATCAAACACGATATTGGATTGGTTAAATTGTGAGATCCACGCTGCTCCGTGCGGGTAGCCAAGGAGCCCAAGCCCGAGCAGTAACGAAAGCGCGATCATCAGGTTCAGACCGCCAAAACGCCAGTGTTTTTCTGGGGCAGCATGGGCCCCAGACTGAGTCGTCCGGTGATTGTCGACGAGCGACGTAATCCCGTCGTTACGTGTTGGCTCCATTGTGGAGTGCGCCTCTCGGTGAAGATGGTTCTGAAACCTGGCGGTTCTGCTGAGCAGACGCACGCCAGGTGCTCGGGTGTGCAATACCCCGGTGTGCTGCCGCTCATTGAGCAGCAGCACACCGGGGCGACAGATCCCTCGCGGGATGGAGCACACGTGTGCCTACGTGTGCATCCGTGTCACACTATGCAGAGATCTTTCCCTTACGCGCACGCACGATCACAAGGGTCGCACCGAGCACGAGCAGGGCAGCTCCACCTGCGAACATCAACACGCTGCCAGCGGCACCGGTGAGAGGCAGGTTCGGGAGATCCCCCTCGTCTGCACCAATCTGAGTGTTGAGCACGACGAGCTCAGCATCAGCACCGCTCACCTTAAATGCCATGCCGCCTTCGAGGCCCTTGTAGCCAGCAGGTACCTTTGTCTCGTAGACGCAGTAGTCTCCCTCTGCGAGCACCATGTTCGGGGTGGTGCCATCTGCACGCGAGGTCTGGCCAGCAAACACGACGTTCTCTGCCGGGTCCTGAACAGTCGGGCAAGTTGTGGTGCCAGCGGGCGCAGTCAGAATAGAGAACTCTGCACCTGCAAGCGCGACCTCAGCTGCAGCACCCTTGTTGCGTGCTTGCTTCAAAAGGTGTGCACCTGCCCAGAACTTTTCGGGATCGATAACTTCGGGGCCCTTGCCGGTCTTACCGTTCACGGTTACGTCGACCGAGTTCGAGGTGTCGCCAGAGGCAATCGCATCGGCCTGAACGTTCAGCAGCAGCTTGCCACCAATGTTGCTGTCGAGCTTTGCTAGGCCAGCGGCCTGAAAGCTCAGGACTACCGTATTGCCACCGGTCGCGGGTGACTGCGGAGAGGTCAGCGTGTAGTCGGTGCCAGCTACGAGCGACACCTCAGCGTTCGTCTTCGAGAACAACTGGACCGTGCCGCCAGTGTAGGCAAGCCCGGAGCTCAGCGCGTCGGTGAGGGTATATTCGCTATACGTCTCGCCCGGTGCAAGCGCCTTGATGGGCATCGTGATGTCGAAGCTCACCTTATCGCCGACGATCTCGCCGTCCTTCGTGGCGCCAGAGCCAAGCAGCGTGTTCTTCGGGTAGATGTGCGGCTCGTAGTTCCAGTCCGCGCTTCCTGCGGCCCCGTTACCCGGGAACGGCACAGTGACGATTGTCGGTTGCGCGGGTGCGAGGGCGTTTTCCGCCAGCGTACTTTCCCACACGACATAGGCCCGATCCGCATCAAGAGCGAAGGTCGTGCCGCCAGTTGACGCGTCAGTCATCTGTTCGCCGGCACAGGTGCCGAGCGTGAGCGCTGAGCCGTTCTCGGTGACCTCTGGTGTATCAGTGGGATCAGTTGCCAGTGTTACGCTGAGGTCCTTGAGGCGCAGCCAGTTCGCTGAATCAGCAAGGTCAAATCCGGAGATCTCGCAAACGTTGAATCCCGCGACGAGGGGAAGTGCGCCGTGACCCGTGATAGGTGAACCGTCGTTCGGGCCAATATTGCCGTCTGGCTGCTCAAGCTTGTACACGCTGAGGGACCCCGAAGTCATCGCAGGATCTCCCGGAGCTGCAAGCGCGGGGCTTGCCATCAAGCCCATGCTTCCAAGTATCAGGGCGGCGCCGCCAATGAGGGCGACGCCACGAGGGCGACGTGTTGTCTGAATAGTCAATGTGTTTCCTTTCGGCCATTCATGTGTTGGGTGTAGGTCCAGGGTTACCTTTTGGTCCCTGAAGTTGGGCGGAACGTGCGGGCGAGTGCTCAGGCTGTGGCGGTGCGGCGACGTGCGTTCATCAGGTGTCGACGACGCCACTGACCGAGCGCAGCCAGCGCGAGGGCGATGCCACCTGCGCCAAGGAACTGCCAGCTACCAAGCCCGCCAGTCAGTGGCAGCGTCGGCATATCAACAGGAGCACCGGCTACCAGGCGAAACACCTCATGAGTGCCTTGCGCTACCAAGGTGCCCGATGGCTCAGTCTCGATCCAGCAGCTTTGTGGTGCCGACAGTGGGGAGACAGCATGAGGCGCGCAACCGGCAGATGCGAGGTCCAGCTTTTGGATGCCCACAAGTGCCAGACCCGTTGGCAATGCTGCGCTCAGCTCAAACGATGCAGGCTTCGCGACGACGCTCTGTTCCTCCGGAAGCAACGAGAACGAGTCGCCTTCTGTGGAGGTCCCCGAAAGCTTCCACCCGGCCGGGGCAACTGCAGTCTGACCACCGAGCCGCTGCGTTACATAGGAGACCTGGCTGGCCTGGTTCGTCAGGCTGCACGTGATCGGCGCGGTAACGTCAGCGGTCGCCGAGACGGTGAGCTGGGACGTCGTCGGGTTGAACATGCCCACCGGCAGATTGACACCATTTCCGTCAAGGCACTCAGGTTTTCCCTGCAGCGTGTAGGCGTCGGCCGATGGCTCGGGCATTGCCCGCAGACGCTCACCGATCACATAGGTCTTGTCTCGGTCGAGCTCGATTGGCTGTGACGGGTCGCTGATGACCTCGGTGGTCGTTCCCTCAGTAGCGGTGATCTCCCAGTTCTCCGCCCCAACTGGAGCAAGCTCCGGCGCGGGGTACCTCACGTCTTGCACGACCTTCTCGCCGAGCGTGGGGACCGACGTAGAGACCTGAACTTCGCACTTGGGGCTCGAAGCAGGGGAAGTGTTGCCCGCAGAATCTTGCTGCGTGGCCCAGAACTGGTACTTGCCGTTCGGCAGTTCCGCATCGGGGGTGTACTCCCAGATCGGCCCGCTCACGCTGGCAGTGTGGCTGGTGTCCGTCGGCGGCTCCGTCGAGAGATTACGCTGGTGTACGGTGACAACAGCACCAGGCTCGACCCCGCTGCCACGCAACGTCGGCTGTGTGTCCTGTGTGGGCGACACCGGACAGGTCAACACTGGAGCATTCGGTACAACGGTGTCCACAGTGAATGACACACCCCAAGCGGTCGGCTGCGCCGCATTGTTCGGGTTCGACGGGTCACTTGTCAGGTTGAACCGCGAATCTTGCTCTGTCTGCAATGCGACCACCGTGTAGCGCCCGTCTGCTAGCGGTGTGCGCGGCTTGTAGGTGTAGCTCCATTTGCCGCTGCTGTCTACGACAACCTCGCACCCTCCGCTCGCCACACAGTTGCGGTCACCATCCACGATGGTGAGCAGCGCAGGGTCACTCGTGTTGGTGATCTTGTCGCCCTGGCGGAACTTCAAGGAGATGGAACGGCCGGGCTCGCCGGTTCCACTAATCACAACCTCATTGTTCACGGTGGTGTAAGACCCGTCTGCGGGCAACTCGATCAACGGGGCGGTCGGACGGTCGATGGTGTATTTGTAATATGCGGAGCCTGCGGTCCACTTCTGGTCCTCAGCGAGCGCAGTCATGCGTCCCGCGCCGTCAAACAGGTCACCCGCCGCAAATACTCGTTCTTTACCCGCGGCTGCAGTCGTCACAGAGGTCGGGTTACTCGTCTCGGGCCATGCCAGCAGCCGGTAATAGCCCGTGCCTCGATCCTGCAATCCTCGGAAATCGATTTCGCCGGACCGTGATACCCTCCCGCCGTTCAGGCCCTGCGCGCCGGCATCATCGGTATAGGCGAGCGTAGGCCGGCTTCCGCCGGTGTCCTCGTTCTTGGCCATGCGGGCTCCGGTCGATCCTGCGGGCCAGACGTTGCTGTTCGGCGTCATGCCATCGACCCGGATCGGGCCAGTATTGATTTCTTTGACTAACCGGCCGTCCTCGTGCACCCAGGCGTACCAGAAGCTCTTCGTAACAGAGTTCGCCGGGCCTCTTGCGGCTGTGTTGAACGCCGGGTTGACGAGGTGCACGCCTACCGAGTTTGCGGGCACCACGCCCTCTGGGACGCTTCCCGGCCTGTTGATTCCAGCAGAGTTTCCGAGTGCCAAATCGTAGTCCAACACCATCGCCCAGTTCGCCTGGCCGCGTGACCACAAGCTGTACTGGTTGTCCCAGAGCACCTGCACGATGGGGCCGGAGACTGCGCCGGAACGCGCGCTATAGATGTTGTACTCCACGTTGTAGGTGGTCAGGGGCGCACCGCGCATCCAGGCCGCACCACTCCCGGGCGCACCCCGTTCAAAGCTAAAGAACACGGGCCCCGTGGTCCTGCGTCCATCCACAACGTTGTTGACGGTGAGATTATCTCGGAAGTTCATGTCGCCCTCAATTGACATCACGAGGAAGTCGTTGTCACCGGCGGGGATCACTTTGTGAATGGTGAAGTACTGATCCACATTCTTCGCCCAGCTCAGCGCCCCGGCTGCACCTGAAGTATTGATGTACCGGTTGTCGAGGTACCCGAGAGTTCCGCTGGATTCGCCACCGTAATGGTCGTATCCGACACGGAGGTACTTACCGTCAACGGGTTTCAGCTCGAGGGTCTGCTCGTCAACGTATCCGCGGGGTACTTTCAGAACGAGCGAAAGTCGAAGCTCATCGATGAGATCGTCAATCTTCGCGTTGTATCCGTGAAAAAAGGTCACCTCAGGCGCCGCTACCGGCGCCGCTTGGGCCGGGGTCTCAAGCGCATTGGGGGCCGGCGCGATAAGGGCAGCAACAGCGATAGCTGCGGCTACGGTCATTCCGAGCCACCTGGGCAACGCGCGCCCGATGCCTGACTTCTTTGCGCCCATCGGCTGCACCGCATGAGTTGGCGTCAATTTCCGCACCACAATCACTCCGCCTTCCCCGGTACGAGCGCCGCTGTGCTTTGAACACAGCTGCAAGAGCGCTCTCATCAGGGTTAAGCCAAGCTGATGATGTGCCGGAAAATTGCTAGAAGCAACATCCTTCGACCGTTTTTCAACCGTTCGGCGTAAATATCGCCTCGTTGGCGACGCTATGTCTCGCACAGTCGAAAAATAAAATGGCGGGAAGGCCGGCGTCAGTCGACGCTTACCTTCCCGCCTGCATCAATCGGGTCCGTTTTGGGGATGGGGGCGGAACCGTTGAAGCTAGCGCGCGGCACGATTCTTGGGGGATGCCGTGCCGCGCACTCCGCTGAGACTATGTTGCCTTCGCGAGTGAGCGGCCTACGCCTGCTCCATTTCAACCACTTTTAGTCCACTGTGTCGATCCAATGACGAGACTTGCCAGTGACAGCGTCACTCAGTGTCCGCGTGCAATCCAGTCAGCGAGGTGGGGCGCCTCTGCTCCGATGGTTGTTGCTCCCCCGTGCCCGGTGTACACCACCGTGTCACTTGGCAGCGTCAGCAGCGACGCGCGAATCGACTCAATAATCGTCTCGAAGCTGCTGAAGGAGCGTCCTGTCGCACCCGGGCCGCCTTGAAACAGGGTATCTCCCGAAAACACCGCACCAAGCGCAGGCGCGACAAAGCAGCTGGATCCCGGCGAGTGCCCCGGAGTGTGCTTCGCGGTGAGATCGACACCAGCAACGGTGAACACATCGCCGTCAGCGATGTCAGCGTCGGGGGCCTCCGAGTACACCGTGTCCCAGAGCATCCGGTCTGCGGGGTGCAGATGGATCGGTGCGCCCAATAGTTCCGCGGTCTCCACGGCAGCGCGAATGTGGTCGTCGTGGCCGTGCGTGAGCAGCACCGCGAGGGTCTTGCGATCCCCCACCGCCGCCTTGATCGCCTCGGGATCGTGCGCGGGATCGATCACGATCACCTCGGAGTCGTCCCCGACGATCCACACGTTATTGTCGACATCCCAGGTTCCGCCGTCGAGCGAGAATGTGCCGCTCGTCACCAGGTTCTCAACGCGCGCGTTCACAACACCACCACCGATCTCAGTACGTTGCCCGTCGCCATCTTGGCGAAGGCTGCTTCAACTTCGTCGAGCTTGATGCGCTCGGTCACAAATCCTTCGAGATCGAGTCGTCCGAGCTTCGCCTGATCGATGAGCATCTGGAAGTCGCGGCTCGGCAGGCAGTCGCCGTACCACGACGACTTCAGCGATCCACCGCGGCCAAACACGTCGAGCAACGGCAACTCGAGCATCATCTCGGGTGTCGGCACGCCGACGAGCACCACGCGGCCAGCGAGATCGCGCGCGTAGAACGCCTGCGTGTAGGTCTCGGGCCGACCGACAGCGTCAACGACAACGTCCGCACCGAACCCGCCGGTGAGGGCCTGGATCGCTTCGACCGCGTCGGTGTGCTTCGAGTTCACCGTGTGCGTCGCGCCGAAGTGCTTCGCCTGCTCGAGCTTTGCGTCGTCGATGTCGACGGCGATGATCGTCGTCGCTCCCGCGAGCTGTGCGCCAGCGATCGCCGCGGTGCCGACACCGCCGCAGCCGATGACCGCGACGGACTCGCCGCGCTGCACGTCACCCGTGTTGATAGACGCGCCGATCCCTGCCATGATGCCGCATCCGAGGAGGCCGACTGCCGCCGCGTCCGACTCCTCATCGATCTTCGTGCACTGGCCTGCGGCGACGAGGGTCTTCTCAGCGAACGATCCGATGCCGAGCGCAGCCGAGAGCTCCGTGCCGTCTTCGAGGGTCATCTTCTGGGTAGCGTTGTGCGTCGCGAAACAGTACTGCGCCTGCCCCTTCGCGCACGCGCGACACTCGCCGCACACGGCTCGCCAGTTGAGGATCACCCGGTCACCAACAGCGACCTCGGTGACGCCCTCGCCGACAACTGCCACGCGAGCGGTCGACTCGTGACCGAGGAGGAACGGGAAGTCGTCGTTTATTCCGCCCTGTTGGTAGTGATAGTCGGTATGGCACACGCCACAGGTGAGCACGTCGACGACGACCTCACCGGGCCCGGGTTCGGGAACAATAATCGTTTCTACGGTCGCGGGTGCGTGCTTTTCGCGCACAACCACTCCCTGCACTCGATACGCCACGAGTCCACCTTTCTGCTGGAGACACCGAGGGCGGATCGCACCGCCATCGGCCTGTGGCCAGGCTATCGGGTTTACGCAGCGCGAGCCGTGAGCATTCGGCCTGGCGCGGCGTCTCTAGGAGTCGATGTCGTCTTCGAATTCGAGATCCTCGCCAGCGAAGATCGATTCAAGCATCGTTGCGAGATAGTTCATGCTGTCAGGGTACGCCGAGCGCCCGGCGCTGGCTAGAGCAGGCTCCAAATGGACGACAGCCGTTCAGCTGGCGGTCACCTCTCCCCTAGGCTTGCACCTCTGGGAAGTGTTCGTCTTCGCGATACCCAAAGAACTCTCGTTCAAAGACAACCCTGGCCCGGCGGCTGACTGTGTGCCAGCGCTCGACAAGCTCAGTGGTGCGCCCCCGCGGGTGCCCGAGCACGCCGGCAATCCCGGCGAGGTCCCGCCAGTCCCGCGGAAGCGTGTCAGACACTCGCCCGTTCCAGAGCCGCATCGCTGACCGCAGTGTGCTCGCGAGGCGCCAGGCTTCCTCCAAGACGTCGGCATCCTCGGAAGAGATCAAGCCAATTCGTGCGGCCGCACCGAGGGCGTCGAGCGTCGACACTGTCTGCAGCTCCGGATGTCTCGCTCCGTGTGCGAGTTGCAGGAGCTGCACGAGCCACTCAACATCAGTGATGCCCCCAGGGCCAAGCTTCAGGTGCATCGCGGGGTCCTGCCCCTGCGGCAGACGTTCCCCCTCGACACGCGCCTTGATGCGACGTACTTCTCGGAGCTGATCCTCACCAAACACCGCCGGGTACCTGATCGGGTCGGCCATGGCAAAGAACTCGTCACTCAGGCTGACGTCACCCGCCGCGTGTCGTGCACGCAGCAACGCCTGCGCCTCCCAGGTCACCGACCAACGTTCGTAATAGCTCCGGTAGGATTCGATGCTCCGCACCAGCGGGCCATTTTTCCCCTCGGGCCGCAGGTCAAAGTCGAGGTCGACGGGGAATCGAGGATCAGAGACGAGCGACCGCAGCGCCGTAATCATCCTCCCGGCTGGAGAGACAGGCCCAATACCGGTCGCCCCGCCGCGCGCGACCGCAACAAGGTCGATATCTGAGGCAAAGCCGAGCTCTCCGCCGCCAAACCGTCCCATGCCGATGAGAGCGATCTCCGGCGGTTCGACATCGCCGCCATAGTGCGCACGAATCGCCAACAACAATGCGTCCAGAAGCGCCGTGTGTGCGGTGTTCAGCCCACGAGCAACGTCTTCCTCGTCGAGCACTCCGACGACGCGCCCCATCGCGAGCCGTAAGATTTCGCGACGATGCACCCCACGGAGGCGTTCTGCGGCAGCGCTCAGGGAAGATCTCCGCGAGCCGAGTGACCGCATTTCGCTGAGCAGGGCCTCGGGCGCGGGCGGCTCCAGCAGGGAGTCGCGTTCGAGCCAGGCAACGCCCTCCGGGTGGCTCTCGAGCAGCGACGCGGCAAACTTGGAATTGGCGAGCAGCGTCGTGAGGCGCTCAGCAGCAAGCGAACCGTCGCGCAGCAGGCGCAGATACCACGAGGAGTTCCGGTTTGCTTCGCTGACTTTCCGGAACGCAAGCAACCCAAAGTCAGGGTCGGTGCCCTCGGCGAGCCATTGCAGCAGCACGGGCGTGAGATTGCGAAGGATCTTCGCGCTCCGTGAGGGGCCGCTGGTGAGCGCGGCGAGGTGGCGTGACGCCCCATCCGGATCCATAAAGCCAATGCTTGATAGTCGCGCTCGAGCCTGGGCAGTGCCGAGCACGAACTCCTCGTCGGGAAGCGCAGCGACAGCGCTGAGCAGCGGAGCGTAGAAGATCTTCAGGTGCAGCTCTCGCACCTCCCTGCGAACCCGATCCCAGAGAGCGCGCAGTTCTGCAGCGTTTCGCGCAAGTCCCGATGCCCGAGCAAGCACCCGCAAACTCTCATCATCACGCGGCAAGAGTGCCGTTCGCCTGAGCTCACGCAGCTGCAGGCGATGCTCGAGCACCCTGAGCGTCCGGTAATGCTCGCTGAGACGCTCCCCGTCTTTCCGGGCGACGTAGCCATCTTCGACAAGTGCGCGAAGGGCCGGGAGCGTGCCCCGCAGCTGCAGGTGCTCATCATGTTGACCATGGACGAGCTGCAGCAGCTGCACGCTGAACTCGATGTCGCGCAACCCTCCGGGCCCGAGCTTGATCTGGTAAGGAAGCTCATCGGGAGAGATGTGCTCGGTGACGCGCTCACGCATGCGTTGTACTGAGCCGACAAAGTCCTCGCGGTTGGAGGACGCCCACACGAGCGGACGAGTCAGCGCCACGAATTCCTCGCCGAGCTCCAGGTCGCCGGCACACGCGCGTGCCTTAATCAGTGCCTGGAACTCCCATGCCTTCGCCCAGCGTTCGTAGTAGTTCATCATTGACCCAAGCGTGCGAACGAGCGGTCCCTGCCGCCCTTCGGGCCGGAGATTAGCATCAACTTGCCACAGCGGCAGTTCGAGCGAGGGATCATGTATGGCGCGCATCACCTCGCGCGCGAGCGCGGAAGCCGCCCGCTCATCACCCTCCGCGATGAACATCACGTCGACATCGGACACCACATTGAGTTCTTCCGCACCGCACTTGCCCATTGCAATGATTGAGAAACGCAGCTCCTGGCGCGTCGCCGCATCGATCTGCGGTGTCGAACTCGGCTCCTGGAGGGTCGCTCGGCCCACCGCGATAGCAGTCTCGAGTGCCGCATCGGCGATGCAGGAGAGCGCGGCCGCGACGGCTTCGAACGCTGGCCGCGCGTCGGGCACATCCTCGTGCGAGCCAGGGCTGAGCAGGTCATAGAGCATGATGCCGGTGAGCAGCTCGCGGTATTTCACGCGCAGAGCATTCCAGCCCGTTTCGCCAACGAGCGTGATCCCCTGCCGCGTGACGGCAGCGAGCATCTCCTCACGTGCTTCTTCACCGCTCGGAAGCCGGCCGTCCCGACCGGTGAGCCCGGCGATGAGTTCCGGGTGACGCAGCAGGAAATTGCCGAGGGCTGGCGAGGCTCCGACAACGAGGCACAGGCGCCGCCAAGCGAACGCGTCCAACCGGACCAAGCGATCAGCGCCGGTTTCAGCGAGCCGGATGAGGAGCGCCAACGTCGCATCCGGGTCTGCAGCGGACGCGAGGCCTTCAAGAAGCGCCCCGCTGTCCGTGTCCTCGAGCAACGCGGACAGCTCCGAGATGCCGTCGCGCGCGTCGGCTAACCCTTGAAATCCGGCGCGAGCGTACGCACCGAGTTCTCCTCGCCGTCCGCCTGGAGGCGTTGCCGTTGCCGCCATCTTCGCTGTTAGATCGTGTCCAGCATCGAGTTGAGTTCGAACGGTGTCACTTGGCTCCGATACTCGTCTACCTCGCGTCGGCTGTCACGAATGAGATAGGCGAAGACCTGCTCGCCGAGCGTCTCGGCGACAAGCTCGGAACGCTCCATCACCGCGAGGGCGTGCTCGAGGCTCTGTGGGAGTGGGTCAAACCCCATCGCTCGGCGCTCACCGTCGCTCAGCGCCCACACGTTGTTCTCGGCCTCCGGAGGGAGCTCGTACTCTTCTTGGATGCCCTTCAGGCCCGCCGCGAGGAGCACGGAGAACCCGAGGTACGGGTTGACCGCGCTATCCATGCCGCGGTACTCGATACGGGCCGCCCCGCCCTTGCCTGGCTTGTACATCGGCACACGCACGAGCGCCGATCGGTTGTTGTGACCCCAGCTCACAAACGAGGGCGCCTCGTCGCCGCCCCACAGGCGCTTGTAGGAGTTCACGTACTGGTTGGTGACAGCGGTGAGCTCCGGCGCATGCCGAAGCACGCCGGCGACAAAACGTCGCGCGGTCACCGACATCTGGTACTTCGCGCTCGGGTCGTAGAAGGCGTTCTCCTCGCCCTCGAACAGCGAGACATGCGTGTGCATGCCTGAGCCCGGGTGGCCAGCCAGCGGCTTAGGCATAAAGGTCGCATGCACGCCCTGCGCGATGGCCACCTCTTTCACGACCGAACGGAACGTCATGATGTTGTCAGCCGTCGCGAGCGCGTCTGCGTATCGCAGATCGATTTCGTTCTGTCCCGGCCCTGCCTCGTGGTGGCTAAACTCAACCGAGATGCCGAGGTCCTCGAGCATGTTCACGCTCTCCCGACGGAAGTCGTGCGCGGTTCCGCCCGGGACGTTGTCAAAGTAACCAGCGCGATCCACCGGGATCGGGCCCTCCGGGCCCAGATCCTTCGATTTCAGCAAGTAGAACTCGATTTCGGGGTGCGTGTAGAACGAGAACCCCATGTCAGCGGCCTGAGCGAGCGTGCGCTTAAGTACGTTCCGCGGGTCAGAGACGGCAGGCTCACCGTTCGGGGTGCGAATGTCGCAAAACATCCGCCCCGTCGGCTCGGTTTCGCCGCGCCAAGGCAGAATCTGGAACGTGGACGGGTCGGGCACAGCAAGCAAGTCTGACTCGTAAGCTCGGGTCAACCCTTCAATGGCCGAGCCATCGAATCCGATGCCTTCGCTGAACGCGCCTTCGACCTCGGCCGGCGCGAGCGCCACCGATTTCAGGGCGCCAGCAACGTCGGTAAACCACAGGCGCACGAATTTTACTCCGCGCTCCTCGATCGTACGAAGCACGAAATCTCTCTGCTTGCTCACGCGGCAACTCCTCTCGGGGCGCGGATATGCGCCGGGACCGGCACGACTTTCAGCCTACCGCCCGGAAGCGGGACGTAGGGGGTGACCCGCTAGTCGTCCTCTTCGTCTTCTTCGTTCCATTCGCGCGCGCGGTCGGCAAGGATCTGCGGCGCGCGGGCTGCCTCTTCGCGAGTCTTGAATGGGCCCACTCGATACACAGCGAGCGACTGCGGCCCCTCTTCGACCTCACCAGTCTTCGAGTTGAACCAGTAGGTTTCTTCGGGATCGTTGATCCCCCAGTCTTGCTTGCTCATGAGCTTCCCTTCGTTGCGTTACTCCTAGACTAGAGGTATGCCTTTTGATGATCACGGCAATCTTGTCCCCGGCGTCCTGCCCGCCACCCGCTCCGTTCCGCACGCCATCACCCGGCCGCCATACGTCGGCCTCCAGGAGCCGCCGCCCTACGTCGGTGATAACACATACACCGAGGACGAGATTGCGAAGATCCGCGCAGCCGGCCGCATCGCGTCCCGTGCGCTCGACGCCGTCGGAGCAGCGGTCGTGCCTGGCGTCACCACGGCAGAGCTCGACAGGATCGGCCACGACGCGGTCGTGTCCGCAGGCGCATACCCGTCGACGCTGGGGTATCGCGGTTACCCGGCTTCCTCGTGCACCTCGGTGAACGAAGTGATCTGCCACGGGATCCCCGACGACACTGTGCTCCGCGAGGGCGACATCGTCAACGTCGACATCACCGCATACCTTGACGGGTTCCACGGCGACACGAACCGCACGTTCCGGGTCGGCGCCGTGTCCGAGGAAGTCGACCTGCTCATCGAGCGCACCCATGAAGCGATGATGCGCGGTATCAAGGCTGCGAAGCCTGGCCGAGAGGTCAACGTCATTGGCCGAGTCATCGAGACCTACGCGAAGCGCTTCGGATACGGCGTGGTGCGTGACTTCACCGGGCACGGCGTCGGATCCTCGTTCCACACCGGCCTGATTGTGCCGCACTACGACTCGGCACCGCGATTCAACGACGTCATCGTGCCCGGCATGGTGTTCACCGTCGAGCCGATGCTCACACTGGGCACCCACGAGTGGGACATGTGGGCCGACGACTGGACAGTCACGACGCGCGACAAGTCGATCACCGCGCAGTTCGAACACACGATCGTGGTGCGCGAGAACGGTTTCGAACTGCTGACGCTGTCAGAGTAGCCTCGCCCTCTTCCGGAGGGTCTGCCGCTGCTCCGAAACGAGCACGCGGTCCCCGCGCTCAGGGCTGGTGCGTGCGCGAGCCCTGAGCGCCGCTCAGAGATGGAATGGGCCAGCTGTACGCCGGGTTCTGTCCCGCTGGCCGAAACCAGCTTGGACGGTTATCTCTCTCGGGGCACTGTTGCCAGTACCCTCTAGCAGCCCACCCGCAGACTCGGCGGGGCGCGTCATCGTCTGCTGTCTGGCCTTGCTCCGAACGAGGTTTACCTGGCCGCCCGTGTTACCACGGGCGCCGGTGGGCTCTTACCCCACCCTTTCAGCCTTACCTGCCGTGGCGAACCACAACTGGCGGTCTACTCTCTGTTGCACTTTCTCGCGGGTTACCCCGGGTGGGTGTTACCCACCGTTCTCCCCTGCGGAGCCCAGACGTTCCTCGGCACGACGTCGCAAGCGACGCGTGACGCAACCGTCCACCGGCCCATTCCGTGCACCAGTCTACCGCGCATTCGGGCGACGGTGCTCGCGGCGCTCTAGGAGGCGTCTTCGATAACGCGCACGAGGATCGCGCCCGTCTCAGGGCAGAACACGATCTCGTCGTGTGCGGTATTGGTGATGGTGCTCAGGTCGGCGGGGCTCAGCGCCATGCCACTGGCCTCAGACACGTTCCCCCGGAGCTTCGCGGCTCCAATGCCGACCTGCGCACGTGTCTTTTCGTACAGGTCGAGCAGGTCACCCTGCACCTCGGCCGACAGTCCAGCACGCTCAGTCTCGGCAGCTTCGCGTTCCCGCGCCGTCGCTGATTCAGCGGCCTCGATGCGCGCGTTGATGTCAGCCCGACGCTCTTCGACGCCGGCGAGCACCCGCTCGGCCTCCGAGAACACCGCTTCTGAGGCCTCAGCAACCTCCATCGCTTCGAGCTGTCGTTCTTCAAGCTCGTCCTTGCGACGTCCGAGTGTCTCCAGTTCGGTCTGCAGCGCGACTGCTTCCTTGCTGGATGTGCTCACCGCGAGCATGTCGTGGTCGCGCTTCTCACGCTGCTCGACGACATCGACATCGGCTTCGATACGGGAGAGCTCGAGGCGGCGAGCGTCGAGCTCGCGCTGCGCTTCCATGTATCGATTGCGTACTTCCTCGCGTTCGCCTTCCAACGCCGTGAGCTCTGCACGTTCGGGGAGCTGCTCGTTGCGCTTGCGCAGACGTGCGAGCGAGTGGTCAAGCTGCTGGAGGTCGAGCAGCAGGAGCTGCTGACGAGGAGTTGCCTTCATGGTTCCAGCTTACTCTGCGCTGCGAGCGGTGCCCGGGCGCGCCCCGACTGAAAAGTCCCAGGGATCGGTTCGGATCTGGCTGACGCGGAATTCGACACCTGGCAGTCGCAGCGCAAGCTGCTCGGCTGCACCGTCAAGCCAGAGCGATTCACTGGCCCAGTGGGCGACGTCGACAAGCGCTGGCCCACCGCTCACCGCAGAGAGCTCAAGCGCTTCCTGGGCAGGGTGGTGACGCAGATCAGAGGTGAGGTAGACGTCTGCAGCTCGCACGAGCGGATGGTCAAGCAAACTATCTCCGGCCCCACCGAGCAGGGCAACAGTTTCGATGACTCGGTCGGGGTCGCCAGCAACGCGCACGCCGCTCGCGGTTTCCGGCAGGAGCCCGGCGACGAGCTCGGCGAACCCGCGCAGGCTGTGTGGCGTTGTCAGCGTGCCGACACGGCCGCTCCCGATGCTCGGGTCTTGCGCGAGTGGCGAGATCGGCACGGCTCCGTCGAGGCCGATCCGCTTCGCAATAACATCCGAGACTCCCCCTACAGGCTGGTCGGCGTTCGTGTGTGCGGCGATGAGGGCGCACTCGGCACGGATGAGGGTGGTGAGCAGAGAGCCCTTCCCCGTGTCCTCGGCAAGCGTATGGATCCCGCGCAGGAGCAGCGGATGGTGGGTGATAAGCGCGTCAGCGCCCCACTGCACGGCTTCGTCCACCGTCGACGCAACGGCGTCCACGGCGAGCAGTACGCGCCGCAGCGGTGCATCATTCCGCCCAGTGACGAGGCCAACTCGATCCCAGGATTCAGCGGTCTCCGCGGGCCACATGGCCTCTGTGGCGCGGCGAGGGTCTGCGAGCGTCAACGTAGTCATACTTCGAGGCTATCGCGAGCTGCACGGGAACTGCCGGGCCGTTGATTGCCAGGCGCCTCCCGTACCCATCCGAATTAGCGCCTGAGGAGCCTTCTGGCGAGCGTGTTGCCGAACAGTTGCACGAGTTGCACGATCACCACGATGATGAGCACCGCCGACCAGGTCACCCACGGGTTGAATTGTCGCCAGCCGTACTGCAGTGCGAAGTTGCCCAGCCCACCGGCACCGATCACGCCGGCCATGGCAGACATATCCACGACTGCGATGAAGGCAAACGTGTAGCCGAGCACGAGTGGCCCAAGGCCCTCAGGAATCAGGACGGTACCAATGATCCGCATCGGGCTCGCGCCCATCGCTCGCGCCGCTTCAATCTGCCCGGGAGGCACGGTGAGGAGGTTTTGTTCGACGAGTCTGGCGATCCCGAAGGACGCGGCAAACACGAGTGTGAAGATGATCGCTGGCGCACCGACTCCCTTGCCGGTCACGAGTCTGGCGAGCGGCTGGAGTGCCCCGATGAGGATCACGAAGGGGATCGGCCGGAAGAAGTTCACGATGAGGTTGAGCACCCAGTAGGTGGGCCGGTTTTCCAGGAGCCCGCCCTGCCTCGTCGTCGTGAGGAGCACCCCGACGACCAGGCCGATGATGCCGCCGATAACCATAGCGATGGTGACATACAACAGGGTCTCGAAGACCGCGTCGGCAAGCTTCGGAAGGAGTTCAATCAGTCGATTCATTATGCGAGCACCTCCAGCTCGGTCTGCTGGCCGAGAGCCGCGATCGCGTGCTCAACCTGTAGCTCGTCGCCGATGAGTTCAAGGGTGAGCTTGCCAAAGGTGCGTCCACCGACGTCAGAGATCCCGCCGTACACGATGTTGACGCCGACGCCGCGATCAGCGAGCGTCTGGAACACGATGGGTTGATCGACACTGCCATCGCGGAAGGTCAATGACACCAGCTTGCCGCGGTGTTTCTCGCGGAGGGCACGCAGGTGCTCTGGATTCGGCTTCGACGGCAGCGCACTCGAAACGAAGCTCTGCGTGGTTGGTGCCTGCGGGTTTGAGAACACCTCGAACACGTCGCCCTGCTCGACAGAGCGGCCACCGTCCATCACGGTGACGCGGTGTGCGATCTCACGAACCACGTCCATTTCGTGAGTGATGAGGAGGATGGTGATTCCGAGTTCTCGGTTGACGCGGCTCAAGAGTTCGAGCACTTCGCGTGAGGTGTCAGGATCGAGCGCACTTGTCGCTTCGTCCGCGAGGAGCAGACCGGGATTCGTCGCGAGCGCCCGCGCGATGCCAACCCGCTGCTTCTGTCCGCCAGAGAGCTGTTCGATATGGAAGTTTGTGTGGTCGGCGAGCCCGACGAAGTTGAGGAGTTCGTGCACTCGCGCTTCGCGCTCAGAGCGTGGAATACCCGCGACAATGAGCGGGTATTCCACGTTCCTTGCGACCGTCTTCGAATGGAAGAGGTTGAACTGCTGAAAAATCATGCCGATGCGAGACCGCACGGCGCGAAGCTGGGACTCGGAATAGGCGGTGATGTCTTCACCGTCGATGAGCACGCGCCCGCTCGTTGCGCGCTCGAGTCCGTTGACGAGCCTGAGCAGTGTGCTCTTGCCTGCCCCGGAGAAGCCAATGACGGCGTGGATTTCTCCTGGGGCGACCTCAAGTGTCACATCGTCTACGGCGATAGCTTCGGTGCCGGTCCGACCACGCGCTGGGTAGCGCTTGCCGACCGACTGCAGTTCAACGCGGGTCATGAGTTACGAGCTTACTTGGTGCGGGTGGCCTGTGGTGGCAGCCCTACTTGCTTGCGGCGTAGTCGGTCTCAGCCTGCTTGAGGATGTCAGCGAGCTCCGGCTGGGTCAGCTTGACGTGCACCGCGCCTTCGCCGACGTAGTCGTCGAGAGCGGCAATGAAGGTTTCGTTGGTCTGGTAAATCTCGACGAGCTTGAGGTAGGTCTCGTTGTCCTTGTCCTCAGCACGTGCGGCAAAGATGTTCGTGTAGGGCTCGACCGCCGGGTCGTCGGCCTTGTCTGAGCCGAGCGAATCGGCGAACTCGAGGCCAGCAGGCTCGACATAATCGTTGTTCACGACACCCGCATCGACGTCGGGCAGCGAAGCGGGGATGATGTCTGCTGCAAGTTCAGTGACCTTCACGCGCGACTTGTCCGCGATGATGTCCTCGAGGCCGGAAGTTGAGCTTCCCCCGTCCTTGAGCTCAATGAGACCAAGCGACTGCAGCACGAGCAGCGCGCGTGCCCGGTTCGACTCGTCGTTCGGCACCGCTACAGTGCCACCCTCGGGGATGTCCTTGATGTCGTCGTACTTCGCCGAGAAGACGTTGAGGGGGTACACCACAGTCGAGCCAAGCGCGACGAGATCGTCCTGCGCGTCGACGTTGTGGTTTGCCAGGTACACGATGTGCTGGAACTGGTTGAGGTCGAGGTCGCCCTCGCTGAGTGCAGGGTTGGGTACGGGGTACTCTGCGAAGTCGACGATCTCAACTTCGATGCCCTCCTTGGCTGCCTCATCGACGAAGACCTCCCAGTAGGGCTGGCCGCCCGGCACGACGCCGATACGCACGGGGCCTTCGGACGTTCCTTCGTCACCCGCGGGTGCTGACTCAGGGGCGCAACCCACGAGTGCGGTAGCGGTGATCGCGAGTGCCGCGATGGAAGCGGCAAGGGCGCCGCGCTTCTTGAGAGACATGATGTTCCTTTTCGGTCTTCGAGCGAGATCTATTCGGAGGCGTGGCAGGAATCTTGCGCAGTGGCCAGAATCACTATGTGCCGCCCGTTACTAGACAATCCTGCGCCCAACCGGCCGAATCCCCCAATCCGGGCGTCACATTGCGTCATGCGCATGGGATACTGAAAGCGAATCATTTAGCGAGTCGGGGGCGGAAAACATCGGCGCCCGATGAAGTCGGAAGGAACCGTCGGTTCACATGAATCAGCCCACCACTGACCACCTTGAGGCCTGGAACACAAAGCAGGCGCTGGCGGAGCGAATGATTCCGCTCATCGGTCAGCTGTACCGCGACCACGACATTGTGATGTCGGTCCACGGCCGCAGCCTCATCGGACGCTCGGCAATCGACATCATTCGCGCACACGGGTATGCGCGCAAGATCGATGACGCTGAGCTTTCAATCGCTGAGACCTCCGCAATCGTTGAAGCCCTCACTGCGATCCAGCCTGGCCCGGTCTCGCTCGACCTCGCACTGCTCGCGAACGGTTTCCGTGACTCGGGCGCCAGCGACCTCGAAGCATACCTGCGGGACGAGCTCGCACCCGCGCTCAACGCGAAGCCCGCCTCGGGTCGCGATGTCGTGCTCTACGGCTTCGGCCGCATCGGTCGTCTGCTCGCGCGCATCATGATCGAGCACGCTGGCAGCCACAACGGCCTGAACCTCCGCGCGATCGTCGTCCGTAAGAACGGCGAGCACGACCTTGTGAAGCGCGCAAACCTCCTGCGTCGCGATTCGGTGCACGGCCCCTTCAACGGCACGATCAAGGTCCTTGAGGACGAGAACGTGATCCTCGCTAACGGCGTGCGCATCCAGGTGATCTACCCGAGCGACCCCGCGGATGTCGACTACCAGGCATACGGCATCGAGGACGCGATCCTCGTCGACAATACGGGGCGCTGGCGCGACGCTGAGGGCCTCGGCAAGCACCTCGAGAACAGCGGAATTTCGCGCGTCGTGCTCACTGCCCCCGGCAAGGGCGACCTGCTCAACGTCGTCTACGGCGTGAACAACGACAAGATCAGCGACGCTGACACGATCCTGTCGGCCGCCTCGTGCACGACGAACGCGATCACCCCCGTACTCAAAGTCATGAACGACACCTTCGGGGTGAAGCAGGGCCACGTCGAGACGGTGCACTCGTACACGAACGACCAGAACCTCATCGATAACTTCCACTCGGGCGACCGTCGCGGCCGCTCGGCTGCGCTGAACATGGTGCTCACCGAGACTGGCGCCGCGAAGGCCGTCGCGAAGGCACTCCCCGAGTTCGAGGGCAAGCTCACGGGCAACGCGATCCGCGTTCCCACGCCGAACGTGTCGATGGCAGTGCTGAACCTCCAGCTCGAGCGCGAGACCTCGGCCGAGGAGATCAACGAGCTCCTCGAGCAGGTGTCACTCACCGGCCACCTGCGCACGCAGATCGATTTCGTGCAGTCCCCCGAGATCGTGTCGACCGACTTCGTCGGTTCGAACCGTGCGGGCATCGTAGACGGCCTCGCAACGATCGTCACGGGCTCCAGCGCAGTGCTGTACGTCTGGTACGACAACGAGTACGGTTACAGCTGCCAGGTGGTTCGCATCATCGAGCAGCTCGCAGGCGGCCACCCGCTGCAGCTTCCGGCGCTTTCCAAGTAGCGACCGGCAGAATGAACACACCCGAACAGGAAGGAACTCGCTATGTCCGAGAAGTACCTCATCGGAGTTGACGGATCCGATCACAGTCGCGCAGCACTGAAGTGGGGCCTGGCCCGCGCTGCGGACCGTGGAGCCACCGTCGAACTCATTCACGTCGCAGACGATTCCTTCCTGTCCGAGAGTGTGGCTTTCCTCTCCGAGGCACAGGCCGCTTCGGAGCAAATGCTCGCCCACGAGATCGAGCGCTCGCGCACCGAGCTCGGCTTCACCGGTGAGATCACCGGCACCGCCGTTGTCGGCCACCCGATTGCTGAGGTCGAGGCCGCATCTAAGCATGCGGACCTCCTCGTGCTCGGCGCACACTCCGGCGGCAAGTTCACCGGCTCAGTGTTCGGGACGCGCGCGGTGAAGGTTGCCGCGGTCGCGCACTGCCCGGTCGCCGTAATTCCCGCGGAGCAGGATGAGAGCGGTTCGGGCGTTGTTGTCGGCGTCGACGGCTCAGAAGCGTCGAAGCGCGCTATTGCGTTTGCCGCAGAGGAGGCGTCATTCCGCGGCGTGCCGCTTGTCGCGGTCTACGCGTGGATGCCACCGCTTACGCCCGGCCTCGAGTACCTCTGGAGCGAGGAGCTTGTGACCTCACAGCAGGCAGCTGCCGAAGAGTCAATCGCGATCGGCACCGCCGGTCTGGCCGAGCGCTACCCCGATCTCGAGGTTCGCCGGGAGATCGTGCAGGCTCCCCCCGTCACCGCCCTCCTGCAGGTAGCGGAGAGCGCCGAGATGGTTGTCGTTGGCAGCCGCGGTCGCGGTGGCATCTCGCGTCTGCTGCTCGGCTCGGTCAGCCACGGTGTGCTCAATTCGCTGCCGTGCACGACCGTGGTCACCCGCGCAGAATAGGTACGTCTCGTGAGTGACGATTTCCGCGTCCACCGCGTGGTGACCTCCGGGGTACTCGGGGCCGGGCGCCCCGGGTACCCGCCAGGGGGCATCCCGTTGGAAAACAACGTCTTCGTCGTCGGTGACGAGAAGACTGCCCTGATTATCGACGCTGCACACGATGCCGACGCTGTCGCCGACGCTGTTGGCGAGCGCGACCCGCTCGGGATCCTGCTCACGCACGGTCACGAGGATCACGTGAATGCCGCGATCGCACTGGCCGACAAGCTCGACACACACCTGTACCTCCACCCAGCGGACCTGTTTCTGTGGGAGGAGACGCACGGTGTCGAGCGGCTACCCGATTTCGAGCTTGTCGACGGCGCCGCGTTCTCGGTTGCCGGCGTTGAGCTCGTAACGATCCACACTCCGGGGCACACCCCGGGATCGGTGTCGTTCTTTGCGGGGTCGATCGGAACGCTCTTCTCCGGGGACACGCTCTTCGAAGGGGGTCCTGGCGCGACACGTTGGGAGTACTCGGATTTCACCCAAATCATCGAGTCGATCAACTCCCGGCTGCTGACGCTGCCTGCAGTTACGACGGTGCTCCCTGGCCACGGTTCAGCAACGACGATTGGCGCCGAGGCGCCGCAGTACAAGGCCTGGATCGAGCGCGGCTGGTAGCTCGCAACTCGCCAATGAGGGAGAGGCCCCGCTGCGGTGCAGCGGGGCCTCTCCCTCATTCTGCCGGCGCTCCGGCACCGTGTGACTAGATCGTGTCGCCGAGCTGCCTAAACGTGCGGTCAATGTAGCTCATAGGGTCGGCCACGTCACCGAAGTGTGCGTCGAGCACGCCCGCGACCACGATCACCGACGAGCCGACCTCAAGCTGATGGAGTGAGCGGCAGCGCAGCGCGACCCGGACGCCTCGCAGCAACGGCTCCCCCGTCGGGAGCATCTCCCACCCCTGATCCTGGGTGAAACGTTCGGTCCCCGACACAGCGAAGGTCTGCGCGATCTCAGCATGGCGTGCATCGAGCAGGTGGACGATAAACGAGTCTGCGTGGAGTACCCCGCCGGCGCTCCCAGTCGCACGCGTCACTGAGAACGAGAGCGCTGGTGGATCCACGGCGACCGAGGCAACGCTCGAGACTGTCAGCCCAACCGGCCCCTCAGGGGTCTGCGCCGTGATGAGACCGACACCCGCCGGGTGATCACGAAACGCCCGCTTCAGCGCATCGCCTGCTTCAAACTCGTTCATCGAGGACTCCATGCTTCTCTCCAGCACCGCCGGCATCGCGGCGGCGCGACAGTCGTGCCACCTACCCCAACCGGGGCGTGCGCTCGGCTATTCCCGGAGCGGCGTACGCGCCCATGGTGCGCACGAACACCATGAGCCAGGCGAACAGCAAGCTCGCCGCCATGAACTCCGTGCCGGTGAGGTTGTAGTAGCCAAAGGGAATCCAGAGCAGCACAGCAACGACGATACCGACCACCACAATGAGCGAGAACACGGCGAGGTCTCGCGGCACACCAACGATGCGTCGGAGCGCCATGAACACGAAGACCCCGAAGAGCACGAGCATGCCTGATGCGGACCCAACGTGCACAGCAATGTTCTCAGCGTCGGGCACGAACCCGGCGATCGCCATGCAGATTCCGATGCCGGCGAAGAGCCAGCTCAGGGTACGGACGAGGGCGGGATCTGCTGCGCCTCGTGCCCGAAGGCCGCTCTCGATGTCGCGTCCAATGTAGTTGGCAAGCACCGTCAGCACGAAGCCTGTGAGAATGAGCGACACGTTAAAGCGGTAGCCCGCCGCACCGCCCTCGTTGCCGAGCTGCGAGAAGTGGAGTTGCCACCACGACGTATCGGGTGAGGTCACCATGCTGGCCATGGTGCCAATAAAGAGCTGCATCGTCGCGAGTAGAGCGACCGATTCGGAGCGAACACGCGAACCGGCGAGGGCGCCAGCATAGGTCATTGCCGCTGCCGCAGCCCCAGCGAGCACCCCACCACCCAAGGGATCGACGGTCAGGCCCTGGAACCCCAGACCGAACAGGCTCGCGATCGCCATGATCGCGAGATAGGACAGCATGCTTGCCCCGAGCGTGAGCGCAAGGACATCGAACACTCGCTTTGCTCTCGGCAGCTCGCGTCGCCAGCTATCGCGCCCCCTGCGGGATTCCAGCAGAAACGCTGCCGCAAAGGCGAGCCCAGCCCCGCCGCCCGCGCACCACGCGCCGATGTTGCCCAGCGAACCGCTGCCGGCAAGCGGGAGTCTCGTGCCCGTCATGAGGATCGCTGTCAGCGCGGCCGCAATGAAGAACGCGGCGATGGCCCACTGCGTTGCTCGGGCCTCAATCGCCGAAGGCCTACTCCCCCGAGCCACGCCCGGGGTACCGCCATCGCAAGAGTCGGGCAGCGGGCGTGTTGGCTGGGCCGAGGTAGTCACAGAATCCGCGTGCGGGTCAACTTCCCCTTGAAATGACAGGCGTGTCGGATCTTCTGGCGCTGACGCAGGCACGGACTCTCCATTCGTTTCGAGCAACACGCGCCCAGCAGGATTCGTGTGCGACGCAATTCCACACTAGACTGATCGAGTTCGCTTTCGCGAGCGGAGGGCCTGTAGCTCAGCTGGTAGAGCGCCACGTTTACACCGTGGATGTCGTCGGTTCGATCCCGGCCGGGCCCACCATTTCCTACACAACGGGAGCCTCGGATAATTCCGAGGCTCCCGTTGTTCGTTGCACCAGCGAGCTCTCCGGGGAAGAGATGCCCGCGGAGAGATACCCGCGGGCTGCCCCGCCCAGGCCCGTTCTTCCCCACCGAGGCCCCGTTCTTCCCCAAAGATATTGGATCGCCTCAAGATATCCTCGCCCGGCCGTTTCCGGGCCTACGTTCGCACAATCACAGATCTTCGGGCCTTCCATTCATTCGAGGTGTGCTCGTAGACTCAGAGAACGTCTCGGCGTAGGCTGCAGGGCACACTGATCGCTGCGGCTGCTTCGACACCGAGGGGGATGGAGCACACATCATGACTGATCCGAACCGTGTGATCGGCGGGCGCGAGCGCGGACCGGCGATGGGCACCGTGATCTTCTCAGCACTCATGGTTGCGTGCGGACTCGTGCTCCTCATCACCCGCGTTGTCATGTCCGACATCAGCGTGCTGGGCCTCTCCCAAGGCGCGCTCTTCGTGATTGTCGGGTGCATGATGGGCTGGCCCGCCGTGCAGCGTGTCCGCCGCAACAAGCGTCGCGAAGCGGAAAGTTAGCCCCGGCCAGGGGGCATGGCGTTCACCCGCGCAGGCCGGCTCGCCTAGCGTCAACAGCATCGCTGTGCAAAGATAGTCCCTTGCATCGCTCAACCGAGCGGCTTGGACTCTCATATCAGTTGCACAGCATGGGAGAAGCTCCCTTGCGACGCGACGCGACACCCCGACGGAGATGATCTCGTGAGCTCACCCGAGCACACCACCCCCGATTCCGAAGGCGTCAGTCACGCCAGCGAACCCGAGGCCGCACTCTCTGCCGAGCCCATGCCTGACACGGGCGCGCTACTGCTCGAACCCGGGGACCAGGATCTTCCCGACACGGTTCACCTCCACGAGGCCGTGCAGATCTCGGATGACGACAGTGACGAGCGGATTACCGCAAAGCTGCGCACACACGGCGTGCGCATCGGCCGAGGCATGATCTCGCCTCGCGTGTTCTGGCCTGCCCTGATCATCATCCTCGCGCTCGTCGGGTACGCGGTCGCGCTGCCAGACGCCGCAGAACAGACCTTCAGCAGCGTGCAGGGCTGGATTGTGGAGCACCTCGGCTGGTACTACATGCTCGTCGTCGCAGTCTTCATCGCCGTGGCTGCGTTCATCGGGTTCTCCCGACTTGGACGTATCCGGCTTGGGCAAGACGACGACACCCCTGAGTTCGGGCTCATGTCGTGGTTCTCGATGCTCTTCGCTGCCGGCATGGGCATTGGCCTCGTGTTCTACGGTGTCGGAGAGCCTCTCACCTACGCCACGGTCGACCCGAAGCCGGGTTGGGAGGGCGGCCAGAGCGAAATTGCGGGCCTCGCCCTGGCACAGACCTTTGTACACTGGGGCATTCACCCCTGGGCTATCTACGCGATTATCGGGCTGGCGATCGCATACGCGATCCACCGGCGCGGCCGACCGGTCTCGATCCGCTGGGCGCTCGAGCCACTGTTCGGCGAGCGCGTCAAGGGCTGGACGGGTGACCTCATCGACGTGCTCGCGATCCTCGGCACCGTTTTTGGCGTTGCGACCTCGCTCGGCCTCGGGGTCCAGCAGATCTCGGCTGGCATGGTCGAGATCGGCATCGTCGACCGCGCGGACAACACGCTGCTCGTCATCCTCATCATCGCTGTCACCCTCATCGCCATGCTCTCAGTCGTTAGCGGCATCGGCGCTGGCATGAAGTGGCTCTCGAACATCAACTTGAGCCTTGCCGGCGCGCTGCTCATCAGCATGCTGCTACTCGGACCGACGCTCTTCCTCTTGCAGAACCTCACTGAGTCCTTCGGCTTCTACCTCGCCAACTTCATGCAGATGACGTTCGACGTCGGCGCGTTCCAGCGCGGCGAGGCGAACAGCTGGTTCGCGAACTGGACGATTTTCTACTGGGGCTGGTGGATCTCGTGGTCGCCGTTCGTCGGAATCTTCATTGCACGTATTTCGCGCGGCCGCACGATCCGTGAGTTCATTGCCGGCGTCATGCTCGTGCCGACCCTGGTCGGCATCATCTGGTTCTCGGTGCTCGGCGGCAGCGGGCTATTCAGGCAACTCTTCGGCGCGGGTGACCTCGTCGAAGACGGCACCGTGAACATCGACAGCGTGCTCTTCAAGATCCTTGGCGATCTCCCGTTCGGCACCATCTTCTCGATCGTCGGCATCATCCTCGTCGCGATCTTCTTCATCACGTCTTCCGACTCCGGATCGCTCGTGGTCGACATGCTCGCTTCGGGTGGCCACCCGAACCCGCCCGCCTGGTCGCGCATCCTATGGGCCGTCATCGAGGGACTCGTCGCCATCGCGCTGCTGCTCGCCGGCGGGCTGAAATCCCTGCAGGCGGCTGCACTGGCGACAGCCCTTCCGTTCAGCGTCATTCTGTTGCTGATGGCCTTCGCGACGCTCAAGGCGCTGCGGATCGACGACAAGGTACTCGAGCGTGCAGAACGGACCCAACGGCTCGAGCGCCTCACGGAGCACATGACGAGCCAGTGGGCAGGCTCGCTCGCCGACAATGCGGAGATGGAAAGCTATGTGAACGACCGCATCGACTACCGAATCTCGCGCACCCGCGGCGTCTTCCCGGTGCGGCCAACCAGTCGCCCACAGCACAAGAAGTAGCCTGACCCGCAGACACAACCGCGGCCCGGCCAGAGCGTGAAGCTCTGGCCGGGCCGCGGTTCGTCCGAGGGACCCTTAGCCGATCGCAGCAATCGCGTCGCGGTACGCGCCAAAGTCGCGAGCCTGGCCCGGGGCGGTCTCGAACGAGGCGAGCACCTTGCGGCCCTCCCCGATGACGAGCGTTGCGCGGGTGGCGATGCCAGCTTCTTCGACGAAGACGCCGTAGTCCTTCGCGACTGCGCCGTGCGGCCAGAAGTCGGAGAGGATCGAAAACTCGTAGCCTTCGGTCTCGGCCCAGGCCTTGAGCGCCCACACCGAGTCCACAGAGATCCCGAGCAGGCGCACTTTGCTGTCTTCGAAGATCTGCAGGTTGTCGCGCAGCTCGCACAGCTCACCCGTGCAGATGCCCGAGAACGCGAGCGGGAAGAACACGAGTGCCACGGGGCCCTCTGCGACGAGTTCGCTCAGCGTGAGCTCCTCGCCGTGCTGATCGGAAAGCGTGAAATCTGGCGCGACTGCGCCCACCTCTAGAACCATGTTCATCAACCTTTCGGGCGTTTTCAACGCCGCTGTGCGAATTCCCAACTTCCCCAGACTAGCCGCGAAAGGGCCTGAAGATTGTTTGGGAATGACACAGACACCCCTCTGATTCCCCGTTCGGTGGTGGATGTTCGCTAGTCTGGGAGATGCCCGCTAACCTGCGGGGCGTTTTTTGAGTTGCGTGCTCAACGGGGCTGAACCCACATGCCCATGGTTTTGCGCGTGGTGGCGAATGGAGCATTTTCCGTGGCTGTGAACACACAAGATCCTTACTCCCAGGATCACGAAGACATGGATCCCGCTGAGACCGCCGAATGGCGCGAGTCCCTCGATGGCGTCGTCGACACGCATGGCCCAGGCCGCGGTCGCGAGATCATGACAAGCCTGCTCGAGCGTTCGCGCGAGCTGCACCTGAGCGTGCCGATGGTCCCGACCACCGACTACGTGAACACGATCGCGTCTGAGAACGAGCCAGATTTCCCGGGCGACCACGATACTGAGCGCCAGTACCGGTCGTGGATCCGCTGGAACGCGGCCATGACCGTGCACCGCGCGCAGCGGCCCGGCATTGGTGTCGGCGGCCACATCTCAACGTATGGTTCAGCGGCGTCGCTCTACGAGGTCGGCTTCAACCACTTCTTCCGCGGCCAGGATCACCCGGGCGGCGGAGACCAGATCTTCGTGCAGGGGCACGCCTCCCCCGGCATGTACTCGCGCGCATTCCTCGAGGGCCGGCTGTCGGCCGACCAGCTTGACGGCTTCCGCCAGGAGAAGTCGCACGCCCCGAACTCGCTGCCAAGCTACCCGCACCCGCGCCTCGCTCCCGAGTTCTGGCAGTTCCCGACCGTGTCGATGGGTCTCGGCCCGATCAACGCAATTTACCAGGCGCAGGTGAACAAGTACCTCACCAACCGCGGCATCAAAGACGCGAGCGACCAGCACGTCTGGGCGTTCCTCGGTGACGGCGAGATGGACGAGGTCGAGAGCCGCGGCCAGCTCCAGGTCGCCGCGAACGAGGGCCTCGACAACCTCACGTTCGTCGTCAACTGCAATCTGCAGCGTCTTGACGGTCCCGTACGCGGCAACGGCAAGATCATCCAGGAGCTCGAGAGCTACTTCCGCGGTGCCGGCTGGAACGTCATCAAGGTCATCTGGGGCCGAGAGTGGGACGACCTGCTTGCCCGCGACCAGAGCGGCGCGCTGCTGAACATCATGAACACCACGCCCGACGGCGACTACCAGACGTACAAGGCCGAGAGCGGCCTGTTCGTGCGCAACCACTTCTTCGGCAAGGACGAGCGCGCGCTCGAACTCGTGAAGGATTACTCGGACGACGAGATCTGGGGCCTGCGCCGGGGTGGCCACGACTACCGCAAGGTCTACGCCGCGTACAAGGCCGCGACCGAGCACAAGGGCCGCCCGACCGTCATCCTCGCGAAGACCATTAAGGGCTACGGCCTTGGTCCGCACTTCGAGGGCCGCAACGCGACCCACCAGATGAAGAAGATGACGCTTGACGACCTCAAGCTGTTCCGCGACACCATGCACATCCCGATCACCGATGCGCAGCTCGAGGAAAACCCGGCACTGCCCCCGTACTACCACCCGGGTGAGAACGATCCGACCATCCAGTACATGCACGAGCGTCGTCGCGAGCTCGGCGGGTACCCGCCCGAGCGTCGCGCAACGCACATCCCGCTGACGCTGCCCGAGCCGAAGAGCTACGCGGTCGCCGCGAAGGGCAGCGGCACGCAGGAGGCCGCGACCACGATGGTCTTCGTGCGCCTGCTCCGCGACCTCATGCGCGACAAGGGAATGGGCGCGCGTTTCGTGCCGATCATTCCCGATGAGGCGCGCACCTTCGGCATGGACTCGTACTTCCCGACGTCGAAGATCTACAACCCGCACGGCCAGAACTACACCTCGGTCGACCGTGAGCTGCTGCTCGCGTACAAGGAGAGCCCGCAGGGTGTCATCCTCCACGTTGGCATCAACGAGGCGGGCGCGGCAGCCGCGTTCACGAACGTCGGCACCTCATACGCGACGCACGGTGAGCCGCTCATCCCGATCTACATCTTCTACTCGATGTTCGGGTTCCAGCGCACGGGCGACGCAATCTGGGCCGCAGGCGACCAGATGGCGCGTGGCTTCATGATTGGCGCGACCGCCGGCCGCACCACCCTCACGGGTGAGGGCCTGCAGCACGCAGACGGTCACTCGCTGCTGCTTGCGTCGACGAACCCCGCTGTCGTCTCCTACGACCCGGCGTACGGCTATGAGATCGGGCACATCATGCGCTCGGGCATCGAGCGGATGTACGGTGGCGAGCACGAGGACCCGAACGTCATGTACTACCTCACGGTGTACAACGAGCCGATGATCCACCCGGCCGAGCCCGAGGGCGTTGACGTCGACGGCATCGTCCGTGGTCTGCACCGCGTGAGCGAGGCCAAGGGCGGCACCCACCGAGCACAGATCCTCGCCTCCGGCGTGGCCGTGCCGTGGGCGATCGAGGCGCAGGAGATCCTCGCAAACGACTGGGGCGTTGCCGCAGACGTCTGGAGCGTCACGAGCTGGTCTGAGTTGCAGCGCGACGGCCTCGCCGCCGAGCAGCACAACTTCAACAACTTCGGTGGCGAGCAGCGCACCGCGTACCTCACCGAGAAGCTCGCAGGAGCCGAGGGCCCGAAGGTCGCAGTAAGCGACTGGACCCCCGAGGTACCCGAGCAGATTCGCCCGTACGTTCCGGGAGACTTCTCGGTACTCGGCGCGAACGGCTTCGGTTTCTCCGACACCCGCGCGGCCGCACGACGCTTCTTCAAGATCGATCGCGAGTCGCTCGTCGTGAAGGTGCTCCAGCGCCTCGCTGTCGAGGGCAAGATCGACGCGAGCGTCGCCGTCGAGGCAGCAGCGCGGTACCGCCTGGACGACGTCAACGCCGGAACGACCGGCGGCGCGGGCGGGGACGCCTAACGAGCCGTCGTATGACTACTAATAGAGCGCAGGAACTGGCCTGGCTTCGCACCATTTCGGGCGAGCTGGCAACGCTGACCGTGACGCGGCTCGAGGACACGCTCCCCTGGTACGGGAACATGCCCCCGAGCCGCCGCTCGGCGGTTGGACTGGTCGCGCAGACCGGGATCAGCTCGTTCATCCAGTGGTACGAGGATCCCGGGGCGACTCCCTGGATCGCCTCCGACGTCTTCAGCTCCGCACCGCGCGAGTTGCTCCGTTCGATCAGCCTGCAGGAAACCCTGCAGCTCATCCGCGTCGTAGTCACCGTGGTTGAGGAGCGCGTCGCCCCGCGGAGCCACTCGCTCCGCGAGGCGATCCTCCACTACTCGCGCGATGTGGCGTTTGCCGCCGCCGATGTGTATGCGCGGCAGGCTGAGGCCCGAGGGCTCTGGGATGCCAGGCTCGAAGCGCTGGTGGTCGATTCGATCCTCACGGGCGAGTCTGATGACGAACTGCCGAGCCGGATCGCGGCCCTCGGGTGGCACGGCGACGGCGAGGCTGCGGTGCTGGTGGGGAGCGCGGAACGCTCGGTAGACGTGGATCAGTTGCGCCGCACCGCCCGTCACGCGGGCGCGGATGTGCTGATTGGTCTCCAGGGGACCCGCCTCGTGCTCGTCCTCGGCCGGATGGCACCGCCAGCAGTCGATGGCGCGCCGGCGCCGACCGCCGAGGAGCCGCCTCGGACGTTCCTCGAGATTGCGGGGCGGCTCTCCGATGGCTTCGCTGACGGTCCACTCGTGCTCGGGCCGACCGTTGACAATCTCATCGAGGCGTCTAAGAGCGCGCGCGCCGCGCTCGCGGGTGTCGCGGTAGCCCGCGCCTGGCGCCACGCTCCCAGGCCGGTACTTGCGGATGATTTGTTGCCGGAGCGCGCGCTCGCTGGCGATGGCCTCGCTCGGCGGACCCTCATCGAGCAGATCTATGAGCCGCTGCTCACGCACTCCGCGGAACTCATGGAGACGCTCTGGTGCTATCTCGACAATGGTCGCTCGCTCGAGGCGACGGCACGGGAGCTCTTCGTGCACCCGAACACGGTGCGCTATCGCCTGAAGAAGGTGTCCGAGGTCATCGGTTGGAATGCAACCGGTGCCCGGGAATCGCTCATCCTGCAGTCCGCGCTCATCGCCGGTTCTATCGCTCAGCAGGGCGGCCGACGCCCTCCCAAACGGGCCTCCTAGAAGGTTCCTACAATGATTCTTCGCATTTATCGTCGACTATATGCAGACAGATGCCCCGTCATCTGAGAAACTAAATGACGTGATTGTTATCGCTTGCCCGGGTCAGGGCTCCCAAACCCCCGGTTTCCTCTCCGAGTGGATCGAAGATGCGGCCTCCCGCACCTTCCTCGAGGCTGCGTCCGATGCCTCCGGCGTCGACCTGCTCCGTCACGGAACGGAGAGTGACGCCGACACGATCCGTGCCACGGAGATCGCGCAGCCGCTCATTGTTGCTGCCTCGCTGCTGTCCTGGCGCGCGCTTGCTGCGCGGGTCGACCTCAGCACGGTTGGCGTTGCCGGGCACTCGGTTGGCGAGTTCGCCGCGGCAGCAGCCGCTGGCGTGCTGAGCGAGACCGATGCGATGCGCCTCGTTGGTGTCCGTGGCCGCGCGATGGCGGAAGCCGCAGCGGCTGAGCAGACCGGCATGTCCGCGGTCGTCGGTGGCGTCGAGTCCGACGTGCTTGCGGCAATTGAGGCCGCAGGCCTCACTGCCGCGAACCGGAACGGTGGCGGGCAGATCGTCGCCGCGGGTTCCCTCGCAGGCCTCGCCGCCCTCGCGGAGAGCGCGCCTCGCGGTGCCCGGGTCATCCAACTGCAGGTCGCCGGCGCGTTCCACACCAGCTACATGGGCTCCGCAGTCCCCGTTCTCGCCGAGGCAGCCGCTGCGACCGAGGTGAACGACCCGACGCGCCAGCTCTGGAGCAACGCCGACGGTGGTCTCGTGACCTCCGGCGCGGGCTTCCGCGACTCGCTCGTGTCACAGATCGCGAGCCCGGTTCGCTGGGACGCGTGCATGGAGTCGTTTACCGGCGCCGGCATCACAGGGCTCATCGAGCTCACCCCCGCCGGCGCGCTCACGGGGATCGCCAAGCGCGGCCTCAAGGGCGTTCCTGCTGTTGCTGTTAAGACCCCGGCTGATCTTGAGGCTGCAGTGCAGCTTCTCGCCGATGCAGCCTGATCGAAAGGATCGAATCGTGGCAACCCTCGTACAACCCACAGGACCAGCGCACACGCGCGTGCTCGCAGTTGGGGCCGCTCGCGGCGATCTGAACGTGCCGAACGACGATCTCGTCGGGCCGATCGACTCGTCTGACGAGTGGATCCGCCAGCGCACCGGCATTGTCCAGCGCCGTCGCTCCAGCAAGCACATCGGCGCGGTTGATCTCGCCGTAGAGGCGGGCGAAGAGGCGATCGCGAAGTCAGGCCTTGATCGTGCTGACATTGACGGCGTCATCATCTCGACCGTCTCAAACGTGGCGGTCACGCCTTCGATGGCCGCACTCGCCGCGCACCGCCTGGGGCTCACCCCTGCCGCTGCGTTCGACATTTCGGCCGCCTGCGCCGGGTACGTGTACGGCGTCGGCCAGGCCGATGCGCTCGTACGCTCAGGCGTCTGCAAGAACGTGCTCGTCATCGGCGCGGAGAAGCTCTCCGATGTCGTCGATCCGACGGATCGCTCGATCTCGTTCCTACTCGGCGACGGCGCAGGCGCTGTTGTTGTCGGCCCGAGCGACCACACCGGCATTGGCCCAACGGTCTGGGGTTCTGATGGCGAGAAGTGGGACACCATCAGCATGACTTCCACCTTCGAGGAGTACCGCGAGGCGCCAGGCGTCGTCGCGTGGCCGACGCTGCGGCAGGACGGGCAGACCGTGTTCCGCTGGGCAGTGTGGGAGATGGCTAAGGTCGCTCGGAAGACGCTCGAGACCTCGGGGATCGAGCCCGGAGACCTCGCGGCGTTTATCCCGCACCAGGCAAACATGCGGATCATCGATGAGCTCGCCAAGCAGCTCAAGCTTCCCGAAACCGTCGCCATTGCTCGCGATATTGAGATGCAGGGCAACACCTCTGCAGCATCGATCCCGCTCGCAATGCACGCACTGCTCGCGGAGCGCCCCGAGCTCTCTGGTGGCCTCGCGCTCACCATCGGCTTTGGTGCCGGCCTCGTCTACGGCGCGCAGATCATCGAACTTCCGTAGCTCCCGCTCTGGGCGCGCCCCGCGCGCCCTGTCGACTTCCCCGGGGAAGTTGCGAGAAACTACTGCACGAGGTTTACTACAAACCCCCATCAAATAAGGAGAATCCAATGGCATTCAGCAACGAAGAGGTCCTCGCAGGCCTCGCTGAGCTCGTCAACGACGAGACCGGAATCGCGGCCGACGTCGTCGCACTCGACAAGTCGTTCACCGACGACCTCGACATCGATTCGATCTCGATGATGACCATCGTCGTCAACGCAGAAGAGAAGTTCGACGTAAAGATCCCCGACGAAGAGGTCAAGAACCTCAAGACCGTTGGCGACGCAGTCGACTTCATCGTCAAGGCTCAGGCCTAAGCGAAGCTTTCGCGGCTGGGAAGGGTTGGCTCTGCTGAGGCAGCCCCCTTCCCTGCCGCCTGCTTCACCCCACAGACTTTTACGGGCTGTCTCTCACAAGGAGACTCCCGAAACCCACGCGGAGAGCCACACACATGAGCAAGAAGATTGTCGTCACTGGTATTGGCGCGAGTTCGCCACTCGGCGGGACCGCCCCGGAGAGCTGGGAAGCACTCCTTGCCGGCGAGTCAGGCGTGCGGACCATCGAGGCCGACTGGGTCGAGAAGTACGATCTCCCCGTCACCTTCGCTGGGCAAGCCCGCGTTCACCCGACCGAGGTACTCGAACGCCCAGTTGCCAAGCGCCTCGACCCGTCGAGCCAGTTTGCGCTCGTCGCTGCGAAGGAAGCATTCGCTGACGCCGGCTCCCCCGACGTGCACGCCGAGCGCTTGGGCGTTGACTGGGCCACCGGCATCGGTGGCATCTGGTCCCTGCTTGATGCGTGGGACACACTTCGGGAGAAGGGCCCGCGTCGAGTAATGCCGCTCACCGTGCCCATGCTGATGCCGAACGCCCCCGCAGCCGCGATCTCAATGCATTTCGAGGCACGCGCGTTCGCACGCACGGTGGCATCGGCCTGCGCCTCGAGCACCGAATCCATCTCGAACGCCTACGAGCACCTGCAGCTTGGCCTCGCTGACGTCATCATCGTCGGCGGGTCTGAGGCAGCGATTCACCCGATCACGCTCGCCTCGTTCTCGTCAATGCAGGCGCTGTCGCGTCGAAACGACTCCCCCGAGACGGCCTCGCGCCCCTACAACACGGACCGCGACGGCTTCGTCATGGGCGAGGGCGCAGCTGCGCTCGTGCTTGAGACCGAGGAGCACGCGCTTGATCGCGGCGCGAAGATCTACGCCGAGATTGCGGGCGGCGGGGTCACCGCAGATTCGTACCACATCACGGCGAATGACCCCGAGGGCCACGGCGCCATCCGCGCGATGAAGCTTGCGCTGTCGCAGGCCGGCGCCCACGCCGAGGACGTCACGCACATCAACGCGCACGCAACGTCGACGCCCGTTGGTGACATCAACGAGTACACTGCGCTGCTCGGCGTATTCGGGGATCGCGCACGCGAGATCCCCGTGTCGGCAACGAAGGCGGCCACCGGCCACTTGCTGGGCGGGACCGGCGCCCTTGAGGCACTGTTCTCCGTGCTCGCGGTGCACAACCGTGTCGCTCCCCCGACGATCAACCTCGTCGATCAGGATCCCGAGATCCCGCTGCAGGTGTCCGGCCAGGCGCAGCCGCTCGGCGATGGCCCGCAGCTCGCGATCTCGAACTCGTTCGGCTTCGGCGGGCACAATGCCGTCGTCGCAATTCGGTCATACGACGCGTAACGACACCGCGACAGCAGCACCGTTGCCCGGGTGAACCGGAGCAACACCGAGAGGCTCTGAGGTGACTGGCAGTGTGCCAGCACCATCAGAGCCTCTCGGCATTCGATGAGCGGTCGGGTCAGGCCCTGCGGGACCTACCGATAACGGTGACGATGCCCCCAAGGATAAGGAGTGAGAGCGCGCCGCCCACGAGCAGTCCGGCGTTCGATCCCGTTGCCGCGATCGCGTCAATCTGCTTCGCAGGTGCACTCGAATTCAGGCGATCCGCGCTCCCCGCGGGCTGTTGACCGTCATCGCCCGAAGCTGGGCCCTCGCCACCGGAAGTTCCATCATCCGTGCCCTGACCACCGGCGAGCTTTGCTCCGGTGAAGCACCACTCGTGCTGCGAGCCGGTAGGGAACGCGTATCCGGCCAGGGGCGTCGCGACGACGCAGAGCGTTTCTCCAACCTGCAGGGTGTAACTGCCGGGCGCCAACGGCGCTCCAGCGCCCGTGGCGTACGTGTAGCCAGTTCCGAGAGCCGGGACAGTGACAACGTTTGCTGAGGCAGCCTTCGCTGCGGCCAGCGGGGTCACGAGCGTATGTTCTTGCGTTGGCTTCTGGAAGCGGTACGTGGTTGCGAACTCCTGCCCCCAAACTGCCTGCCCCGGTGACACATACAGGCCGTGAATGGCAATGTCGTACGTCCCGTAGTCGCCAGGCACGAATGTCTCGAAACGCCCATCAGCGGTGACCTGCATCGGATCGGGCTGCACAGGCTCGCCGTTGATCAGCAGCCGGATTGCCCCCTCGCTCACGCCCTCAGCGAGGTAGTACGAGAAGCCAAGCTCGAACCCACCTCTGCGCTCGCTTGGGCCAATATTGATGCCATCGACCCTCACCGTTCGCGTCTCCTCGCTCGCTTCTGGGGCGGGCACGTCGACCGTGTGCGTGTCGAACTCTTTCCAAGCGCTCCCCGCCTCGGTGTTGTACCAGCCCCGAACGACGACCGTGTGCGAGCCAGTCGACAGCGGAATGAACTCGTCGTATGAGCCCGGCCCGAAGAACTCGTTGAAGAGCTCCCCGTGGACCTCGCCGTCAACGAGGACACTGTAGTAGCCCTGCCGGAACTTTGGCGCCCGGTCGTAGTCGAAGCTCACGTGGACGCCGCCCGATACCGGGCGCGTGTCCAGGTTCGACACTTCAGCGGTCAAGAGCTGATCGAACGGGAGGGCCTCGGGGATTTCCTTCCAGAAGCCGTCTGCATCGAGGTACTCGGCGAAGTCGTCGTTCTGCGCGAGCGGCGCGGCGGCAAGCTGCTTCCCCGTCGGAGCGACCGGGCTTTCGCTGTGCGCGTCTGTCGCGTGTGCGGCGAGGGGCGTGAGCAGCAGCGCCCCCGTGACGAGGAGCGCACCGAGCGCCGAGGTCTGCAGTTTCATAGTTCTCCTTAGCGAGAGCAAGATAGAAGATGCGAATCTGCCCTGCGTGAGGCGGCGCGCCGCTGCTCGACACAGAACGCTCTCACTATGCCATTGCTATGAAGATTCGTGTGGCGCTTTCGGACGGACCCGGATCTTCAGGAAAGACCGGAAATCGCGTACCCGCACAACGGGCGCCTCGGTAGGGCGGACGGGACTTGAACCCGTGACCGAACGATTATGAGTCGTGTGCTCTAACCAACTGAGCTACCGCCCCGAAACAACTGCACCAGCTTATCGCAGCACACAGCCCGATGAGTAACGCAAACGCCCGAAGGCGAACGGCCGCTACCGCCACTCCTGTCGGATCACGTTCGCGTTACGTTCACGCGCGTCGGATCGGATGACGGGTATGGTCTTGGACAGGGCTGCTGACAACGGCGTCGCCAGCCCTACCATTCAGCGCGCTAGTCCTCCGGGTCAACCGGGGTCACGACAGGCATCTTCCCCGTGTGATCGAGCACCGATTTCCCCGACTGCGGATGGAAGCGTGAGATTCCGATGACGCCGACCATCGCGGTCGCTCCCGTGATCACGAACACGACGGAGACCCACGCGGGCGCGTGCGCAGCCTCACCGAGAATGAGGATGCCGATGAACACGGCGACCATCGGATCGATGACTGTCAGGCCAGCCACGACGAGGTCCGGCGGCCCCGAAGAGTACGCGTTCTGCACGAAGAGCATTCCGAGCAATCCGCCGGCTGCCAGCGCGGCAACACACGTCCAGGTCAGCCACTCGAAGTCGCCCTGCTGGAGCCGACTGATCACGACCTTGGCGAAGGTCGCAACAAAGCCGTACAGCACGCCAGCGCCGACGATGTAGATGAGCGCGATCCCGCGGTGCCGGTACAGCACGAACAGGATGCGCGCGAGAATGAGCACCACCCCAAACGTGATGAGGATCGCGAGCAGCTTTGCGTCAGTCACGACCTGGTCGCGCACGTTCGTTGCCGCAACGAAGACGAACACGGCAACGCTGCCGACCGCGAGCGCGATCGACGCCGTGACGCGTTTACCGAGTCGCACTCCCGAGATCCGGGAATTCAATACGGAGGTAATGATGAGCCCGACAACGCCGATCGGCTGCACGATGGTGATCGGCGAGAGTGCGAGCGACCCGAGCTGAAACACGACTGCGAGACCGAGCAGCACCGTTCCGACGACCCAAGACGGCCGCCGCAGAAGGCTCAGCATGTGCCGGAGCGACAGCCCGGCATGTGCGCTCACCCCGACAATGCGTTCGACCTTGTTCAGACCGCGTGACTGATACTGGGCGCCAAACGCGAGCAGCGCCGCACCGACGAGCGCAAGCGGGATCCCCCAATACTGGCGCGGATCGAGCGGGATGCCCTCAGGCAGCTCCAGCAAGAAGCCGCCGGCCCCGAATAATTCCATCACCATGCAAAGCTACCCGACTGATCGCCGCTTTGCCGTGCCGCCGCGCCTGAAAGACCACCTGCGTCGAACTGTCTCGACCCGTTCACACGCGTTCTCCAGTGCTAGTCGTTACCGTGCATCAAGTCGACGAGCCGATCCGCCGCGGACGCAACCTCGTCATTGACGATGATTTCGTCGAATTCATCAGCCGCGGCGAGCTCGATCTTGGCTGTCTCGAGTCTGCGCGTGCGCTCTTCCTCGTTCTCGGTACCGCGCCCCACCAGTCGGCGCACCAGCTCGTCCCAGCTCGGCGGGGCAAGGAACACAAGCCGAGCGTCTGGCATGCTCTGCCGCACCTGGCGGGCGCCCTGGAGATCAATCTCGAGCAGTACGAGTTCGCCGCGCGCGCTCGCATCAACGACGGGCCCGCGGGGCGTGCCATAGCGATGCTTGTTGTGCACCGTCGCCCACTCGAGCAGTTCGTCTGCGGCAAGCATGCGGTCAAAGTCCTCGTCCGAGACGAAGTAGTAGTGCACGCCCTCGATCTCGCCGGGCCTGGCTGCTCGGGTCGTAGCCGAGACGGAGAGCCGAACCTCAGGGTGGTGATCGCGGACATACGTTGCGACGGTGCCCTTGCCAACTGCCGTCGGACCTGCCAACACCGTCAGCGGGGGGCGCTCGCCGCGCGGGAGGGCGCCTGAGCGATCACGCACGAACACCTCGAGCCGCTCTCGCTGCAGGGTGCCGAGACCGCCGAGGCGTTTCCGCTCGGAGATCTGCAGGTCATCCCGAATCCGCTCGGCCTTCACCTGGCCGATCGACGGGAACGACAGCAGGTAGTCGGTGATCCGAAGGGTCGAGGCTGCGTGGCCAGGCACCTTCGAATACTCGAGCACCTTCAGCGGCGACATCTCGCCACCGCGCAACTTGCGCTTGAGTTCAGCGCGCGCCTGGCGCGCTGCCACCGCAGCGCGGTTGGCTGCGACCCGGTCTACCTCCGGCATTCCTGCCTGCTGCTTCGTCATGATCTCCCGTAGAGCGCCTCAGTGATGAGCCTGGCCCGTTCGCGAACGCGATCGGTGAGGCCTTCGCCTCCACCTGTAAGGATACTGCGCGATTCATTGGCAAGCACTGCATGCCCGATTCCGCCGAAGATTTCAGCAGCATCCTCGATCCTCGCCCCCTGATGACCGAAGCCGGGCGCGAGCACGGGCAGCGCGGGTTCCGCGCGCACCGAGGTATCAATGCCGAAGTCTCCGAGCTCAACCGTCGCACCAAGCACAACGCCCACGGAGCCCACGGTCTCCCCCGCGTGCTCACGCGCATTCCACGCGTTCGCGCTCGCGACCATCGACGCGGCGAGCGTCTGGCCGTCGCCGCGCACCGCGGTCTGCACCTCGCGGGCCTCCGGGTTCGAGGTCGCGGCGAGCACGAAGAGCCCCTTGCCGTGCTCGCGCACGAACGGGAACGCCCCGGAGAGCGTCTCGAAACCCATGTAGGGCGCGACGGTCATCGCGTCGACCTCGAGCGGTGAGCCAGGCGCGAGCCACGCCTCGGCGTAGGCGGCAAACGTGGACCCGATGTCCCCACGCTTCACGTCGCCAACAACGATGAGCCCTGCCGCACGCGCGTCCGCGAGCACCCGCTCCAGCGCCACGAAACCAGCGGATCCGAAGCGCTCGAAGAAGGAGATCTGCGGCTTGAGCGAGGCCGCGACGCCGGCGGCGGCCGCGACCACGTCGCGGCCCATCCGCTCGGCGCCCGCGGCGGAGTCCTCAAGTCCCCACTCGGCGAGGAGCCCCGCGTGCGGGTCGACGCCGACGCAGAGGTGCCGGCCCGCGGCGAACTCCGCCGCGAGCCTGGCACCAAACGATGACACGGTCATACTGCTCCTCAGACCGCGGCAGCAGCGAGTGCTGCCTGGCGATCCGATTCGTACTCCTGCAGCGACTTCACGTCGAAGCCCTTGTTCAGCGCGGAGAGCGCGCCGACGGCCGCAGACAGCTCGGAGACGGTCGTGAAGATCGGCTTGTCTGCCGCCACGGCCGCAGCGCGGATCTCGTAGCCGTCCGCGCGGGCGGAGCTCCCGGACGGCGTGTTCACGACCATGTCGATCTCACCGTTGTTGATGAGATCCACGATCGTCTCGCCCTCGGCCTGCAGCGAGTGCTTACGCACCGTCGTCGACGTGATGCCGTTACGCGCGAGCACGACCTGCGTGCCCTGCGTCGCGAGCAGCGTGTAGCCGAGCTCCTGGAGGCGGAGCGCCGGAAGCACGATCGAGCGCTTGTCACGATCCGCAACCGACAGGAACACGGTTCCCGAGGTCGGCAGCGAGCTGCCTGCCGCGGCCTGGCTCTTCGCGAACGCGGTCGGGAAGTCCTTGTCCATGCCCATGACCTCACCGGTCGAGCGCATCTCGGGCCCGAGCAGCGAGTCGACGACGAGCCCCTCGTGGGTGCGGAAGCGCTTGAACGGCAGCACCGCCTCCTTCACGGCGATCGGCGCGTCGATCGGCGCGCGCGAACCGTCGCGCTCGGGCAGGAAGCCCTCGTCGATGAGCTGCTGGATCGTCTCGCCGGCCATGAGCCGCGAGGCGGCCTTCGCGAGCGGGATGCCGAGCGCCTTCGACACGAACGGGACGGTACGCGAGGCGCGCGGGTTGGCCTCGAGCACGTAGAGCACGCCCTGGCCGATCGCGAACTGCACGTTGAGCAGGCCGCGCACGCCGACGCCCTCGGCGATGCCGAGCGTTGCCTCGCGGACCTTTGCGATCTCGTCGTGGCCGAGCGTCACGGGCGGCAGGGTGCAGCTCGAGTCACCCGAGTGGACGCCCGCCTCCTCGATGTGCTCCATCACGCCGCCGATGTACAGCTGCTCGCCGTCGTAGAGCGCGTCGACGTCGATCTCGATCGCGTCGTCGAGGAAGCGGTCGACCAGCAGCGGGTGGCCGGGGCCAACGAGGGCGTGGCCCTCGATGCGCTCGAAGTAGCCGTGCAGCGAGTCGGTGTCGTAGACGATCTCCATGCCGCGGCCGCCGAGCACGAACGACGGGCGCACGAGCACGGGGTAGCCGATCTCCTCGGCGACGCGGATCGCGCCCTCCTTGTCGATCGCGGTGCCGTTGCGCGGGGCAAGCAGGTTCGCGCGGTCGAGGATCGCGGAGAATGCGCCGCGCTCCTCGGCGAGGTCGATGGCCTCGGGCGTGGTGCCGAGGATCGGGATCCCGGCGTCCTTCAGCGGCTGCGCGAGCCCGAGGGCGGTCTGCCCGCCGAGCTGCACGACCACGCCGAGGAGCTGGCCGGAGGCCTGCTCAGCGTGGATGACCTCGAGCACGTCCTCGAGCGTGAGCGGCTCGAAGTAGAGCCGGTCGCTCGTGTCGTAGTCGGTCGAAACCGTCTCGGGGTTGCAGTTGATCATGATCGTCTCGTAGCCCGCGTCCGACAGCGCGAACGAGGCGTGCACACACGAGTAGTCGAACTCGACGCCCTGGCCGATGCGGTTCGGGCCGGAGCCGAGGATGACGACCTTCTTGCGGTCTGACGGCGTGACCTCGGTCTCAAGGTCGTACGACGAGTAGTGGTACGGCGTGAGCGCCGGGAACTCGCCCGCGCAGGTGTCGACGGTCTTGAAGACCGGGCGGAGGCCGAGCCCGTGGCGCAGGCCGCGGATCTCCGACTCGGAGACGCCGCGGATGCCGGCGAGCTGCACGTCGGCGAAGCCGTGATCCTTCGCCTCGCGGAGTACCTCGAGCGTGAGCTGCGGTGCGGCCGCGACGCGCTCGGCGATCTCGTTGATGAGCACGATCTGGTCGAGGAACCACGGATCAATCGCGGTCTCAGCGAAGACCTGCTCGATCGTGGCACCGAGGCGCAGCGCCTGCTGCACGTCGACGATGCGGCCGTCAGTCGGGCGACCGATCGTGCCGAGCAGCTCGGCGACGCGCGCCTCCACGGCCTCCGGAGCAACCGGATCCCAGTGGAACGACGTGCCGCGCTTCTCGAGCGAGCGCAGCGACTTCTGCAGCGCGGTCGTGAAGTTGCGGCCGATCGCCATCGACTCGCCAACCGACTTCATGGTCGTCGTGAGGGTGTCGTCGGCGGCCGGGAACTTCTCGAACGCGAAGCGCGGGGTCTTCACCACGACGTAGTCGATCGACGGCTCGAAGCTCGCCGGCGTCACCTCGGTGATGTCGTTGGTGATCTCGTCGAGGCGGTAGCCGAGCGCGAGCTTCGCGGCGATCTTCGCGATCGGGAAGCCGGTGGCCTTCGACGCGAGTGCCGATGAGCGCGAGACGCGCGGGTTCATCTCGATGACGATGACGCGGCCCGTCTTCGGGTCGATCGCGTACTGAATGTTGCAGCCGCCCGTGTTCACGCCGACGCGACGGATGATGTCGATGCCGATGTCGCGGAGGTTCTGGTACTCCCGGTCGGTGAGGGTGAGCGCGGGTGCGACCGTGATGGAGTCACCCGTGTGCACGCCAACAGCGTCAACGTTCTCGATCGAGCAGACGACCACGGTGTTATCCGAGGTGTCGCGCATGAGCTCGAGCTCGTACTCCTTCCAACCGAGGATCGACTCCTCGAGGAGCACCTCGGTCGTCGGGCTGTAGTGCAGGCCGTCGGTGACGATGCGCACGAGCTCTTCCTCGCTGTAGGCGAAGCCCGAGCCGAGGCCGCCCATGGTGAAGGAGGGGCGCACGACGAGGGGGTAGCCGAGATCCTTCGCGTACTCCTTCGCCTGCTCAACGGTGTGCGCGATGTGCGAGCGGGCGACGTCCGCGCCCGACTCGAGCACGAGCTCCTTGAAGATCTGGCGATCCTCGCCGCGGTTGATCGCCTCGATGTTCGCGCCGATGAGCTCGACGTTGTACTTCTCGAGGATGCCGAGCTCGTCGAGCTCCATCGCCGCGTTCAGCGCGGTCTGGCCGCCGAGCGTCGCGAGGATCGCGTCGGGCTTCTCCTTGGCGATGATCGACTCGATGACCTCGGAGGTAATGGGCTCGACGTAGGTCGCGTCGGCGAAGTCGGGGTCGGTCATGATCGTCGCGGGGTTCGAGTTCACGAGGATGACGCGCACGCCCTCCTCGCGGAGCACGCGGCACGCCTGGGTTCCTGAGTAGTCGAACTCGCAGGCCTGACCGATGACGATCGGGCCGGAGCCGATAACGAGGACAGAGTTAATGTCTGTACGTTTGGGCATTCTTCTTAGGCTCCCTGGGTGGTCGAGTCAGCGGCTTCTGCGCGGTTCTGCACCAGCGAGCGGAAGCGGTCAAACAGGTAGATGGTGTCGTGCGGGCCGGCTGCGGCCTCAGGGTGGAACTGCACCGAGAACGCGGGGATGTCGAGGCACTCGAGGCCCTCCACGACGTTGTCGTTCAGGCTGTAGTGACTCACCTGCACGCGGCCGAAGCCGGCGGGCGAATCGATCTCGCCCTCGATGGGCACCTCGACGGCGAAGCCGTGGTTCTGCGCGGTGATCTCCACCCGGCCGGTGCGTTTGTCGAGCACGGGCTGGTTGATGCCGCGGTGGCCGAAGGGCAGCTTGTAGGTGTCGAAGCCGAGCGCGCGGCCGAGCAGCTGGTTGCCGAAGCAGATCCCGAAGAACGGCATGCCGTCGCGCAGCAGCGCAGCCAACATCTCGACCTGGGCGTCGGAGGCCGCCGGGTCGCCGGGGCCGTTCGAGTAGAAGAGCGAATCCGGCGCGAGGGCGCGGATCTCGTCGAGCGTGGTGCCCGCGGGCAGCACGGTCACGTCGAAGCCGTGCTCAGCCAGGTACTGCACCGTCGAGCGCTTCACGCCGAGGTCGAGTACCGCGATGGATCCGACGCGCTCGACGCCGTCAGCAACCGCGACGTCATAGCGCTCCTGGGTCGTCACGACGGCCGAGAGGTTCTTGCCCGCCATGCTCTCCTGCTCGCGCACGATGGTGAGCTGCTCGTCGTCGGAGAGCTCAAGCTCGGCTCCCGAGAAGACGCCACCGCGCATCGCGCCAGCGTCGCGGATGCGGCGGGTGACCGCGCGGGTGTCGATGCCGGAGATGCCGACGACGTCGTGGCTCACGAGATCCTCATCGAGCGAGCGCTCGGCGCGGAAGTTCGAGATACGGCGCGCAGGATCGCGCACGACAAAGCCGTCGACCCAGATACGGTCGGACTCCATGTCGGCGTCGTTCACGCCCGTGTTGCCGATGTGCGGCGTCGTCATGACGACGATCTGGCCGGCGTAGGAGGGGTCCGTAAGGGTCTCCTGGTAGCCGGTCATGCCCGTCGAGAAGACGAGTTCGCCGAGCGTACGCCCGGTCGCGCCGTATGCTCGGCCGACGTAGCGGGTGCCGTCTTCAAGTACGAGCACGGCGGCTCCCTCTGGGCGTGCTGATGCCGGCGGCACCGTCACTTCGTTGGTCGTCGCGGTCACGCGTCCTCCTGGCTCGAGTGGTTGGTCTGGGAAGTATTCTGGGAAATCTCGCTCACGGCCGCAGCGAATCGTCGCTGCTCGGTTGGCGAGGAAAAGCGGAAGCTGGATTCGAGCTCGCGTGCGCCCGCTGCCTGGCTCTGCCACTGCAGCAGCGAAAGGCCGTCGCGCTCGACGATCTTGCCGATGCGGCCAGCGGCTGCGTCGGTGCCACGCAGCTGCGCGCTGGCGATCTCGACGGGGCGCTCGCCCTGCACTGCGATCTCGACGCCGTCGCGGCGCACCGTGACATCCGCCCAGCCTTTGAAGGTGAGGCCGGGGATCGCAACCCGCTCAAGCGGTGCACCCTTCGGCGTCGTGGACACGTAGCTCACGTGCGCGAATTCCGCCGCGACATCGCCCGCGAGGCCAAGCTCGGGCAGGGCGAGTGCCGCGTCTCGTCGCTTGCGCCCGCGCCACGCAACCGCCATGAAGGTCAGCAGGCCTCCGGCAATAACGATCCAGATGACGAGAAACATGGTGCGAGTCATGCGTGTGCTCCGTTCTGGTGGGCCGCGGCGGCGACACGCTCCGCAGCAACAAGTTCGCCGCCCTCAAGCGTAAGGTACCCGCGCCGGATCGTGTGCGTGACGCGGCCGGGCAGCTCCATGCCGAGGAACGGCGAGTTCTGGCTCTGGCCGTGCAGCCGGTCGAGGTCGAAGACGCTCGTGCCCGAAGGGTCGACGAGCACGATGTCGGCGGGCTGGCCTGCGTCGAGCGCGCTCGGATGCTGCCCGTCGGCACCGACCGGAAGCCGGCCGATCTCGGCTGGCTTCTGCGAGAGCAGCGTCTCGAGCTCAGCCCAGCTCGCGTGACCCGGCTCGATGAGCGAGGTAAGCGCGATCGGGAAGGCCGATTCGAGGCCGACCATGCCGAACGCGGCTGAGTCCCACTCGCACTCCTTTGCCTCGACCGGGTGCGGGGCGTGGTCGGTTGCGATGATGTCGATGAGGCCATCAGCGACGGCCTGCCGAAGCGCCCGCACGTCTTCGTCGCGACGCAGCGGCGGGTTCACCTTGTAGCGGGCGTCGTAGCTGCGCGCGAGCTCCTCGGTGAGGATGAGGTGGTGCGGGGTGACCTCGGCGGTGACCTGGATACCGCGGGCCTTCGCCCAGCGGATCACCTCGACCGAGCCGGCAGTCGACAGGTGGCAGATGTGCAGGCGCGCGCCGACGTGCTCGGCGAGCAGCACATCGCGGGCGATGATCGACTCCTCGGCGACCGCGGGCCAGCCTTTCAGGCCGAGCTCGCTCGAGAGCGCCCCCTCATTCATCTGTGAGCCCTCGGTGAGGCGGGGATCCTGCGCGTGCTGCGCGATCACGCCATCAAAGGTCTTCACGTACTCGAGCGCGCGGCGCATGAGCAGCGGGTCGTGGACGCACTTGCCGTCGTCGGAGAACACGCGCACCTCGGCGCGCGACTGCGCCATAGCGCCGATCTCGCTGAGCCGCAGCCCCTCGAGATCCTCCGTGACCGCGCCAATCGGGCGCACGGTCGCGTACCCGGCCGCGTCTCCCAGTGCCTTGACCTGCTCAACGACGCCCGCGGTGTCCTGCACCGGCAGCGTGTTCGCCATCGCGAACACTGTCGTGAAACCGCCTGCCGCGGCCGCGCGGGTGCCCGTGAGCACCGTCTCCGACTGTTCAAAGCCGGGCTCGCGCAGGTGCGTGTGGAGGTCGACGAAGCCGGTGAGCGCGACGAGGCCGTCGGCTTCGATCACGCGCTCCCCCGCCTGCGGTGCGAGCTCACCGGCTGCGGCGCGCTCGACGATCCGGCCGCCTGCAACGCGCAGATCCACCGGAGCTGCGGTCGCGACATCGGCCCCGCGCTCGGTGAGATCTGCGGCAAGTCGAGCACCGCGGATGAGAATACCTTCAGACATGATTTCTCCTTCAGCCTTCAGTTCGTTCGCCAGACAGCAGCAAGTACAGGCAGGCCATGCGCACGGACACGCCGTTCGCGACCTGCTCAAGCACGGTCGAGCGCGGCGAATCGGCGGCGCCCGATGAGATTTCGAGCCCGCGGTTCATGGGGCCCGGGTGCATCACGATCGCGCGCTCGCTCAGGGTGGCAAGCCGGCGGTCGTCAAAGCCCCAGTTGCGGGCGTACTCGCGCTCGTTCGGGAAGAACGCGGCGTGCATCCGCTCGGTCTGGATGCGCAGCATCATCACCACGTCGGGGTTCTCGGCGCGCAGGGCGTCGTCGAGCGAGTGGTAGATCGAGACCGGCCAGTCGCGCACGCCGAACGGCAGGAGCGTCTCGGGAGCGACCAGGCTCACCTTCGCACCGAGCCCGGTGAGCAGCCAGAGGTTCGAGCGGGCGACGCGCGAGTGCGCGATATCGCCGACAATGACGACCGAGACGCCGTCGAGGCCGGCCCCCCGGCTCGCGTCGCCGTGCAGCCGTCGGCGCATCGTGAACGCGTCAAGCAACGCCTGCGTCGGGTGCTCGTGCATGCCGTCGCCAGCATTGAGCACGCCGGCGTCGATCCAGCCGCTCGAGGCGAGCCGCGAGGCCGCCCCGCTCGCCGGGTGGCGGATGATCACGCCGTCTGCACCGATCGCCTGCAGTGTCTGCGCGGTGTCCTTGAGCGACTCGCCCTTCGAGACCGAGCTGCCCTTCGCGCTGAAGTTGATGACGTCGGCCGAGAGCCGTTTCGCGGCCGCCTCGAACGAGATGCGGGTGCGCGTCGAGTCCTCGAAGAAGAGGTTGACGACGGACTTGCCGCGCAGCGTCGGGAGCTTCTTCATCTCGCGCTGCTGCGTGGCCGCCATGTCCTCGGCGGTGTCGAGGATGAGGATCGCGTCGTCTCGGCTCAGCGTGCGTGTGTCGAGCAGGTGTCTCACGAGATTGTCACCGAGTCCTCCCCGTCGTGCTCCGTGAGCTTCACGGAGATGCGCTCCTCACGGGAGCTCGGGAGGTTCTTACCGATGTAGTCGGCCCGAATCGGAAGCTCCCGGTGCCCACGGTCGATGAGCGCGGCGAGGCGCACGGCCTTCGGGCGGCCGTGATCCCCGAGCGCGTCGAGCGCGGCGCGCACGGTGCGACCGGAGTAGGGCACATCGTCGACGAGCACGACCGTCTTGCCGTCGACGCCGAAGGGCATCTCGGTCGGGTGCGGTGTGCGCGTCGGGTGCTGCGCGAGGTCGTCGCGGTACATCGTCACGTCGAGACTACCGACGGGAACCTCGACGCCCTCAATGCGGGAGATGTTCTCGGCGATGCGGCGCGCGAGCATCGAGCCGCGGGTCGGGATACCGACGAGCAGGAGATCGCGAACGCCCTTATTCGCCTCAATAATTTCATGCGAGATTCGGGTCAAGGCCCGCGAAATCTCGGCTCCGTCAAGAACCATTCGCGTGGTCATTCACCGCCCCCCTTCCGCGCCTCACGGGACGCTGTTAAAGAAAAGCTGTTATGGCTAGAGTCTAGCGCACCGCCAGGCTCGCTCGCGCGCCCGACACGGGGTCGGCGCGCGCGAGCGGCCGCAGGCTGTGCCGCGGTGGCTGCCTAGGCTTTCGCGTGTTCCGCGATCTTGCCGAGCACACCGTTGACGAAACGGCTCGAGTCGTCGGTCGAGTACTCCTTGGCAAGCGTGACAGCCTCGTTGATGGCCACTGGGGCCGGAACCTCCGAGTTGTGGAGCATCTCCCACGACGCGATCCGCAAGATCGCGCGATCGACGTTTGGCATGCGGTCGATCGTCCACCCCTGCGCGTAGCTCGCGATGAGGTCGTCGATCTCCGCCTGATGGTCAGTCACTCCGTCGACAATCTCGCGGGCGTACAGCCAGGAAGCGGCGCGGTCAGGCTCGCTGAGCGCACGCTTCGCTTCACTGGCAACAACCTCCATGACCGGAACGTCGAGGACGTCGGCCTGGAAGAGCATGTCGAGGGCGCGCTTACGCGCCTTCGTCCGAGCTGACACGCCTAGTCGTTTACGCGGCCGAGGTAGTCACCCGTGCGGGTGTCAACCTTCACGCGGGTGCCGGCGTCGAGGAACAGCGGCACGTGGATTTCGGCGCCGGTCTCGACGGTTGCGGGCTTGGTGCCGCCGGTCGAGCGGTCGCCCTGGAGGCCCGGCTCGGTGTAGGTGATCTCGAGAACGACCGAAGCCGGGAGCTCGAGGTAGAGCGGGTCGCCCTCGTGAAGGCCAATCTGTACCTGCTGGCTCTCGAGCATGTACTTGTATGCGTCACCGACGACCGTTGCAGACACGGTGATCTGGTCATAGTCGGTGAGGTCCATGAAGACGAAGTCTGCACCGTCCTGGTACAGGTACTGGAAGTCGCGGCGATCGACCGTTGCGGTCTCGATCTTCGTGCCAGCGTTGTAGGTCTTGTCGATGATCTTGCCCGACACGATGTTCTTCTGCTTCGTGCGGACGAACGCGCCGCCCTTACCGGGCTTCACGTGCTGGAACTCGAGGACGCTCCAGAGCTGGCCTGCCTCCTTGATGACGGTGCCATTCTTGATATCGTTCGAGGTTGCCATGCGGTGATCTCCAAAGCCTGAGTGAAAAGTTCATGCGCCGTGCGCGCCGATCTATCCTACACCTTGCCAGTGAGGCGGCTCCGCACGAACTTCGCAGGCTCTCGCCGCGCCAGGCTTGCATCGTTCCGACAAACATTGCACGCCCGCTCCGCCGATCTCCTATGATCGCAGGCATGCACATGCTTCCTCGCACGCTCTGGCACCAGCTGTTCGTCGGCCCGCGCGGCCCCAAGCTCGGTTTCTCAGACGTCTCGCGCTCCACCTTTCGGGTGTGGCCAACCGACCTCGACATTCTGCGACACATGAACAACGGGAAGTACCTCTCGCTCATGGACGTCGGCCGATACGACCTGATGCAGCGCAACGGCGTGCTCGCCCTGTTCAAGGAGCAGGGCTGGTATCCGGTCGTCGTCAACCAGACCATCTCATACCGCAAGTCCTTGAACCCGTGGATGAAGTTCACCATGGAGTCACGGATCCTCGGGATCGACGATCAAGCGGTCTACATGGAGCAGCGATTCGTGCGTCCCGCCCCCAGCTCTTCCGGGATCCCCGGCGAGCCCGAGATCTACGCCCGCGCCATCGTCCGGGCACGGATCCTCCGGCGCTCCGGCGGTGTCGTCCCGATGCACGAGATCATCGAGAAGAGCGGCGTCGACCCGGCGACACTGCACGTTCCCGAGGAGTACCTTGAGTGGGGTTCAACGACCAAGCTGCCGTCGACGCGTGCAGACACTCCGAGCGTCTGGGCGTAGTCCCCAGCGAGCAGCACCGCTGACATGCCATGACCTCAGCGAGGTCATGACGATTTTACTGCCGATCACTCCTGACCTCGCTGAGGTCATGTCTTCTGAGCGCTAGTCAGGGTGAGCTTGCTTTGCACCCTGTTGCGACGAGCCGGTTAGCCGATCGGTGGGCGCGCGCCGAGGTACGGGCCTTGGTTGCCCACCTCACGCGTGTTGACTCTCACGCCACGGTCGGTCGCGTCGAAGAGCTCCCTGGCCGCGAACCGGCCACCACCGACGGCGCCGTGCACCCACGTGAAGCTGCTGCTGTCGATGGGCTCCTCGCCCCCGGCGATGAGCATGAGCTGCAACATGAGCAGCTCAGACAGCGTCGCATGTGGGCCGTGCGCATGACTGAGACCGACAAGTGCAGGCTTCTGGCCAGCTGGAATGAGCCGCAGCGTCCACTCCTGTCCGCCCGAGCGCACACTCGCGACGCCGCGCGGCACCGCGTCGAGCTGGCCGAATTCTGCGACGACCTCGGGCGCAAGCACGAGGGGTGCGGCAAGCGAGAGCGGGCTTGCCGGTTGACGGGCGACCGTGCGGAACAGGATCGTCCACCGCGCTGCACCGAGACCGTACGGCGCAGGGACGGGAACCAGGCTGGGGTCGGCCATCAGCGCACGCGCGAGTGTCGCGTGATCGACGCCCTGTTCCCAGAACGCCTCGGGTTCTGGGACCGTGAGTCCCGCCCAGCCGGCAACCGTGCTGGCGAGCGCGAACGCCCGCTCGAGACGGTCCGCTTCCTGCCCCTCGACGCCGGCGAAGGCAGCCCGGCCGAAATCGCCCTCCCGCGCGGCTCGTGCCGCGTCCTCAAGCAGCTGCTCAGCCTGACTCGAGGGCGGAACACCGCCCGCTGCGTGCTGCGAATCAGCGAGTGCGCCGTCGAGCTCCTCCGCCAAGTCGGCGAAGAGCAGCCGCGCGAGCTGTGGGTGTTCCCCGGGTACTGATGCCATGGTGGTTCCTCCGAGACTGAGCTTAGCGGGCCGCGTCGAACGCCGTCACTCGGTGATGCCGGCGTTCGTCACCAACTGTTCGAGCACGCCGGGAAGCTCCGCAGCGGTATCGAGCCGCATGCCGTCAGGGGCGAAACGTTTCGCGATGTCGTCGGTCCGAATGCCGATCCCGATCACCGTCACGCCCGAGTGACGCAGCCGCGCGAGCTCGATGGCAGCGGCGTCGGCGTCGTTCGAGCCGCCGTCGCTCACGAGAATGGCGACGCGCCGCCGCGCGATTCCGCCCGCGCCACCCGTGCCCCCGTTAGCGAGCCCGAACTCCCGCGCAGCGGCATTGAGCGCCGCGGCATCGTTGGTCGATCCCTGCGGGGAATGGATGGCGGCGTCGAGGGTGCGCCGAGCAAGATCGTCGAGCGCTCCGGCCAGCGGCTTCACCACGAGCGGCGCGGAGTCAAACACGATCAGCGCAGTCCGCAGGCTCAACTCAAGGTCGATGCCCAGGGCACGCTCCTCGGCGGCAATGTCTCGCTCGACGCCGGCAAGCGCTTCCAACATGATGAGCGCCGCGGTAGCCGCGGCCTCCGCTGGCGGCCCCTGCATGGACGCCGAGCGGTCAATCAGGAGGACATAGTCGGTGCTCCCCTCCCGCCGGCTCTTACGCGGCCGACGCTGCCGTGCCAGGAACGCGCGGGGGCGTTCAACCCCGGCTGCCACGTCCGCGACGACACGCACGAGCGAGTCACGGTCAAGCAGATCCCCCTCGGCCTGCGGCAGCCGCGAGAAAGCACGTTCCTCCCGGACACGCTCCGAGACGATCTGCCGCCACACCTCACGCACCTGGTCGATACTCCTTGCGTGTTCGCGAGCACGCTCCCGGTAGTTGAGCAGCGCGGTCGCTCCCGAGCCACCCGTACCAAGCGCCCCGGCCTCGCGCGGGCGATCAGCATTGTCGTCGGGCTCATCACTCGCGATCATCTCGGGAAGCTCAAGCCCTTCCGCCCAGACGCCGGCGGCAGGAAGCGGCGTGGACAGCACCGTGCCCACGAAGCCCGCCTGCTCCGCGGCGAACAGATCGGCGCCCTCAGAGCCCTCACGCTTATCACCGGCGCGAGCCGCCTCCGTCTCACCGTCGGTGGTGGCGTCCCCGCCCTCACCCCCGTCAGCTGCATCCTCGTCCGCGCTACCTCCCGCGGAGTCAAAGCCGGCCTGCTCATCGCCCGCATCATCCTCCGGTTGGCTGCTCCCGCGCTCGCCGCCAAGATCGGCCTGCAGGCCCCGCTCGCTCGCATCGAGCGCGAACAGCCGCTCGTACGGGGGCGCAAGCAGTCCGAAGGCTCGCTCGAAACGCTGCATGGGTGACCGCCGCGGATCGGCGGACACCGCAAGCAGCAGTGCCCCGGCGGTCTCACCGGACACGCCATCAAGCGCGGCGAGCTCGGCGCGCACCTCGGGCGCGAGCGATGCAACGTGCTCGGGCACTGCGGGCACCCCACTCGCCCAGCGCAGCGCCACGGTGTTGAGCACCGCTACAATCCACTGCAGGTGTCGCGGTAGCTCCCCGGGCGCGCTCGCCGTCTGTGCGACCACGGCACGCGCGATCGGAAGCCGCAAGCTCGGCATGACCGCAAGCAGCTCCCCCGCGGCCAGCACACGATCCACCGCGGCGAGCAGCGGCTCTAGCCGCGGAGTGTGCGCACTCAACGCGAGCCTGCGTCGGCGTCGCGCAGGCGCAACACGCACTTCGCGCACGGACTCCCACAGCAGCAGCAGCACGCGAGCGACCATCTCATCGTCAGAGAGCCGCTCGTCAGACACCACCTGCAGCCCAACGTGCGCCACACCATCGCGGACCCACCACTCGGCGCCCTCGTGCAGCTCAACGGGCACACCCACCACAGCGGCCGCAGCCGCAATAGCCCCGCGAACCCCAGACTCGCCATGCGCGTGCACCATACCCACCACACTAGCGAGTGATAGCGTGACCGTATGCTCCCGTTCGACGCACACCCGGTTCTCGCGGAGGCCGTAGAAGTACACCGGGAGCTCACGCGCACCCGCCGTGTTGCCCGTTCCTCCGACTCCCCACGCGCGGCGCTCGCCGCCGACGCCCAGCGCGCACTCGCTGCCCGACTTGCAGCGCTGCATGCTGACCCAGAGACTGGGGAGATCCTCGACCGTGCGCTCACTGAGCGCGCGGCGCTGCTCCGAGCCGCGGTCGAAGCTTGGCGGATCACGCTCGCGCAGCGTGAACTCCGTGAGCAGGCAGCCGCAGTGGCGACGGATGCGGCCCGGGAGCATCGCTCACTCATTCAGGCAGAAGAGCTCCTCATCGGTAACCTGCGAGCGCAGGCAGATCGGTTCGGTGAGCGCCGCAGCGCGCTCCTCGCCGAACGTGTCGACACCGAGGCAACCCGCGACGACCTCCTTGCGGCGCTCGGCGCGCTACGCGTCAGGGAGGCGCGCACACAGTTGCGGCGAGGGCTCCTCCTCACCGGCCAGATGCGCGACATCATCGCGGAGGCGCTGCCCGCGCTGACGCGTGGCGAGCCGCTGCTGCTGCTCGGGGAGACCGGCGGAGCGAAGACCGCGCTTGCTGAGTACCTGTCGCGGGTGATGCTCGGACGTGAGCCGGAGCTCGTCTCGGGCTACGGTGACATCACGAGCTCACAGCTCATCGGCAGTCACGAACTGCGTTCCGATCAGGGCGCCACGGTGAGCGTGTTCGTCGCTGGCCCACTGCTGCGCGCCATGACCGAGGGGCGCCCTGTCATCCTCGACGAGGTGAACGCGATGCCGGCAGAGTTCCTGAAGCGGCTGAACCGGATCCTGCAGCTGCGCCCCGGCGATCGCTTCGCGGTGCAGGAGAACAGTGGCATCGCGATCACCATCGAGCCCGGGTTCGCGATTCTGGCCACGGCGAACGAGCAAACACCCCATCGCTATCGCGGGATCGACCGCATGAGCGCGGAGCTCGTGAACCGCTTTGGCGCGAACAGTTACCGCGTCCACTACCCCGACGCCGGCCTCTCGTACGCCGATGTGCCGCGCGAGAACGCGCTGCTCGCGGCGGCCTCGATTGCGGACGCTGCGGGCGCGGTGCCGCTCTCCACCGACGAACTTGAACGTGTCGCACGTGCGGCGTTCATCAGCCAGCAGGTGTTCGCCGGCTCGCACGGCGAGGGCTTCAATACGTTCGTCTCCACCGAGCGCGAGATCGACGGCAGGCCGGGGCTTGAGGAGTCCGTGCTCGCCCCGCGCACCCTCGTTGCGATCGTGCAGAAGGTGGCGGGCAGCGGCGGTCAGGTTTCGCTCGATCACGCCCTCCGGCGATTCGTCGACGGCGTCATGCACGCGGAGGATCGCCAGGTACTCGCGCTGATTCTACGGTCCCAGGGATTTCTCGCCGGGTAACGCCCCACCAGAGACATGCACTTCGCACACTGACGCCGTGAGATAGTGCGAATCGCACACTGCCGTGGCGCGCATTCGAACGTAGCCTTGCGGAGACCCACTCCTCCCAAGGCAAGGATGCTCATGGCCAGCAGCACGCACGGCGACGACTTCGCCCTCACGAGAGTGCCCCAGGCCTCTCGCAAACACTGGTTCGGAATCGCAGTGCAGCGATTCGGCCAGGTCTCCGCACTCTCGCAGTTCTTGCTCGGAGCGACCCTCGGGTACGCGATGACGTTCGGGGACGCGGTGCTCGCGTTTCTGCTCGGTTCGATCATCCTCGAAGTCGTCATCGTCTTCGTCGGTCTCATCGGCCAGCGCGAAGGCCTGAACACGTCGCTCCTCGCCCGCTGGACAGGTTTCGGTGAGGTCGGGGCAGCGCTCGTTGGCCTGGCAATCGGCATTAGCCTCATCGGCTGGTTCGGAATCCAGTCCGCAATCTCCGCGCAGTCGCTCGACAGCCTCATGCCCGGCGTCTTCCCGGTGTGGGTCTGGAGTCTGCTCTTTGGGCTTGCGGTCACCGCGATCGTCGCCTTCGGGTTCAAGGGCATGCAGTTGCTCGCGAACGTCACGGTTCCGCTGTTCCTTATCCTCGTTGGCTGGTCTGTCATCAGCGAGCTCTCCAAGCACGACATCGGCGAGCTCATGACCGGCCCGCCGCCCGGTCCAACCATGAGTGTCGGGGCAGGCACGGGCATCGTCGCCGGTGGCCTCATCGTCGGCGCGATCATTTCAGCAGATATGACGCGGTTCAACCGCAGCGGCGCCGACGTCGTCAAGCAGACCGTCGTTGGCGTGACACTCGGTGAGTTCGTCATCGGCCTCTCCGGCGTGCTGCTTGCGCACGCGACCGCGAGCGGCGACATCGTCGCCATCATCACCACCTCTGTCGGCTTCGTCGGCCTCCTCATCGTCATCACCGGCACACTGAAGATCAACGACTGGAACCTTTACTCCTCGACGCTCGGGCTCGTGAATTTCATCTCGACGGCATTCGGCAAGAACCTGAACCGGGTCACCACGACAATCGTCCTCGGCGTTGTCGGTTCGGTACTCGCTGCCGCAGGCATCCTCGGTCAGCTCACCGGCTTCCTGACCCTGCTCTCGGTCGCGTTCCCGCCCATCGCAGGCATCATGGTCGCAGAGTACTTCATCGTGAAGCGTTGGCGGCCCGAGCTCGAGTCATCGCGCGCCGAGGGTCGCCTTCCCGTCACCGCGCCACGAGTGGTCCCCGCGACGATCATCATTTGGATCGCTTCCTCGGTCGCTGGCTACTTCATCACCTGGGGCATCCCCGCAGTGTTCTCACTGCTCATTTCCATGGTGCTCTACGTCATCGCAGGCAAGCTGGGCTGGGTACGCGCGATCGGCTCGGTCCGCACCAGGCAGCCAGAGGACGCCGGCGAGTCCGCGTAGCCCCCGTAGCTTCACCCACACGTTCCGCATCACCCCTCAGAAAGCACACACCATGCATATTGGCATCGACGTCGGCGGCACCAACACCGACGCAGCGCTCATGGACGGCAACCGCACCCTCGTCGGCATCAAGCACTCGACGACGCCGGACGTCACCGACGGCATCATCCAGGCCATCGCCGGGCTCCGCGCACAGCACCCATTCAACGGAGCAGACATCACCGCGGTGATGATCGGCACGGCGCACTTCATCAACGCACTCGTCCAGGCCAAGCGCCTCGCGCCTACCGCCGCGCTGCGACTGGGGCTGCCTGCCACCCAAGCCCTGCCGCCGCTCGTCGACTGGCCGGAGACGTTGAAAAGCGCGATCGAGGCGCGCAGCTATCTCGCGCACGGCGGCTATGAGTTCGACGGTCGACCGATCAGCCCGCTCGACCCGGAAGAGCTGCGGGCACACGCGGCCGACATGCAGCGGCACGGCATTCGGTCGGTCGCGATCTCATCGGTCTTCAGCCCGGTGAATCACGACCTTGAGGTCGAGGCCGCGCGGCTCGTTGGTGAGGTGCCCGGCGACGGGGTTGCGATCTCGCTGTCCCACGAAATTGGGCGGATCGGTTTGCTCGAGCGCGAAAACGCTACCGTCATCAACGCCGCGTTGCGGGAACTCGCGTCGGAGATTGTCGACGGGCTAACGGCCGCCGTGCGCGCCGAGGGCATCGACGCGCCGATCTTCCTGAGCCAAAACGACGGCACGCTCATGGACGAGGACTACGTGCGCCGCTACCCGGTGGCAACGTTCGCGTCTGGACCAACAAACTCGATGCGGGGCGCGGCCCTCACCAGCGGGCTCGACACCTGTGCGGTGATCGACGTTGGCGGCACGACCGCCGACGTCGGCCTGCTCATCAACGGTTTCCCCCGTGAGACGGCGAACGAGGTGAAGGTCGCGGGCGTCCGTACGAACTTCCGCATGCCCGACGTACTGTCGCTCGGCATCGGCGGCGGCAGCATCGTGAACCTCGAGACTGCAGAGGTCGGCCCCGAGTCGGTCGGTTACAACCTCGGCACTGACGCACTTGTCTTCGGCGGCACGACGCTCACGGCGACCGACGTTGCCGTTGCAGCCGGCCGGGCAAACATCGGCGATCCCGCACGGGTTGCCCATCTCGATCCCGCATTCGTTCAGCGAGTGCTCGACCGGATCGCGGAGCGGGTAGCCGAGGCAGTGGACCGGATGCGGACCTCGCCCGACCCGATCCCCGTCGTCGCCGTCGGCGGCGGATCCGTGCTCCTCCCCGACGTACTACCGATTTTTGGTGCGGTCTCGAAGCCCGAGAACTACGCCGTCGCCAACGCCATCGGCGCTTCGATCGCGCAGGTTGGCGGAGAGATCGACAAGGTCTATTCAATTGCGCCGGGTCAGCGCGAGGAGACCCTTGCAGCGGTGCGCGGTGAGGCGATCGAGAAGGCGATCGCCGCCGGAGCGAAGCCCGATTCGGTGTCCATTATCGATTTCGATGAGGTGCCGATTCCGTACCTGCCGGGGAACGCCACACGCATTCGCGTGAAGGCTGTCGGCGACCTGAGCATGGGGGCGTCACTGTGAGCTGGACAATTACCGTCGACGACATTGACGACCTCGCGCGAGGCTCAGCCGTACTCGGCACGGGTGGCGGTGGTGACCCCTACATTGGTGGCCTGCTCGCCAAGGAGGCGCTCAGGCGCCACGGTGACGTGACTGTCGTTTCACTCGACGAACTCCCCGACGACGCGGTCGTCGCGTGCGTATCGATGCTCGGCGCCCCGACCGTGATGGTCGAGAAGCTACCGAGTCTCGACGAGGTCATGCGCCCCGTCCGCGAACTCAGCGAACACTACGGCCGGCCCATCACGCACATCATGTGCATCGAGGTGGGCGGGGTGAACTCCACCATCCCGATCGCAGCGGCCGCGGCTACCGGGCTTCCTGTGCTCGATGCTGATGGCATGGGCCGCGCGTTCCCCGAGCTACAGATGGTGCTGCCGACGCTCTACGGCGTCACGTCCTCGCCGCTGGCGTACTCTGACGAAAAGGGCAACGTTGGGGTGCTCCGCACCATTGACAACGCATGGGGAGAGCGGATCATTCGAGTTGCCGCGGTTGAAATGGGCTGCTCAATCATGCTCTCTGGCTTCCACATGTCAGGTGCAACCGCGCGCAAGGCACTCGTCCGTGACTCGCTGTCGCTCTGCATGAACGTTGGTCGGGCAATCGTTGATGCCCGCGCAGACAAGGTCGATGCGGTTGAGCGCGCGACTGACATTCTGGGTGGCCGTGTCCTGTTCGGCGGCAAAGTGACCGATGTGGAACGCGCCACCACCGCAGGCTTTGCCCGCGGGCGTGCGACGATCGAAGAGGGCGGCAGCACCCTCGTGCTGTCGTTCCAAAACGAACACCTCATCGCCGAGCTTGACGGCCGCGTGCTTGCGACGACACCCGATCTCATCATGGTGCTCGACCACGAGAACGGGGAGCCTATCACGACCGAGGGGCTCAGGTACGGACAGCGGGTGCGGGTGATCGCGGCGCCCGCCGATGAGCGGTGGCACTCCCCCGCCGCGATCGAGATGGTCGGGCCACGGTACTTCGGCTACGACCTCGATCCGCACCGCTTCGATGGTACCGTGCGCGCGGGAGCCGCGATCGCTGACGCAGAGTCAGTATCGTGAGCTGGACGCTCACCGCGGAGGATCTCCCGGATCTCGCCCGAGGCGCGACGCTCCTCGGCACGGGCGGCGGCGGCGACCCGTACATCGGTCAGATGCTCGTGCAGCAGGTGCTCGGCGACCGCGGCATCACGATCCTCGACCCCGACGAGCTCGCTGATGACCTGTTCGTGATCCCGACCGCCCAGATGGGCGCGCCGACGGTCATGGTTGAAAAGATTCCGGCCGGCACGGAGCCGCTCGCGGCCCTCCGCACGCTCGAGGCACACCTCGGGCGGCAGGCAGATGCGACCATGCCAATCGAGTGCGGGGGCATCAACTCGATGATCCCGCTCATTGTCGCTGCGGAGTCCGGCCTCCCCGTGGTCGATGCCGACGGCATGGGGCGCGCGTTCCCCGAGCTCTCGATGGAAACGTTCGCCGTCTACGGTGTGCAGGGCTCACCGCTCGCCCTCGCTGGCGAGCGTGGCGAGCACGTCATCATCGACACCGGCTCCGACAACCGGCAGATGGAGTCGTTTGCGCGCGCGATCACGATTCGGCTGGGCGGTGTCGGCCACATCGCCGAGTACGCGATGAGCGGCGCCGATGTACGCCGCACCGCGGTGCCACGCACGCTGTCGATGGCGCTCAACCTCGGCCGGGCGATCCGCGTAGCGCGCGAGCAGCATCGCTCACCGTTCGCGGCGATCGCTGACACCCTGGCGCCGACGCTGTACTCCCACGTTCGCGAGCTCCACGTTGGCAAGGTGGTCGATGTCGAGCGGCGCACGACCGAGGGCTTCGCACGCGGCCGCGCGGTCATCGCCAGCGAGGAGGGCGAGGGCGAGCCGGTCGAGATCGCGTTTCAGAACGAAAACCTCACCGCCTATCGGGGAGCGGAACTGCTCGCAATCGTGCCAGACCTCATCTGCATCGTCGACCATGAAACCGCCGAACCCATCACGACCGAGGGGCTCCGCTACGGTCAACGCGTGCGCGTTCTCGGTATATCGACGCCAGCGCTCATGCGCACGCCGGAGGCGCTCGACACGTTCGGCCCGAGCGCTTTCGGACTCAGCGAAGCCTTTGTCCCCGTTGAGACGCTCGGAGGGGGCGCTGTCGAGGGAGCGTGACACGCTGGCGGGCTACACGGACTCCCCTGCGTCGCCCGCCACGGCAGCGTCGTCAGCGAGCTCGCCGTAGTACTCGCTGGCGCCGTCGAGTACTGGCCGGTCAAGCGTCGCCCCGGTCGTTGGCGGCGTCACAGTGCCCTCGCCATTGGGCGCCTCCGTGTCGGTTGCCGGGTGGGGAATGCGGTAATCGTTGCGCTGCGGCATGCTGCCTCGTTTCGCTCGGGCTGCTCACGCTAACCCGAAGACATGTGTGTTGACCGAATCGCACATGACTGTCAAGCAGGTGTTGGGGCCTGGCGTCTGGCGATCGCCCGATCATCTACGCTTGGAGGCATGGCCCTCACCCTCACCGCGGGAGATCTTCCGCTACTCGCAGCGGGTGCGTCATTCTTCGGCTCAGGCGGCGGCGGCTCCCCGACGCTCACGGAGCTGATGGTGCGGCCGGTGTTCGCGTCGCCGGTTCAGGCTGTCCTGCCTGGAGAACTCGATCCCGACACGCCGTGCTTCGCCGCCGCGTTTGCCGGCTCAACGATGCTGCTCAACGAACGCCTCCCCGGGGCAGATGCGTTCGGTCCGCTCGTCACAGTTGCCGAGCGCTGGATGGGCCGCCGCCTCGAGGCGGTGTGCTCGCTCGAAGCCGGCGGCATGAACGCGCTCACGCCGTTTCTGTTCGCTCACGACCGCATCATCATCGACGCGGACTGTAGCGGGCGTGCCGTCCCAACGCTTGGCCGCACGAGCATCTACATCAACGAAACCCCTGGCCTCTTTGCGGTGTGCTCGACTGGTGCCGGCGGCGTCTCGCTCCTCCAGTCGCGGAGGGCCGAGGACGTCGACCAGCTGTTGCGCGCAGCGATGGTCCAGTCCGGCGGCGCAGGTGCCGTCATCTTCGCCGGCTTCACGGCTCGCGACCTCACCACCGATTCCCTGCACGGCCACCTCGCTCACTCGCTCGAGATCGGCGCAGCGCTCGCCTCGACGCGCAGCGAACCGGTCGAGCTTCTCGCCGCGAGGCTCGGAGCCCGCCTCGTCGGTCACGGACGCGTCCTCGCACTCACACAGGATTCCCGGGACCCGCACGTGCACGCAGCCGAGATTGGCGGCATGGACGGTGCCGTGATTCGCCTGGTGTCACGATCCGAGCACCTCGCGGTACTGGTTGACGGCGAACCCATCGCAGCAGCCCCCGACTACATCGTTGCCATCGACGCGCTGTCTCGCAAACTCATCGAGGTGACCGACTTACACGTGAACAGGCATGTCGCGCTGCTCACGCTTCCCGCGGATCAGTGGTGGCGTGCGGCACCGGGCCGCGCCGACCGCTTGTTCCCCTCCTCCTACGGCATTCACGGATTGGATCCAGCATGGTAACGCCGCGGCGCGCAGACAGCGTCACTCTCGACCTCGCCAGCGTCCTAGCGCACCCGGACAACGGCGAGCTCGCACATGTCGCCGGGCCGGAAGGCGGCAGCTGGCAGGAGGTGACCGTCGACGAGCACACCGCCGCTGGCAGCGGGCTACTCATCCTGTCGTCCCCGTTGCCGGCTACGACGTGGCAGCAGGACGCACTCGTGCGGCGCGTACACGATCGGGGATTTCGCGCGCTGGCGCTGCCAGGGGCGAGTGCCGCCGCGCCCGGCGCACAAAAGCTCGCCGCCCGTCTCGGTGTCTCACTGCTTGCTGTGGCGCGCCCATACGAGCTGGCGCGAGCCTGCTGGCAGCTGCAGCAGGCACGCGACGCACTAACAATTGACTATGTCCGCAAGGTGGCGCAGGCCTTCGAATACCCCGCGACGGATCTCGCTGACCTCCTCGGCCACCTGTGCGCGGCGATCGGGCACGGCATCGCCCTCATTGACGGCAGAGGGGCCGTCCAGCAGTCGGGAGGCACGCTGAGCCAGGAGCTCCACGGCGCCATCGAGTTCTCGCCGTGGATCAGCGTTGCGCGATACGCCGACGAAGCCGCGGCGTCGGTGCGTGTGGACAGCTCGACGCGGGAGGGCCTGCGACTCGTCGTCTTCGGCACGGGGATCGGGGACGCGCAACTGCGCGCACTGTCGACGGTCGCCGAGATCATGATGCCTGCGGTCGCGGCGAGGATCCTCATCGATGAGCTTGCGACGGTGAACGACGCTTCTGCCTCAGCTGACCTGCTGCGCGCGTTTCTCGAGCTGCGCGGCGCACGCGACGCCGATGTACAGACACGCATGTCCGAACGTGGCTGGCGGACCGCCGGCTTCCACCTGGGATTCCAGTTCAGCCCGCGGACCAGGGTCGATCCGATCGGACTCCTCCGAGCCGTGTCGCATGAGCTCGCATCGATCAGCGTGGAGAGCCGTGCTGCGCTGAGCGGGCGGAGCGTGCTCGGCTGGCTGAGCTTCTCCGAGGCACCGAGCGCGAGCCAGGTGGAGACGTACGTTGGCGCGCTGCACGCCGCCCACCAGCACCTCAGGCGCACGCGCGACCTCGCGCTGGGCATCGGCTCACTCCAGAGCGGCGAAGGCGGCCTGGCACGGAGCCTCAGCGAGGCGACAGACGCCGCGAAAATCGCCACATCTCGGTCAAGCACCGGCTATCTCGTTCGTGTCGACAGCCTCGGTCTCGAGCAGCTGCTGCTGGCGTGGACGGGCAACGATACGTTCCTGCCTGCGGCAGAATCGCTCCTCGCTCCGCTTCTCACCGAAGCACCCGAGCTGCTCGACACCCTCGCCGCGTATCTCGACCACGAGTCTGGGATCCAGGCGACCGCGGACGCGCTCGGTCTCCACAGAAACACCGTCTCGCAGCGCGTGCAGCGCGCGCAGGAGCTCGTTGGCGCGGACCTCACCTCGCCGGAGACGCGGCTTGCGCTGCATCTCGCCTGCCGCGCTGTGCTCGCGCCGGGTAGCTAACCCACTTCGCGGTAGAGCCGGGCGGCCGCCTCAACTACCGCGGGATGCTCCGCGCCCAACGCCTGGATACCGACGAGCTCGAGCCCGGCCGGCGGCTGGCCACCGTGCGACCAGAGCAGTGCCGAGGTTTCAGACGGCATCTGCGACGACCACCAGCTGAGCCCGCCTCGCACGTCGCCGTCAGCTTCAAAGAGGCGCCTTGCGATGCCCTGTGTCACCCCAAGGTCTTGCACGACGACCTCACTGGGCCGAACCCCGAGCCGCACGAGCGCAGCTGCGTCGTCGAGGTCGATGAGACCCGGCCCGGAATAGCGAAACTCCGCGAGCGCCCGCGGCTCACCCGCTGGCGTGAGAAACACCTCGGGAATCCACCGTCGCTTGTTGTAAAAACTCTCGGCGATCGCGCCGACGGCAGTGCGCGAAAAGTACCAGGAGTCGAAGAGATCTGAATTGTCCCACCGCCCATGAAACTGTGGCCGCGGAACGAAGGACCAGTGCCCGGGCCGCCCCGGCCGCGCGCCAGCTGTTCTGGGATAGCAGCGGTACAGCCGCAACGCCTCGGGCATGGTTACGCGTACGCGCCCTCATCCTCGGCGTCGATCGCACCAATGACCTCAGCCACCCGTCCGAGCTTGATGCACTCGCGCGGCGTCGAGCCCCGCAGAAACTGGTTCGGCGAGTCGAGCCAGATCGGCACAACCTTCGTGTGCATCGTGGATTCGGCTCGCGCAATAATGTACGCGAAATCCATAATGGATCGCGCCGACTCGGCGGAGGGGAGCTGCGCCCCCTGCTTCCACCGGGTGACCTGCGAGGGTTTCACGCCGATGAGCTCGGCGAGGAGCGTTCCGTTCCCCGCCGCGCCAAGCAGCATGCGGAAACCGTCGGCGAAGCCGGGCTGCTGCGGGACTGAGATGCTCATGCACCCAGTCTACGCGCAATCCTCAAATTGCGCGATGGTTAGCTTGCGATCTCCTGATACGCAAACTGCAGCATGGACTCGTCGACGCCCGCGAGCACGCGGGGCTTTGCCAGGTCATCGAGCACGATGAACCGCAGCATGCCAGCACGCGCCTTCTTGTCCCGCTGCATCGCAGCGAGCAGCCCCGGCCAGCGCCCCGCGGGGTATTCGAGCGGGAGCCCGAGCAGCGTCAGCACACGGCGATGCCGCGCCACGGCTTCGTCAGAGAGCGCGCCCGCCATCCGGCCGAGTTCGGCAGCGTAGACCATGCCGATGGCGATCGCGACGCCGTGGCGCCACTGGTAGCGCTCCGCGTGCTCGATCGCGTGCCCCAGCGTGTGGCCATAGTTGAGGATCTCACGCAGGCCACCCTCCTTGAAATCCTCCGACACCACGCGAGCCTTGACCCCAATCGACAGCTCGACAACGCGCTGGAATTCTGCGGTCGTCGGGTCCGTCGCACGGTCGACATCGGCCTCGATGATGTCGAGGATCTCGGGTTCGGCAATGAAGCCGCACTTCGCAACCTCGGCGAACCCGGCGAGCACCTCGTTCTTCGGCAGGGTCTCGAGCACAGTAAGGTCGCAGATCACAGCGGCGGGTGGGTAGAAGGCGCCAACGAGGTTCTTGCCCTCCGCGGTGTTCAGGCCGGTCTTGCCGCCCACAGCCGCGTCGACCATGCCGAGCACAGTGGTCGGGATCTGCACGAGCTTCACGCCCCGCAGCCAGGTCGCAGCAACGAACCCGGCAAGGTCGGTCACTGCTCCCCCGCCGAGGCCGATGATCGCGTCGCTCCGGGTGAAATCGGCCTGACCCAGGATGCCCCAGCAGAACGCCGCAACCTCAACACGCTTCGCGGACTCGGCGTCCGGCACCTCAGCGAGCATGACCTCGCCGTAGTGTTCCTTAAGTGCGGTCCGCAGTTCGTCAGCAAGCCTCCCGACCGTCGACGTGTGCACGATGAGCACCTTCGATACGCGGGAACCCAGCGCCTCCGGAACGCGGTCGAAGAGGTCCCGGCCCACCGTAATCATATAGTTGGTTTCCCCGGTGACGGTGATCTCGCTGATGTTCGCAGGCATGCTCACTCCTGGTCCTCTCGTTCGGTGTACTGTTCCGCGCTGTGATCCGCGTCTTGGGTGGCAGGAGCATCGTCCTGCAGAGCGCTCCGCGCCGTCGCCTGGGCGGCTGCTCGCTCGCGGCGCGCATACGCGCGTGCCCACTCCACAACGCGGCGGGTGAGTTGTTCCTTCCCGGCACGATCGGTGCGGAAGGTGACGTCGGCTACCTCAAGGTAGAGGGGCTTACGCTCCGCGAGAATGCGTCCCCACGCTGAAGGATCGTCGCGTAGCAGCGGACGGCGTGCAATGTTCGCGGTGCGCAACACCGCTTCCTGCGTCGTCATGAGCAGGATCGTCGGGTGCTCGCGCAGCAGTGCGCGAGTCGACTCAGCGAGCACCGCGCCCCCGCCGAGGGCGAGAATGCGCGTGCCGGGCTGTGCCAACTCCGCGGCGATGATCTCCGCCTCAATCCGGCGGAACTCGGGTTCGCCGTGCGCGGCGAAGAAATCCGTAATCGCGCCGTGCTCGCGCACAAACACCACGTCGCTATCGACAAACGGGATCCCGAGCTCTTTCGCGACGCGGCGTCCGAGGCTCGTCTTCCCAGCCGCCATCGGGCCAACAAACACGATCGTGCGTTCCGGGAGGCGATTCCCGCCACCGCGACGGCGCCTGCGACGCTTCGAGGCGCGACGCGGCTGTGACTTCGCAGGCTCACTGGGCAAGGGTCGTCGCCCGCCGCCACGGCCAGGGGCCGGGGAAGCCTCCTGCGACGGTCGGGCCGCCGTCCCGGCACGTTTCACTGCAGCTGGAGAGTCGGAGACTTCCGCGCCGGCGTCACCGACTGCACGGCGCGCCTGTGCGGGCGGCGCGGGCTTCGGTGCGCCGACCGGGGCCCCCGCTCGCCGACCGGCTCGGCGCCCGCCGCTCACGACTCTCGTGCGGTCGCGAGCTGCTCGGGAATCGCTGCGAGGTAGCTGTCGAGGTTACGACGGGTCTCAGCGAGGCTGTCCCCGCCGAACTTCTCGACGACCGCTTCAGCGAGCACGAGCGCGACCATCGCCTCAGCGACGACGCCCGCGGCAGGAACCGCGGAGACATCGGAACGCTGGTGGTGCGCCTTCGCCTCTTCCCCCGTCGCGACGTCAATCGTCGGCAGCGCGTGTGGCACGGTTGCGATCGGCTTCATCCCGGCACGCACTCGGAGCACCTGGCCGGTCGTCATGCCGCCCTCGATGCCGCCAGCGCGACCGGTGTCGCGAACGATCTCGCCGTCACGCAGGTGCAGTTCATCGTGCGCAACCGAGCCGCGGCGGCGTGTCGTCTCGAACCCGTCTCCGACCTCGACGCCCTTGATCGCTTGGATACCCATGAGCGCACCAGCGAGGCGCGAGTCGAGTCGGCGGTCCCAGTGCACGTACGATCCCAGCCCGGGCGGCAGCCCGTAAGCGAGGACCTCGACAATGCCACCAATGGTGTCACCGGACTTCTTGGTGTCATCCACTTCAGCAACCATGCGGGCGCTCGTGTCCGCGTCAAAGCAGCGAAGCGGATCGGCATCGAGGGCCGCGACGTCTTCGGGACGCGGCAGCATCGTGCCAGAGGGGGCCACCACATCACCGATCGACACGGTGTGGCTCACGAGCTGCACGCCGAGTTCGGCGAGGAATGACCGAGCTACCGCGCCCAGCGCGACGCGGGCTGCAGTCTCGCGGGCACTCGCACGCTCGAGCACCGGACGCGCCTCATCAAAGCCGTACTTCTGCATGCCGACAAGATCGGCGTGTCCGGGTCGCGGACGGGTGAGCGCGGCGCCGCGGCCGCGTGACTTTTCGGAGAGCTCGGTCTTTTCGGAGCTCATCACCTCTGCCCACTTCGGCCACTCGGTGTTGCCAATACGGATCGCGACCGGGCCACCAATTGTGACGCCCTGTACGACGCCGCCCGAGACGTTGAGCTCGTCCTGTTCAAACTTCATGCGGGAGCCACGGCCGTAGCCAAGCTTCCGGCGCGCGAGGTCCTCTCGGATCGCCTCGAGGGAGACTGGCACGCCCGCAGGCATGCCCTCGATGACAGCAATAAGTTCAGGGCCGTGGGATTCCCCGGCGGTAAGCCAACGAAGCATAAGTTCTATCTTTCCACACTCGCGGCGCGCATGGCCGCCAGCACTGACTGTTCGTCGGCAACCGGGGTGTTCGGGTCGCCGTTCATGAAAATACGGATTTGCACGAGCGCCTGCTCGACGAGCATGTCGAGGCCCGCGTGCGCGATGCTGCCGGCCGCGGCCCATCTGAGAGCCAGCGGCGAGGGCCACGGGTCGTAGGCCACATCAAACAGCGGCACGGTAAGCAGCGACGCTGGCAGGGTAGCCGCTCCCCCTGCGGGGCCCGGGAGCGTCGAGATAACGAGTGTTGGCGCAAATGCAGGTTCGTCACCGAGCGTGAGCGCGGTGACGTTCCCTCCCATGCGGTCCGCGAGCTCCGAAGCGGCTTCCGGCCGGCGCGCGGCAACGGCGATCTGCATTGCCCCGAGCGTCCGAGCGGCAAGCACCGCGGAGACCGCGGTTGCTCCAGCACCCAGCACGACGGTGGCGGAGGCGTCGAGCCCGGCGCCTGCGAGCGCGCGGGCGAGCCCGGCAACGTCAGTGTTGAACCCAGCCCACTGCGGCGAACCGTCGGGAGCACTCGTGATTCTGAATAGCGTGTTCACCACGCCGCTCTCCGAAGCGACCGGGTCGACGACCGTCGCGAGGCGCGCCGCCTCTTCCTTCAGCGGCATCGTGAGGGAGAGGCCACGCCAGTCCGGCCCGCACTGCGCAAGAAACGATGCAAGTTCCACGGCCTCAACCTCGTGCCTGCCGTAGTTCCAGGGCAGCCCGAGTACCTCGTAGGCAGCCGCGTGAATCGCGGGTGACTTCGAGTGCGCGATCGGCGAGCCGAGCACCGCGAGTTCAGCCCTGCCCGGCTCACGCCGCTCCGCGTCAGTCGGATGCTGTTCATTCATGACCTAGTCACAGTACTTTCCGCCCTCGGCTGCGTGCGTCGTGCACCACTCGTCGAGGCGCTGCACATTGCGTTCGTGCTCCTCGAGGGTCGCCGCGAACTCGGTCTCGCCGCTTGAGAGATCGACGGGCATGAAGTAGATCCACGGCCCATCGGCCGGGTTCGTTGCAGCCTCGATGGCGGTGTCACCCGGCAGGCCGATCGGCCCAGCCGGCAGCCCCGGGTTCGCATACGTGTTGTACGGGTTCGACTTGTCGGCGCGTTCCTCGTCGGTCGTCCACACAGTGTGCGTGTTACCGGTGCCGTACGACACAGTCGCATCCGACTGCAGCAGCATGTCAATGTCAATGCGATTCAGGAAGACTCGCGCGACCTTCGGGAAGTCTTCAAGCCGCGACCCAGCCTCGCGCTGCACCATCGCCGCGAGCGTGAGCACCTGCCACGCATCCTCATCGGCGACGCCGTGTTCAGCGAGCGCCTGCCACATGCGATCGACCATCGTCTGAATGATCGACTCAGCCGTGGCACCGGGCTCAAAAGTATACGTCGCCGGGAACAGGAAGCCCTCGAGCGAGGGGAACTCGGCAGGTACGCCGAATGCCTGCGGATCCGCAGCAGCGGCCTCGAACTCCTCGAACGGAATATCGACGACGCCAGCCGTGAGCTCGAGTGCGTCCATCGCGGCGGTGCCCTCGGGGATCGTCACCGTGAGCTCCATCCGGTTCGCCTCGTCGGTGAGCGCGGCAAGCGCGGCCTTCGCGCTCATCTGCTGCTTCAAGCGATAGGTTCCCACCTGGAAACTGACTTCGCTCGGCTGCTGCAGCAGTAGCTCGTAGAACGCCTCGGACGTCTTGACAACGTCGGCCTGTTCGAGCGCCTCCGCGACGTCCGCACCGTACTGGCCGTCCGTGATGGTGAGCAACACTTCGCCGCTCCCCTCACCCTCGTAATCGTTGCTCGTCCAGCCCATCGCGAGCGAGATTCGATCGCCGTACGCATTCCAGACGAACGCTGCGCCACCGGCAAGCAGCAGCAGCATCACGATGAGTACGGACGAGATGACAATCCGTCCGCGCTTGCGCGAACGCCGATCCTCGTCACTCAGTGCGTTCGCGGCTCTTCGCCCACGGCGTGTCTCTGTGTCACTCACGTCGCGTCCTCGTTTCTCCGTTGATCGGGGGTGGGCGCCACGACTTCACCCGGCGCCGAACCTCTGTTGCGCTCCACGTCGAGCGCGTGTTGCAGAATAACCACAGCTGCCGCCTGGTCAATGACCCCGCGGCTCTCTTTCGTTTTGCGCCCGGCCTGCCGAAGCTGGCCCTGCGCAGACACGGTAGACAGGCGCTCGTCGACCAACCGCACTTCCGCGATGCCGGCGAGGCTCGTCGCCAGCTGCTCGGCGAACCCGACTGCGTCCTCGGTCGAGAGCGTCCGCTCGCCGCGCAGGTTGAGCGGTAGCCCTACGATAACCTCAAACACCCCAAGCTCGTCAACAATTGTCGCGATGCGTGCAATGTCGGCGCCGCCCTCGGCTTCTCGCTTCACCGTTTCGACCGGCGTTGCGAGCATGCCGTGCATGTCGCTGCGGGCAACGCCAATGCGCGCCTTGCCTACGTCGATACCGACGCGTACCCCTGTGCGCACGGGCTACGCCTCGATCGTGCGCCGCATCTCGGCAAGCGCGGCATCGATCTGAGCTGGATCGGTGCCACCACCCTGCGCGAGATCTGGCTTGCCGCCGCCGCCGCCGCCGAGCACCTGTGCGCCCCGCTTTGCGAGGTCGCCGGCCTTGATGCCGAGTTCACGCGCGCCAGCGGTCGTCGCCGCGATGACGACTGGTTTCCCAGCTCCGTCACCGGCAACAGTTCCCGCGAGGATCACGACGCCCGGCTCAGATGCGAGCTTCTCGCGGAGCTGCACGACCAAACCGCGCACGTCGTCCGGTGAGCCGACCGTACCAAGATCCGCTGAGACCAACTGCACTGCGCCGATGCGCTCAGCCGCTTCAAGTAGGGCAGGCACGCGCTCAGCAAGCTTTGCTGCTTCGAGGGCCGCGATCTTCTTCTCGGCGGCACGGAGCTGCGCGCTGAGATCTTCCACGCGCGCCACCACCTCTGCGCGTGGAACGCGGAGACCACCGGCGAGCTGCTGTACGATTGCGCGCTCTGCGGCGAAGCTCTGGAAGGCCTCGAGACCCACGAGCGACTCGACGCGGCGGTTGGTTGACCCGACTGAGCTCTCAGACACGAGGTTGATCATGCCGACCTCGGCAGCGGTCGCCACGTGGGTGCCGGCGCACAGCTCGCGCGACCACTCGCCGCCGATGTCGACGACGCGCACGCGCTCGCCGTACTTCTCACCGAAGAGCGCCATCGCGCCCATCGCCTTCGCCTCGTCGAGGCCCATCTCGCGGGTGACCACACCGTAGTTTGAGCGGATCGCGAGGTTCGAGATCTCCTCAATCTCGCTCTTGGTCGCCTGGCTGAGGGCTTCCGAGTGCGTGAAGTCGAGGCGCATGTAGCCGGCCTTGTTGTAGGAGCCTGCCTGGTGCGCGTTCGGGCCGAGCACGTCGCGGAGCGCCGCGTGGACGATGTGCGTTGCCGAGTGCGCCTGCGTGGCGCCCCTGCGGTATTCGGCGTCGACGCGGGTTTCCGCGCGCGCGTCAACACCAATGACGCCAACCGTGACCTTCACCGTGTGCACGATGAGACCGGGCACCGGCTTCTGCACGTCGAGCACCTCGGCCTCAAAGCCGTCGCCGACGATGACGCCGTTATCCGAATCCTGACCGCCCGACTCCGCGAACAGCGAGGTCTCTGCAAGCACGAGCTCGGCGATCTGCCCCTCGCGCGCCTCGGCTGCGGGAGCCCCGTCAACGACGATGCCAAGCACGCGGCTCTCGTGGATGAGCTCGTCGTAGCCGACGAACGCTGTCTCACCGAGCCCGCGAAGCTCCTTGTAGACGGCGAGATCAGCCTGCTGGCCGCGCTTTGCCTTCGCGTCAGCCTTCGCGCGGTCGCGCTGCTCCTGCATGAGCGTCGCGAAGACCTCGCGGTCCACCGTCACGCCGGCTTCTTCGGCGATCTCGAGCGTGAGCTCGACCGGGAAGCCGTGGGTGTCGTGCAGGAGGAAGGCGGTGTCGCCGTCGACGCTCGCGGGTGCGCCCGCAGCCTTTGAGCCTGCAACAGCGCTCTCTATCGCTGTGTCGAGGATCTGGATCCCGCTCGCGAGCGTCCGCAAGAACGTCTTCTCCTCGGCGTACGCAACGCGCGAGATGAAATCGAAGCTCTCGTCGACAGCCGGGTATGCGGACTTCATCGCGTCGCGCGACACGGGGAAGAGCTCAGCAAAGGTCGGGCCTTCGACCCCGAGGAGCCGCATCGAAAGCGTCACGCGACGCAGCAGCCGCCGGAGAATATAGCCCCGGCCCTCGTTCGACGGCGTCACGCCATCGGCGATGAGCATGAGACCACTGCGCACGTGGTCGGCGATGACACGCAGTCGCACGTCGTCGTCGAGCTCGGCACCGTAGGTCTTGCCCGCAAGCTCTGCAGCGCGATCGAGGACCGGGCGTACCTGGTCGATCTCGTACATGTTCTGCACGCCCTGCTTGATAAACGCAACGCGCTCGAGTCCCATACCCGTGTCGATGTTCTGCTTCGGCAGATCGCCAACGATCGTGAAATCGAGCTTCGACTTCACGTCCGCGATCTGGTACTGCATGAACACGAGGTTCCAGATCTCGACGTACCTGTCGTGATCGGTTGCCGGGCCGCCGTCGGGGCCAAAGGCGGGTCCTTGGTCGAAGAAGATCTCCGAGCATGGGCCCGCAGGTCCCGGCTGGCCAGTGGACCAGTAGTTCGTGTCCTTGCCGAGCTTCTGGATGCGCTCAAGCGGCAGCGTCGAGTACTCGAGCCAGAGGTTGAGCGCCTCTTCGTCTTCCTCGTACACCGTTACCCACAGATCCTCAGCCGCGAACCCGAGGCCACCATCGGCCTCGCTCGTGGTGAGCAGCTCCCACGCGAACTGAATCGCGCCCTTCTTGAAGTAGTCACCGAAGGAGAAGTTGCCGCACATCTGGAAGAAGGTGCCGTGGCGCGGGGTCTTCCCGACCTCTTCGATGTCGTTCGTGCGGATGCACTTCTGCACGCTTGTGGCGCGGTCGTAGGGTGCGGGCACCAGACCCGAGAGGTACGGCACGAATGGCACCATGCCCGCCACGGTAAACATCAGGCTCGGATCGTCGCTCACGAGCGACGCTGAGGGCACAACCGTGTGGCCTCGCTGCTCAAAGAAGTTCAGCCAGCGGCGTTGAATCTCGGCGGTCTGCATGTGCGGTGCTTCGTTCCTTCGTGGTGCGTCAGCGCAGGCGAGAAGAGGCCGTGCGCCAAAAATCGGTGGATCTCGATCGAGTCGAGGTTAGGAGCTCTTGCGGTCGAGGCTCTTGAGCGTTCGCTCGAGGTCCTCATCGAACTGCTCGCGCTCGGCGGCTTCGTAGCCGTTCGAGAACGCATTGGCGAGTTCGGCGATGCCGCGGTTGACGCGCTCAAAGAAGCGGTGCCCACCCGGGCTCTGATTCACAAAGTGGGCCGCAACAAAGCCGGTGGCCACTCCAAAAATGAACAATGTTAGCTTCCGCACGTGTTTCACCCTCCTGCGGTCTCACGACGACACCTTGCGCGCCGCGGATCCATACGCGACCAGCTTAACCGGTAACGCATGCCGGAAATGCTTGAGGGCGCTGGATTCCTAGTGGATCCCAGCGCCCTCAAACGTTCAGACTTAGCGGCCCGAGTAGAACTCGACGACGAGCTGCACTTCACAGGTCACGGGGACCTCAGCGCGCTTCGGGCGACGCAGCAGGCGTGCCTCGAGCTTGTCGAGTGCGACCTCGAGGTAACCGGGAACCGCGGGAAGCACCTCGGCGTGACCGCCTGCAGCTGCAACCTGGAACGGCTCGAGAACCTCTGAGCGCTCCTTGACGTGGATGAGCTGTCCCGGCTTCACGCGGAAGGAGGGACGGTCAACGAGCTTGCCGTCGACGAGGATGTGACGGTGCACGATGAGCTGACGAGCCTGTGCGGTGGTCCGGGCGAAGCCTGCACGCAGCACGAGTGCGTCAAGACGCATCTCGAGGAGCTCGACGAGGTTCTCACCGGTCAGGCCGTCCTGGCGACGTGCCTCGTTGAAGGTGATAACGAGCTGCTTCTCGCGGATGCCGTACTGGGCGCGAAGACGCTGCTTCTCGCGGAGGCGTACGGCGTAGTCGCTGTCGCTCTTACGCTTGGTGCGGCCGTGCTGGCCGGGGCCGTAGGGGCGCTTCTCGAGGTAGCGAGCCGCCTTCGGGGTAAGGGCGAGGCCCAGCTGACGCGACAAGCGCGTCTGCGAGCGGGTACGTGACGTAGTCGACACGGGTATCCTTTCGGGTTTCTGACAGAGCGGCACGAATGTGCTGTCCGTATGTTCTCTCGGCCACGCTGCGCCCGCATTCACAAGCTTTCGCTCGCAATGCACGCGACACAGCAAACCGTTTTCGGTGAGGGAACGACCGTTGCAGAAACCCGGCTACAGGGCGCCTGCCATATGCCTCCCGCATGCAGCCTGCCGCGGGGAGCAATGTTGGCCATCGAATAGCTTAGCAGAGGATCGCAGCGGGTGGCGGCGATGCCACGCCGCTACTCCCCCCGGCTTATGCGGCGGATCTTTTCGAGCCGTTCAGATATCTCGCGCTCGTTGCCATGCGTCGTGGGCTGATAGTAGTGCGCGTCAACGATCTCGTCGGGAAGGTATTGCTGCGTGACCACTCCGCGCGGGTCGGCGTGCGGGTAACGGTATCCCTTCCCGTGGCCAAGCTTCTTTGCTCCCGGATAGTGCGCGTCGCGCAGCGGCTTGGGCACTGGGCCGAAACGCCCGGCTTTGACGTCAGCGATCGCTGCGTCGATTGCCGAAATGACGGCGTTCGATTTCGGCGCCGTCGCGATATAGATCGTTGCCTCTGCCAGTGGGATTCGCGCTTCTGGGAGCCCGATGAGTTGTGTCGCCTGTGCGGCAGCCACGGCGATCGTCAGCGCCTGCGGATCGGCCAGCCCGACGTCTTCTGCCGCGTGCACCATGAGTCTCCTGGCAATAAACCGAGGGTCTTCGCCGGCCTCGATCATTCGGGCGAGGTAATGCACTGCGGCGTCGGGATCCGATCCTCGCATGGACTTAATGAACGCACTGATCACGTCGTAATGCTGATCGCCGTCTTTGTCGTAGCGCAGCAGCGCGCGATCCACTGAGATCGAGACCAACTCAGCCGTGATCTCAGGCACCGTTGGCGCGCCGGAGTCAGCGTCCACACTGCCACTCGCCGCGTCGTCCACGCCTGCTGTTTCGTCGCCGCCCATGGCGAGCGCGGACCCAGCGGCAGCCTCGAGCCCGGTCAACGCACGCCGCGCATCACCAGACGAGAGCTGCACGAGCGCGTCTCGCGCCTCCGTAGTCAGGCTCACTGCACCGCCAAGCCCTCGCGGGTCAGCCACCGCCCGTTCGAGGAGCTCGGCGATGTCGGCGTCACTCAGCGCTTCGAGCGTAAGTAACAGCGACCTGGAAAGCAGCGGGCTAATGACGGAGAATGACGGATTCTCCGTGGTGGCCGCAATGAGTGTGACCCAACCATTCTCGACACCCGGCAGCAGCGCGTCCTGCTGGGCCTTCGTAAACCGGTGGATTTCGTCGAGGAACAGCACGGTCGCGATATCGTACAGATCCCGGTCGTTGAGCGCGCGTTCCATCACCGTACGCACATCTTTGATGCCCGCGGTCACCGCGGAAAGCTCAACGAAACGCCGTCCGCTCGTGTGCGCAATCGCCTGCGCCATCGTCGTCTTTCCCGTACCAGGAGGGCCCCACAGAATGACCGACACGGCGGACCCTGCCTCATCGCTCGCAATCACCCTGAGGGGCGACCCTTGGCGGAGCAAATGCTTCTGCCCCACCACCTCATCGAGCGACCGTGGGCGCATGCGAACGGCGAGCGGAGCCGTCGCGGCGGACGAAGCTTGGAACTGGGACACACTCCAATGCTACCGAGCACCCCCGACAATCATGCTCAGAGAGGTTCACTGTGGCATAGTGGAGGGGTCTATCTAGTAACGCGGTCGGTCTAGCCGATCCCACACGACAGGTGAGCAACACGGTGAGTGAAGCGACAAACGAGATGCCCTGGGGCAGGGTCGACGAGGATCGTACGGTCTACGTACGAGAGAGCGAGGGCGAACGTGCCGTTGGCTCCTTCCCTGACGGCACACCAGAGGAAGCACTCGCCTACTTTGAGCGCAAGTTTGCGGATCTCGCGGGTGCGGTGACGCTCCTCGAAGCACGCATCGCGCGCGGCACCGCAGACGCATCCGTCGCAGCGACGGTTGCGAAGCTGCAGGAGCAGCTCGTCGAGCCTGCTGCCGTCGGCAATATCGACGCCCTTCGCGGACGAGTCTCGAAGCTGGCTGAGAAGGCTGCCGCTTTCGGCGAGCAGCAGCAGCAGGAGCGCGAGGCAGCACGCGAGGAAGCCGTCGCCAAGCGCGAGGCGATCGTCGCGGAAGCCGAGCAGCTCGCTGCTCAGCCCGAGGCATCTATTCGCTGGAAGGACACGAGCACCGCGTTCGAGCGCCTCTTCACCGAGTGGCAGAACGCACAGCGTTCGGGCCCGCACGTGCCGAAGCCGCAGGCCGATGCCATGTGGAAGCGCTTCCGCGCGGCACGCCAGACCTTCGACACGGCACGACGTGCACACTTCTCGCAGATGGATGCGAACAACAAGGACGTCAAGGCCCGCAAGGAGCGCCTGATTGCCGCCGCCGAGGCGCTCGCAGACCGCGGCCTCGACGGGATCCCCTCGTACCGCAACCTTCTCGAGGACTGGAAGCAGGCTGGCCGCGCCAGCCGTAAGCTCGACGACCAGCTCTGGGCGAAGTTCAAGGCTGCTGGCGACGTGCTCTACCAGGCGAAGGCCGAAGAAGTCGCACAGACCAACGAGGAGTACCAGGAGAACCTGGTCGCGAAGCAGGCAATCCTCGAGGACGCGAAGCCGATCCTCGATATCACCGAGCCCACCGCCGCTCGGAAGCAGCTCACCGCAATCCAGCTCCGCTGGGACGAGGTCGGCCGCGTTCCCCGCGAAGCGCTGCGCGACACCGAGGGCCAGCTGCGCCGCATTGAGGACCACGTCAAGGGCCTCGAAGACGAGCACTGGCGCAAGACCAACCCGGAGACGAAGGCTCGCAGCGAGGGCCTCCGTGGCCAGCTCGAGACATCCATCTCGGACCTCGAGGCAGAGATTGCCTCCGCGAAGGATGCGAAGACGAAGGCCGCTGCCGAAGAGAAGCTCGCGACCCAGAAGTCCTGGCTCGCAGCACTCGGCGACTAGTTATCCACAGATCGTCGTTCCACGCTGGCTTTCGCCGCGCGGAACGACGATCCTGGTGGCATGCCCCCGAAACGCGCGCCCCGGGTTGATCACTGGCCACCCGCGCTGCAATCGGCCGCGACCCTCACGGGAACCCTCGTGCGCTCCGGGCCCGGGTATCGCCCGGTGTCCTGGCCCGACACCTCGTTCACGCGGTGCAACGCCATAGGCGGGCTGCTGACGCAGCGCTACGCGGCCGTCGAAGAGACCGCATCTTGGATTTGGGGTGCCAGCCGTTCGCCCGGCTCTCCGCTCCGACTCATTACGCGTCACGGACGCGCGCCAGCGCGGTTTGAGACCGCAACGTCGGAAGTACCGATCCACATCAGCAACTATCGGCTCCAACCGGGCGATCTTGTTGAGATCGGCGAGTATTACCTCACGAGCCGGTCCCGCACCGCCTACGATCTGCTGCGGTCGACCGCGCCACTCACGCGCCCGCGCGCTGTAGCCTGCCGCCTGCTGTTGCTCGCAGAACCGGGAGCGAGCGGCCGCGTCGCGCGTCGCGCAATGCACTCGAGCAGAGCGGACCGCGCCCGTGTTCGCGCACGACTGTTGGCGCTCCGGTATCCCGTAGCAGCCTCGACCGACTAGTTCGTGAGCCTGTAGACGTCGTACACGCCGTCGATGCGCCTGACGGCGTTCAGCACGTGGTCGAGGTGCGTCGCGTTTGCCATCTCGAACAGGAACCGGCTAATAGCGAGCCGCGACGTCGAGGTGTTCACCGACGCCGAGAGGGTGTTCACGTGGTGCTCTGAGAGCGTCCGCGTGACATCTGAGAGCAGACCGGACCGGTCGAGGGCTTCCACCTGAATCTGTACGAGGAACACGCTCTTGGGAGTCGGAGCCCACTCAACCTCGACGACGCGTTCCTGCTGAGACTGGAGGTTCTTGAAGTTGTGGCAGTCCGTGCGGTGCACGGAGACGCCCTGGCCCTTGGTCACGAAGCCGCGAATATCGTCCCCGGGTACGGGGGTGCAACACTTTGCGAGCTTGGCAAGCACATCGGTCGCACCCTTGACGACCACGCCGCTGGATGTCGCCCGTGACGGCTGGGCGCGCGGAGTGTCGGCGAGCGGCACGCTCAGCGTCGCCGGCTCCGTCGACGCCTGATCGTCGAACATGAGCGCCGCAACCTTCTCGACAACAGACTGCGCGGACACGTTGCCCTCGCCAATCGCTGCGTAGAGGGTCGTGACATCGGCGTGGTTGAGCTGCAACGCTACCTGCTGCAACGCCTCGGAGTTCATCACCTGGTGGAGCGGCAGGCTCTGCCTGCGGAGCGCCTTAGTAAGCTCCTGCTTGCCGGTCTCGGCGGCTTCCTCGCGACGCTCCTTCGTGAACCACTGGCGGATCTTGTTCTGCGCCCGCTTGCTCTTCACGAAGTTGAGCCACGACTTGTTCGGACCGGAGTTCGGATCCTTCGAGGTGAACACTTCGACGACGTCGCCGTTTTGCAGCGCAGTCTCGAGCGGCACCAGCCGACCGTTCACCCGAGCGCCCATGGTGCGATGCCCGACCTCAGTGTGCACCGCATACGCAAAGTCGACGGTGGTGCCGCCGGCGGGAAGCCCGATGACACGTCCCTTTGGGGTGAAGACGTAGACTTCCTTGGCCCCAATTTCGAAGCGGAGCGCGTCCAAGAACTCGCTCGGGTCTTCCGTCTCGGCCTGCCAATCGGAAATGTGCGCGAGCCAGGCCATGTCGTTCGACGCGGTCTGCTTGTCTGCGCCCGGCTGCCGCTGCTTGTACTTCCAGTGTGCAGCCACACCATACTCGGCGCGCTGGTGCATTTCGACGGTGCGGATCTGAATCTCGACTGCGCGTCCGTCAGGCCCGATGACCGTCGTGTGCAGCGACTGGTACAGATTAAACTTCGGAGTCGCGATGTAGTCCTTGAATCGTCCGGGAATGGGCGTCCACCGCGCGTGCACTGCACCGAGAACGGCGTAGCAGTCGCGGATCGAGTTCACGAGTACCCGAATCCCGACGAGGTCGTAGATGTCGTCGAAGTCGCGACCACGAACGATCATCTTTTGATAAATCGAATACAGTTCCTTGGGGCGGCCGGTGACCTCACCCTTGATCCGGGACTCCCGAAGATCCGCGTCGATCGACCCGATCACTTTCCCGACGAGTTCGTCGCGCTGCGGGTTGCGTCGCTTGACGAGATTCTCGATCTCGGCGTACAGCTTCGGCTTCAGGACGGCGAAAGAGAGATCCTCAAGCTCCGTCTTCATCGACTGAATACCCAGGCGGTGCGCAAGCGGTGCGTAGATCTCGAGCGTCTCTTGGGCCTTGCGCTTTGCTGAGTCACCGGAGACAAATCCCCAGGTCCGCGCGTTGTGCAGGCGGTCAGCGAGTTTGATGACGAGCACGCGAATATCTTTCGACATCGCGACAACCATCTTGCGGACAGCCTCTGCCTGCGCCGAGTCGCCGTACTTGACCTTGTCGAGCTTCGTGACGCCGTCAACGAGCATCGCGATCTCCTCGCCGAAGTCGCGTGTGAGCTCGTCGAGTGAATAGTCGGTGTCTTCGACGGTGTCGTGCAGCAACGAGGCCGCTATCGCCACCGGGGCGACGCCGAGGTCGGCAAGAATCTTGGAGACAGCAATCGGATGCGTGATGTAGGGCTCGCCGCTCTTGCGCTTCTGGCCGCGATGAGCGCGCTCGGCGACGTCGTATGCCCGTGAGATAACGGAGAGATCGGCCCGCGGATAGTTGGCTCGAACCGTGCGCATCACCTCTTCGATGGCACCGTGCGTGGCGCCCCGAGAGAAGATTCGCGGCACCAACCGGCGCAGCGAAGTTGCACTCGCTTGTGTCGCATCCGAACTCACCACTGCAGCCTCCTCAACTTCTCAAACGCTACACCAGGGTGCATGCATTCCTTGAATCGACCGCGTGACGCCCCGGCGTTTCTCTCCGGAAACACGGCCGCCGCTGTCGCCCCGCCACAACGGCGAAGGGAGACCGCCCCCGAAACGGCGATCTCCCTGTGCTGCGCGGCAAGCGTCACGCTCGCCCGAAACGGTGCTGCTACGTGGTCGCAGCAACCACCTCGGTTTCGTCCTGCTTCGCACGCTGGCGCAGGATGCGCTCATCGCGTTCCTGGATCTCCTTCTCCCCCGCACGCAGGTGCGCATATGCGGGAGCGGAGACGAAGATCGTCGAGTAGGCGCCGGCGATAATGCCGATGAACAGCGCGAGCGAGATGTCGCGCAGCGTGCCTGCCCCGAGGAATCCTGCTCCGACGAACAGAATCGATGCGACAGGAAGCAGTGCAACGACCGACGTGTTGATCGATCGGACGAGCGTCTGGTTCACCGCAAGGTTGACCGCCTCGCCGTAGGTGCGAAGGTCACTGAGTTCACCCGGGCTCGTGTTTTCACGAATCTTATCGAACACCACCACGGTGTCGTAGAGCGAGTAGCCCAGGATCGTGAGGAAGCCAATCATGGCTGCCGGCGTCACTTCAAACCCGGCGAGACCGTAGATTCCGGCCGTGATGATGAGGTCGTGGAAGAGCGCGAGCATCGCGGCGAGCGACATCTTCCACGTCCGGAAGTAGATTGCCATCACGAGCGCGGCCAACAGAATGAAGACGACGAGCGCGATGAGCGCCTGCTTCGTAATATCCTGCCCCCAAACGGGGCCGATGAACGAGTAGGTCACCTCGTCCGCGTCGATCCCGTAGCCAGCAGCGAGCGCCTCGGTGACGGCCTTGTTCTGGGCGTCGTCGAGTGCCTCTGTCTGCACGCGGACCTCGTTTTGGCCGAGTACTGAAATACGGGGAGCGCTCCCAGGCAACGCCTCTGCTACTGCCTGCTCCGCGACCGCGGGGTCCCGGTCGGCACTGTTTGAGACGTGAACCTGGAACTGGCTGCCACCGGTGAATTCAATGCCGAGCTGGAACCCACCTCGAAGGAAGGGGCCGGCGATGGCGATGATGATGAGCAGCGCGGAGACCGCGTACCAAATCTTGCGCTTGCCGACGAAGTCAATCGACTTCTCCCCGGTGTACAGGGCATTGCCGAGTTCAGCGAATGAGCGGGCCATGTCAGCCTTCCTTTCCTGCGCCGGCGGTCTCAGCTGCCTTGCGCTCGGCGATTGTCTGACGACGCTCTGCCTCGCCGCGACTCTTCGCGACCTTCTTGGCACTGCTCTTCGTCGCCGCTACAGGCTCCTGGAACCGTGCCCGGCCCTGGTACACCGCGCCAAGCTGACGCGGGTCAAGCCCGGAGAACCGGTACCCTCCGCTGTAGACCTTGGTGCGGGCAAGCAGCGTCATCATCGGGTGGGTGAACAGCGCAACCACAATCACGTCGACGATCGTGGTGAGGCCGAGCGTGAACGCGAAGCCCTTCACGTTGCCAACCGCAAGGACGAAGAGCACGACTGCAGCGAGCAGGTTCACGCCGTCCGATGCGAGGATCGTGCGAAGCGCTCGCTTCCACCCGCCCTCGACTGCGGCGGTGATGCCGAAGCCGTCACGCAGCTGGTCGCGGATGCGCTCGAAGTACACGATAAACGAGTCGGCCGTGAAGCCGATCGCCACGATGATACCGGCGACACCAGCGAGCGACAGCCTGTAGCCCTGGCGCCACGAGAAGAACGTGAGCAGCAGGTAGGTGAGGATCGCGGCGACACCAAGCGAAGCGATGGTGAGTGTGCCGAGCAGTCGGTACTGGAACAGCGAGTACACCACGACGAGCGCAAGCCCGATGAGGCCGGCGATGAGGCCACCAATGAGCTGGTTCGAGCCGAGCGTCGAAGAAATGTCTTCCTGGCTCTGCACCGTGAAGCTCATCGGCAGCGCGCCGAACTTCAGCTGGTCAGCGAGCACCTGCGACGACTCCTTGGTGAAGTTGCCGGAGATCGCGGGGCGACCGTCGAGGATCTGTGCGTTCATCGTCGGCGCAGAGAGCACCTTGCCGTCGAGCACGAAGGCGAACTGGTTCAGCGGTGGCTGCTGCCCGAACAGGCGGGTGCTCACCTTGCCGAACTCCTTGGCTCCCTGCTTGTTCATCGTGATCGCGACTTCCCACAGGCCGGTGGTGCCACCGCCGCCCTGGATGGACTGCTGCTGAGCCACTGCGTCGGTGATGACATCACCGGTGAGTTCGACGGGACCCACGATGTACTTGAGCATGCCGGTTTCATCACACGTGATGAGCGGCTTGTCAGCTGGAGCGTTCGCGACTTCAAGCGCACTGTCCGAGGTGCACGTGAACGCGGCGAAGTCTTCGAGCAGGGCCGGGGTGAGCCAGGCCTGATCCGCGGGATCTGTCGGGAGCGGATCCGGGTAGCGGTCGCCTGCAGCTGCGGGGTCTGCCTCAGCATCCGCATCGCCGGCAGGCGCTGCCTCAGCGTCACCGGTGTCGGCTGCTGGAGCTTCACCGGCCGCGGGAGCTTCCGCGTCGGCCGGGGCTTCCCCGTCCGCGCCCTCGATGGACTCGCCGTTCTCAGGGACGACCCCTGCGGTGGCCGGCGCTTCAACGAACACGCCGCGGAAGTCGAGCGCTGCCGACGCCTGAATGCGCTGCAGTGTCTCGTCGTCGACCTTGCCTGGGATCGCAACCGAGATGTGGTTGCTGCCCTGCGTGGTGATCTCGGCCTCGGAGACGCCGGAGGCGTTCACGCGCTGGCGGAGGATGGATACGGCCTGGTCGAGCTGCTCACCGGTGACGGCCTTGCCGTCGTTCTGGTTTGCAGCCAGCAGGATCTGGGTACCACCCTGCAGATCAAGCGCGAGTTTGGGGGTCCAGGTCGCATCGCTGCGATAGACGCCGAGTGTGATGAGGCCTGTGAGCCCGACAATGATGGCCAACAGGAAGATGAGGGAGCGACGTGCACTCCGCACTGCAGGCGCGACGGATCGTTTTGCCAAGACAGATGTCTCGCTTTCAGATATCGGTGCGACAAGCCGCACCGTCGATTACTTACTCCTTGTCGGAGTTCTTGTCTTCACTCTTCTCAGCTGCGGGAGTGCCGTCGAGGTCTGCGGAGGTGTCACCGGTTGCCGGTGCGTCATCGGCAGCGGTGAACCGCTCGCCGAACTCGGGGTCGTCGTCGGGAGCGAGCACCGATGCTTCGCTCTCCTCGACGGGAGCATCAACCGGGGTAACAACCTGGCCGACTGCGTTACGGTGCACGACGAGCGTGCTCGTACCGCTCATGACGGTCACTCGGTTCTCTTCTTCATCGACCGAGAGGATCGTGCCAAAAATGCCCGACTGGAGCATCACTTCTGCTCCCGGCTGCATGTTGTTCTGCATCTCTGCCATCTGCGCCTGGCGCTTCTTGCTGTTGCGGAACATGAAGAAGATAAGCACGGCGACGAGGCCGAGCATAATGAGTGTCATCGGATCCATGAGGCGTTGACCCTTTCAAAGATTGTGGAGCGCGCCCTTGAACACGCACGGACCGCACAAGTCTAGCGGGGTTTCCTGCGAGCGGCAGCACTCTATACAGGAGGTGGCACGATCCCGAGATGCGCCCAGCCAAGCGAGGTTGCGATCCGCCCGCGCGGGGACCTGGCTATGAGTCCAGCCCGCATGAGAAACGGCTCGACAACCGCCTCGATGGTCTCGGCTTCCTCCCCCACGGATGCGGCGAGCGTCGACAAGCCGACGGGCCCGCCGGCGAAGCGCTCAACGATAATCCGGAGTACCTCGCGATCGAGCCGGTCGAGGCCGTGATCGTCGACGTCGTAGAGCGAGAGCGCAGCGCGCACGGACCTCGCGTCTGGCTGGGTGCCGTGGACGAGGGTGTAGTCGCGCACGCGTCTGAGCAGCCGGTTCGCAATACGCGGGGTTCCCCGCGACCTGCCGGCGATCTCCACCACCCCAGCGGTATCGATAGGAAAATCGAGCAGCCCGGCGGCGCGGGTAAGAACGCCCTCGAGCTCGCTGTTTGCGTAATACTCCAGGTGCGCGGTAAATCCGAAGCGATCACGCAATGGGTTCGGGAGCAACCCGGCGCGAGTGGTCGCGCCGACGAGCGTGAATGGGGAGAGCTCGAGCGGGATCGACGTGGCACCGGCCCCCTTGCCGACCATGATGTCGACTTTGAAGTCCTCCATCGCGAGGTAGAGCATCTCTTCGGCGCTGCGAGCCATGCGGTGGATCTCGTCAATAAAGAGCACCTCACCGGGTGTCAGGGCGGACAGCACGGCAGCGAGATCGCCGGCATGTTGGATCGCCGGGCCCGATGTCTGCTGCAGCGGCACCCCCAGCTCGGTGGCCACAATCATCGACAGGGTCGTTTTGCCCAGGCCGGGTGGACCAGCGAGCAGGATATGGTCGGGCGTCCGCGACTCGATCTGAGCTGCGCCAAGCAATAATCCCAGCTGCTCGCGGACCTTCTCCTGCCCGACGAACTCAGCAAGCGAACCGGGTCGGAGGGCGCCTTCGTAACTCACCTCGGTCGGCATCGCCTGTGGCGATAGCTCTCCCGACAGTGGCGCGCTCATCGGCGACCCCGCTGCAGGAGCGCAAGGGCAGCTCGCAGCAGCTGTGCGTTCGACAGTTCCGCGCCTGCGTCGCGCGCATCCAGCACGGCTTGCCGAGCCTCGGGTTCATTCCAGCCGAGTCCCTGCAGCCCCTCGGTCACCTCTTCGGTGAGGGCCTCGTCCGGATCCACGGCGACGGGACTCGCGTCTGTGGCATCAAGCTCAAGGCCGGCGAGCTTGCCGGCCAGGGAGACCGTAATCAGCTTCGCGGTCTTCGGCCCAATCCCAGAGACCTTCCGGAATGGCTTGTCGTCTTCTGCGGCAACGGCGCGCACGGCCTCGCCTGGCGAGAGTTCGGACAACACGCCGAGCCCTGAGCGAGGCCCAACGCCTGAGACACCGATGAGGATCCCGAAGAGCGCGAGCTCGGCCTCGGTATCGAACCCGTAGAGTGTCAGCGAATCCTCGCGAACGATGAGGGATGTGTGCAGGAACAGCTGCTCCCCCGGTGTTCGCTGCGCCGTTCGCCCACTGGGGACCTCGACGCGCATGCCGACACCGCCGACTCCGAGCACAACCCAACCAGCACCGGCAGCCAGCACCTCACCGCGTAACGAAGCAATCACACGCTAAGCATATGGCGAGTGAGCCGCAATACCCGACGCGCCACACCGGCCATTCGAACATATGTCCGAACCGATACGCGAGCACATCTTGCCGTTCGGCCAATGCAACAGCGGGGCCAACGGCACGCCGCTGACCCCGCTGCGAGACCGCTTCCTAGACGGCGGCGGCGACCTGTTCGCGCTCGGCTACGCCGTTCCGCACAGACCGGTTCACGGCCGACACGATTGCCTTGAGCGTGGCGCGGCTTGTATCGGGGTCAATCCCGACGCCCCAAAGTCGCTGCCCGTCGACCTCAAGATCAACGTAGGCGGCAGCGACGGCGTCCCCGCCCTCGCTCATCGCGTGCTCAACGTAGTCGAACAGTGTCACAGCATGCCCGGAGGAATTGAGATTGTTGATGAACGCATCGACAGGCCCGTTGCCCCGGGATGTGTCTTCGCGCTGCTCATCACCGTCACGGTACTCAACCGTGAGCTCGGTCACACCGTCTCCGGCGCTCACCGTCGACGTGCGGAAGAGCTCGTAGCGGCCCCAGCGCTCGACGCCGTCGGCTCCCGCTGACGGCAGGTATTCGTCCTGGAAGATGCTCCAGATGGCGTCGCTCGAGACCTCGCCGCCCTCAGAATCAGTGACGCCCTGCACGACCGAGCTGAACTCGATCTGCAGCCGGCGCGGGAGGTCAAGCGAGTGATCAGTCTTCAGCAGGTAGGCGACCCCGCCCTTGCCGGACTGTGAGTTCACGCGGATGACGGCCTCGTACGAGCGACCGAGATCCTTGGGATCGACCGGGAGGTACGGCACCGCCCACTCGACGTCATCGATCGAGACCCCGGCAGCGTCTGCATCGGCCTGCATCCGCTCGAAGCCCTTCTTGATCGCGTCCTGGTGCGAACCCGAGAAAGCGGTATACACGAGGTCGCCGGCCCAGGGGCTGCGCTCGGGCACACGGAGCTGGTTGCAGTACTCGGCGGTGCGGCGCACCTCGTCGAGGCGCGAGAAATCGATCATCGGGTCGATACCCTGCGTGAACATGTTGATGCCGAGGGCGACAAGGTCGACGTTGCCGGTGCGCTCGCCGTTTCCGAAGAGGCAGCCCTCGATGCGGTCTGCGCCGGCCATGTAGCCGAGCTCGGCCGCGGCGACCGCGGTGCCGCGGTCGTTATGCGGATGCAGCGAGATGATGACGTTCTCGCGATGGTTGAGGTGTCGCCCCATCCACTCGATCGAGTCGGCATACACGTTCGGGGTGGCCATCTCGACGGTCGACGGCAGGTTGATGATGACTTTGCGCTCAGGAGTCGGCTCGAAAACCTCGAGTACGGCATTGCAGACCTCAACCGCGTAATCGAGTTCAGTGCCGGTGTAGGACTCGGGCGAATACTCGTAGTAGACGTCAACGTCTGGGCAGATCGACTCGGCGGCCTTGCAGAGCTTCGCGCCTTCGATGGCCATCTGCTTAATGCCCTCGCGGTCGGAGCGGAAGACAACATCGCGCTGCAGGATCGACGTCGAGTTGTACAGGTGCACGATCGCCTGCTTCGCCCCAATGAGCGACTCGTAGGTCCGGGTGATGAGGTGTTCGCGCGCCTGGGTGAGCACCTGAATCGTGACGTCGTCAGGGATCGCGTCTTCTTCAATGAGCTGACGAACAAACTCGAAGTCGGTCTGGCTCGCCGACGGGAAGCCAACCTCGATCTCCTTGTAGCCCATCTGCACGAGCAGGTCGAACATGACGCGCTTGCGTTCGGGACTCATCGGGTCGATGAGGGCCTGGTTACCGTCGCGGAGATCGACAGCGCACCAGCGCGGCGCCTCGGTGATCTGCTTCGTCGGCCACGTGCGGTCGGGCAGATCGACCGGAATGATCTCGTGGTACGGGCGGTAGCGGTGGATCGGCATACCAGAGGGCTGTTGCGTGTTCTTCATGACGTGTCCTTCTTCGTTACGTTCGCTCAGCCAAACACAAACACCGCGACGAGGGAGGCCTGAGACTGAATTAGTTCGAAGTCGAGGACTCGTCGCGGCAGCTAAGAAGAAGCGAGCCGAACAGCATGGGATGAGTTTAGCGTAATCTGGGGCATATGCGAAAACATTTCCGAATCGGCTCGCTTCTGCTCGCAACGGTTGGGTTCGCTGCCGTCACCGCTGTCGCGGCTTCTCCGGCTCACGCCGATGTTGAAGATTTTACCTACGATGCCTGGCACGTCTCATACGACGTAGGCACAGACGAGAACGGCCGTGCGGTGGCACAGGTGACTGAGACGGTGTCACCCCGCTTCCCTGAGACGGACCAGAACCGCGGCATCGTGCGCGGCGTTCCTGTCAGCTACGAGAACGTCAACACGAATCCTCGCGATTTCACGGTCACGGACCCGACCGGTGCGCCCGTCCCGTTTGAGATCGATGAGGAAGACGGCTTTCGCATCGTGCTTGTCGGTGACGATACCTATGTCCACGGCCTCCAGACCTACGTGATCAGCTACACGATCTCCGATGTCGTGCTCGCGAGGGACGACGGTGCAGCCGACGAGTTCTACTGGGACATCATGGACTTCGAGCACCAGCAGCCAATCGAGCAGTTCAGCGCCGACCTCGTCTTCGCGCCCGAGCTCCAGACCGCAATGACCGGGAATATGCGCTGCTATGTGGGCGCACCACACAGCGAGGACGAGTGCGCCATCGGGGGCACCGGAACCGAGGCTGACCCGGTGTCCCTGTCAGGCCTGTCGCTCGGCCCCGAGCAGGGAGTGACGGTTGCCGTCGGCATGGCACCGGGTAGCGTCGTCCAGCCGCCTGAGCGACTGCCGAACTTCGCGCTCGACGGGCTCCCCCTCATCGTCGGAGGCGCCGGGCTCGCCTCAGCGGCGACGGGGGTGGTGATGGTGAGTCGCTTCCGTCGGCAGCGCCGCAGCGGCCGGGGAACGATCGTCGCCCAGTACGACGTCCCTGCCGATTTGCCGCCGCTCATTGCGGGGCCGATTGTCGGAAGCGCGGTCCAGCCGGCAGCGACCCCGCAGATCATCCACCTCGCGGTGATTGGGGCGACCCGGTTGGAAGACGGCGAGCCGACGGGCAAGAAAAAGAAGAAGAAGACGCAGGTTGTTCGCGTCGTTGATCCGTCGCGCGCTGTGGACCAACTCGACATGCTCACGCTGCAGGCGCTCGTACCGGGAGCAGTGCCGGGAGCTGAGATGACGCTCCCCAAGGAGAGCACAGCGTTCGCGGAGAAGATGACGTCGCTCACGAGCGCGGGAACCGCGGCGGCGCAGGCCCGCGGCTATCTCGAGAAAGCGTACGCGCCTGGCGGTCGCGCCCTCGGGTACGCGACGCTCGCGATCAGTCTCGCACTCGTCGTCTTCGGTGTCTTGGGCCTCGTGTTCCGCGGATCCCCGCTTCCCCTGCTGTTCCTCTTTGGCGGGGTCTTCCTCGGGGTGAGCGCGTTCTACGGACTCGCGAAGCACACCGTGCACACTCGACTCGGTGCTGAGACACGCGAGTAGCTCGAGGGAGTGCGCCTGTTCATCACGGTTGCCGAAGAAGACCGCATCACCATGCTGCAGTCGTTCTCGGGCGCCGAACGGAGCGAGGCTGACGGCGGCGCCGTGATCCATCTGTATGAGCGGCTGCTCCCGTATGCGATGCTCTTCAACCTCGAGAAGGAGTGGGCGAAGGTGCTCGAGGTGCGCTACAGTGCCGAACCCGCATACGTACCCTATTGGTATCCGGGCATCGCGATGCACGGCTTCGCAAACCTATCGACGTCGCTCTCGCGCTACACGGATTCTGTCACGAACGCGGTGAGTTACACCTCGTCGAGTGCTGGTGGCTCCACCGGCGGCGGGTTCGCGGGCGGCGGCGGAGGCGGAGGCTTTAGCGGCGGGCGCTAGCCTCCGCCCACGGGCTGCTTAGTGGCGGCGCGGAACGTAGCGCGCGTCGCCAAGTCCGATGATGAAGTATCCGATGATCGGGAACATCCAGAGCAGGAAGACGGAGAAGGCCGCGCCCTTGCCAAAGTTTGTTCCGAGGCGCAGCGCGACAAAGATCGCGAAAATGAAGCCCACGATCGGGATGATGTAGAGCAGCGACATCCACGCTGAGTACCCTGCGATCTTCACGATGAGGATCACGTTCACAATCGGGATGAGTGCGAGAATGCCCGCGTACCCGGCCTTGGTGAACATGCGCCATGCCGCAATCACGAAGACGACGTAGAAGGCGATCATGATCACGGAGCCGGTGCCGGAAAGCACCGCTGCCATAGCGTCATCAATTGGCGTGTTTACTGCGTTCATAGAAGAATTCTATGGTGCACACGGGCGTCGTTCACCCGCGAGTCACCGAAGCGACGCGAGAACGTTGCCTTGAACTGCTGAGATGAGGCTGGCCTTGTCCCGATTTAAGTCCAAAGGAACCTCCGTGCCTCAGCGTCACATTCTTGCCGGCTGCACCGCCGCACTCATCACAGCATCAGTCCTCGCGTTGCCATCGACCGCAACCGCCGCGCCCCTCACGCCGACCGCGGACCAGCTCACCGGCCCCCGCATCTCCGAGGTCGAATCCTCAGACGGAACTCCAGGAGACTGGGTCGAGTTCTTCAATCCAGCGCCCACCGCGGTGGATCTCTCCGGGTACACGTTCAGGGACAGTGACGACACGCACAGCTACCTGCTTCCCGAGGGCAGCATCATCGCGCCGGGCGGCTACCTCGTCCTCGATGAGCTCCAGAAGGGCAGCTCAGCTGTCGGCTTTGACTTCGGGCTCGGCAAGGCTGACTCGGCTCGGCTCTTCGACACCTCGGGTGCGCTCGTCGACAGCTACAGCTGGACAGCGCACGCGCCCGTCACCTTCGGGATCACCGAGGCAGGCGAGTGGGAGGCAACCAGCGAGCCAACACGCGGCGCCGCAAACATCTTTGCAACGCCCGCCCCTGGCAGCGTATTCCTCAGCGAGGTTGACTCACAGCCGGCAGACTGGGTTGAGCTCGTCAACACCGGCAGCACAGCGCTCGATCTTGCGGGATACGAGCTGCGTGACAACTCCGACGATCACAGCTGGAAGTTTCCGGCGGGAATCAGCATCGCCCCCGGTGAGTACCTCGTCGTCGCGGCCGACACTCAGGGCAAAATCGGGCAGTCCCCCGGCGCGTTCGGCGACGCGATCGGGATCGGCAGCGCCGATCGAATCCGGCTCTTTGCGCCGGACGCATCACTGATCGATGACACGCTCGCGTGGGAGGGCCACGCGGTGATCGACGGCGACGCAGCGCTCGCAACGCTCGCCCGCTGTGTCGCAGGCGAAGGCAGCTTCGTACTCGCACATCCGACACCGGGCGAGCCGAACCGGTGCGCAACGAACCCCGATCCTGGGCCGGGCCCCGAGACCCCAGCGGACACGCTTGCCTGGCCGGGATCGGCAACAACCCGCGTCATCGATTCGACGCCCATGTTCCGCGAGGACTCTTCTGGCCTCGATACCCAGCTCACGCCCTCCGGCGTCGCACTCTGGGCGGTCGACAACGGCGAGGGCCGCTTCTGGAAGCTCAATGCGCAGGCAGACGGCACCGTCACCTTCGCCCCGGGCTGGGAACAGGGTAAGCGGGTCCGCTTCCAGCGCGACGCGTCGAACCCCAGCGCGAAGGGTCCGGACACAGAGGGCATCACGGTCGCCGGTGATGGTTTCCTCTACCTCGCTTCCGAACGTGACAACGGCACCAAGGGAGTGAACCAGAACACGGTACTCAAGGTCGATCCGAACGCGCCCGGACCCGATGTCGTTGCGACGCAGGAGTGGGATGTCACCGAGATCCTGCCCGCAGTCAGCGCCAACCTCGGCATCGAGGCCGTCGAGTGGGTGGCGGATGCCGACCTCGAAGGCAAACTCTTCGACGCGAACACCGGAGCCCCGTACTCCCCCGCGAGCTACCCGGGCCACGGGGACGGGCTCTTCTTCGTCGCAGTCGAGGACGGTGGCCAGGTCTTCGCGCTCGCGCTCAACACTGACGGCACCGTCCAGCGTGTTGCCGAACTGAAGCCGCAGCTCGCAGGGGTCATGGCTCTCGACTGGGACACGGTGAAGGGTGGTCTGTGGGCCGTCTGCGACGACGGCTGCAACGGGGCCACGGCGTTCTTCGCACTCAACGGCACCGACAAGCCAGAGCTCACTCACTTCGACCGCCCGGAGGGGCTCCCGAACACCAACAACGAGGGCTTCGCGACGTCGCCCGCCGCGCTCACCACGAACGCAGCAGCGAAGTCCGCAACCGCACAGTCTCAGCGCCCCGTCTGGTGGTTCACCGACGGCGCAAAGTCGGGCGCGCTTCAGGCCGGAACGGTGTTCACGCCCCCGGTCACGGACGACGGGACTGACGGGCCAGACACCGATGGCCCAGACAACGGCAACAGCAACGGCGGCAACGGCGGCAACGGCGGCGGCAAGACTGACACTGGCAAGGGCAGCACGCCGCAGCAGGGGTCCGCGAAGCTCGCGGCCACAGGCGCGAGCGATCAGCCGGCGCTTGCTGTTACCCTCGCTGCGCTCGCCACTCTGCTCGGTGCGGGTTCTCTCGCACTCGTGGCTCGGAAGCGGCGCCGCGCGTAGGGCACACAGCACAGTGGGCGGCCTGCCGGGAGTGGTTCCCCTGCACGCCGCCCACACGTTGGATCCCCAGCGAAGCCACCCGGCTCCTCACAGTTGCAGGCACAAACCTCAGCGAGTACGCACGCTCACCTGCCATGACCTCAGCGAGGTCATGGGCCTTGTACTGCACATCACTCCTGACTTCGCTGAGGTCATGGCTCATGAGCAGTTCAGGCCGGGGATCCTCGACCTCGAGAGTGCGCTGGCCGGAGCGAGAAGGGGCTCGCTGCGCTCCACCGAGTCTGTTCTTGCCGAGGTCCGTGCATGGAACTACCGCGGGCGCCTCGCGGTTAGAAACCGAGACGCCCGAGTGCCTTCGGATCGCGCTGCCACTCCTTGAGCACCTTCACGCGCAGCGAGAGGTACACGCGGCGCCCGAGGAGCGCTTCAATCTCGCGGCGGGCGTCTTCGCCGATCTGGCGGAGCCGCGAGCCGCCCTTTCCGATGACGATGCCCTTCTGGCTGTCGCGCTCAACGTACAGCGATGCGTAGAGCTCGAGGAGTCCCTGTTCGCCCTCGTTCTCAGGCTCGCGTTCTTCGCGGTCGTCCACCGTGGCCGCGAGCGAGTGCGGAAGCTCCTCGCGTGCTTCGCGCAGCGCGGCCTCGCGGATGAGTTCGGCGATCCGCTCGTCCTCGGTTTCGTCGGTCGACGCCTCGTCTTCGTACAGTGGCGGCGAGACCGGCATGAGCTTCAACAGCTCGTCGCTCAGAATGTCGAGCTGGTCGTTCGTCACCGACGATACGGGCACGACGGAGTCCCACTCGCGCAGCTCGCCGAGTCGCACGAGCTGGTCGTAGATCTCATCCTTGGACGCCTCGTCAACCTTCGTGAGAATGGCCACCTTCTTGGCACGCGGGAAGTCGTTCAGGCGGTCGTTAATGAAGCGATCTCCCGGCCCGAGTTTCTCGTTGGCCGGGACACAGAACCCAATCACGTCGACGTCGCCGAGCGTGGCTTCGACGAGCGCGTTGAGGCGCTCCCCGAGCAGCGTGCGCGGCCGGTGGATGCCCGGGGTGTCGACGATGATGAGCTGCCCGTTTGGGCGGTGCGCAATACCGCGGATCGCCCGTCGCGTCGTCTGCGGCTTCGGGCTCGTGATGGCGATCTTTTCGCCGACGATCGCGTTCGTGAGCGTTGACTTGCCGACGTTCGGTCGGCCAACGAAGGACACGAAGCCAGCCCGGAATTCAGTGCCCTCGGGAAGTGCCGTTCCGTATGCGACCTGGGGCACCTCTGGGGTGTCTGCTGCAGATGTGGTCATGCTGTGTCCTCAATCATTGTTCCGTTCGCGGTGTCCGCGGGTTCCTGCACCGCGCGGGCGCGCGCCGTGATAAGTCGTTTGCGTCGGCGTTCGGTGTCGATCGCCTCAAGTTCGATGCCCTCGCCCGTCACTCGGTCTCCCACCTCTGGGAGCCTCCCGAGCCACTTCGCGAACAGCCCACCAACAGTATCGACCTCTTCGTCATCGAGCTCGAGATCGAAAAGCTCGCCGAGGTCGTCGATCGGGAGCATCGCGCTCACGAGGTACAGCCCCGGGGCCTCTTCGACGACCTCGGGGGCCTCCCGATCGTGCTCGTCGCTAATGTCGCCGATCACTTCCTCGATGAGGTCCTCGAGCGTCACGAGGCCGGAGATGCCACCGTACTCGTCGACCACGAGGGCAAGATGGTTTGACTCATGCTGCATCCGCCGTAGGAGCTTGTCGGCGCGCTGCACCTCGGGGACGAACATTGCAGGCTTCATGATGCGGGTCGCGGGCGACTCCTCAGACTCTTCCGGCCGGCGCAGCACGAAGCTACTCGCGTCGCGGAGGTAGACCACGCCGAGCACCTCGTCTACGTCGTCCCCAATGACGGGCACGCGCGAGTGGCGAGCGTTGAGCAGCAGTTCGAGGGTGTCGCGCACGGAGACATCGGAGTCGACCGTGACCATGTCGGTGCGGGGCACCATGACCTCGCGCACGAGGGTGTCACCGAACTCAACGATCGAGTGGATGTAATCGCGATCCCCCTCTTCAAGAAGGTCGAGCTCGGTCGCCTGATCCACCATCGAGAGCAGCTGCTGCTCGTCACGAACCCGACCGCGACCGAGGGCCACACGCTCGGCGATACGTCGCACCGCCGTGCTGGCCCGCTCAAATAGCGGAGGAAGATCTTGGTCGCTCATCGAGCTCACCGTTCTCGGGTACTGAACGACAGCACGAGATCCCGCTGAAGGCCGAACATCTCAGCCTCCTCGTCGGGAGTTCCATGGTCGAACCCGAGCAGGTGGAGCATGCCGTGCGTCACGAGCACGGTGAGTTCCTGCTCGAGGGAGTGCCCGGCGGCATCAGCCTGCATCAGCGCGATCTGCGGGCAGACCACGATATCGCCAAGCAGACCGGCCGGCGAAGCCGCATCCGGGCGCCCGGGGCGGAGCTCGTCCATCGGGAAGCTCAAGACATCTGTCGGGCCGGGCTCGTCCATCCACTGGACGTGCAGCTGCTCGATCGCTGCCTCGTCGACGAACATCAGGCTGAGCTCGGTGTCCGGATGCACGTACATCGACTCGAGCACGAAGCCCACGAGTCGCTGCAGCCGGTCTTCGCCGACGGCGACCCCTGATTCGTTGTTGATCTCGACGCTCATCGGTCGCGCTTCCCCTCGGTGGTGTGCTGGTCTGTGGCTGATCGTTCATCGAACGCCGCGTAGGCGTCAACGATGCGACCGACGAGGCTGTGCCTGACAATGTCGTCGGCGGTCAGCTCGGAAAAGTGAATATCGTCGACACCGCGCAGGATGCCACTCACGACGCGAAGGCCGCTCTGCTTCACCGGCAGGTCGACCTGCGTCATGTCCCCGGTGACGACCATCTTCGACCCGTACCCGAGTCGGGTGAGGAACATCTTCATCTGTTCGGGGGTCGTGTTCTGTGCCTCGTCGAGGATCACGAATGCCTCGTTGAGGGTGCGCCCGCGCATGTATGCGAGCGGGGCGACCTCGATCGTGCCGTTCGCGAGCAGCTTCGGGACGAGATCCTGATCCATCATCGAACCGACCGCGTCGAACAACGGCCGGAGATACGGATCGATCTTGTCTTCGAGGCTGCCAGGCAGGTACCCGAGCCGCTCGCCAGCTTCTACAGCGGGCCGCGTGAGCACGATCTTTGAGACCTCGCGGCGCTGCAGCGCCTGCACGGCCTTCGCCATCGCGAGATAGGTTTTTCCGGTTCCGGCGGGACCGATGCCGAACACGATCGTGTTCTGCTCGATTGCATCGACGTAGTCGCGCTGCCCCTGCGTTTGCGGGCGCACCGCGTTGCCCCGAACCGTGAGAATCGGTTCGCTCAGCGTGATCGCCGCGCGCGGACCGTTGCCGTCGCGCACCATCCGCGCGATCGATCGCACGTCGGTGCTGGAGACGGTGCCGCTGCGCCTGGCGAGCTCGAGGATCTCGCGCACGAGTTCCTCGGCCGCCCGCACCGCGCTCGTCTCGCCGCGGATCGACAGCACGTCATTGCGGGCGTTAAAGACGACGTTGGGATGCTGGGTTTCGAGGTCAGCGAGGAGCTGGTCACGGTGACCGAGAAATGACGCGAGTTCGACGCCGGTAAGCGTCACCGTTCGCTCGAGCTGCGGCTCGGGCCGGGCGACTCCGTCCGTTGAGACGGCAGCTGTGTGTGGTGAGTCTGGTTCAGAACCCAACGAGGGATCGCTCCTCAAGATTTGCAATGATGTGCGCGTGCACGTGGAAGACGGTCTGGCCGACGCTCGCGCCGTTGTTAAAGATCAATCGGTACTCACCGTTTGCGTGCTCGGCCGCGAGCTGCTTTGCAACGGCGACCATTTCTGCGAGCAGCGTCGGGTCGCCAGCGGCGAGCTCGGTGACGTTCGCGTACTCGGTTGACTTCGGGATCACGAGAATGTGCACCGGAGCCTGCGGATTGATATCGGGGAACGCGACAACGCGATCGGTTTCCGCGAGGAACGTCGTCGGGATCTCACCCGAGATGATCTTGCCAAATACAGTCTCTGCAGCCATGCGCTTCAGTCTACCGACCCGCGGCGGGGCGCGGGGACCCAATCTTGACGGGCGAACGGTGTGTTCACCGCAAGGCGCCGGTAATCAAGGATCCTCACCAGCGACCCAGCGCGGTGTTCAGCACCGCCAGCGCCGCGGGCCCCGCAGAGGAGGTGCGCAGCACATCATCTCCGAGCAGCACAATGCGCCGGTCCCCTGTCACCGCTACGGAACCGCCAAGCTCGGCGAGTTCCGTCTCGCTCAGTCCGCCCTCGGGTCCGACAACGAGAAAGACATCACGGTCGTCGCTGGGGAGCCACGCACTGAGCCGCGACTCACCACGCGGGTGCAGTACGAGCAGGTGCCCGTCCGTGGCCAACAGCTCCGCAGTCGTCTTCGGAGCGTGCACCTCAGGGATCCACGCCCGCATTGACTGTTTCGATGCCTCGCGAGCGATCCTGGCCCACTTGGCGACACCCTTCTCAGCCTTCTCGCCGCTCCAGCGCGAGATCGACCGCTCAGCCTGCCACGGGATGATCGCATCGACGCCGAACTCGGTCGCCTGCTCGACTGCACGCTCGTCGCGGTCGCCCTTTGCGAGGGCCTGCACGAGCACAATGCGGCGCGCGGGTCGCGGCGTCACCTCGACGCTCGTCACACGCAACGTAAAACTATCGCGCTCGACTGCTTCGACGTTCCCGGTAGCGCGCAGCCCACGACCGTCACCGACGATGGTCTGCTCGCCCACCCGAAGCCGACTCACGCGCACTGCGTGTCGCCCTTCGTCGCCCCCAACCGTGACAAGATCTCCCGGTTCTGGGCAAGCAAGACCCTCGGCAAAGTACAGATTTGCCACGGACTAGCCGAAGAAACGATCGCGGAGCTTGCCGAAGAAGCTCTGTTTGAACTCGCCAAAGTGGGGCGGTTCGTCCTTACGGAGCTTCGCGAGCTGCTCCACGAGCGACTTTTCCTTGTGAGTCAGCTTCGTGGGCGTCGCAACCTGCATCGCGATCTTCAGGTCGCCACGGGTCGTGGAGCGCAGGCCCTGGATACCGCGGCCACGCACCGTCACGAGATCACCGGACTGTGTGCCGGCGGGGACCTCAACCGACACTGCACCGTCGAGCGAATCGACATTGACCTCAGTACCGAGGATGGCGTCGGTCATGGACACCTGCATGGTGCTCAACAGGTCGTTGCCGTCGCGACTGAAGACGTCGTCGTGCTCGACGCGGAACTCGATAAACAGGTCCCCGTTCGGGCCACCAAACGGGCCTACCTCGCCGCCGCCACGCATCTGCATGCGCGTGCCAGTGTCAATACCCGATGGAATGTCCACCTGCATGGTGCGACGCTCGCGCAGTCGCCCCTTGCCCGCGCACTCAACGCAGGGGCTCTCGATGATCGTGCCGTAACCCTGGCAGCTGCCACACGGGTGCATCGTGACGACGTTCCCGAAGAGTGAGCGCACCTCCCGCTGCACCTGCCCCTGGCCACGGCACACGTCGCAGGTGACCGGGTGGGTGCCTGGCTGACAGCCGTTGCCGCCGCAGACGTTGCAGAGCACAGCGGTGTTCACCGTGACGTCGCGCTGCACACCGAAGATGACCTCTTCAAGCTTGACGTCAACCCGGATCAGTGCGTCCTCGCCGCGTTCCTCACGCGAGCGCGGGCCACGCGATCCGCCGCCGAAGCCGCCCCCGAAGAACGTCTCGAAGATATCGCCGAAGCCGCCCGCTCCGCCCTGCGAACCACCCATGTCGTAGCGCTGACGCTGCTCGGTGTCGCTGAGCACGTCGTATGCGTGCGTAACGCTCTTGAAGCGCTCCGCGGCTTCCTCGCTGGGGTTCACATCGGGGTGCAGCTGGCGGGCCAGCTTGCGATACGCCTTCTTGATCTCTTCGAGGCTCGCTTCGCGAGAAACGCCGAGCGTCTCGTAGTGATCCGCCACAGTGGTACTCCTAGGTGTTCGTGGTTTGTGTGAAACGTCGTTGACTGCCGTTAACCGTTTAGCGGTCTTCGCTCAGCAATCGGTTGAGATATCTGGCAACCGCGCGAACCGCCTGGATATTCCCGGCGTAGTCCATGCGGAGCGGCCCGAGCACGCCGAGTCGCGACGCCCCCGGCTGTTCGTAATTCGTAGCGATAATCGAGGCGTCTGAGAGGCCATAGGCCTCATTCTCACGCCCGATCGACGACGCGATCTCCCGCTCATCCTGTACGAGCTCGCCGAAGAGCCGAAGCAGCGTGACCTGCTCCTCAATTGCCTCGAGCACGGTCGGTAGGGATCCCGCGAATTCACCAGGCCGGGTGAGGTTGGCGGCGCCGGCCACGGCAATACGGTCTGAGCGATTCGCCTGCAGCTGCTCAGACACCGCGCGCAGCACGTGGAGCGCGAGTTCGACGTCAGCGGGCTCCGCCCACTCGCGCACGCGGGCGGCAAGGTCAGTGACCGCGCGATCGGCGGCATCGATGTCGCGACCGACGACCGATCCCGAGATCTGCTCCCGGACACCGTTGAGCCAGGCCTCGTTCGCTCGGTCTGCTGGGAGGAGCGTCGTGTGCTGTTCGACAACCCCGTTGCCAAGGATGAGCACGCACAGCACCCGGTTCTCACCGAGCGCGACAAGGTCAACGTGTCGAACTGCGACTGACCGCAACGACGGATACTGCACGACGGCTACCTGGTTGGTGAGCTGCGAGAGCAGTCGCACCGTCCGCGCCATGACGTCATCGAGATCGCTTGATTCTCCGAGGAAACGCTCGATCGCGGAGCGCTGGGCCGCCGTCATCGGCCGCAGCTTGGCGAGCGTATCGACGTACATCCGGTAGCCCTTGTCCGTGGGCACGCGGCCAGACGAGGTGTGCGTCTGGGCGATCAGCTCGTCGTCTTCAAGCAGCGCCATGTCGTTGCGGATCGTCGCGGCAGACACCCCAAACGAGTGCCGCTCAACGATCGACTTCGAACCAACTGGCTCGTTCAGCGCGACGTAGTCACTAACAATTGCGTGCAGCACTGCGAGGCTACGCTCCGGAACCATCACGCGCCCCCTTTCTGGCACTCCAACAACCTGAGTGCCAGTCTACTACTCGAGCAGTTTTCCGACGACCGTGTCCGCCAAGAGCCGACCACGAAGGGTCGGCACGATCCGCGGCTGCGCCCCCTGCACCCCAAGCGCCGCGCGGCCTTCAATGAGCCCGTCAGCAATGAGCCCCGCCACGGCTTGCTTACCGTGTTCGCTGAGAGCTTCGATCGGGAAGCCGTCTCTGATGCGGGTTTCGAGCAGCACGCGCTCGCTATGTCGAGCTTCTGCGGTGAGGAGCTCACGAGCGTGGGCTGGCGAGAGGCCCTGCCCCATCCGCTCTGCGTATGCTCGCGGATGCTTCACGTTCCACCAGCGGAGTCCACCCATGTGACTGTGCGCACCTGGGCCGGCGCCCCACCAGTCCTCACCCGTCCAGTAGGACAGGTTATGGCGTGATCGTGTCTCCGGTGTACGCGACCAGTTGCTGATCTCGTACCAGTCGTAGCCCGCAGCGCTCATACGCGCGTCGAGCATCTCGTACATCTCCGCGTGCAGGTCATCATCGGGCTCAGCGACCTGGCCGCGGCGAATCTGTCCTGCGAGCTTCGTGCCGGCTTCAATGATGAGCGCGTACGCCGACAGGTGGTCTGGCGCATTCGCGAGCGCTGCGTCGAGCGAACGTTCCCAGTCGGCGAGCGACTCCCCCGGGGTGCCGTAGATGAGATCGAGACTCACCTGCAGGCCGACGGCGCGAGCCGCCTCCACCACGACGGGTACCCGCTCGGGCGTGTGCGTCCGATCAAGCGTCGCCAGCACGTGCGGCACCGCAGACTGCATACCGAAACTCACCCGCGTGAATCCGGCCTCCGCAAGCGTGGCAAGGTACGCCTCGTCTACGGAATCCGGGTTCGCCTCAGTCGTCACCTCGGCACCGGGCGCAATTCCCCACTCGTCGCGGATCCGCGCCAACACCATCGCGAGGTCGCTCGCGGGTAGCAGCGTAGGTGTGCCACCTCCAAAGAAGACCGTCGAGACCTCACGGTCTGGCAGACCAGCGGTGCGCATGACGCCCGCGCCGAAACTCAACTCCCGAGCAGCTTCCGCCGCATAACCGGCCTGGCTCGCGCCGCCGCCAAGCTCACTCGCGGTATAGGTGTTGAAGTCGCAATAGCCGCAGCGCACGCGGCAGTACGGCACGTGCACGTAGACGCCGAACGCGCGGTCCGCAGCGCCAGCCACTACGCTCTCCGGGAGCGCACCATCTGCCGGGGCGGGCTCGCCATCAGGGAGCACGCTCGGCATCGTCAGTCTTCCTGCGGCGCGGTGTCGGCCGAGTCAGACGCAGTCGTGCTGGAGTCAGCTCCTGTCACGCCGTTGCGAAGCGCCGCTCCCGGTGCGAGCGCCGCAATGCAAGCCTGCGCCTGCTCGACCACATCGCGGAGCTCCGCGCGCTGCTTGATCCCAGCCATGAGACCAGACTTCGTGAGGAACGTAAACCCGCGGGCAACCGCCCACACCGTCCCGTCGGCACGCTGCTCCACGGTGATGAGCTGCTCGCCGAAGCCGGGTACCTCGTCACGGTCACCCCAGGCGAAACCCAGCCGCTGCGGCTCGTCCACGGTCGAGATGACCATGATCGGGCGCGCGTTCTTCCCTGCTGGCGTGAGCGTGGCAGTGGTTCCCGGCTGAATATAGGCGACACCCTCGGGGCTGAAGAGCTCCTCGGGCTCATCGCCCAGTTCAGGCGTCCCGCCCGCATTGAACTGGACTCCCAGGTATTCGCCTGGCTCCCCGCGCTCAACATCGGTGACGGCGACACCTGCGGCTCGGTGGGCACCCCACGTCATGAGCAGGTTCGCTGCGGTCAGGAAGCGTTCTGAGCCGCTTCCGAGCTGCAGCGATTCCTCGTACGGCGTCGAGCCGTCGGGAGGAAAGCGCAGCAGATCAGCAGCGTCTGACGCGCCGATCGCCGCGTAAGCGACGGGCATGCTTGTATAGCTTTTTCTGCGGGGACCGGTCACTTCTTGGTTACTTCCTTGCCCTCGACGTCACCCGAGAGGGCGGCAATGAACGCTTCCTGGGGAACCTCAACGCGGCCCACCATCTTCATGCGCTTCTTGCCCTCCTTCTGCTTCTCGAGGAGCTTGCGCTTACGGCTAATGTCACCGCCGTAGCACTTCGCGAGGACGTCCTTGCGGATCGCGCGAATGTTCTCGCGCGCAATCACGCGGGCGCCGATGGCAGCCTGAATCGGCACCTCGAACTGCTGGCGCGGGATGAGCTTGCGCAGCCGCTCGGTCATCATCGTGCCGTACGCGTAAGCGTTGTCACGGTGCACGATCGCGCTGAACGCGTCGACAGCTTCGCCCTGGAGCAGGATGTCGACCTTCACGAGGTCGGCCTCCTGCCAGCCGCTCGGCTCGTAGTCGAGGCTCGCGTAGCCCTGGGTACGGCTCTTGAGGTGATCGAAGAAGTCGAAGACGATCTCACCCATGGGGATGTTGTAGCGGAGCTCAACGCGCTCACCGAGGTACTCCATACCGAGCAGGCTGCCGCGACGCGACTGGCAGAGTTCCATGATCGCGCCGACGTAGTCCTTCGGTGCGAGGATCGCAGCGCGAACCATTGGCTCGGAGACACTCGCGAGCTTCCCGTCGGGGTACTCAGAGGGGTTCGTGACGGTCACCTCCGTGCCGTCTTCCTTGAGGACCTCGTAGATCACGGACGGGGCCGTCGCGATGAGGTCGAGGTCGAACTCACGACGCAGCCGCTCCGAAATAATCTCGAGGTGCAGCAGGCCGAGGAACCCGCAGCGGAAGCCGAAGCCGAGCGCAACCGAGGTCTCTGGCTCGTACTGCAGCGCAGCGTCGGACAGCTTGAGCTTGTCGAGCGCCTCGCGCAGCACCGGGTAGTCGGAGCCGTCGAGCGGGTACAGGCCCGAGAAGACCATCGGCTTCGGGTCGGTGTAGCCGGGCAGCGCCTCGGTCGCGCCGCGCAGCTTCGAGGTGACGGTATCGCCAACCTTCGACTGGCGCACATCCTTCACGCCCGTGATGAGGTAGCCGACCTCGCCGACAGCGAGACCCTTGGTCGGGGTCGGGCCGGGCGAGGAGACACCGATTTCGAGCGCCTCGTATTCGGCACCCGTCGACATCATCTGCACCTTCTCGCGTGGCGAGAGCTTGCCATCGACCATACGGACGTACGTGACCACGCCGCGGTACGGGTCGTAGACCGAGTCGAAGATCATGGCGCGCGCCGGTGCGTCAGTCTGGCCGACGGGAGCGGGGATCCGCTGGATCACGACGTCGAGCAGTTCCTCGACGCCGGCACCGGTCTTGCCCGACACCTTGAGAATATCCTCGGGATTGCCACCGATGAGGTCGGTGATCTCGCGCGCGACCCGCTCGGGGTCTGCCGCGGGAAGGTCGATCTTGTTCAGCACGGGAATGATCTCGAGATCGTTCTCCATTGCCAGGTAGAGGTTCGCGAGCGTCTGCGCCTCGATACCCTGGGCGGCGTCAACGAGGAGGATCGCTCCCTCACACGCGGCGAGCGAACGCGAGACCTCGTACGAGAAGTCAACGTGGCCAGGGGTATCGATCATGTTGAGGGCGTACTCGCCACCCTCAGACTGCCAGTGCATACGCACGGCCTGCGACTTGATGGTGATACCGCGCTCGCGCTCGATATCCATGTTGTCGAGGTACTGGGCACGCATGTCGCGATCGGACACCGTGCCGGTGACCTGGAGCATGCGGTCGGCAAGCGTCGACTTGCCGTGATCGATGTGCGCGATGATGCAGAAGTTGCGGATCATCGAAGGGTCGGTCGACGCCGGCACCGGTGGTTTAAGACTACGAGGAGACATTGCCAGCCATTATCTCACGCGCGGGCGACTTGCGGGGCCACCTCCCGTTCAGGGCGCGCCTCCCCCGCGCCGCGTCGGCACCTGGGCTGCCCCGGCCCGCATGGGCCGTAGGATGAGCGCATGGCTGTTCCTCAGTTTCTTCGTCGCTTCATCACGCCGGGACGCCCCGAGCGCGCAGCGCTCTACACCGTCGCGCTCGGCGCAGCCGCGCTCATCGACCCGGCAAAGCTCACTCCCGGAGGGCGCGCCGCCTACCGGCTCGCGCTCGCAGGCATCACCGCCGCGGTCGTCGCGGGCGACACTCCGCGGGAGCTGGGTCCGCAGGGCCGCGCCGCTGCCGCCACTGTTGCTGGTGGCGCGGTGCTCGGTCTCGCTGAGGCGGGCGAAGCACTCGACGGCACGTTGCAGCGATCCCTCGCACGCCGCGGCGTCAGGAGGCCCAGACTCGTCTTCGCCGCGGTCACGGCCGGGCTCGCGTTCGCGACCGAGCTGCCCGCGCTACTCGCGAACCGTCGCGGGGTGTCCTATCGATCGGGCAACTCGCAGCATATGGCTGTCGTCGACCACGTACCGTTTGGGGAAGTTCCCGAGGGTGCACGCACGCTTATCACCGGCATGCTCGATTTCAGCGCCGACCCGGGCTCCGAGGCGCTGCGTGCCCAGCTCGCCTCCGCCCGCGAGCGACTGGGGGACGGTGGATCAGGATCCTTCGACACCATCGACATCGTCGTGCTCGACGCCGAGGCGCTCCCGCGGGCTGTCCCCCACAGGCAGCAGTTCCCGGTTGTCGCAGAGTTCGCAGACCCGAACACCGGCTCCCCGCGCGTGGTGAGGCTGGGCATCGACGGGGGCAGCCTCGCGCAGCTGACGATCGAGGCAGACGATCGTGCAGCAGACTCGCCTTGGCTGTGGCCCGAACGCTGGCCTGCGCTCGCGGAGGTCACGTTCTCCGTCGAGGGATCAGAGCCGGTCAATTCCCGCGCCGCGAAGCTCGCCCGCGCTGCCGGCAGGGACTGAGGCGCCGCCCGCATGACACCTGTCACGAATTCTTCGTGACAGCCTCACCTCGCGGTGACCCCGCTCGCCGCGAAATGCTTGTGGCATGCACACACTCGCACTGGAGATCACCGGCGTCACCCGCCACTTTGGATCAGGAGACCGGCTCGTACGCGCCGTCAACGGGGTCGACCTCCGCGTTGAACGCGGCGAGGTCGTCGCCTTGCTCGGCCCAAACGGCGCGGGCAAAACCACGCTCCTCGACATGGTGCTCGGGCTCAGCGAGCCCGACGGCGGCTCGCTGCGGGTACTCGGCGACTCCCCTAGGAACGCAGTTGGGAACGGCTCGCTCTCCGCGGTGCTACAAACCGGCGGACTCCTCGCGGATCTCACGGTGACCGAAACCCTCGAGGTCATCGCAAGCTTCCACCGCGCCCTCGCCCGCGTGCCCGAGGTCATCGAACGGGCCAATCTCACCGACATTGCGCGCCGCAAGGTGAGCAAGTGTTCCGGCGGCGAGCAGCAGCGCGTGAAATTCGCGCTCGCGCTCCTGCCCGACCCCGACGTGCTCGTCCTCGACGAGCCGACCGCCGGCATGGACGTCACCGCACGCCGAAAGTTCTGGGACGCCATGCGAGCCGACGCCAACGCCGGGCGGACGATCGTCTTCGCCACCCACTACCTCGAGGAAGCCGAGCAGTTCGCCCGCCGGACAGTCGTCATGAACCACGGCAAGGTGGTCGCCGACGGCGACACCGCAACGCTCCGCGCCTCGCTGGGCGGGCGCACGCTCCGGGCGACGCTCCCCGCGGCAGACTCGGCATCGGCGGCACTGCTCGCAGAGCTCGCGGCGCTCCAGTCCGACGGTTCAATCACCTCGCTCGAGCGGGACGCAGGCAGGATCCTCATCCACACCCCGAACTCAGACGCGATCGCCGCGCGCCTCCTCCAGGCTGGCGCCACCGAGCTCGAAATCGCCGCGCCCACACTCGAAACCGCGTTCGCAGCGCTCACGGAGGCCTAAGCCCATGCTGTTCACCACCACATTCTTCCGCGTCGAGGTGCTCCGGCAGTTCCGCAACCCGTACACGCTCGCGTTCACGCTCGCGATGCCCGTCGCGATGTACCTCCTCTTTGGGGCCAACGCCGAGTACGCCTCCGCGAGCGCGGGCAACGGCAACGTCGCGTTCTACGTCATGGCGTCGATGGCCGCGTTCGGCACGGCCACCGCAATGACCTCGCTGTGTGCGCTCGCGGCTTCCGAGGTCGGCCAGGGCTGGGGCAGACAGATCGCGCTCACGCCCCTGTCGATCACCGGCTACGCCGTCGTCAAGCTCGCCGTCGCGCTCGCGTTCTCTGCATTCTCGACCGCGATCGTCTTCGCCGTCGGCGTGCTCACCGGGGCGCGCGCCGATTCGCTCTGGTCGTGGCTCGTCGTCGCGGGCATCATTCTTGCGGGCGGGCTCATGTTTGGGCTGTTCGGGCTCGGGGTGGGGCTCGCATTCAACTCCGATTCCGCGGCGTCGCTCGCGTCGATCTCGATCACGCTGTTCGGCTTCGTCGGCAACCTGTTCATGCCGCTCTCGGGCGCCATGCTCGACGTGGCCCGTTTCACCCCCATGTACGGCTATGGCGCGCTCGTGCGGTGGCCCATCACCGAGGGCGCCCTGGTCATGGGCGGCGGCAGCGAACCTCTCTGGGTCGCGCTCGCAAACTTCGCGGTCTGGACACTGCTCTTTGGGCTCCTCGTGCGCTACGGCGTGTTGCGCTCCCGCCGTCGCCGTTAGGCTCCCAGCCGTGCCATTAGGCTCTCAGACATGAAGCACGACCAGACCGAAACCCAGGACGCCTGGGCGCGCTACGGCTGGCTCATGGGCGCGATCTGGCTCGTGTTCCTGTTCTACCCCATCACCGCGCTGGCCAGTTCGAACGCCCCTCTACCGTTCCTGGTGCTCGGCTGGTGCGGGGTCGTGGGCTTCGCCGCCGCGTACCTCTCCGGGTTCATCATCGGGATGCGCGATTCGGGCACGGGCACGCAGCGCGTCACCGTGCTTATCTTCTGGGCGGCCCTCGGGTGCGTACTGCTCACGATTCCCGCGATTTCCTGGCCCGCGCTGAGCTTTCTCCCGTTCCTCATGTCGTACGCCTCCTACATTCTCAGCCGGCCATGGCACTGGGCCCTGAATGTGCTCGGCCCAGCGATTGTGACGGGATACGTCATCTCCGCTGGTGTTGCTGCCCGCAGCCAGCCGTGGGGACTCATGTGGATCGTCTGCATGATCGCCATCGTGAACTCCATTAACTCCTGGCTCATTCGGCGCTCCGCCCGCGCAGACGAGCTCAGGTTCGAACTCGCCACGAGCGAGGAGCGCGAGTCGGTCGCGCGCGACGTGCACGACCTGCTCGGCCACTCTCTCACCGTGATCAAGCTCAAGGCTGAGCTCGCGGCTCGGCTCGTCGAGCAAGATCCCGCGCGAGCGCGCGCCGAGCTCGACGAGATCGTGCGACTCTCGAGCGAGGCCATCGCGGGCGTACGCGGCACCGTCACTGGGCTCCGCGCCGAGAGCCTTTCTGAACAACTGCATGCGAGCAGCAGCGCGCTCGCGGCCGCTGGCATCGTCTTCGAAATGCGCGGATCGACCACAGTGCTGTCGCCGGCGCAGTCAATTCCTGCCGCATGGATCCTTCGGGAGGCGACGACAAACATCCTCCGACACGCATCCGCAAGTCGGGTACTCGTGTCGCTTTCCCCTGGCACGCTCTTCATCGAGGATGATGGGACGGGCCTCGCCGGACCGAGAGCCCGAACCGGCAGCGGGCTGCGCAACATGGAAGAGCGCGCCGCTGCAGCCGGCGCGGAACTCCGCGTCGGCGCCGCAACACCAACCGGAACGAGAGTGAGCCTGACATGGTGACCCCAGGCGCTGCACACGCCCCGACGGGCAATATTCGGCTGCTCATCGCCGACGACCAGGCGCTCGTACGCGGCGCGCTCGGCGCTCTGCTGTCACTCGAGGGCGACCTCGAGGTCGTCGGTTACGCCGGAAATGGTGACGAGGCGGTCACCGAGGCGCAACGATTGCGCCCGGACGTGTGCCTCATGGACGTACAAATGCCGGGGCTTGACGGCCTCGAGGCCACCCGGCTGGTTGTCGCTGCGTGCGAATCGACGCGGGTACTCATCGTCACGACCTTTGCAAAGCCCGGGTATCTGCGCCAAGCACTCGAGGCTGGAGCAAGCGGATTCGTCGTGAAAGATACCCCGGCAGAACAGCTTGCTGAGGCCGTGCGACGCGTGCACGCCGGGAGCCGCGTCGTTGACCCCGCGCTCGCCGAAGCATCGCTCTTCGAAGGAGCAAACCCCCTCAGCGAGCGGGAACGGGAAGTGCTCAAGTACGCGGGTGACGGCCTCACAGCGCCCGCAATTGCCGCCGAGGTGTTCCTCTCTGCCGGTACGGTTCGGAACCTGCTCTCCGCTGCAATCGGTAAGGTCGGTGCGCGCAACCGCACAGCCGCTGCGCGCATTGCTCAGGACAAAGGATGGATCTAGTGCCCCGAAGCCCTGACATGCCTCGCGTGGCGGTGGCTGCGGTCTCGGTCGTGCGTACGACACTCGGCGTATGCGTGCTCGCGGTGCTCGGCTATACCTACGTAGTCGGAGTCTCGATTGACGGGGCGAATCCGTTCAACTATTTCGGGTACTTTACGAACCTCACCTGCCTCCTCACGGCCCTGCTCGCTGTCGCGCTCGGGGCAGGAGGCCTCGCCGGCCGCAGGCCGACCCCTGCGATGGACGCGACGAGGGCTGCCCTGGTCGCGAGCATGCTCGTTGTCGGCGTGATCTACAACACGCTGATTCCCGGCACCGGCACGGCCCCACCCTGGGTCTCGACAGTGCTCCATGTCGTCTTCCCTGCTGCCGTGCTCGTGGACTGGGCGTTCGTTGGTGACCGCGGCCCGCTCCCCTGGCGCAGACTGTGGCTGGTTCTGCCCTACCCGCTCCTGTGGCTCACCGTTGTACTCATTCGGGGCGTGACCGACGGCTGGGTGCCCTATGGTTTTCTGCTCCCCAGCCACGGCCTCGGTTGGATACTCGGACATGTCGCCGCTCTCCTGGCAGCGCTGCTCGCGGCTGCTGCACTCGTGTGGGCGCTCTCTCGATGCGGGGGCATTTCGTGCTTTCTGGCTGATCCCCGCACGCTCGACCCCGAGGGCGACACGGCCGAGCCCGTTTCGACTGTTCCCGACCACCAAGATCTGCTAAAGTAAGTTCTTGACTTGCGTGTGGTTCAATCCACACCCCCGTTAGGTGCCCTCTCTCACCGCGCGGATCAACCCGATTGACCTCAACTGAAGGAACCAACCCAACGTGGCAAATATTAAGTCGCAGATCAAGCGCATCAAGACCAACGCTAAGGCGACTGAGCGCAACCGCGCGCACAAGAGCGAGCTCCGCACCGTCATCCGCAAGACCCGTGACGCAGTGACCGCTGGCGACAAGGCTGCAGCAGAGTCGGCGCTGAAGGTCGCAACCCGCAAGCTCGACAAGGCCGTTTCGAAGGGCGTGATTCACAAGAATCAGGCTGCGAACCGCAAGTCGAAGCTTGCAGCTCAGGTCGCAAAGATCTAAGCATCTCAGCTTTCTGGCTCAGGCCCCGCTTCGGTGGGGCCTGAGCCATTTTTGCGTGAGAAGGCAAGAACTACCAGGCTCGACGAGCACACCTGGGAACTGCGAAACGCCTCCGCTTGCTCTGAGTGGCGCCCTCCGAGCCAGTGGTTTGGAGCGAAGCCCCTTTTCGCATCACCACCAGACTCTCGGCACTCAGGCACGCCCAGCCTGAATCGCTGACTAGACATGTCCTCAGCGAGGTCAGGAGTGATCGGCAGCACAAAGGTCATGACCTCGCTGAGGTCATGGCTCATGAGCGCTCTGCACCGCTGAGGTCTGCACCCACAGTCATCGCACTAGCCGCTGTCCGCTCGCCCGAGTGAAGAGGCGTCTACCCCAACGCGGCAAGCCAGTAGCCGACGAAGACTGGGCCACCTGAGGTGCTCATCGTCCGGAGGACGCCGACAGACAGCCTCCCTGGCTCGACGAGATCTGATCCCGAGACACCCCTCGGCAGAAAGGTCCAGGTGTCGATGAGCCCACTCAGCGCCCATGACGGAAACGTCGAACACCAACAGGCCCAGCGAGAACCAGACGTTGGCAATCCCGTAGTTCTCGCCGCGCCGAGGTGTCAGCCGTATCGGCCGCGGAGCGCAACGAACGACACAAACCGCTCGATAGCATACTCGGGGTCGCGACTGCCACCCTTGAGGTTCCACTCGGTCTCGGCCGCAAGATCGATCGCACGCGCGAGATCTTCCTCGCGCCAGCCGCGAATGTCCTTCAGCGCACGATCAACCATCCATGGCGCCATACCAAATTGCTTCGCGAGCTGGCCCGAGGACCCTCGGGCGCCGTAGACCCGAGCCATGCCACGGAGCTTCATGTTCAGCACTGCGAGGATCGGAATGGGCGAGGTGCCTCCCAGCATCGCCTGCCTCAGCAGTACCAGCGCGTCCGCCCGCTTACCGGCGACGGCGGCATCTGCAACCTTGAAGCCACTCGCTTCCACTCGACCCTCCGTGGCGCGATTCACCTGGTCCTCGGTGATTTCGGCGCCAACGTCGGAGATGAGCTGGGCGCAAGCACCGGCGAGTTCGGCAACGCTGCCGGACGAATACGCGGCGGCGAGCATCCGTACGGCGCCGGGCGTGGCCCGCGCCCCTAGCCGCCGGAACTCACCCTGCGCGAACGCGAGCCGCTCCTGGTCTTTCTTGAGCTCAGGGCAGAGCACCTCAACGGCGCCCTGCGTCTTACGCACAGCGTCAAGGAGCGCCTTACCCCGCTGTCCGCCCGCATGCCGGAGCACGAGCGTCGTATCCTCTGCCGGCCCGGTAATGTACCGCTTCGCATCTTCAATGAATGCGTCGGAGCACTTCTCGACCCCGCTCACTCGAATCAGCCGGGGCTCCGCGAACAATGACGGGCTCGCAAGCGTAAAGAGTTCACCCGCGCCATAGCTGGCGGCGTCGATGTCGTGCACCTCAAGTTCGCTGTGCGCTTCGCGGAGGATGTCGCGAAGGCGCTGCGAAGCGCGATCCGCAAAAAACTCCTCAGGACCGCTGACCAGCACCACAGGCGCCGGCGTTACGTCCATCCACTCGAGCTGAGAAATCTTAGATGCTGCCACGCGTCAACTTTACCGCCAGCACCTGACATCCGCGCTGCCGCCATATTGGCGGGCGTGGGAGACTATGCCCCGGCCTTGACCGGCGGATTCGAAATGAGGGATCCGACGAGCTGGTCGTACTCTGCAGGGGTAACCGGCTTCCCGAGCAACAGGTTGCGAAACACGAGCACGCCGAGCAGACTGTCGAGCACGAGATCGGCATCGAGGTTCTTCGGGAGCGCCCCTTGCCCCACCCAGTGCATGAGAATTTGCGCGCCGAGCTCACGCCGCGCTTGACCGAAGCGCGCGATGAACCCTGGCAGCACCTCCGGGCTCAGCACGGTGTAGGCAAAATTCTGGAGCGTCGCACCGTCAGCTCCACCAACGATGGGCTGGTAGTTCACATACGCCGCAAGGTCGCCGTGCAGATTGCCGGTGTCCGGCAGGTCCCCAACCGCATAGATCCGCTCGATGGCGTCAAGAATGAGGTCCGAACGTTTCGGCCAGCGCCGATAAATCGCCGGCTTCGTGGTCTTGGCACGCTGGGCAATCGCTTCGATCCTGAGGGCTGGAAGCCCATCACTCAGGATATGCGTCGCCACCTCCGAGAGCACCCGTTCCGTCAGGGCCTCGTCGCGAGGTCTGCCCGCCTGGGCTGGCAAGGACATCTTTACTACCACTTCCTCCGCGCGCTTCGTCTGCGCGCACTCTCTCGTACTCGGCAACGCAAGACTTCAACGCCCCGTGGATACACACGGTGAGTGGATTGAATGCTTAAGGTTGCCCGATCGATACTGCCAATCATGCAGATACGTAGCGCACAATTTATCGACGAGTTCGACACTAATCGAATCTCGCCGGGAATACCATCCGCGACGCGCCGAAATTAATTCACCCCTCCCCCAATAACCTGTCCGCATCTGGGGTTTTCCCGACCAATTCTTAATTGATGAACATTTAATATCACCCACAATTCATCCCGCCAGTGGACCACCGGCCGCGATCATCACCGAACCACTTTCCATCACGCATTTCGGCGGCACTCCAGCAAAATCATTCATCTGATTAATGTAAGGTGAACCTAAGTAATCAGCGATTCCCGAGGTGTTCATGACGTTGCTTGAGGTGCGGCCGCCAGTGGCCGCCATTCCCAGTTCGGAGCACCACGTGAGTTCCCCCTTCCTCTTGCGCACGAAGATCGTGGTCCCCGGGCACGCGACGACCTGGCCCACGCACACCCACCCCGAGCACGAGCTCCTCTGGACGGATCGCGGTGTCGTGACGATGGTCGCCGACGGTAAGCAGTGGACCGTGGCGCCCGGGGTTGGACTCTGGATCCCCGCGGGCGTTGACCACCAGGGGTCATCACGCGAGAGTACCGAGGTCCGTGCGACGTACTTCTCCCCCGAGAGCTGGCACAAGCCCTGGGACCGACCCGTGGCTGTCCGCGTCCCACCGGCAGTCCGAGAACTCCTAATACACCTCTGGCGCTCGCCCATGTCGGTCGAAGAGCGCGTCAGGGCCCAACAGGTCTGCGTGGACATGCTCCACATCTCAGATGACATCGATCTCGACCTCCCGCTTCCCGAGGACCGCCGCCTCGCCCTACTCGTGGAGATGATCCTGAGCGATCCCGCTGACGACCGGTCGCTTGAGCAGTGGGCATCGATCCTCAACATGACATCCCGCACGCTCACCCGCGCATTCAGCAACGAAATCGCGATGAGCTTCGCGCAGTGGCGTCGTCTCGTGCGGATGCGCTGCGCCCTCGGTCATCTGAGCGAGGGAATGAGCGTGAAGTCCGTCGCGCGTCGAGTCGGCTACAGCACGACGAGCGCATTCGTCTCAGCCTTCCGGAAGACCGTCGGCTACACGCCGGGCGAACTCGCCGAGCGCATCTAACCCTGGGCAGGGCTGCACGTGGCCGCTGTCCGAATTGAAACACAGTGTGTCTCCCGACACGGTGACCGGCCGCGTAGCGTCAAAAGCAGTGCCCCACGTGGCCCGCGTTCCCTGTCCGGCCAACCATGGAGTTCCCACCCGACAATGCCTCCCCACCCTTCGCCCACCGTCGCCCCTCCGCACGGCCTGGCCCGCAGTAACCTCGTGCGCGGAATGACCCTTGCGGGCATCCTTGTCGCGCTCGCAGGCGTGGCACTTGCGAGCGTCGTGATCGGTTCACGGGAGATCCCACTCTCCGTCGTCTGGGACGCTGTCACCGCCCCCAGCAGCGTCGAGGATCACTTCGTCATTCGCGACCTGCGCATCCCGCGGACCGTCGTCGGCGTCGTCGTCGCCGTCGCGCTCGGCGTCGCGGGTGCGTTGATCCAGGCACTCACCCGCAATCCCCTCGCCGACCCGGGGATCCTTGGGGTGAACGCCGGCGCCTCGTTCGCGGTCGCGTTGGGTGTCGGATTCTTCGGCGTTTCGACAATCTCTGGGTACGTCTGGTTTGCGTTTGCCGGCGCGCTCATCGTGACGATCGCGGTCTACGCGATCGGTTCTGCTGGGCGCGGCGGTGCAGACCCGCTGCGTCTCGTCCTCGCGGGTGTCGCGCTCGGCGCCGCTCTCAGCGGCCTGACGAGCGCGCTGACACTGCTCGACCCCGAGGCGTTCGACAAGATGCGCAACTGGGGTGCCGGCACGATCGTGGGCCGCGGTCTCGACCTCGTGTGGCCTGTGCTCCCGCTCCTCGGGGTCGGTCTTGTGATCGCACTCATTGTCGCTCGTCCGTTGAATGCGATCGCGCTCGGCGAGGATCTCGCGGCCGCACTCGGCGCGAACGTGCTCCGCACCCGGATCCTTGTGATCGTCGCCGTCACGCTCCTCGCCGGCGGGGCCACCGCGATCGCTGGACCCATCGGGTTCATCGGGCTCATGGTGCCGCACGTTGCCCGGTGGATCGTCGGGCCAGATCAGCGGTGGATCCTCGCGTACACTGTTGCGCTCTCCCCAATCTTGCTGCTCGTCGCCGACATTGCCGGGCGGCTCATCATGCGCCCGGCGGAGGTGCCTGTCGGCATCGTCACGGCGTTCGTCGGCGCCCCCGTACTGATCGTGTTGATCCGCAGAAGAAAGACGAGCAGCCTGTGAGCACCACGCATGCTGAGGGAACACCCACCCACATCAACTTCGGGCGCAAGGTCCGCCGCATTCGCTTCCGGGGAGCGTGGATCCGATTCGATGTGCGCGGACTCGTCGCGTGCATCGTGTTCGCAGCGACCGCTATCGCAATCGGCGTCGCCGCCCTCGTCAGTGGCGAGTACCCGCTGACGCTTGCCGAGGTCTGGCACGCCCTCACTTCCGGGGTGGAGGACTTCACCCGCACCGTCGTCGTCGAGTGGCGTATGCCACGTGCCCTTGCCGCCATCACGTTTGGTGCGGCGCTCGGGGCGAGCGGAGCAGTGTTTCAGTCTCTCACCAGAAACCCGCTTGCGAGCCCCGACATTCTCGGCTTCTCCGCAGGGGCATACACCGGAGCGATCATCGTGATGATCGTTTTCCACGGAACCTACATCGACGTTGCTGTCGGTGCGCTCGTCGGTGGGCTTGCGAGCGCCGCGGTGGTCTACCTGCTCGCGTTCAAGGGCGGCGTGCAGGGGTTCCGGCTCATCATTGCGGGCATCGCGGTGTCTGCGATGCTCAGCTCGCTCAACACCTGGCTCACCCTCACCGCTGATCTCGATACTGCGCTCGTCGCTGCGGTCTGGGGCGCGGGTTCGCTCAACGGCATGACCTGGGAACAGACGGGCGCGGGCAGCATCGTCGTCGCAATCTTGCTCGCCGCGACCCTCGCGATGTCGCGCCCGCTCAGGCAGCTCGAGCTCGGTGACGATGCGGCGCAGGCACTCGGCGTCCGCGTCGAGCCCACCCGGCTCGTTCTCATGTTACTGTCGGTCGCCCTCATCGCAGCGGTCACCGCTGCCGCGGGCCCGATCTCGTTCGTCGCACTGGCCGCGCCGCAGATCGCACGTCGGGTCACCCGCACGGCCGGCATCTCTGTCCCCGCCGCGGCACTGATGGGCGCCGTGCTGCTCTCAGCGTCCGACTACGTGGCGCTCCACGCGCTCCCCGCAATGCTCCCGGTCGGTACTGTCACGGTGGTCATCGGCGGCGGCTACCTCATCTGGCTCCTCATCCACGAAGCGCGAAGGCGGCTCTGATGCGCGCCCTCCGATACCCCGAAGGCACACCTATGACGACACTTCACCCAGCTACGCTTCGCGTGGAGCGCGCGACGATCGGCTACGACCATGTCACCATTTCAGAGGATCTTTCGGTTGACATCCCCGACGGTTCGTTCACGGTCATCGTCGGACCCAACGCTTGCGGTAAGTCCACACTGCTGCGCGCGTTGTCCCGGCTACTCAAGCCCTCAGCCGGGCAGGTACTCCTCGACGGCAAGAGCATCTCTACCTACAAGGCAAAGGACGTCGCTCGCAGGCTGGGATTGCTCCCCCAAAGCTCACTCGCGCCCGACGGCATCTCGGTGGCCGACCTGATCGCGCGCGGGCGTTACCCGCACCAGGGCATCATTAGGCAGTGGACCGACCGCGACGAACAGGCTGTCCTTGACGCGATGGCAGCGACGGGCGTCACCGAGTTGTCCGCGCGGCTGGTCGACGAGTTGTCCGGCGGACAACGCCAGCGCGTCTGGGTCGCGATGGTGCTCGCGCAGGAGACTCCGCTGTTACTGCTCGACGAGCCGACCACCTTCCTCGACATCGCGCACCAGATTGAGTTGCTTGAGCTCTTCACTGACCTACACCTGGCGGGAAACACGCTTGTTGCGGTGCTGCACGACCTCAACCAGGCCGCCCGCTACGGCACCCACCTCATTGCGATGAAGGACGGCCGGATCGTGGCCGAGGGGCCACCGGAAACAGTCGTGACCGAAGACATCGTGTCGGAGGTCTTCGGCCTCGCATGCCGTGTCGTACCGGATCCGGTCGCGGGGACCCCCACTGTTGTGCCGCTCGGTCGGGATCGAGGTCGCGGCCCTGCTGGATCCGCCGCTGCGGCAGGCTCGCGTCTCGAACGCGACGCGCCTCGTCCCCCTCACGCCACCACCTCTGCGTAGCTTGGAACGTGCGGCGCCACCACCGCGCCCGTACCCCTCGTCCCTGGCCTAGGAGTTTCATGCCTCTTCCATCTCTGTCACCTACTCGATCACCGCTCAGGAAGCCGGGCCGACGCCGCTGGTACGCGGTGACCTCGGCCGTGGTCGCCGCCGGGCTGCTCGCAGGCTGCGCTTCCGGTGGGGCCGCACCCGACGCACCCGATGCCGCAGCTTCGAGCGAGACCATCAGCTTCAGTTACGAGGGCTACTCGGCCGACATTCCTGCCGATCCGCAGCGGGTCGTCGTACTCGACAGCAGGAGCGGCCTCGAAATGGCGTTGCTTGCCGATTACCCGCTCGTTGCCACCGCCTACGGCACCGACAGCCCACTCTCACCGCTCATTGACGATGACGTTGCGCACCTGAAAAACACCGCGTTTGACCTCAACCGAGAGGAGATCGCGTCGTACAACCCCGATCTCATCGTCGTCGGCGTCGGGTGGTGGAACTTCTACGAGGGCGAGGATTTCAAGCTCGACGAGATTGCTCCGGTACTCGCCGTCAATGACGGACTCGAGGTCGCAGGTGCCTCTGCAGCCACTCCATTCGTCGCGATGACCGATCAGCTGTCGCTTCTTGGCCGCGATCATCAGGCTGACGAGGCCATCGCGGGCTACGAGCAGGCCGTCGCTGACGCGAAGCAGCGCATCGGTGCGGCCACCGAGGGGAAGGTCGTGTCGGTCATCCACGCCCCGAGTGACAATTTCACGGTCATTTCTGACGAGTCGATCTACGAGACAGTTCTCCCGGAGCTCGGATTCACCATCCTAGAGAACGATGAGATCACCAACGCGCCGCCGAACCAGAACGGCATCGGCCACATGCTCAGCTACGAGAACGCGGTGAGTTCGCTGGGCGCCGCTGACATGCTGCTCGTCTACAAGGATGACGTCGCGGCGGATCTCGACCCGCTCCTCAAGCGAGTGCCGTCCGTCGCCTCCGGGCACTGGATCGACGGGAACCTTGCAGAGCGGTTCGGGTTTGCGCTCACCTACACAAGTTTTGTCAACGGCATCGCTGACGCCGTCGAGGGGTTCACGGACTTCTAGCCGCACGCCTCTGCCATGGAACCCGCTGCTTCACCCCGCTACCGGCGGAGGGGCAGCGGGTTCCGCGTCATTGCATCACGGCGCTTCGAGCGCCGGCGCCCCACGGCTCAGGCCCGCTCGGCGACAGGCGGATCGCGATGGAACCGAGCTCGTCGGTGCGGAGTGGGACGGTACCCGCGGCTGCGAGGTCAGCCAGCAGCGCCGTGTTCGGGTGGCCGTACCGGTTTCCCTCTCCCGAAGAAACAAGGCCGTACTGCGCGCCGACCGTCGCGTAGAACCCGACTGCTTGGTCGCGAGAGCCGTGGTGCGCCACCTTGACGATGTCCGTGGTCAGTGCCGGATACCGCGTAACGAGTTCGCGCTGCTCTGTCTCCCCGGTGTCGCCAAGCAGCAAGACCCGCACTCCGCTTACCTCGACCGCGAGCACCAGGCTCGTTGCGTTCGCGGTCGCAAGCTGCCGTCCCGATTCGGGAGCCAACACTTCCCACACCAGCGAATCCGCCACGCCACCGGCAACGCCCGCGCGTCCGACAGCCACCGGCACGCCGCTGCGGGAGACCCGCTTCGCCAACGCTAGCCGCCCTTCGCCTTCGGCGCTCGGTGGGGCGACGAGCGCCCCGTCACTCCGCGCAAGGGCGAACTGCATTGCCCCAACATGATCCATGTGATCGTGCGTCAGCACGAGCAGTGCGATCCTGCGCACCCCGAAGAGATCCAGACACGCGCCGAGCAGTTCTGGATCATCGCCGGTGTCGACGAGCATCACTTCCGAGGGCCGCGCCGGATCACGCAGCAGGATCGCGTCGCCCTGCCCGACATCACACGCGACGACCGCCCAGTCATCCGGAACACCGAGCCGCACCGCGCCAGGCACCACCACCACGACCGCGAGGAACACCCCGGCGCCAATCGCCGCGGTAGCCCACACGAGCCGGCGCAGCGTGGCAGTGCTTCGTAGCCGACCGCGCCACGGCGCCCATCCACCGGAACCGTCACGTAGCGCCGGTGGGGACCCGCGCAGCCACCCGCTGGAGGCCGCCCAGGCGACCCCAAACACCAGGTAGACGCCGGCGAGCAGCGCAGCTCCCGGCCAGCCCTCGGGCCAGTACCACCTGGCTCCCGGCAGTGACGAGCTGACGGCCCCGGCAGCCTCGATCCAACGCGCCGGCAGCACCGCAATGCCAAGCACACACGTGCCAACGCTGGCGCTCACGGGGAGGGTGAGCAGGGCAACCATTCCGAGGCCCGTACCGAGCGGGGCCGCTGGCGCGGCCAAGAGGTTCGCGAGCACACCCCCGACAGGGAGGCCCGGTTGCAGCAGCAACAGCAGTGGGGCGCAGGCGAATTGCGCCACGGCCGCAACTGCAAGGGGAAGCGCCAGGAGTCGTGGCAGGCGCACCCTGCTGCGCAGCCACGCTTCGAGTGGCGCCGCCCACAGGAGAATGCCCACAGTCGCAGTCACGGAAAGCGCAAACCCGGGTTGGATCGCCTGCCAAGGGTCGGCGATGAGCAGCGTGATTGTCGCGAGTCCGAGCGCTGGCAGCGCATGCCGTCGCTTGCCGCCGTAGCTTGAGACGAGCAAGACCACGGCCATGATCGCCGCGCGCTGTACGCTCGCGTCCGGTCCAACGATGATAACGAACCCGCCGAGCGCCGCCGCGCCGCAGAGAATCCGCACGCGTCGTCCGAGGCCCAGTCGCTTCGCGACGGCGGTCATCGCGGTGATCACGAGCGCGCAGTTGGAGCCTGACACCGCGGTGAGATGTGTGAGGCTCGATTCGCGCATCACCCGGTCTAGGTCGTCGCTGACCAGCGTCGTGTCACCGACTGCGAGGCCTGGCACCAGCGCCGCACCCGTGGTGTCAGCCGCCACCGCGTGGAGCGACGCACGCAGTGCAGCCGCAGCCGGGCCAGTCCACCGCCCGATCCCACTGGCAGGCCCGACGTATCTGAGCGAGCTGACACGCACCTCGTAGGCGGCGAGCTCCGCCGGCGGTCCGCGCACCAGGGATCCGGTCACGAGCACGCGCGCACCAGGATGCCAGCGATCATCTGGCGGGCCAGGGAGCCAGAGCATCGCGGGGCTCGGTCGCTCAAGCGGTGTGCCGTCGACGGAAAACAGGGCGGCGCGCACCCAGCTCCGGTCCTCGCCGCCGATGCTCGACGATGGTTTCGGGTAACCGCCGACGCGGGTGAGCATGGTCACGTTGCCGTGTGCCTCGGCGGCGCCCGTGAGCAGGGGATCGCTTCTGGCGCCTTCAATCCCGTCGATCCGAGTGCCGAGCCCCAGAAGCACTGCGCAACCCACAAGCGCGATCCCAACTGTCCGGGTGGGAGGGGCACCAGCGCGGCCCAGCACAAGGACCCAGACCAGGCAGAGCACACTCCCGATGCCAGCGCTCCCCATCGCGAGGAGTCGCCCGCTCCCGGGGAAATGAATGAGCAGCGCCGCCGCGGCCCACGCCACCACCGCGGGCCCAAGCAACCGCCACTGCCCGTGCAGTTGAGCGCGCTGCGGCCGATTTCCGTTCACGTGCTCGCTCTGTCTCGAAACTTCTCCAGGGTTTTCGCGCCGATTCCGCTGACCTCGGTGAGCTGGTCAACGTTCTCGAAGCGACCGTTCGCTTCCCGCCACTCGACGATGCGCTGGGCGAGCGCAGGGCCGATCCCAGAGAGCTGCGTGAGTTGCTCGGCCGACGCCGTGTTGATGTTCACCGTCCCGCCGCTGTCGCCTCCGGCCGCGCTCTGACTGTCCGCTCCCCCTGCCCCGGGCAACGACTGCCCTGTCTCCCGCATGAGCGCAGCAGTTTCCCTGTCGAAGACCTCGATCTGTTCGCCGTCGCTGATCTGACGGGCGAGATTCAACACAGTGAGGTCAGCCCGATCCGTCGGTCCCCCGGCCGCTTCGACGGCGTCGAACACACGCGCACCGGCCGCGAGCTCCACCACGCCGGGCTCGCGCACCTCACCAACGAGGTGAACGAGAACAGGCGCTGCGGTCGTGGCCGCCCAGTCCTCCTCGGTCTCCTCGAGCGGCGAGCCGCCGACCTCAGCGGTGACAGCGGCGTCTGGGTTCAGCCCGATGGTATCGGTCTCGCTGCCGCCGGCGAGGTTTCGAATCATCACACCCGCGGTCAGGGCAACCGCGACAATAAACACGACAATCCCGACGGCAGCCGGCACGCTGACTCCGCGGAGCAGCCGCTGGAGGAGCGAGGGTGACGGCTGCCAGCTCAGTGACGCGCCTCCGGCTGCCTCGCAGGCAGGAGCGCTCACCCACCGGCCCACAGCCGCCGGATCCGACCTCCGTGTAGTGCCGTCAGGCTGCAAAGTCTCAGCCACGGCGGCATCGAGATCCTCCTCGCTCTCCGTCGCGGAACCCCAGCGCGCACGCGCCGGGCGATCGAGGGCATCGGGCCCGGTCCTGGGGTCGCCTGTTGAGGAATACATGCACCCAGCATGGTCAGCGCAACGCGCGCTGTGCCGGCCGGGGCACAATCAGTGGAGAGTCTGCGGCGGCACACGCTCACCTCACGAGTGTGGAGGAAGCACCACCCCGGAGCGCCCGAGCGTATCGATGCGGACTCGAACGGCGTGGAGAGGCGCGACCGGCGGGCGAGCAGCAGGCTGGCAGGCTGGCAGGCTGGCAGGCTGGCAGGCTGGCAGGCTGGCAGGCTGGCTGGCTGGCTGGCTGGCTGGCTGGCTGCTCAGCGGTTAGGGGGCAGTTGGCTGCCAGTCGGGGTGCGCCCCGCGAAGGTTTCCGAACACGGCCTCGATGGGCGCCGCGCCTCGTTGTCCGAACGATCCCACCCAGACGTCACCCGAGAAGCCATACCAGTTGTACGCTTCGGGATCGCCAAACGTGTAGCTGAACAGGGTGACGTCTCCGGATTGGGACTCGACATAGCTCGAGGACCTCAGTTCGGCAACAATATCCTGTGTCACCGCGCTCGGAAGCTCGGCGACAAATAGGTGCTCAACGAGCCCGGAGAGTGGGACTCCCCATACGCACGAGCGAAACTCGACGGCTTCGTCGAGGGCTGCGACTGCGGCGGGCCCCATGCGTGATTGGCGGTACTCCTCTTGGAATGCCGCGCTTGGTCCTACACCTTCCTCAAAGCTGGGCAGGAAGATCTGCTGCGCTTCCTCGTCCGTGATGAGTGACGAGCACTCGGGAACGGTCACATCGAGGTCTCTGTCAGGGACCTCACCCTCGTCTGAGGGGACGGGGGTGGGCGTCGCCGGGGCCCCGGATGCGGTGGGAGCAGGTCGAGTCGGTGTCGCCTCGGGCTCGACGGTCGGCGAGCACCCGAGCAGCCCCACGGCCACGAGACTCAGCACGACAAGGGATCCAGCGCCTCGGCGCGCAACCAACTGAGCGGACATGGCTAGATCGTAGCAGCGGGTGAGGCATCAGCGCTGCCGACCCCTCACCCGCGCCCTTCGGCTGCTAGCTCGCTGGCTTCGTCGCGATCGATACGATCTTCGGAGCGCGCGCGATGACCTTCACGATCTCGCGGTCACCAATGGCGCGCTGGGCGTTCGCTGAAGCGCGCGCTGCCGCCTCGGCATCGACTTCGCTAATCGATGGCGACACCGTGATCTTGTCGCGCACCTTGCCGTCGACCTGCACGATCATCAGCACTTCGTCGACGACCGTGAGCGATGCGTCGCCCTTCGGCCACTCGACGAGCGCAACGGTCGGCTCGTGGCCGAGCATCGCCCACATGTCTTCCGCGGCATACGGCGCGTACATCGACAGCATGACGGCGATCGCCTCAGCTGACTCGCGGACTGCGGGATCGGCGACGCCGCAGCCGGAGTCGATCGCCTTGCGGGTCACATTGACCTGTTCCATGAGCCGCGCGATGAGCACGTTGAACTTGTAGGACTCAGCGAGCTGCGGCCCGTCAATGAGCAGCTGGTGCGTTGCCCGACGCAGCGCCTTGTCGCCGTCGGCAAAGGAGACGCCCACGGGTGCCCCGCCGACCTCAACGTCGTGTGCGATGCGCCAGGCGCGGGCGAGGAACTTCGCCGAGCCCTGCACCGACACGTCGGCCCAGTCGATGTCGTCCTCAGGCGGGCCGGCGAACACGAGCGAGACACGCAGCGCGTCGGTGCCGTGCTCTTCGAGCTCTGAGGCGAACTCGACGATGTTGCCCTTCGACTTTGACATCTTTGCGCCGTCGAGCAGCACCATGCCCTGGTTGAGCATTTCGCTGAAGGGCTCTTCAAAGTCGATGTAGCCGAGGTCAAACAGCACCTTGGTGATGAAACGTGAGTAGAGCAGGTGCAGAATCGCGTGCTCGACGCCGCCAACGTACTGATCGACGGGCGCCCACTTCTTCGCCTCTGCGGGATCGAACGCCTGCGTAGGATCGTTCGCCGAGAGGAAGCGGAAGAAGTACCACGAGCTGTCCACGAAGGTGTCCATCGTGTCGGGGTCGCGCGTGAGCGTCTCCCCCGTCTCGGGATCGACGACGGTCGCCCACTCGGTTGCCGCGCCGAGCGGCGAGGATCCCTTCGGCTTGAGGTCGAGGCCTGCCGCATCGGGCAGCTTCACGGGGAGTGACTCCTCGGCGACGGGCTGCATCGAGCCGTCTTCAGAGTAGAGGATCGGGATCGGGGTGCCCCAGTAGCGCTGGCGCGAGATGAGCCAGTCGCGCAGGCGGTACGTGGTCGTCGCGCGGCCGGTGCCACGCGCTTCAAGAACCTCGATGGCGCGGGCGATTGCCGCGTCCTTGCCGAGTCCGTCGAGCTCGGCGGAGTTCACCATCGTGCCCTCGCCGGAGGTTGCGACACCCGAGACTGCGGGATCCGCGAGCGGTTCACCGTCTTCGTCGCGCACGTCGACGACAACGCGCACCGGGAGGTCGAATTTCAGCGCGAAGTCGAGGTCGCGCTGATCGTGCGCGGGCACGGCCATGATCGCGCCGTGGCCGTAGTCGGCGAGCACGTAATCAGATGCCCAGACGGGAATGCGCTCGCCACTCACGGGGTTCACGGCGAAGTGGTCGAGGAAGACGCCGGTCTTTTCGCGGTCGGTGCTCTGCCGCTCGATCTCGGTCTGCTTCTGCGTCTGCTCCATGTATGCCTGGAATTGCATCCGCACTGCCGGTGATGCTCCGGCAGCGAGTTCGGCGGCCAAGTCGGAGTCCGGGGCGACCACCATGAACGTCGCGCCGTGGAGCGTGTCGGGGCGGGTCGTGAACACGGGAACGCGCGCTGAGCGGCCCTCGATCTCGAATTCGACCTCTGCTCCGTGCGAGCGGCCGATCCAGTTGCGCTGCATGCTAATGACCTTGGAGGGCCAGCGTCCCTCGAGCTGGTCGAGGTCGTCCACGAGACGATCAGCGTAGTCGGTGATGCGGAAGTACCACTGCGTGAGCTTCTTCTTCACGACAACGGCGCCGGAACGCTCGGAGGTGCCGTCCGCGAGCACCTGCTCGTTCGCGAGCACCGTCTGGTCTACCGGGTCCCAGTTCACCCAGCTGGCCTTGCGGTAGGCGAGGCCCTTCTCGTACATCTTCAGGAAGATCCACTGGTTCCACTTGTAGTACTCGGGGTCGCTCGTGTGGAGCACGCGGCTCCAGTCAAAGGACGGCGCGTAGGTGCGGAACGAAGCCTTCTGCTGCTCGATGTTCGCGTAGGTCCACTCGCGCGGATCGATGCCGCGCTGGATTGCAGCGTTCTCGGCGGGCAGGCCGAAGGAGTCCCAGCCGATCGGGTGCAGCACGTCGTGGCCCTGGCCGCGCCAGTAGCGGGCCATGATGTCGCCGAATGCGAAGGCTTCCGCGTGTCCCATGTGGAGGTCGCCCGACGGGTACGGGAACATGTCGAGCACGTACTTCCGTGGCCTGTCTGATTCGAGGCCGACGGGCACCTCAAACGGCTTGAGCTCATCCCAGACGGGTAGCCAGCGATCCTGGATCGCCTTGAAGTCATAGCCCTGCTCAGCATCCTGCTGGCCGGTTCCCTGCTCGCTCACACGCACCTCAACACTCGTCGATCATTTCCGGCCTCTGGGACCGCACACATCCACCCAGTTTATCCCGCCGAGCGTCAAAGGTTTGCCAGCATCGCGGCAGCCTTGAGATCTCGCTCCCGCCGCTCGGCCTCCGGGACAGAATCGATCGTGATTCCCCCGCCTGCGCCCACGAGGGCACGGCTGCGCGTCGCGGTGTCAGCAGACCACACCGTCCCGGCTGCTGCGCGCAGTTCGACGCCACGAATCGTCATGGCCAGCTCGGCGTCGCCGCCGTCGTCAATCCATCCGAAACAGCCCGCGTACAGCCCGCGTGGCCCGGCTTCGAGGACCGAGAGAACCTCAATCGCGCTTCGTTTCGGGGCACCCGTCATCGATCCGCCGGGGAAACACGCTTCGAGTGCGTCGTACACGTCGGCTCCCGCACGCAGCTCCCCCGCAACCGTGCTCACCAGTTGGTGCACCCGCGGATGCGTTTCGACGGTGAGGAACCGTTCCACCCGCACCGAACCGACGGCGCACACTCGGGCAAGGTCGTTCCGCATGAGGTCGACGATCATGAGATTCTCAGCCCGCTCCTTCGGGTCGGCGGCAAGCTCGGCCGCGAGTTCCCGATCCCGATCCGCCGATTCGCCGCGCGGTCTCGTGCCCTTGATCGGATGCGTCGAGACCGTGTGGCCTCGCACACTCAGAAAGCGCTCAGGGCTAGCGCTCACGAGCGCGCGGCCGGGCATCGAGATCACCCCGCCCCGCATCGCGCCCTGCCGCAGGCGCCCGTATAGTTCGAGCGGCGACGCCACTGTGTGCGCTTCCGCGGTGTCTGTGAGGCACAGCACGTACGCGTCGCCCGCGCGGATCGCAGCGCGGCAGTCAGCTACGCGTGCCTCGTAGTCGTCGCCACGCCACACGTGTTGGGCCAACTCGTGAGCGGGGTGCAGTCTGGCCGCGCGCGCGGGCGTCGTGGCCACTGGTGCGGATCGGGTCGTAAGCAGCGCTGATAGTCGTGCGGCCGCGGCAGCGTCGCCGCAAATCTCGGCCGATCCTGTGTCGTGGTTCACCACGAGCACGGCGTCCGCACGCAGCGCAAACGCGGGCGCTGCGTCGTCCACAGGGGCGTCAGCGCCCACCAGCGCAACCCCGAATTCGTAGCCGAGGGCTGCGATCCACCCCGCGGCCAAGCCGGAGAAGACCCGCGGTGGTCGTGCGGCTGCTGCACCCTGCTGCTGCGCGCGAAGCGACGCCAGAAAGTCCCGTTCGCGACCACGCTCAGCCTCGCGCACTTCGCTGGCAATGCCCAGGTAGCTCACGCGGCGCTCGCCGGGCGCAGCTGCCTCACCGTCGAGCCAAAACCAGGCGTTGCCGCTTTCCTCGAGTACCCGAGCAGCATCGATCGCCGTCACTGCGACTCCCCCACGTTCCACCCTCACAGCGTAGTGCTACGCTCGCGCCATGAGTACTTCCGCTGGCGCGCCCGAGCTGGTTGCAGCTGACTCGTTTCGCGTGCGAGTGCGCGACGGCCGGGCAGAGGTGCGCGGATTCGAGCAGCACATCGAGCGCTTTCGGTGGGCGGTCAGCGACGCGATGCTGGCTGACGGCAGCGGCAGCCGTCCCGAGGTCTCAACGGTCGAGGAGTCAACTCGGCGGGCCGCAGCAACGAGCGCGCTCTTCGACCCAAACCCTGTCGCAGCCCCCGCCAGCTTCTCGTGGCTGGTGCACGACTCCCCTCTCACCGCTGCGGAACGGGCAACGCTCGACGCGTTCCTGATCGAGTCCGGCGCCGAGATCGAGCGTTTCGGCGAGGGGTTTCCTCGGCTGGAGATGTGGCGTGATCCAGACGGGTCCACACGCTTCGCGCGCTCCCTGCGACCGCTCCCACCGCTCGGGGAGACGCTCCAGCTCACGTCAGTCGTTGCCGCACCCTGCGCACACGCGCGCCGCAAGGGGCCCAACATCGCCAGCTACTCTGCGCTCAACCGCAGGCTCAGCGCAGAGGCAGTGCTCGTCGACGCCACTGGATTTGTCCGGGAAGGGGCGACGACGAGTTTCGTCTGCTGGCCAGACGACAGCGAGCAGACGGGCTATGTCAGTGACTCCGACGCACGCGTCGCCTCAGTCACGGAGGCAATCTTGGTTGCGGCGGCGGCACAGCGGCTCGTCGGCGAAAAGCCGAACCGCACCCGTGCTGGCCTGCTCGCCCGCGCTAGCGCAACCGTGAGCGAACTGCAGCGCGCTGAAGTGTGGGCGGTTAACGCGCTCCACGGGATCCGCACTGTGTCCCACATCGACGGCGTCACACTCCCCTCGCACAACGCGAGCCGGCTTCAGTGGTTCCGCGAGGCGCTCGACCGCTCGTGGCAGCCGGTCGAGCCCGTCACGCGCGGGGACGCTCGCCCGTAACGAGGCTCCTCACAGTTGAAGGTGTAGCGATGGCAAGGAATCGTGGTGAGCGCGGGAGGCCACGACCACCACACTCTCAATCCCAAGGCATCCCCGGCCTGAATTGCTCATCAGCCATGACCTCAGCGAGGTCATGAGCCTTTTGCTGCAAATCAATCCTGACCTCGCTGAGGTCATGGCAGGTGAGCGTCCGTACTCGTGAGGTCTACACCTGCAACTGTGACGGGGCGCTACAGCTCCAATCGCGCAGAAACTGGGATGCCGTCTGGCAGCCCGGTGTGCGTGATAAGGATCACCGCGCGGTCATCGGGGATCGCACCCAGCAGGTCACGCAGCAGGCGGTCGGCGACGAGCTGGTCGACTCCGGCAGTCGGCTCATCAAGGATCACCACGGGGAAGTCCGCAAGGATCACGCGCGCCAGCGAGATACGCTGCATCTGGCCGCCGGACACGAGGGTGCCCCGCTCGCCCACCTTCGCGTCGAGCCCGCCGCGCTCACGCACCCACTCGCCGAGTCCAACCCGTTCGAGCACCGCAAGCAACTCCTCGTCGGTGGCGTCCTCGCGGGCAAACTTCAGGTTCTGCCGGATGTCGGTGTTGAAGAGGTGCGGCTGCTGCTCGCAGAGGCCAACGAAGCTACGCACGGCAGCCCCGGTGAACTCGCGCGCCTCGACGCCGCCGAGGCGGTAGCTCCCGCCGTAGTCGAGGAAGCGGGCGAGTCCGAGGGCGAGTGTGGATTTGCCACTCCCGCTGTCGCCGGTGAGAACGAGCAGTTCAGCTGGGCCGAGTTCGAATGAGAGCCCGTCGATGACGGTTCTCCCGCCCGGATGTGCCACCGACAGGTCGGTGACCGCGAGCAGCGGTACACCGGGCACTGCTATGGGAACGCCCGCTGCCCCGGTATCCGCGGCACTTACTTCGGGGTCGATCGGGATCTCGCTGGGCAGCGCACCGTCAGTAAGCCGTGCGACGCGCTGAGCGCTGGCTTCGACCGTCCGCCGTGCAGTGAGCGCGGCGAACACCTGGGCGAACACGTCGAACACCGCAGCAGGCACCACGACGATCGCAGCGAACACCGGCGCCGAGAACGCTGTCCCGGCCCCTGGCGCGACCGCGAGCAGAATCGCAACGGAGGCAATACCCGCGCCAAGCGCGACGATCGCGCCGGTGAGCCCCGCAGCCCTGGTCCGGGTGAGCTGTACACGGGTGAGCCGATCCTCTGCCGCCTCGATCCGGGCGCGCTGCGCCCCCAGCGCGCCAAACGCGGAGAGGACACTCGCCGAGGCGAACCGGTCCAGGAGCGCGTCGGTGAGTCCGGAGCGAGCGTCGGCAAGCTCGCGGTCGCTGCGCCCAGCGATGCGCTTCGACAGCCCAGCGCCGACTGCTGCCGCAATCACGAGGATCACCGCGAGGATTGCGGCGGCAGTGGGCGAGGCGATCGCGATGACCAGCACAGTGAGGCCCGTGACCGTCAGGCTGACGATGAGCGGTTGCCGCACCCGCAGCGGGTGATCCTGCAGCTGGTCAACGTCATCGACGAACGTCGCGAGGATCTCCCCGCGCCGAGAGCATTCGATCGCCCCAGGCACTCGCGGCACGAGCGCAGTAAACGTCTCCGCACGGAGCTTCGACAGCTGGAACAGGGCCGCGTCGTGGCTCGAGAGCCGCTCCGCGTACCGGAACGCTGCGCGGCCGATCGCGAGTGCGCGCACGCCCACGATGGCGAAGGTGAGGTGGAGGATCGGCGGCTGCGCACCAGAGCGAGTAATGAGCCACATGCTCAGCGCGAGCAGCCCGACTGCGGCGCCGTCGGAGAGGATCCCCAGGAGCTGGCCAGGGAGCGCGCGCCGCCACGTGGGCGTGGCGCGCTGGAGCACAGTTTCGACGCTCACGGACGAACCTCCTGATCGCTAGCTGGCGCTGCGGCCGTTGCCGGAGCAGCGGCGCTGTCCTGGACTGCAGGCGTGATCTCGACAATTCGATCTGCCGCGTCGAGAAGCGCCGGACGATGGCTGACCACGAGAACGGCACGGCCCGCCTGCGCCTCTGCGCGGGCAACGTCAATGACGAGGGCTTCGCTGCCGGCGTCGAGCGCGGAACTCGGCTCGTCGAGCAACAGCACTTCGGCTGACACATCCGCTGCCCGGTAAAGCGCACGCGCAATGGAGACGCGCTGCGCCTGCCCGCCCGACAGCCCGGATCCGAGTGCGCCGAGCACTCGATCGAGCTGGAGGTCGTGCAGGCCAAGCCGATCCAGCGCGTGCCGCGCGAGCGTGGGGTCTGGGTTCGCGTTGCCAAGACCGACGTTTTCGAGAATAGTTCCCTGCACGAGCCCAGCCTGCTGCCCGGCCCAAGCGATCGGTCCGCTTGCGGCGACACTGCCAGAGTCAGGCTCCACGAAGCCAAGCGCAGCGGCGAGAATCGACGACTTTCCGGCGCCCGAGGGGCCCGCCAAGGCGACAAACTCGCCCGGCCCAACCGCGAACGATACCGGGCCAGCCACGACCCGCTCGCCGCGCACGATGCGCGCGTCCGCGACAGAAAGACCAGGAAGCGCAACTGCCGGGGCGGCGTGGCCACCCTCGGCGTCGCCGTGTGCGATCGCGGTCGGGAGTGCGGTTCCTTCGATAAGCGCGAAGACATCCTCGGAGGCGGCTAGGCCCTCCGTTGAGTCGTGGAACGCCGCTCCCACCTGGCGGATCGGCACAAAGACCTCGGGCAAGACCAACAGCACGAATAGGCCGAGTGCGAGCGGGAACTCCCCCGCCACGAGCCTGGTGCCAACGGTGACCGCGACGAGCGCGATCGAGAAGGTGCCGGCAAGATCGAGCACGAATCCAGAGAGGAAGGTGACACGCAGTACCTTCATGGTGCGCGAGCGATACTCGTCCGTCTCACGCTCGATGCGCGCGGCCTGACGCTTTTCGCGTCGGAAGATTTTGAGGGTTGGCAGCCCCTCAACGACGTCGAGGAACGATGACGACAGTCGTTGGAGCTGATCCCACTGCTTGCCCTGAACGGACTGCGTTGCCAGCCCGATGAGCACCATGAACAGCGGAATGACCGGGAAAACCAGGAGGACAGTGATGCCGCTCAGCAGGTCTGAGAAGAGCACCGTCGCGACGAGGATCGGCGTCGCGACGACGGCAAGAATGAACTGCGGCACATAGCCAGAGAAGTAGCCATCAAGTGCGTCGAGGCCGCGTCCGAGGATCGTCGCGAGCTTCGCGTCGGGCATTCCGGCGGTGGCCTCGGGACTGCGGGCGTCGAGCGCGTCGAGCGCTGCGGATCGCAGCTGTGCTTTCACCTTGACCGCACCACGAGCGGCGAGGAGATCCATCCCCCAGCCTGACAGGGCGCGAACCGCGGCGGCGGCGAGAGCTCCGGCCGCGAGCCAGGGCAGGCTGCTGGGGGCGTAGACGCCCTCAGCAACCTGCCCGGCTCCGGCGGAGTCCCAGATCCCCTCGTACACCGGGATAGCGACAGCCGCTATCGCCTGAGCAAGGAACCAACTCCAGGCGATGATCGCGACGGTGCGCACTACTCCGAGTAGCGCACCGAGCGCGAACACCGTGCGGGCTGCTCCCGCAAAACGCAACAGGCGTGGGTCGAGGGGTTTCATCTGGGTCGGGGCCGCCTAGGCGGCGACCTCGGCTGGCGACTCAACCGGGATCATGTCCTGGGTGAGCCGTTTGCGGAAGACCCAGTACGTCCAGCCCTGGTAGAGCAGCACGAGCGGCAGCGTAAACACCGCAACCCAGGTCATCACTTCAAGCGTCATCTGCGAGCTGGCCGCTCCAGCGACGGTCATCGACTCAGCGGCGTCGATGCTCGAGATCATCACGTTCGGGAAGAGCGCGGCAAAGATCGTGAGCAGCGCGAACGCGATCGTCACGGTGTTGCCGACACATGCCCAGCCCTCGCGGCCCATGAGGTTTGCCACCCAAGCGCCGATGAGCGCGACCGCCGCAATTGCAGCGCACGCGATAATGAGCATGATGTTCGGGTTCGACAGGTGCATCACGATCGTCCAGACAAGCCAGGCGGCGGCCAGCACGATCGTCACGAGCCCAACGTTCTTCGCCATCTTCTGAGCGTTCTCGCGCATCGCACCCATCGTCTTCAGCGCGACGAACACGAGTCCGTGCGTGAAGCAGAGGAGCATGACGACGATTCCGCCGAGCAAGCTGTACGGGTTCAGCAGCGTGAGGAGCGTGCCCTCGTACAGCCAGCCCCCACCCTCCATGGTGCGGATCGGGACACCGTTGATGAGGTTCGCGAATGCGACGCCCCAGAGCAGCGGAGGCACGACCGAGCCCCAGAAGATGAACTGGTCAAACCAGCGAGTCCAACGGACTCCCTTGCGCTGGTGCCGGAACTCGAAGGACACACCGCGGAGGATGAGCGCAACAAGAATGATCAGCAGCGGGAGGTAGAACCCGGAGAACATCGTCGCGTACCACTCCGGGAACGCGGCGAACAGCGATGCACCGGCAACAATGAGCCAGGTCTCGTTGAGATCCCAGACCGGGCCGATCGTGTTGATGAGCACCCGGCGATCAGTGTCTGTCTTTCCGAGGAACGGCAGGGACATGCCCACACCGAAGTCGAATCCGTCGAGTACGAAGTACCCGATGAACATGACGCCGACGATGAGGAACCATACGGTTGTCAATTCCATGATCCGTCTCCTTTCCTAGTAGACCGTCGCGAGTTGGTCATGGTCGATCGTGCCTGAGCCGTCGTCACCGTCATCGTCCTTCCCGGCGATCTCCGGCGGACCCTCCTGCGCGACCTTCTTAATGAGCCCGAACTCCACGACAGCCAGGCCGCCGTAGACGATGGTGAAGACGGCGAGGGAGATGAGCACGGCCCACGCCGGCACTCCCGGCGAGACTCCTTGTTCGGTCGTCATCACCCCAAACACGATCCAGGGCTGACGGCCCATCTCGGTGAAGATCCAGCCGACGAGCGATGCGAGCATCGGGATCGGTGCGGTCCAGATCGCTACGTTCCATACCCACTTGGGGAGCTCGACAGTCTTGCGTGTGATCCAGAGACCCACAACCGACACGAGTGCGGCGAGTGCGCCGAGACCGATCATCCAGCGGAATGCCCAGTAGGTCACCCAGACGATCGGCACGAAGGATCCGTCGGTCGGGCAGGTGAGCAACGTGTCTCCGGCGCCACAGTACATCTCCGTGTACTCGGCCTGCAGATCGTTAATGCCCTCAACAGTGCCGTCAAGCGTATTCGTTGCGAGGAAGGATGCCAGATACGGAATACGTACTGAGAAGATCTCATGCGCGCCATCCGGGGTACCGAGGCTGAACAGCGAGAACGATGCGTCTCTGCCTGTCGAGGTGTTGTACATTGCCTCGGCTGCCGCCATCTTCATCGGCTGCGTCTCAGTCATGACGAGTCCGAGGAAGTGGCCGCTGAGTGCCGTTCCCGCGAACGCGATGATGTTCGTCCACGCGCCAAAGCGAAGCGTCGTGCGCATCTCATCAACGAACTGGCGCCGCTTGAGGTGCCACGCAGCTACCGACACCATGACCACGCCAGCAAACATGAGCGCGGCGAGGATGGTGTGGGGGAACTGTGTCAGCGCGACTGGGTTCAGCAAGACATCAACGATGCTCGTGAGTTCGGCGCGGCCGCGCTCCCCGTTGATGGTGAACCCCTCAGGGTTCTGCATGAACGCGTTCGCCGCGAGGATGAAGTACGCGGAGAGCACGGTGCCGATCCAGACAAACCAGATCGTCATCAGGTGAATCTTCTTCGGGAGCTTGTCCCAGCCGAAGATCCACAGGCCGATGAATGTCGCCTCGAAGAAGAAGGCGATGAGGCCCTCCATCGCGAGCGGCGCGCCAAAGATATCGCCAACGAAGCGGGAGTAGTTCGACCAGTTCATGCCGAACTGGAACTCCTGCACGATGCCGGTCACCACGCCCATGGCGAAGTTAATGAGGAAGATCTTTCCGAACAGACGTGTCAGCCGGAGGTACTTCTCTTTACCGGTGCGTACCCATGCGGTCTGCAGAATCGCGACAAGCAGCGCCATTCCAATGGTGAGGGGCACAAAGATGAAGTGATACAGGGTGGTCAACCCGAATTGCCATCGCGCGAGCGAGACCGGGTCTAGGAACTCATTCATTTGTTCTCCTAAAACCAGGAGATCAGCGATCGCCGCGCGAAAACGCACTTCTCCCGTAGGAATTCCCTACGGGCGGGTGTGCCCGCGGGGTGTTGGCCAAAGCGCCAACTGTAGCCAGTATATGCAAGCTGGGAGTTCGCTGCGAATCAAGTTTGATGTCAAGATTGTTTTCTCATGGGGCCGCACAATGGCAGGGTCTGATTCGTCATACACTGGCTGAGTGACTTCGCCAGACGACCTGCCTGACAGCCGACCACGCTTTGCGGCGCGGTTTGAGGATCGAATCCACCGCAGCAGGGCGAAGCAGGCCGTCAAACGCGGCAAGATGCCGTCGGTGATCCCCTACATCGGCTACGGCACCACCGAGTGGGTACGCGTCCTGGGACGGGTGCTCTACCTGCGCCCGGACACCAGTGAGCATTCGCGGTTCCGCCCCGACGTGCAAGAGGTGTCGCGCGTGCGTGGCTGGCGCACGTTCACGAGCGTCTACGTGCCGTACCAGCGGGTGACCGTGTTCGTCGATGGTCGCCCGGTGACGGAGGTCGTTGCGGATCGCGGGGGTGTGATCGATTCCATCGTGCCTGTCGCCCTCTCCCCCGGCTGGCACACGGTCACACTTCAGGTCAGCGACGAGGAGGCAGCACACGCCCCGGTCAAGGTTATGGACCCCGGCTCCCAGCTCGGAGTGCTGTCGGATGTTGATGACACCGTACTCATCACTGCTCTGCCGAAACCATTCGTTGCGGCCTGGAACAGCTTCGTGCTCGTGGAAACTGCGCGGCGCGCGACGCCAGGCATGCCTGTGCTCTACGATCGGCTCGCGAAGCGACACACCGGCTCTCCGTTTATTTACCTCTCAACGGGGGCGTGGAACGCTGCTCCCGCGCTGAGCCGCTTCCTCGCACGCAACCTGTACCCCATGGGCCCGCTCCTGCTCACCGACTGGGGCCCAACACACGACCGCTGGTTCCGCAGCGGTCGTGAGCATAAGCAACGGGAGCTCAAGCGACTCGCGGTCGAATTTCCGAATGTTCGGTGGATCCTCTTCGGCGATGACGGCCAGCACGACGAGGCGCTGTACTCGGAGTTTGCCCGCGAGCACCCCCAAAACGTCGCCGCCGTTGCTATCCGGCAGCTGTCCGTCGGGCAGGCAGTGCTTGCTGGCGGCCGTTCAAAGGCGGAGCAGCAGAAGGATGCGAGCGGCATCCCCTGGGTCTACGGCCCTGACGGGGCGACGCTCAGCGAGGAGCTCGGCAAGCTCGGTCTCCTATGACTGACGCCGCAAGCCCATGGTGGCGCCGCGCCGAACAGCGCGTCACTGGCCGTTTCACCGTAACCTCACGACCGCCCGCGTTGCAGCTGGCTAAAGCCGGCGGAGCAGCCGTGCTCAGCTGGTTCGTGTGCCTGCTCCTGTTCCCCGGGTCCCTGCCCATGTTTGGTGCGATCGCGGCGCTCATCGTCGTGCAGGAGAGCGTCGATCAGTCGCTCACCAAGGGCATCGAACGCGTTGTCGGCGTGCTCTTCGGCGTCTCCGTTGCGCTCGGTGCTGGCGCGCTGTTTGGGACGAACTCCTGGCTGTTCATTGCCGCGATCCTCGTATCCATGGGGGTCGGGTGGCTGCTGCGGATGAGTGCGACATCGACGAACCAAATCGCGATTACGGCGATGCTCATGATCGCCCTCGGCGGCTCCGAGCTCGGGTACGGTGTCGAGCGCCTCGTCGAAACTGCGATCGGTGCCGCGATCGGAGTCGCGGTCAACGCAATCATCGCCGCCCCCGTACGCACCGATGTGACACACGAGGCAATCTCCTCATTAACCGCGCATGCCGCCAGGGCGCTCGACCGCCTCGCCGACGCCCTGGAGGAGCCCCGTGACGAAGCGTGGCTTGAGGACATGCTCGACTCGGCACGGGAGCTGCACGAAGAGCGCACCCAGGTGCACGCGTCGCTGCGCCGGGCCCGCGAGAGCCTTCGACTGAATCCGCGGAGTCGTCGCCACATGCGACAGCTACTCGCCGACGACGCGCTCTTTCAGCGGGTCCAGCCCATCGTCACCCAGGTCATTGGCATGTCCAGGGCGCTCTACGATCTCTACGATCCCGAGCTGGTTGAGGATCCATCCGTCATCGGCATGGGGCAGGAGATTCGCCGCGCCGCCCACGACCTTGAGCGTCTCGGGTCTGCTACCGCAGACACGACAGCGGCCCCGGAACCGCCGGCACTCACAGCACCGTATACGATTTCGAGGCCGCCGCCACGCCATTGGGTACTCATCGGCTCACTCATGGAGGATCTGCGCCGCGTGCGCGGTCGCATCACCGGCGAGCTGGAGTAGCCCCAGGGACTTGTTGGGCTACTGAACCAGTGCTGCCTGCACATCGATGGTGATCGTGACGTCTTCGCCGAGCAGGAAGCCACCCTTTTCGAGCGGGGCGTTCCAGGTCAGGCCGAAGTCCTCGCGCTTCACAACGCCGACTGCGGTGAACCCTGCCTTGTAGTTGCCGTAGGTGTCGTCGCCGAATCCACCGAACTCGAAGTCGAAGGTGACGGGCTTCGTCACGCCGCGCATGGTGAGGTCACCGTCGACCTTGAAGTCGCCGTTGACGACACGCACCCCGGTCGAGGTGAAGGTGAGCTGCGGGAACTGGTCTGCTTCAAAGAAGTCGCCGGTGCGGAGGTGGCCGTCGCGATTCTTTTCGTTGGTGTTGATCGAGGCGACCTCTGCTGCGGCCGTAACCGACGAATCCAGGGGGTTCTCGCCGGTCACAAAGGTGGCGTCGAACTGCTCGAACTTGCCCTTGACCTTGCTGATGGCGAGGTGACGGATCGCGAACCCGACCTCGGAGTGCGTGGCATCAATCTTCCAGGTGCCTGCACGGTAGCCGGGGATCTGATCAGCGGTGAGCGTCATAAGAGTAAACCTTTCGAAAAACTTGTCTTGCGCCAATCTAGAAACTCTCTATTGGCTGTCCTGAAGTATCGCGGACACTAGAGACAACTTACATGCATGCGCATCTATTCCCAATTTGGTGGATTTCTTTTCCCCGCCCACGAACCCGCCAGAAACTCCGGCACGAACCTCTCGCCATTTCGTCGTTTATTTTCAGAAGAGTGTCATTTGCACCACGCATGCTGGCCTCAATGTCGGACGTCCATGTTTGACTTCTCGCATGAGCCAAGCACTCCAGATCAGCGAAGAGGCCATGACCGGCCTCGAGGTCGCAACGCGCGATCTCCGGCTCGCGGAGGCGAAACGAATTGATCACCTCGCACGCGGCTTTCGCGCACTCCCACCGGGAAAAATGCCTGAGCGAGCCTACCTGGCAGAGGCGGCACTGATCTTCGGCTGCTCCGAACACCGGGTGAAATCGCTGCTCGGCCTCGCGCTCACGCTGTCAGATGAGTACATTGACACCGCTGGTCTGGTCCGCGACGCGCGGCTCACGCTGCGGCACGCGGAGGTCATCACCGATGCCGGCCGGGTCATCACGAACATCACCGCCGCGGGATGTGACGACGCAGCAATCGCGCATCCCCGGGAGCAGCAGCGCATTGCCGAGGCGAGGCGCAAGGAGTACGAACAGGCTGTGCTCCCCCATGCACTGGAGCTCACGCCAAACCGGCTCGCTCCCGTGGCCAAACGCCTCGCCGAACAGTGGGCGGTCGAGCCCATCGAAGAGCGCCAAGCCCGAGAGGCAGCGCGTCGCAGGGTGGCGGTTGTCCCCCTTGACGATGGAATGGCAGAGCTTCGCGCCTACATGCCGGCGGTGCAGGCCTACGGGCTGTTCGATCACCTCACCCGGATCGGGAAGGCTGCAAAGCGCAAGACGATCCAGGCGCCACCGATTCCCGGCGTGCGCACCACGGCAGGGTCGGCTGAACCTGCCCCCGAGCTTGGGGAGGCGCCCGCTGCGGACGATACGCGAGGCCTTGACCAGATCCGAGTCGGCGCACTCTACGACCTGCTGTCTCGGGACCCCTTCGACGCGGCCGCAATCGCATCAGGGACGTCCGGGAGCGGCCTCCAGGGTCGGGTGCAGCTCGTCGTCACCGCCGAGGGATTTGAAGCGCTCGTCACGAAGCACGGTGGCACCGTCATGCGAGACACTGCGTACGATCCGGGTGCGGTGAAGTGCGCACTCAAAGGGTACGGGCCCATCGGTATTGACTCAGCACGGCCACTTATCGCTTCCCAAACACGGTGGGACGTGGTGACGGTCTGCAAGCACACCGGAAGCGTCATTCGAACCGATAGCTATCGCCCCAATCGAGCTCAGGTCCGTTTTGTCTCGGCGAGGGACGAGCATTGCAGGCACCCCGGCTGCATGGCTCCCGTGTACCGCTCAGAGATTGATCACACCATCGACGCCGCTCTCGGCGGACCCACAGCAACCGACAACCTCGCGCACCTGTGCCTCATGCACCACATACTGAAGGGTGAGTCGGATTGGACAGTAGTCCAGGGCGAGGGCGGCGTGCTCGTGTGGACGTCACCGACCGGTCGCACATACGTCGAGCGACCCCCAGATCTCCTCCCCGAACTCACATCAGTGCAAGCTGACGCTGCGGCGCCATGGCCCGAAGCGGGGCAAGATCGGCAGGCGGCGAACCCAGCTCAGCGAAGCCACGTCAGATTCGAAGCGGACGACGATGATCAATCCGGCTCAGCCGACGGCAACCACCCGTTCTGAGCGATTTCAGCCCCGTGAAGCGCTGAACCTCGGCGCGTTCACGCTACCGAGGACGGCGCTTTGCGGCAGCGCGGGCTCGCTCTGCGGTCTGGTCGACGCCGGCACGCGGCTCGAACGCGTCATACCGCCGCTGAGCAGCAGTAGCGATCAGGAAGTCACTGATCGCGGGGTTCTTCGGCAGCAGCGAGCCATGCAGATACGAGCCGAGCACGTTGCCGCTGCGGGCGCCCCCACTCCCGTCGTCGGGGTTGTTTCCTGCGCCCTGCAGCACCGTGCCAAGCGGCTCAGAGCCGCTGCCGAGCACCGTGTAGCCACTGTGGTTCTCGTAGCCGATGATCTCGCCGAAGTCGCGTGAATCCACGACAACATTGCCAATCATGCGCTCGTCGCCCCCGCGTGTCTCTACGTCGAGCACTCCAATGCCCTGCAGCGTAGAACCGGAGGTCGTGACGAAGCGATGCCCAAACAGCTGGTAGAGGCCGCAAATGACGAGCATGGGGGTTCCTCCCTCAGCGAGTGCCTGAAACTCGGCAGCGCGCCCTGCTAGATCCGCTGCGACGCGAATCTGGCCGGAGTCCTGTCCGCCTCCACCGATGACGATGTCGACATGCTCCGGTAGCGTGTCCCCGATATTCAGATCCACAACGCGCGGCTCGAAGCCGTGCGCCCGCGCACGGCGGGTGAGCGCGAGCAGGTTGCCACGATCGCCGTAAATATTCATATCCCTGGGGTACAGAGAGAGGATGACGAGTTCGCGCTGGTCTGCCATTAGATATCCTCTACGTGGGTGAGCTCGCCGAGCTTCTTTCGGAGCCCGAGCATCGCGGTGTAGGTGCAGTAGATGCGCCGCGGGCTCCCGACCGTGCGCTTGCGGAACGCAGCGAGCGCCGTCCCGAGATCTTCTTCGACGGCACCGACCGGTACATCGTCGTGTTCGAGGCGGAGCGCCATGTCCCACGCCCGCGTTCCGGTGACCGTATCAACGCCGCCGTCGACGAGCGACTCGAAGTCGACGTCCCACAGCCACGACATGTCACGTCCGTCGGCGTACTGGTCATTGATCGCGATCATCACCGCGACGCCCTCGGCATCGAACGAGGCAAGTCCGAGCCGAAAGCCGGCCGGGTTTTTGACGAGCACAAGTTCGAGCGGTTGGCCGTCGAGTTCGAGCTTCTCGCCGCGACCGAATGCCGGACGCACGGTCGCGAGCGACTCGAGCACCGCGGGGGTTGCCGCCGTAGACGCAAGCCCGGCCGACACAGCGGACTGCAGCACGGCGCGCACGGTCACGAGCGCCGCTGCCGCGTTGTACGTGTTGTACAGACCTTCGAGCTGCAGCGGCGTGGCGAAAGCCTCACCGTCAATCTCGAAGGTGGCCTCATTCTTGCCGAGCTCCAGCAGCGTAACGTCGGGCGTCGGGCGCGCATCCCGGGCAGACGAAGTGTCCTGCTCAGATCCGCCGGGCGTCGCGTGGAAATCATCGTCACCCGGGAAGGTGCTCAGCAGCGCGGGTGCCAGCCCGAACTCGCGGACTTCGGGGCCTGCGCCGCGGGCAGCCCGCTCGCGTGTGCGCTCACCGATTTCAGCGATGAGGCGATCCTCCCGGTTCACGACCAGCACGTCGCTCGTCGCGTCCGCGATGCGCTGCAGATACCGCGCGGTCGTATCGATTTCGCCGAACCGATCGAGCTGGTCACGCAGCACGTTGAGCAGCAGTGTGAAGCGCGGCTTCACTCGCTCAATGAAGAACATTGCGTGGGCCTCATCGAGCTCAAGCACGGCGACGTCAGCATCGAGATTCCCGCCAAGTGAGCCTTCTTCAACCATCGCAGCGACGACACCTCGCGAGAAGTTCGAGCCGGTCCGGTTCGTGAAGACCTTCAGTCCCTGCGCCTCGAGCATCTCAACGATCATTTTCGTGGTCGTCGTCTTACCGTTGGTGCCGCTCACGGCGATCACGCCGAGCGGCAGACGTTCAAGACCCCGTGCCATAAAGCCAGGATCGAGCCGCTCGACGACGAGCCCGGGTAGCGCTGATCCGCCACCTCGGAGCCTCGCCACCGCTCGAACCGCTTTGCCGGTCGCCGCAGAGAAAAAATCACGCATGGATCAAGGTTAGTCGTCCAGGAGGTCAGGCCTGACGCGACGCGTCCGTTCAACGCTCTGTTCGTGCCGCCACTTGTCAATCGCAGCGTGGTTGCCAGACAGCAGAATGTCAGGGACACGCCGCTCGCGCCATTCGGCGGGCTTGGTGTAGCTCGGGTACTCAAGCAGGCCGGACTCGTGCGATTCCTCGACAAGGCTGTCAGGGTTCCCGACGACGCCTGGCAGCAGTCGTCCGATCGCCTCGATCATCGCGATCGAGGCAACCTCTCCCCCGTTGAGCACGTAGTCGCCAATACTCACGAGCCGCACGCGGCCGCGCTCAGCGTATTCGTCGAAGACGCGCTGGTCGATGCCCTCATATCGGCCGCAGCCGAAGACGAGGTGAGACTCGTGTGCAAGTTCACGAGCCATCGCCTGGGTGAACACGTCGCCGGCTGGCGAGGGGAAGATGATGAGCGGATCCGCCGCATCTTCCCCCGCCAGGATCCCGTCGAGCGCGTGGCCCCACGGTTCCGGCGTCATCACCATCCCGGCGCCGCCGCCGGTCGGCGTGTCGTCGACCGTGCGGTGCTTGTCCAACGCTGAGTCGCGAAGGTCGTGCACGTTGAGGTCGATGAGGCCCCGGTCTCGAGCCTTCCCCATGAGCGACAGTTCGAGCGCGTCGAAGTAGCCGGGGAAGATCGTGACGACGTCGATTCTCACGCGTCGGATCCTGGGTTCTGGGTGCCGTCTTCGATCGCCCCTTCGCCGAAGAGCCCCGCGGGAGGCGTCATCGTGACGACTCCTGCAGCAAGGTCGACGCTGGGCACGATAGCTTCGACGAACGGTACGAGCACGATGCCACCAGGCGTCTGCACCGACAGGAGATCCTGCGCTGGGAAGTGCTGGACCTCGGCGACGGTCCCGAGCTTTTCGGTCGTGCCGTCCTCGAGCGGCTGCACGACGTCGAGCCCAACGAGCTCGTGGTCGTACCAGGCGTTCTCTTCTGAGCCAGCCGCAACCGCCTGCTCGTCAATCCACAGGATGGCGCGGACGATGCTTTCGGCGGCGGTGCGATCAGGCACCTCGACGAAGAATCCAACGGGCATGCCGTTGAACCACTTGAGCTCACGCAGCTCGATGATCTTGCCAAACCAGGGCGAGTCCTCGGGCACCTGCAGGTGGAACGTTGCACCGGGCACGAACCGAAGGTCCGGGTTATCCGTGAACATCTCCAGCTTCACGCCGCCCTTGAGGCCGTGTGGCTTGGTGAGGCGTCCGACACGCAAACTCCCCGCCCCGCTAGCGGGACGGGGAGCTTGCGCACGCTTGGAAGCGTCAGCCATCAGCCGGCCTCAGGTGCGTCGGTGTCGACAATGTCGACGCGCACGCGGTCACCGGTTGCAAGCGCAGAGATCACCGTGCGAAGCGCCTGAGCGGTGCGGCCACTACGGCCAATCACTCGCCCGAGGTCTTCGGGATGCACGCGAATCTCAAGGGTCTCGCCGCGGTTGCCCGCGCGCTGGTTGATGCGCACCTCGTCAGGGTGGTCGACGACCCCCTTGACGAGATGCTCAAGCGCATCAGCGAGCACCATTTCAGCCAAGAGTCTTAGGCCTCGGTGGTCTCAGCAGCGGCCTCTTCGGCCGGTGCCTCTGCGGGAGCCTCTGCTGCCTCTTCAGCGGGAGCCTCTACGGGCTTCGCTGCCTTGGGGCGGAGAACAGGCTTCTTCTTGGCGTCTGCCTCGAAGACTTCCTTCGCCTCGGGTGCGAGCACCTTCGACTCGGTCGAGCCCTCGCCCGAGAACTTGCCCCAGTCGCCGGTCAGCTTGAGGAGTGCAGCAACCTGCTCGGTCGGCTGTGCGCCGACGCTGAGCCAGTACTGTGCACGATCCGAGTCAACCTCGATGAAGGAGGGGTTCTCGGTCGGGTGGTACTTGCCGATCTCCTCGATGACGCGGCCGTCGCGCTTGGTGCGCGAGTCTGCAACGACGATGCGGTAGAACGGTGCGCGGATCTTGCCGAGGCGCTTGAGGCGAATCTTGACTGCCATGAGATGGCTCCTTCAGGTTGGGTTACATGTGACACCGCGCAGCTATCCAGGTCACGAAGACCGAAAGCGCGGAAGCCTGGCACGCAAATATGCGAACTAGGCAAGTTTGCCACAGCAGCGGCCAAATTGCAATTCTTGATGGGATCAGGGCTTTTGCAAAACCCTTGGGTGTTTACTTGCCCTGCACCTCACGCATCCAGGCTTCAATTCCCGCCGCGTCGATGGGAATTGCGTCCGAAATCACCTCGTGTCCAGTCTCGGTGACGACAAGGTCGTCCTCGATCCTCACTCCGATGCCGCGCAGCTCGGGCGGCACGGTTTCGTCCCACGCGTGGAAGTACAGCCCCGGCTCAACAGTGAGCGCCATGCCGGTCTGCACGGTGCCGCCGAGGTAGGTCTCGTAGCGCGAGGAATCGCAGTCGTGCACGTCGAGTCCGAGGTGATGCCCGACGCCGCACACGATGTAGCGGCGGTGGTGCTGCCCGTCTGCCGACAGCGCCTCGTCGACCGAGACCGGGAGCATGCCCCAGTCGTGTAGGCCATTCGCGAGAACCTCCATACAGGCGGCGTGGAAATCAGCCCAGAGCTTGCCCGGCTGCACTGCAGCGAGACCCGCCCGGTGTGACTTCTCGACGAGGTCGTGCACCTTACGCTGCGCCTCAGTGAACGTGCCGCTCGCCGGCAGCGTTCGCGTCACGTCCGCGGTGTAACCGGAGCGCATCTCGACGCCCATATCGAGCAACAACAGCTCGTCAGGGTGAATATCGCCGTCGGTGCGGGTCCAGTGCAGGATCGGCGCGTTAGATCCGGATCCAACGATCGTCGCGTAGCCGGGCGCCTGACCGACGGTACGAGCGTGCCTGTCGAAGGTACCCTGCAACCACCGCTCTCCGCCGCCCGAGATCGCGCGCGGGATCTCGCGGCGAACCTCGGCGAAGCCTTCGATCGTTGCGAGGTTCGCGCCGCGCAACTGGGCGATCTCCCACGCGTCCTTGATCTGGCGTAGCTCGGACAGCACAGTCGCGAGCCTCGCCGAACGCGCACGACCCTCAAGCGCCGCACCCGCACCGCGAGCCACGACCGCAGCGCCAGCGATGAGCGCATCATCGGGCACGCCTGCCTCGGCGAGCTCAGCGATGGGCTTCACCGTGAGCCCGAGCCCAGCAGACACCTCTTCGATTCCGGCAATTGGCCCAACCCAGAGCTCACCGTGGTTCGCGTCGGCGTAGAAGCCGCGGCTTCCTGGGCGCGCCGGCGGGGTGATGTAGAGCGTCGCGTCGTGCCCGCCAGACACCGGGCGCATGACGAGGACGGCGTCCTCTACCCCGTGGCCGACGGCCCACAGGAAGTCGCTGTCGGCGCGGAACTCGAAATAGGTATCGTTCGCGCGCAGCTGCGAGCGTCCGGCGGTCACTACCAGGGTGGCGCCTGGCAGCTCGGCGGAGAGCCGGGCGCGATGATCCGCCGCTGCCTGCGCGGCCCCCGGCTCGACCTTCAGCTCACGCGAGGCCTCGCCCCACCCGTCGGCCATCCACGAGGTGAACCCCTTGGACTCGCTGATGAGCGGCATGCGGGGGTCGCGGCGCGTCGCTCGCGAGTTCGGCATGCCCGACTCCCAATCGACTACGTTCACGGTGCTCCCGAGGCCGTTCAGCGTGGGGCCGTCGTGGTGATGCGTCATGTCTCTGTAACCCTTTCGAGGTCGTAATGTGTGGAATTAGTTGCGGGCGCTCGGGGTGCCGCCGAGGCGCACCTCGAGGGCGTCAAAGAGCCGCGGGGCGACGTTACCGAGCCGCAGCCCGTCGTGTTCGTACTCGTTGGTAACCCAGGCGTGGACGCCCTGCACCCGCGAAGCGGTGTCAAGCGAGAGCTGCGCGTCGACATACATGTCGTCGAAATAGACGGCGGCTTCGACTGGAACCTCGTTGCGAGCGAGCTGCTCGTGATCGTACGTCTCAATCGGCTGCGGGTTCGCGGCGAGGTGGTTCACTGCTGCCTGGATTCCGGTGAGCGCTCCGATCTCCTCGAACATCCACGGGAACACGGTTTCGCCCGTGAAGTTCAGCGGGCGCGCTGACTCGGCGAACTCGGGGTGGCGCTCGCGCTCAGCCTGCGCGGCCCAGCTGCTCGGGCCGGGCCCGTAGATCGCTTCCTGCAGTGCGATGAACAGTGGGTTCGTCGCGAACCCGGTCTCGGCCTCCACCGTCGCCAGGAACGTGGCCGAGAGCTCAGTCTCGGCTTCGTCGGCGAAAGCCTCGTCGAAGATCCAGTGCACGCGGTCGAAGCCGGGCTGCATGCCGAAGTCGAAGCCGAGGGTCTGCAGCCGGCGCACGGTGAGCCGGTCGCCGCCGGGCAACCGGATGTCCTCGCGCTCGAGTATGTCGGCGACGCGTGAGATGCGCTCGACGAGGTGCGGGTGGCGCGCGCGGAACTGCCGGTTCTTCTCGGCGATCCGCGGGAAGGTGCGTGAGTAGACGACCGCGGGGTCGGGATCGATACTCGGCAGCCCGCCGGTGATCGCCGAGGCGACAACCGACTCGGGGAAGTGCGAGAGATACTGCAGCGTGAGGAAGCCGCCGTAGCTCTGGCCGAGGGTCCACCACTGGCGGCCCGGGAAGTGCTCCTCACGCAGCGCCTCGAAGTCGCGCACGATCGAGTCCTGGCGGTGCTGCGCGAGCAACTCCGCGCCCTCGGCTGCGTCGAGGCCCTCGAAGCTGCGAGCGCTCAGCGGCGTCGAGCGGCCGGTGCCGCGTTGATCCGGCAGAATCACCCGGAAGCTGGTGACCGCGTCACCGAGCCAGCCGTCAGCCTCGAGCGGCCTGGGCGATTTCCCGCCAGGGCCGCCCTGCAGGAAGACGAGCAGCGGGAGGTCGGCGTCACGCTTCGTCACCTCGGTGACCTCGCGCGCGAACACGCGGATGGTCTCCCCCGCGGGCTCGTTCCAGTCGAGTGGCACGGTTACCCACAGGTCGCGGGCAACAAGGCGGGTTCCGATGGGGTACCAGTCGGTCATTTTCGGGCAGTCCTAACTCTCGAATCAAGCAGCGCGTACAGGGTATCGACGATCAGGTTCGACAGCACGACGAAGAGGCCGCCGAGGAGCACAATGGCGATGACAACGGGGCGATCCTGCATCGCGACGCTCGTCACCGCAAGCGAGCCAACTCCGGGAAGCCCGAACACCTGCTCGATCACAATCACACCTCCGAGGAGCATACCGATGTCAATTCCCAGCTGGGTGACCAGCGGAGGCATCGCGCTGCGGAACGCGTGGGTGTACGTGACCCGGCGCTCAGTGAGGCCCTTGGCCCGGGCGGTGCGGATATAGTCCTGGCCGAGCACGTCAAGCATCTGGCCGCGCGTCAAGCGCGCATACACGGCCGCGGTCACCAGCGCCAGCGTGAGCCACGGCAGCGCGAGGTGCCAGGCCCACTGGCCCGGGTTCTCAGTGAACGGCACGTAGCCAGAAGGCGGGAACAGCGTGACGCCCATCTTGGTGGGCAAGAAGTACAGGGCGTACAGCGCGATCATGCCGAGCACGAAGGTGGGGAAGCTGATACCGACGATCGCGAAGCCCTGACCGATGCGGTCACGCAGCGTGCCCGGGTGCTTGGCCGACGAGACCCCGATGGGAATTCCGATGGCGAGCCACACGATCACGGCGCCGAACACGAGCGACATCGTGACGGGAATGCGGCTCGAGAGCAGATCCCACACGGGCAGATTCGACCGGTACGAGAAACCGAGGTCGCCCTGCAGGAGATTCCCGAGGAACATGAAGTACTGCTGGATCATGGGCTTATCGAGCCCGAGGTTCAGGCGAATCTGCTCCATCAGCGCTTCCGTCGCCTTGTCGCCCGCAATAACGCGCGCGGGGTCGGTTGGCGAGACGTAGAAGAGGATGAACACGAAGATGCTGAGCAGGAAGAGTACGAGCGCGCCGAAGCCGACGCGAGAAAGGACATAGCGGATCATGCTTTGTTCCCCTTCGAGGAAGTCGGATCGAGGGCGTCTCGCAGCCCATCGCCGAGCAGGTTGAACGCGAGTGTGAGGGCAAGGAGGGCCAGTCCCGGCACGAGCACCATCCACGGCGCAACCATGTACATGGAGCCGTTCGCTGCGTCAGCGAGCATGTTGCCCCAGCTCGGCGTCGGCGGCACGATGCCCAACCCGAGGAACGAGAGCGTCGCTTCGAAGACCACCGCTGCGGGGATACCGAGTGTTGTGTAGACGATGATCGGAACGACAAGGTTCGGGAGCACGTCACGGAACATCATGGAGAAGCGTGACTCCCCGAGGGAGCGCGCAGCCTCGATGTACTCGCGTTCACGGATCGCGAGCACCTGTCCGCGGATGACGCGTGCAAGCCCAGCCCAACTGAAGAACACGATCACGATGATTGACAGGCCAAGACTCGGCCCGAGCACCGCGACAAGCGCGATTGCGACGAGCAGGAAGGGCACGCTCATCACGAGGTCGATGATGCGGCTGAGCAGCGTGTCGACCCATCCGCCGAAGAAGCCAGCGGTCGCGCCGATGATGACGCCAATTGCCGAGGCGATGAGCGACGCTGCGACGCCGACGAGTAGCGAGACGCGAGCGCCGTACGCGAGGCGCACGAACACGTCGCGGCCGAGCTGGTCGGTGCCGAGCAAGAACTCGGCGTTGGGCCCGACCGGGATACCGGAGGCCGACAGGCCAGTCTCGCGGAACTGCTCGGTGGGGCCGTGGCCGGTCCACTGTGCGATGAGCGGAGCGCAGATCGCGAACAGCACGATACCGAGAATGACCACCGCCGAGATCACGCTCGCGGGGTCGCGGAGCAGCCGTGCCATCGTGAGCTGTACCGAGCTCTTCGCCTGGATATCGGCAGCCTTCTGGGCCGCGTATCCGGGGGTGATAATGAGCTTCGTGTCTTTGGAGAAAACCTTATTCACAGTGCCCCTCCAGCTGCTGAAACGAGTACGCGTTCGCGCTCGACGCGCGGGATCTCGGGGGCAGCTGCCGAGAGCAGCTTCTTCGTGAACGCCTGCTGCGGATCGCCATAGACAGTCTCCGCGTCGCCAAGCTCAATGATCTTGCCGCCGTCCATCACCGCAATGCGGTCACACACGTGCCGCACCACGGCGAGGTCGTGCGAGATAAACAGGTACGTGAGGCCGAGCTCGCGCTGCAGCTCATCAAGCAGGTTGAGCACCTGCGCCTGAATCGAGACGTCCAGCGCCGAAACCGGCTCATCAAGAATCACGAGCTCAGGGTTCAACGCGATCGCGCGGGCGATGCCGATGCGTTGGCGCTGGCCGCCCGAGAACTGCGACGGGAACCGGTTGTAGTGCTCCGGGTTCAGGCCCACGATCTCCATGAGCTCCTGCACTCGGGCGAGTCGATCGTCACCCTTTGCGACCTTGTGAATACGGAACGGGTCGCCGATGATCGAGCCCACGCGGCGCTTCGGGTTCAGCGAACCAAACGGATCCTGGAACACCACCTGCACCTTGCGGCGCATCTGCCGCCACTCGGCGTCAGAGAGGTTACCGATATCTGCGCCGTCGAAGCGGATCTTACCCGAGCTCGGCGGGATCAGGCCCGCGATGGTGCGGGCGAGCGTCGTCTTGCCGCAACCGCTCTCCCCCACGAGGCCGAGGGTCTCGCCTCGGCGCACGGTCAGTGAGATGTCGTCAAGAACCGTGCGGGGCTCGCCCCGGCGCTGCGGGAACGACACCGTGAGGTGTTCGACGGTGACGATGCTGTCGTCGCTCGTGACCTCGATCTCGGCGGCCGGCATCTCGGGGGCCTCAGGTTCGGTCGGAGGCGTCTCAAGCCAGCACAGCGACTCGGTGCCGTCATCGAACTTCTGCAGGGGCGGCGCCTCGCCGCAGATGTCCATCGCGTTCACGCAGCGGTCTCGGAAGACGCAGCCGGTGGGCGGGTTGAGCAGGCTCGGCGGGCGGCCCCCGATCGGGATCAGCGGGGTGCCCGGAGCACGGTTAAAGGAGGAGGAGCGCAGCAGGCCAGCCGTGTAGGGGTGCGCGGGGTTGCCGAGCACGTTTTCGCTCGTGCCAACCTCGAGCTTGCGCCCGCCGTACATCACCATGACGCGATCGGCGACGCGCGACAGGATGCCGAGGTCGTGGCTGATCATGAGCACGGTCGCGCCGAAGTCCTCGCGCATCTCGGCGAGGAGGTCGAGGATCTGGGCCTGGACTGTGGAGTCTAGGGCGGTGGTCGGCTCGTCGGCGATGATGAGCGCGGGGTTGAGCGAGAGACTCATGGCGATCATCACGCGCTGGCGCATGCCACCGGAGAACTGGTGCGGGTAGGCGTCGAAGCGCGCTGCGGGGTCAGGGATCCTGACCTTCTCGAGCAGCTCGATCGCGCGGGCCTTCGCGGCCTCTTTCGTGACCTTCTCGTGGGCACGGATCTGCTCAACGATCTGCCATCCGACGGTGTACTGCGGGTGCAGGCTCGAGAGGGGATCCTGAAAAATCATGCTGATCTCGGCACCGCGCTTCTTGCGCAGGCCCTCCGCAGACAGCGTGAGCAGGTCTTCCCCCTGGAACATGACCTGGCCGGAGCGCTTTGCCTGCGGGATGAGGCCCATGATCGACTGCACAAGCACAGACTTGCCCGATCCGGACTCTCCGACGCTGCCGAAGAACTCGCCTTCGTTCACCGAAAATGAAACGTCTTGCACGGCGTGAACCGCGCCATCTTCTGTCGGAATGTCTACGACGAGATTCCGAACATCGAGTATTGCCACTCGTACTCCAAGGTTTGGTGGTGTGCGTGATGAGGCGGCGAACCGTGCGGCGGCGAATGGTGTTCCACCGCCGCACGACTCACGCACCGGCGTTACTGCTTGAGCCAGACGTTCGTCCAGTCTCCGTTCTGGGCGAGCGCGTAGATCGCGAAGTCCTGCACGCGGTCAGAGTGGTAGTTCGCCTTCTTGCGCGAAACAATGCTCACGATCGGCGAGTCTTCCATGACGGTCTTGTCGACCTCGTGCCAGAGCTTGCCTGCCTCCTCTGGCGTCGCAGCAGCGAGCGCCTGGTCAGCAAGCTCGTTTGCCTTGTCGTTGTTGAAGTCGACGTAGTTGTACGACTGCGGGGTTCCATCGAAGGTGAACTGCGGCTGGAAGACGGAGCGCGCTGCGCCGCCAACCCAGTCGGGCGACCAGCCGACGAGCGCGACGTCCCACTCACCGGTGGAGGCGTTCTCACGGTTCGTCATGAAGTTCGCGTAGTAGTCGGTCGGTGGGACCGGGAAGAGCTCGACGGTGATGCCAGCCGCTTCAAGGCTCGACTGAATCGTCTGCGCGATGTCGGGCTGGGTGCCAACGTTGCGGTACGGGAACTTCAGGGTGAGGTTCTCGACGCCGGCTGCCTTGAGCAGCTCCTTCGCCTTCTCGGGGTCAGCCTTGCCGCTCTTGTCGCCGTAGAGGCTGAACTCTTCGTAGCCGTTGATTCCCGGGCCGAAGATCCCGTTGGTGACCGAAGCAATATCTTCGCCGCCCATAACCTGCACAACTGCCTGCTTGTCAATGGCGTACTGAATTGCCTGGCGCACCTCGAGCTTCTGGAGCGCGCTGTCGTTGTTCGTGGTGGTCGTGTTGAACCACATGAACTGGTCGATGCCACCGTTCTCCATGGTGGTGAACTTCTTATCGTTCGCCGCCTGGAGCTGCTGGATGTTTGCCGGGCTCGGGCTGAGGTCGAAGAGCATGTCGGCCGAGCCGGCCTGCAGCTGCTGCATCGCCGCATCACCCTCGACGCCCATCGTCATCTCAATCTTGTCGACGTGCGCCTTGCGCAGTGGGTCGCTGTCGGCCTTCCACGACTCGTTGCGTACGAACTCCCACTTCACGTCGGTCGTGTACGAAGCCACCTTGTAGGGCCCCGAGGAGACGAAGTTTGCTCGGTACTCGGGTGAATCCGGCAGGTATTCCAGCACCTCGACGGGCGCGGGGTTGGCGGTCGGAAGGCTGAGCATCGAGGTGAAGTCGGAGGCGGGCTCGACGAGCGTGAACACGACGGTCTGGTCATCGGGTGTCGCGATGCCCTTGATGTCGTTGGACTCGACGTAGTCCTTCATTGCGGCGGCCTCGGCCGGCACCTTCGCGAAGCCTTCGCAGTACTCGGACATGCCGTCGATGAGACTGATGAAGTAGCCACCGAGTGCGGCCCCAATATGGGGGTTGCAGATGCGCTCGATACCGCGAGCCACGTCGCCAGCGACGATCGGGCGGGCACCGTCCGGCGCGTCCCACGTGACGCCGTCGCGAATCTTGATCTCGTAGGTGAGACCGTCTTCGCTAGCGGTGGGAACCTCTTCAGCGATATCGCCGGTCAACGCAATGCGTTCGTCGACATCGTTCGAGGTTTCGTAGCTGAGGATCGAGCGCGAGAGGGAGCGTACGACGCTGTTCACCGGCACGTATGCCGTGAGCTGCGGATCGAGTCGATCCACGTCACCATTGGCGAGGACCTTGAGCGTGCCGCCCGGCTGCGGTTCGCCGCCTGCTTCGCCACCCCCACCGGAACCGCCGGTTGCACACCCGCTGAGCACGAGCATTGCGGCTGCGCCGAGCGCAACGCCTGAGAGAATCTTTTTCCGAGCCATAGAGTCACCTTTGAATCGCTGAGTAGGCTGCGTCACGCCCGTCGGGCGCCACGGATGCAGATCACATCACGAGTACCATAATACATGTCAACGGTCGCACCCTACATTGCGCCTCTCGGGAGTGTCGCGAGCGAACTCGTACGTTACACACAGTCAACGGAGCGTAGAGCCCCCTCACGCTGCGTTGGGCTGCCCCCGGGCACTACGCTGGGCAGCCCCGGGCACTACGCTGGGTGCCATGCAGAGTAGCGAGCCCAGCACTGTCGACCCCATCGCGTATCCCTCCGGACAGGAACTGACGATCACCTTCGGCGACGCCGAGGCGCGAATCGTCACTGTCGGCGCGTCGCTCGCAAGCTACCGCGCGCACGACCGCGATCTCGTGCTCCCGTTCTCCGTCACCGAGATCCGCCCGGCATTCCGAGGGGCAACACTCGCTCCGTGGCCCAATCGCATCCCCGACGGGAGCTACCTCTTCCACGGCGAGCAGCAGTTGCCGCTGTCTGAACCAGGCCGAGGACACGCACTCCACGGGCTCGTGAGCTGGCTAGATTGGAGAGTTCTCGTTCACTCACAGAGCGCCGTGACACTCACCACGGAGATCGTCCCGCAGCCGGGGTACCCATGGCGCGTGGCGGTGCGCACCGAGTACCGTCTCGCCGCAGATGGCCTCACCCAGACAGTGACCGCAACGAACCTCTCAGCCGAGCAGGCCCCCTTTGGCACCGGCCCGCACCCGTATCTCGTCGCCCCCAACGGCCCGCTGAGTTCCTGGGTTCTGGAGCTCCCGGCGGAGACCGTGTTGCTGACCGACGATCGGCTCTCGCCGCTCGGCACCGCCCCCGTCGAACACGACGCTGAGCGCTTCGACTTTCGAGAGCCGCGCACGATTGGCGCCACAGAACTCGACCACGCGTTCACCGACATCCGCAGGGGCGGCGACGGCGAAGCACGCGTCCGATTGACAGACAGTGCGGGGCACGGCGTCGAGATCCGTTTCGACGACCGCTGCGGCTGGGTGCAGGTGCACACCGCAGACCAGCCCAACCGGCAGCTCACCAGACTCGGACTCGCAGTCGAGCCGATGACCTGCCCGCCCGCGGCTTTCCAATCGGGTGAGGACGTGCTCGTCATCGAACCGGGCGCCGCGGTGTCGGCCTCGTGGACGATCGCAGCGATTCAGCCACCCCTCGCGCAACTCGAGCCCTAAGCAGCACAGGCGCTTGACCTACCTGTCGAGGAGCCACCCCAACACGTGCGGGAAGGCCAGCATCGCACCGATGACGCCCACGAACGCTGCGGTGGTCCACGCTGTCGAGCGCCGCCGCAGCCGCCGGCCCTGCGCAGCAACTTGAGCGCGCGGGCGGCTCGCCCGTGGATCCGAGTAGCTTGCAGCTTGGTGCGCGAGTTCCGCTCCAACGAGCTCCGCGAAGTAGACAAGCGCGGTGCTCTCTGCCGCATCAGACCGAGCAGTCACCCGTGACGAGGCAAGTTGCAGCCGATCATCGATGACCTCGATATCCCATCGGCTTCCGTAGTCGATGAGGCAGGCCATCACGTCGGGTGTGAGCAGCTCGAGCGCGTCACGCTCGTAGCCTTCGGGCACGTAGATCGTGAAATATCGGTCGAAATCGCCCTCGAGCGACAGCCGTTGCGTGCCAGGCAGGAGCGTCCGCAGGCTGCCGTTGCCGCGGGCATCGATGATGAGGTGGGGCAGGGCTCGCGGCAACCGAAGCGAGAGATAGCGGAAGCCGTGCCGCGGACCCTTCGGATCGTTCTTGCCGCCGGTGTAGCTCGCGATACCGATCGCCAGTTCCGGATCGCTCGCATCGCGCCCTCGCCACAGCACGAAGGTGCTGCGGAACAGTGACGCCGGCCGCGCCGCCCCAACGGGCAGCCGACGCCTGGCAGGGTCGCGCGGGCCAGGGAGCTTCTCTGCGAAGAACACCCCGAGCCTCGCCGGCGGAAACCCCATGCGCATGTAGCCCATGCCCTCGTGCTTCGCGAACAGCTCGAAGGCGAGGCCTCGCCGCGTGTCAGCTGGCATCGACACCATGATGAGGCCCCACATCCAGAGCAGAATGGACGCGAAGAGGGCGATGACAATCAAGAACCCATGCGCCCATGCGATCCATCCGGGCAGCGCTATTGGGCGCGGCCACTCGAAGGTCAGCGCAAGCCACACCACCGTACATACTGCTGCAGGAATACAGAGTAAAGCGCCGAGGGCTGCCTGCCGAAACACCGTCGGCTGGGCTGCCCGCACCTCCGCCCAGGAGACGCGAGACGGCCACGACTCACGCAGGGTCACCAAGCGGTCACTCTGAGCGCCTCCGCGAGGTCTTCCGCTCATACGCGACGTTCCAGGGGCCTAGCGGAGTCCGCCACCGAGCATCTGCTGCAGCTTTTCCATTTCCTCGGGGCTCGGAGCAGCGGCTGCTCCCCCGGTGTTGCCCAAGCCGAAGCCAGATCCACCCTGCGGCGCGGGAGCCTCAATCGGGGTCTGTGCGCGCTTCGCCGGGTTACCGGACCGCTTCGCGCCCTTCCCCTTTTGCTGCTGCTTCTTCTTGCCGCCGTGACCCCCCATACCAGGCATCGGGCCCATTCCGGGAATCTGCGGCATACCGCCACGGGCGACGGTCTTCATCATCTTCGCGGCCTGCTCGAAGCGCTGCACGAGCGAGTTCACGTCGGTCACGGTCATGCCCGAGCCCTTCGCGATACGGAGGCGACGCGAGCCGTTGAGGATCTTCGGGTTTTTCCGCTCTTCCTGCGTCATCGACTGGATGATGGCCTCAGTGCGGATGATCTCGCGCTCGTCAAAGTTCTCGAGCTGATCCTTCATCTTGCCCATGCCCGGGAGCATGCCCATCATCTTCTTGATGGATCCTGCCCCGCGGAGCTGCTGCATCTGGCCGAGGAAGTCGTCGAGCGTGAACTCGTCCTTTGCGATCTTCTCCGCGACCTTCTTTGCCTCGTCCTCGTCGAACGCGCTCTGCGCCTGCTCGATGAGCGTGAGGATATCGCCGAGGTCGAGGATTCGACTCGCCATACGGTCCGGGTGGAACGGCTCAAAGTCGTCGAGCCCCTCACCGGTAGACGCGAACAGGATCGGGCGGCCCGTCACACCGCGGATCGAGAGCGCCGCGCCGCCGCGCTGGTCGCCGTCGAGCTTGGTGAGCACGACACCCGTGAAGTCGACGCCCTCCTGGAATGCCTGCGCGGTCGCGACCGCGTCCTGGCCGATCAGCGAGTCGATGACGAACAGCACCTCGTCAGGGTCGACAGCCTTACGGATATCGCGGGCCTGCTTCATCATCTCGGCGTCAACGCCGAGGCGGCCTGCCGTGTCAACGATCACGAAGTCGTACTGCTTGGCCTTCGCCTCCGCGACGCCCTGCTTGGCGACCTTGACGGGGTCGCCAACTCCGTTGCCGGGCTCGGGAGCGAAGATCGCGACACCGGCCTGCTCGGCTACAACACCGAGCTGCGTGACGGCGTTCGGGCGCTGCAGGTCACAGGCCACCAGCAGCGGCGTATGCCCCTGGCCCTTCAGCCATTTCGCGAGCTTGCCCGCAAGCGTCGTCTTACCAGCGCCCTGGAGGCCAGCAAGCATGATCACGGTGGGAGGGTTCTTCGCGAACTGCAGCCTGCGCTGGTCACCACCGAGCACCTCGACGAGCTCTTCGTTGACGATCTGCACGACCTGCTGTGCCGGGTTCAAGGCGCGATTGACCTCGTCGCCGAGCGCGCGTTCCCGCACCTTGCCAGTGAAGTCCTTGACGACGTCGAGCGAGACGTCCGCCTCGAGCAGGGCGCGACGGATCTCGCGAACGGTGCCGTCAACATCTGCCGCCGAGAGCTTGCCCTTCGCGCGAAGGTTCTTGAACGTGTCGGTCAGGCGCGTTGAGAGAGTGCCGAAAGTAGCCATAGTGCGTCTAGTCTACCGCGCCACAACCTCGTCAGGAGCACCTCAAGGAGTAGGGCACGGACGCGACAGGTTCTCAGTCGAGTCCGTGCCCTCTCAGCTCGGGAGCGCTTCTTGGGTCCCGCAGTGAGCGCGCATACATCGCAGGGTGAGGCCGTGAGGAGCGTCCTGGCAGCACCAGAGATCCGACGAGCGTGGGAACGAAGTCCTGAGCGTTCACCAGCCGGTTCGATGGAACTAACCGGGCCCTGCATCCGCCGGCCCCGTCAGCGCTACTTGTAGTCGTAGAAGCCGCGGCCTGATCCCTTGCCGAGATATCCCTTGTCGATGTAGTCCCGCTTGACGATCTCGGCAAACTCCCGCATGACGGGGTCGTCGCTATCCTTGCTCAGGTGATACGGAGTCATCATGCCGACAACGTCATAGATCTCGAAGGGGCCAGCTGGAGCACCGGTCGAGATCTTCCAGGTGCGGTCGATGTCTTCAACGCTCGCGATGCCCTGCACGAACAGGTGTGCTGCGGCGTCGAGGAACGGCACGAGGAGCGAGTTCAGCACGTAGCCGGGCTGCTCCTTGTGAATCCGGATCGGCACCATGCCAATCTCCTCGGCAAACGTTGCGACCTCTTCGAAGGCGCCAGCGTCGGTTCCCGCGTGCCCCATGACCTCGCCGACGTTGAACTTCCACACCTCGTTCGCGAAGTGCAGCGCGAGGAACTTCTCAGGGCGGCCGGTGAACGGTGCGATGTCGCTGGGCAGGAGCGTCGAGGAGTTCGTAGCGAAGATCGTCTTCTCTGGTGCGACCGCTGCCACCGCTTCCCAGGTCTGCTGTTTGATGTCGAGGCGTTCGGGCACGGCTTCGATGACGATGTCTGCATCCTTCATCGCATCGGCCAGGTCGGCGGTAACGCGGATGCGTGCGACGGCTGCATCAAGCTTCTCAGCGGTGGCGTCGGGCAAGTCTGCGAGGTAGGCGGCCTTCAGGTAGTCCCAGCGTTCGGGCAGCTTCGCAAGGATCTCGTCGCTAATGTCGTACGCAACGACGTCCTTGCCCGCGTAAGCGGACTGAAAGATGATCTGCGAGCCGAGCACTCCAGTGCCGAGCACGGTGAGATGTTGCATGGTTTTGCCTTTCTCGAAAGTCGCTCCCCCATTCGGGGCGCGTTCCGGTCCGGCGGCCGCACATCTGTGGCTCGGCCGTCAGGCCTCGCTCATAAGTTTAACAAAGGCAACTACTGTTCGGTCGGTTTTCGCCAGCGGCATATCCAGCTCTGACGCCGATCGCGGGCGAGGGAACGGGCGCGCTCACGCCCCGACTCCGGCTCCCGCTCACGCACCAACTCCGGCTTATGCACCGGCACCGACTACGCGATGAGCTGCGCTGCGAAGACGTGCGGCGTGAAGCCCGTCAGGTCCCCAATCCCCTCGCCCTGACCGACAAGCTTGATGGGGAGCTTCGTGTGCTCCTGCACCGCGAGCACGAAGCCGCCCTTTGCGGAACCGTCGAGCTTGGTGAGGACCAGGCCAGTAACGCCGGCATGCTCGATGAATGCCTGTGCTTGCGCGAGCCCGTTCTGCCCGGTCGTCGCGTCAAGCACGAGGAGCACTTCCGAGACGGGCGCGAGCTTCTCGATGACACGGCGGATCTTCCCGAGCTCATCCATGAGCCCGCCCTTCGTCTGCAGTCGCCCAGCGGTGTCGATGATGGCGACGTCGAAGGACTCGTCAATCGCCCGCTGCACGGTCTGGAACGCGACTGACGCCGGATCCTGGCCCTGCTGCTGCGGCTTCACGATCGCAACGCCCGCGCGGTCAGCCCAGGTCGCCAACTGCTCGACGGCTGCGGCGCGGAAGGTGTCGGCCGCGCCGACGATGATCTTCTTGTCGAAGCGGGTGAGGTAGTTCGACAGCTTCCCGATCGTCGTCGTCTTACCGACACCGTTCACGCCGACCACGAGGATCACGGCGGGACGTTCTGTGAGCTTGAGTGTGGGATCAAATGCTGCGAGCCGCTCTTCGAGCGTCTCACGCAGGATCCGCTTCAGCTCCGTCACTTCGGTCACCCGGTATCGCTCCACGGAGGCGCGCACGTCGCTGAGGATCGAGTCTGCGATATCCGGTCCGAAGTCTGCGGTGATCAGCGCCGTCTCAATATCGTCCCAGGTGTCCTCGGTGATCGTCTCAGATGCACCGCCAAAGACGTTCCGAAACGCGCGAGCAAACGACCAACCCTTTTCTGCCATGTCTCTAAGACTAGCGACAAGTTCGCACCCCGCAGGCGGGCCGAGATGTTGCGTATCGGCAACGAAGCACCCGGGACACGCGGAAACGTCGGCTTGGGGTCCTCTTGCCTTGTATATTCGATGAGACAGCAACGACGCTTCGACACACGCGCAGGTGGCAACGCGCGGACCAATGGAGGTCAAGTGAACCACGTAAGAACACGGAGCGGCATACCCATGCGCGCCCCCGCCATCGCACTGCTAGCTCTCATCGTGAGCTTCTTTGCGTTGTCATTCCAAGCTCTCCCGGCGCACGCCGCGGACTGCACACCAGACGCAACAACCGGCTGTGTGCAGGGCATCATCAAGACCAGCGCGGGCGATCCCGCGGTCGATGTGGAGCTCACACTCTCCGGTAAGGGAGCTCAAGAAGAAACCACAACCGACGAAAACGGCAGGTGGTCGTTCTCGATCACGCAGGCAGGCGAGTACACCGTAGCCGTCAGCGCAGCGTCGCTCCCCGAGGGCCAGTTCCCGAAGGCAGCTGACTCGCGCAGCGTGCAGGTTGCGCTCTTTGAATCGGCGAGCGCACTGTTCCCGCTGACCGACGATCCCGACGCTGCCGCGGCTCCCACCGCGCCAACGGGCGGAGACGAGGCCGCAGGCGAGGAGGCGACGCAGGCAACGAAACCCAGCGCCTCCGGCAGCTTCTCCTGGCCCCGGTTCTGGCAGCAGGCCGCCTCCGGGCTCCGCATGGGGCTTCTCCTCGCGCTCGGTGCCGTCGGCCTCTCCCTTGTGTTCGGCACGACTGGCCTCTCGAACTTCGCGCACGCAGAGATGCTCTCGATGGGCGGCATCCTCGCGTTCCTCGCGATGCAGCTCACTGGCAACATCTGGATTTCCGGCCTCCTCGTGGTCATCGTCATGGCCGCCTTCGGCTGGTTCCAAGACGCGGTGCTCTGGAAACCGCTGCGCAAGAAACGACTGAGCCTCACACAGATGATGATCGTCTCGATCGGTTTCTCGATCGTGTTGCAGAACATCTTCCAGTTCTTCTTCGGCGCAAACATTCTGCGGATCGACCCGTCGACGCCGAAGACGGTGACTATCCTCGGCGTGACGCTCACGGTGCAGTCGTACATCGCGATGGGCATCGCGCTCGTCGCGATCATCGGGGTTGCGCTCGTCATGAAGTACACCCGTTTCGGCCGCGCGACTCGCGCGGTCGCCGACAACCGCCCGCTCGCTGAGGCTTCGGGGATCGATGTGGATCGCGTGATCCGCTCGGTCTGGACCGTCGGCGTCGCGCTCGCCGGCCTCTCGGGTGTGCTCCTCGGCCTCGTGCTCAACGGCATCGCGTGGAACACGGGCTGGCACTACCTGCTGCTGCTCTTTGCGGCCGTCATCCTTGGCGGCATCGGAACAACCTTCGGTGCCATCGTCGGCGCGCTCATCATTGGCCTGGTCATCGAGATGGCAAACATCTGGCTGCCGGGAGACCTCAAGCACGCAGCGGCGCTCCTCATTCTTATCGTGGTGCTGCTGGTGAGGCCGCAAGGCCTCTTCGGGCGCAAGGAACGGATCGGATAACCCATGGACTTTTGGACCGGACTTCTGCAGGCAATGCTGCAGACTGCGCTCTCACCCGTCACCGCGGCATTCGTCATCGCCGCGATTGGCCTGAACATTCACTTTGGCTTTACGGGTCTCATGAACATCGGCCAGGCCGGATTCATGCTCGTCGGTGGGTACGGCTTCGTCATCTCCGTGATGAACGGCGTTGGGTTGTTCCCTGCGATCCTTATCTCGATGGCAGCTTCAGCCCTCTTCGCCCTCCTCCTCGGGATCCCGACAGTGAAGCTTCGCGGCGACTACCTCGCCATCGTGACCATCGGTGCCGCTGAGATCTTGCGCATGACCGCGCGGCTCGCAAATATCAGTCACATCACCGGTGGCCCCAGCGGGATCCAGAGCACACGCTTCCGCGAGCAGTTCAATGGGCTCTCCCCGCTACCCGAGGGACGGACTTCGTTCCTCGGCCTCGACTATGTGAACACCGGCGTCGATGACTGGTGGTCGCGCATCATCGCGTGGGCACTCGTTGGACTCTTCCTGCTCATCACCTGGTTGCTCATTCGCAGCCCGTGGGGGCGCGTACTCAAGGGCATTCGCGAAGACGAGGATGCGGTGCGCAGTTTGGGCAAGAGCCCGTTCTCGTACAAGCTCCAAGCCCTCGCCATCGGTGGCATTATGGGCGGCTTCGGCGGCATCATCATGTCGCTGCCCGCGACGATCAACCCCGATGGCATGTCGCGCGCGACGACGTTCAACATCTGGATGATCCTGCTCCTTGGAGGCGCCGCGACGATCCTCGGACCACTGCTCGGATCGATCCTGTTCTTCGTTGTGCGACTCGTGATCACGAGCCTCGCAACGGAGTTCGTCCCGGCCAGCGTGCTGAACGCGCAGCAGGCCGAGATCCTCGCCTGGATCCTGATCGGCGTCATGCTCATGCTGCTGGTGATATTCAGACCGCAAGGCATCCTCGGGAATAAGAAGGAGTTGGCCTTCAATGACTAACTATCCATACGACCGCGCCGCACTGCGCGCGAACCTCGCGACCCTGGAGCAGACACCGGGCGTCGCCAAACCAGACCCGATTCTCACCGCCGACAACGTGGTTCGCCGCTTCGGCGGCATGACCGCCGTCGACGTCGATCACGTCGAGGTGCAGCGGGGCGCGATCACCGCGCTCATCGGGCCCAACGGCGCGGGGAAGACGACGTTCTTCAACCTGCTGACGGGCTTCGACCGGCCGACCCCGGCCTCTGGGCGGGAGAAGGCCAGCTGGTCCTTTGACGGGAAATCGTTCAGCAGAACGAGCGCAACGAAGGTTGCCAGGTCGGGCATGATCCGCACGTTCCAGCTCACGAAGGCGCTCACGCGTATGACCGTACTCGAGAATATGCTCATCGGCGCTGCGAACCAGCCCGGAGAGAATCTCTTCGTCGGGCTCGTGAAACCGCTGTGGGCAAAGCGCGAACGCGAGAACGTCGAACGAGCCGAGGAGCTCCTCAGACGCTTCAAGCTCGACGCCAAACGTGATGACATGGCGGGCGGGCTTTCGGGCGGGCAGAAGAAGCTCCTCGAGATGGCGCGTGCGCTCATGTCGAACCCATCGATGATCATGCTGGACGAGCCCATGGCCGGCGTGAACCCCGCGCTCACGCAGAGCCTGCTCGAACACATTGAGACGCTGCGCGACGAGGGCACGACGGTGCTGTTCGTGGAGCACGATATGCACATGGTGCGGCACATTTCCGATTGGGTCGTCGTCATGGCGCAGGGCAAGATCATCGCTGAGGGCCTGCCCGAAGACGTGATGACGAGTTCCGCTGTGATCGATGCGTATCTCGGCGCGCACCACGACCGTGACCTTGGGGATGACGACGTCATCAACACGGAGATGATTCGGACAATCGAAGAACAGGTGAGGGAGGAGACGCGATGAGCGAGCACCAGCCAGAAATGGTTCTACACGCAGACCGACTGCACGCGGGGTATCTCCCTGGCATTAACATCCTCAACGGCTGCACGATCGAAGCCCGCAAGGGCGAGCTCGTCGGCATCATCGGCCCGAACGGATCGGGAAAGTCGACGCTGCTGAAGTCGCTGTTCGGCCTCGTCGACATCCGCGACGGCTCGGTCACGCTCAACGGCGAGGACGTCACACGGGCGAAAACGAACCAGCTCGTCCGCATGGGAGTCGGGTTCGTCCCGCAGACGAACAACGTATTCCAGGCGCTCTCCATCGAGGAGAATCTGCAGATGGGAATGTTCACGAAGCCGAAAAACTTCGCGAGCAGACTCGACGAGATGTGGGACCTGTTCCCGATGCTCGCTGACCGCCGCAAGCAGCTCGCGGGCTCGCTCTCCGGGGGCGAACGGCAGTCGGTCGCGATGGCTCGTGCGCTCATGACCGAGCCCAGTGTACTGCTGCTCGACGAGCCGAGCGCAGGCCTCTCCCCCGTCCGCCAGGACGAGACATTCATCCGCACCAGGCAGATCAACCAAACAGGTGTGACGATCGTGATGGTCGAGCAGAACGCACGCCGCTGCCTGCAAATCTGTGATCGCGCATACGTGCTCGACCAGGGAACGAACGCGCACCAGGGCACCGGGCGGGAACTCGCGAACGATCCGAAGGTGATCGAGCTGTATCTCGGCACCCTCGCGGCCGACGTCGAGGCGAAAACCGGTGCGATCAAGACGCAGGAAGAGGTCTAGCAGCACCGCTTCCAGTCTGGGCAGCAGAGGGGCTGTCGCGCTCGTAGAGCTGCGATAGCCCCTCTGTCGTGCCTCCCCGCTGCCGGTCGGGCTAGTCTGCCAGCCACGCTTGCCACAGCGGGTACGCGAGCGCTTGATACCTGCTCATCTCGGCGATGAGCCGGGTCCGCGCGGCACTCGGCATGAGCTGCTCAGGAAGCACGGGATCGCGGAGGATCAGCGTGATGGTGTCCCGGCCCAGCAGGAGCGTCTGGCGCACAGCATCGTCGCGTCCGAGTGCGCTCAGCCCGTCAGCGCTCTGTCGTAGCTCGGCGCTGCGCTCCTCGAGACCCCGGATCATTCCGGGAACGTCCCACAGCGCGGCCGCTCGTCGCTGTGTTGCACCATCGAATGCTCCAGCGCGGAACACCATCGCTCGGTCTGACAGCCCGAGCCCGCGCAGCGCTGCTGCAGCTTCGGCAGCTCCGCCGGGCCGGTTGTTTGGCCGGACTTCGAGCCCCTGTCCGAGGCTCCGAAACCCCGAGAGGCTCAGCGCTCGCTGATGTGTGCGCCATCCAACCTTGTCTGAACGTTGCACGTCCCCATCGTGCACCGCGACCCAATCGCCGCTCCACGCCACCGTGTCTTCTCCGTGCCAACGCCATGCTGCCACGCGTCGTGAGAGCGCGGAGGGATCGCTGGGTGGCGCATAGACGCCACGACGGACCCGCCGTATCTTGCCCTCGGCAACCAAACGAGTCAGCGTCACCCGCACCGTGGTCTCGCCCACGCCGAAGACTCCGCCTGCTCGGCACAGCCCGCCGACGCTGACCTCGCCGCCGTGAGTACCGAGCAGGTCGAGCAACAACGACGGAGCTGAGAGAGCCATTCCGCAATTGTTACATGAAGTGGCATCCGTTGCGCAACATTTGAATGATGCGTACCGTTCATCCCATAGCCTCACACACCGAACAGGAGCGCCCCGTGGACTTCATCACCGTCGAATCCGAAGGCCCGATCCAGACACTCACCTTGAACCGCCCACTCGTGCGCAACGCAGTGCACGGGCCGATGGCAGCCGAGCTCGCGACCGCCGTCGCAGCGTTCGAGGCCGACGACGAGCTGCGCGTCCTCATCCTGACCGGAGCTGACGGGACGTTCTGTGCCGGAGCGGACCTCACCTCGATGCGCGACCCAGACCTCAGAAACGTAGTGACCCCGGACGGCAGCGGATCAGGCCCAATGGGCCCTTCGCGCCTACACATCACAAAACCCGTGATCGCCGCGATCGAGGGGCACGCCGTCGCGGGCGGCCTTGAACTTGCGCTGCTCGCCGACCTCCGCGTCGTCGCCAGCGACGCAACCCTCGGGGTCTTCTGCCGCCGCTTCGGCGTGCCACTCATTGACGGCGGCACTGCCCGACTGCCACGCATCATCGGGCTCGGCCGCGCCCTCGACCTTATCTTGACCGGCCGACCAGTCGCGGCCAACGAGGCGCTCAGCATGGGACTTGCCACACGAGTTGTCGCTCCCGGTGGCGCGCTGACTGCCGCTACTGACCTCGCGTACTCGCTCGCGGCGTTCCCGCAGGAGTGCATGGTTGCGGATCGCGCGGCCACCTACGCCGGACTCGACCAGCCCCTTGCCGAAGCGCTTCGGGCAGAAGGAAGCGGCGGGGCACCGATCGTTGAGCGCGAGGGGCTCGCTGGCGCGCTCCGCTTCGCCCAGGGATCGGGCCGACATGGCTCCTTCGACGCACAGCACCAATGACAGCTGAGGCTCCTTCCACCCCTCACCCCTACCGCAGGATCGCCTGCAGATTGGACACACGATGACAGTTCTCGGAGGCGCAAAGGCGCGCCAACCTCTCACAATCGACCTCATCGCTCGCGGCGCCGCACAGCACGCACCGCGGGTTGCCGTGACGTTCGGCGAAGATTCTCTCACCGTCGCCGAAGTCGACGCGCTCAGCTGGCAGCTCGCGCGTGCGCTGCGTGGCCCCGCCCAACTCAGCCCTGGCCCCCCGCTTGCCCTCCTCATCGACAACGGGCTACTCAGCGTTCCTGTCGACTTCGCGTGCGTTCGCGCCGGCCTGAACAGGGTCCCGCTGAACTCCCGGCTCTCCCCCGTTGAACACGCGCAAATGCTCGCCGAGATCGACGTGAAGCAGCTCATAGTTGGGCCCGGACTCGAAGACCGCGCCGCCCAACTCGCCGGAGTCTCCCCTGGGCTGCAGATACTGAGTCTCGGCGACATCGTCACTGACTCGTTGCCGCTCGGCGATCTCGCAGCAGCAGAGTCGACGGAGCCATTCGAACGCGACGTCGAGCCAGACGAGGTGATCCTCACCCTCTTCACTTCAGGCACCACCGGAACGCTGAAGGCAGCACGCCACACCCAGGCCTCGTACGCCTCGGTCGCCCGCAACGTGATGCTCAATCTCCTCGATCCCCTGCCGGGCGATGCGATGCTGCACGCCGCTTCTCTCATCCACGCAAGCGGCGTGTTCGTCGTGCCGTTCTGGTTGCGCGGAGCGCGCACCGTGATCCACTCATCGTTCAACCCAACGGAGTTTCTCGCAACGCTCAGTCGCGAGCGCATCACTGCGATCAATCTCGTACCGACGATGCTGTCGGCGCTCGTCGACCACCCGGCGTTCTCCGACACCGACGTAACTGCACTTCGATCGGTGATCTACGGCGCCTCCCCCATGCCAACGAAGCTGCTTGAGCGAGCCATGCACGGCTGGGGAAGCCACCGTTTCTGGCAGTACTACGGCCAGACCGAGATCCCGCTGTGCCTTGCCGTGCTGCGTCCTGAGGATCAGCAGCTTGCGCTCTCGGGGGTCGCTGGTATGCCATCGCTCGATGTTGAGATGAGGATCCTCGCTGAGGACGGCAGCGAGGCGCCGCTGGGCACGCCTGGCGAGATCGTCGTTCGTGGCCCTTCCGCCGTTGACGGCTACCATGGTGCTCCCGAACTCACCGCGGCAACATTCACTGCTGACGGCTGGGTGCACACCCGAGACATCGGACTGCTTGACGCACAGGGCTACCTGACGCTCAAGGATCGCACCAGCGACATGATCGTTACTGGCGGGTACAACGTGTACCCCCTCGAGGTCGAGAATGCCCTCACCGCACACCCGGAGGTGCGCGAGTGCTGCGTCGTCGGGCTCCCTGACGAGCGGTGGGTTGAGGCGGTATCAGCCGCGGTGGTACTGCGCGAGGGTGCTGAGGTGAGCACCGCAGATCTCGTGGAGTTCGTGGCCGAACGCCTGGCCGGATACAAGAAGCCAAAGCGCGTGTTCTTCGTAACAGACATCCCGAAGACCGCGGTGGGCAAGCTCAATCGGCGCGCGCTCAGAGAGACGCTGAGCGCTGAGCACTAGCCCAGCTTGCACAGCAGAAACAGCTGAACCCCCGGCTCAGAGAGCCGGGGGTTCAGCTGTGTGCGGCTGAGAGCTTAGCCCTCGATCTCACCGACGGCGACTGGAGTGTTCGTCGCGTCATACTTGTAGATACCGATGAGAGCCGACGACGGCTCGTTCTTATCGGTCAGCGGGCCGCTGCCTGCGCGACCCTCGTAGTGGATGTCCTTACCGTCATCGAGCAGGGCGAGGCAGTCCTTGTAGGTGTCGCAGGTCTCGCCACCATCGGCGCCGGAGACGGCAGCAAGGTTTGCCACGATCGTCTCGGTGTCGGTTCCGCCGCCCTTCTGCGCCGCGAGTGCGACGAGCATGACCGCGTCGTACGACTCAGGCGCGAAGTTCGTGCTCTGGGTCGCGGTGCTGTCTGCGGCGACGAGGGCGTCAAGGAACTCACCCTTCGAGGCACGGCCTGGCGTGGTGCCCTGTGCCCCCTCGAGGAGGCCCGCGTCGAACTCCTCATAGGGAACGGTGTTGCCATCGACGAGGTAGAGCTTCGACAGGTCAAACTTCTGAGCTGCAAGCTCAGGGATGATCTGCTTGGCTTCCTCGTAGCTGACGATTGCAATGGCGTCTGGCTTCTTCGCGAGAGCAGCGGTCACCTCGGAGGTGAACGTGGTCTGTCCCTCGGGGAACTCCTCGCCGGAGCCCTTCGCGCCGTAGACGAGCTCGGCTCCGGCCTCCTCCAGGGTTTCCTGGAAGTTATCGCGAAGGCCAATGCCGTAGTCGTTGTTCTGCGCGAGCATCGCGACCGTGGTGTTGCCGTCCTGCAGCACGAGGTTGCCAAGCGCGCGACCCTGAATGATGTCCGAAGCAATGGTGCGGAAGTAGAGGTCGTTAATGCCTGACATCGCGATACCGGTGTTCGACGGCGACCCCATGAGGATGCCGGCTTCAGTGAGTCGCGGCATCGCGGCGTTCGAGTTGCCGGTACCCATTGCCCCGAGCACGAACGAAGGGTCGGCCTTGACGATCTCGTCGACGCTCTTGTTCATGATTGTCGGGTCGGAGGCGTCATGCTCATTGCCTTCGACGACGAGCTCGATGTCCTGTCCGAGTACGCCTCCAGCCTCATTGATCTCGTCCATGGCGAGCTTCACAGCGGCGCGCGGCCCAAAGATGAGGTGCGCAAGTGTGCCGGTCTGGGGCAACAGCGTGCCGATCTTCAGCGCGCCGGTGTCACCGGCCGCGGTCTCTTCGGGAGCCTTTTCCGGGGTGGATGAACAGCCGGAGAGTACGAGTGCTGCGCCTGCGAACAGTGCGATCGCGGCGGCAGACTTCTTGGAGTAAACCTTCATTGGCTACGCCTTTCCATACGTGTTGGTACGCCCCCACATTGGAGCTGTACTTTCGTAGCGTATCGCTGCGCGTACCGCTTGTGGGCTCTATGCGACAGCCCGAGACAGATTTGTTAGATTCCATACGTTTCTGAGCCGCAGGTTGGGCGTCGCACTGTAGGAACCCCGTGACTTCGCTCCGCCCAGGCGCGCGGACGGCGGCAGGGCCCGTAGCACCCGGGCCCTGCCGCCGAACGCGACTCGCTATCCTTCAATCTCCCCCACAGCTTGGGGCGTATTCGTATCGTCATAGCGATAGATCCCAATGAGGGCCGACGAGGGCTCGTTACCGTCTGTGAGCGGACCGCCTCCGGCTCGGCCCTGGTAGTGGATGCTCTGTCCGTCGTTCAGGAGCGCAAGGCAATCCGAGTACGTGTCACAGGTCTCGCCACCGTCGGCACCGGACACGGCACCAAGGTTCGCGATGATCGTCTCGGTGTCGGTGCCGCCGCCCTTCTGCGCCGCGAGAGAGACAAGCACGACGGCGTCGTAGGCCTCCGGGGCAAAGTTCGTGCTCTGGGTGGCGCTGCTGTCCGCCGCCACGAGGGCGTCCAGGAACTCTCCTTCGGTCGCGCGACCGGGCGTTGTGCCCTGGGCTCCCTCGAGCAGCCCGGCATCGAACTCTGGATACGGGATGGTGTTGCCGTCAACGAGATACAGCTTCGACAGGTCGAACCCCTGCGCCGCGAGCTCCGGGATGATCTGCATCGCTTCCTCGTAGCTCACGATGGCGAGCGCCTCAGGATTCTGTGCCAGCACCGCAGCGACCTCGGGGGCGAATGCTGTCTGACTCTCTTGGAACTCCTCGCTGTTCCCTTCCGCCCCGTACACGAGCTCCGCGCCCGCCGCTTCGAGCGTTTCCTGGAAGTTGTCGCGCAGCCCGGTGCCGTAGTCGTTGTTCTGCGCGAGTATCGCGACGCTCGTGTGTCCGTCGTGCAGGACGAGGTTGGCGAGCGCACGGCCCTGGATGATGTCCGAGGCGATCGTCCGGAAGTAGGAGTCGCTGATGCCTGATAGCGCGACGCCAGTGTTCGACGGCGAGCCCATGAGAATGCCAGCCTCGCTCAAGCGTGGCATCGCCGCATTCGTATTACCTGTTCCCATGGCGCCGAGCACGAAGGAGGGAGCGGCAGCGATGATGTCATCGACGCTCTTGTTTATGATCGTCGGGTCGGTCGTGTCGAACTCGTTTGCTTCAATAACGAGCTCGATATCTTGGCCGAGGACGCCGCCGGCATTATTGATGTCCTCCATCGCGAGCTTGACGGCTGCCTGCGGTCCATAAATGAGATGCGCGAGCGTGCCTGACTGCGGCAGCAGCGTGCCGATCCTCAACGGCCCGGTGTCTTTTTCAGCGCTTCCAGGGGAACCGTCATCGTCGCCGGTTGTTGCGCAGCCTGAGAGCGCGAGCGCAGCCCCGGTGAGCAGCGCGAGCCCGATGGCGGCTGTGTGTGCGTGAAACCTCATCGCCAGCACCTTTCCATTGCGGTTGAGCCCCGTGGGGCCGGTTGCTTCGAAAGGGTAACCGGAAGCGGAACGCCACGACAGGAGTGTTGCAGAGTTGCAATACGAATGACGCACATTGGGTTGGGCTGATGCAGCCCGGTACCACCTAGACTTCGGCGCCGAGCCGTTGGCCGACGACGGCCGAGATGCCGTCGCGCCGCATGGAGACTCCGTACAGGGCGTCAGCGATTTCCATCGTGCGTTTCTGGTGTGTGATCACGATGAGCTGGGAGGTCTCGCGGAGCCGTTCAAAGACGTGCAGCAATCGCCCGAGGTTCGCGTCGTCAAGCGCAGCCTCGACCTCGTCCATGATGTAGAACGGGCTGGGGCGGGCTTGGAAAATAGCAACGAGCAGGGCAACTGCGGCCAGCGAGCGCTCACCGCCGGAGAGCAGCGACAACCGCTCCACCTTCTTGCCAGCGGGCCGCACGGAGATCTCGATACCGGTTCCGAGGAGATCGTCGGGGTTCGTGAGCGATATCTCACCGGTCCCACCAGGGAAGAGGATCGGAAACACCTCCGCGAACGCGGCGCGCGTGTCTTCGAAGGCCGCGCCGAAGATGCCCTGCATGTGCTCGTCGAGCTCTTCGATGATCTGTCGCAGGTCGGCGCGCGTCTTCGTGAGGTCAGCGAGTTGCTCGACGAGGAACTTGTGCCGCTGCTCGAGCGCTGCGAACTCCTCGAGCGCGAGCGGGTTAATGCGACCGAGTTCGGAGAGCCTGCGCTCAGCTTTGGCGAGCCGCCGCTCCTGTTCGGCGCGGACGAACGGCACGAACTGCTGCGGTGATCGTTCGGCTGCACGGTCAGCGGCTGCACGGTCAGCGGCTGCCGGCGCGGCTGGCTCCTCGATCCCGAGCTCGGCGGCGAGCTGCTCCTCGAGCGTGCCGGGTGGTTCGCTCTGTATGTCAGCCGCCGGCCCGCCCGACAAGACGGGCTCAACGGCCGCGTCCTCGGGTTCGCCGCCAACTGGGATGCCGTTCTCTGGCCCGTACTCGGCAACGAGGACCTCCTCGACAAAGCCAAGCTCGTTGCCGGCGCGCTCCAGGAACGCAGACAGCTGCAGTTTCCGCTCGTAGCTCTTCAGCTCGGCACCGTGCACAAGCTCCGTCAGGGACTGCAGCCGGCCACGCACCTCTGATTCTTCGGATCGCAGCAGGGTGAGCTCCTGGCTGTTGCGTGCCCGCTCCTGCTCAGCGGATTGTTGCGCGGTGCGTGCTTCCGAGAGGGAACGATCGCACGCGTCAAGAATGTCGGGGAGCGCCGCAGCAACCCGCTCTGCCTGCGCGACCTGCCTACCCCTGAGCACGGCGCGGCGCGCAGCTTCCTCAGCAGCGCGCCGTTCCGCCTCGAACTGCTCGGCGACGACTTCGCTGCGCGCCTCGGCGGCACGTGCACGCTCCTTGGCAGTCTCGAACGCGAGCCGCGCTTCGATCTCGAGCGCCCTGGCCTGCTCGACCTCGACGAGCAGCCCGTCGCGCTGCGTCGCGTCGAGGATCGGTCGCGGTTTCGCCTCGGCTTCCTGGAGTCCGCGCGCCGCACGAGTTGCGGCATCCGCTGCCTCGTCCGCTGACTCCGAGACTCCGGCGAGTGCGGTCGCCGCACGATCCGCCTCGGATCTCGTCGCCTCCGCTCGCACGATGAGCTGCTGTCGGCGACGGGCATGCTCCGCCAAACGTGCGTCGGCCTCGCGGAGCTCGGTGTAGGCAGCCCGGCTCTCGGACTTCAATCGCGCGACGAGCTCGCGCTGATCCGCGAGGGAGGTTGCGGCCGCGGCAACTTCTGTCTCGATCTCGGCCATGCGGCGTCGAGTCTCGGCAAGGTCGGCCGTGAGCTCGATGCGGGAGGGCGCCTGGCCCGATCCACCCGAGAGGGTGTGTTCGGTGAGCACGTCGCCGTCCGCGGTGACAATGGTGAAGCCAGCCCCCTGCAGGGCGTGCCTGAGCGCGACTGCCCCGCGGAGCGCCTCGTCGGCGTCGCTGGCAATGTAGCTCCTCGCGAGCAGCCCGCGTACTCCGTCTGGGGCGTCGATCAGCACCTCGGCGACGGCGACAAGGCCCTCGACTGGAGCAGGCGCGTCGGGCACCGCTGCTGCACTGGCGATGACGGCCCGTAACCGTCCAAGATCCTGCTCGTGCGCGCCTGCGACGGCACTACCGGCGACCTCTGCCGTATCGACGAGCAGCGCATCGGCAAAGACACCGAGCGCCGCGCCCACAGCGGCCTCGAAGCCCTCGCGAACGCGCACGTGGTCGGCAACTCGGCCGCGCACCCCCTCGCGAGCTTCGGCGAGCAGCGCTCCCGATGCGTCGCGCTGGTCGAGGGAGCGGGCGAGTGCGCTCGCCCGAGCCTCGAGCCCCGCGGACTCCTGCTCGAGGGCATGCAGCGAGCTCCGCAGTTCGTCAACGAGCTGTTCTGCCGCGGTTTCACGTTCTTGCGCGGCGCGGTATGCCCCGTCAAGGCCACCCTCCGGCAGCTCCGCTGCTTCGCTCTCGGCCTCGAACGCCGTGAGCTCGGCCTGGGCGTCGTCAGCCCGGGTCTCCGCCTGCGCCACGGCCTGCGTGCGCCGGTCGAACTCTGCCGCGAGCGTCTGCCGTTTTTGTTCGGCCGCGTCGACCCGACCCCGCAGCTCCGAGAGTTCGAGATCGTGCTTCGAAACGAGTTCAGCCTGGGCTTGGATGTGTTCGTCAATGGCGTCGAGTGCCTGCTGCGCTCTGCGGGTCACCTGCTCGGCGGCGCGCCACGCGTCTTCGCGTTCAGGAATGAGCCCTGCGAGTTCGTGGGCCTCCGCGCGAGCCTCATCGACAGCGGATCGGGTCGTCAACGGCGCCTGCTCTGGCGCATCGGACTGCGTGGCGAGGAACGTCAGACGCTGCTGCGTCTGAGCGTACAGCCCCCGCAGTTTGGCCTGCGCGCTCTCCAGCGCAAACGTGACGCGGCGGGCCGCATCGAGTTCATCACCCTGCTGTTCGTGCTCGAGACGCTCGATCCGCAGCTGCTTCTGTTCGACCTGCTCCTGGAGCACGATCCGCTCCGAGTGGCGCTCGGACTCATCCTTCGCGAGGCTCGCGAGCTCGATGCGTAGCCGAGTGACGTCGTCAGCAAGCAATCGCGCCTTCGCGTCACGCACTTCGGCCGCGATCGACTGCGCCTGCCGGGCGACTTCTGCCTGGCGACCGAGCGGCTTGAGCTGGCGCCGGATCTCCCCCGCGAGATCGTTGAGGCGGGTGAGGTTTGTCTCCATCGCGTCCAGCTTGCGGAGCGTGCGCTCCTTGCGCCTGCGATGCTTGAGGATGCCGGCCGCCTCCTCGATGAAGCCGCGCCGGTCTTCTGGCGTTGCGCGGAGCACAGTGTCGAGCTGCCCCTGGCCGACGATAACGTGCATCTCGCGGCCGAGGCCGGAATCGCTCAGCAGTTCTTGGACGTCGAGCAGGCGGCACGATTCGCCGTTGATCGCGTACTCGCTCGAGCCGTTCCGAAAGAGAATTCGGCTGATCGTCACCTCGGTGTACTCGATCGGCAGTGCGCCGTCGGAGTTGTCAATGGTGAGCCGCACCTCGGCACGGCCCAGCGGCCCGCGGGTCGAAGTCCCGGCGAAGATGACGTCCTCCATCTTGCCGCCGCGCAGCGTCTTCGCGCCCTGCTCACCCATCACCCATGCCAGGGCGTCGACCACATTCGATTTGCCTGAGCCGTTCGGGCCAACGATGGCAGTGACCCCCGGCTCGAACTGAAAGGTCGTCGGCTGCGCGAATGACTTGAACCCGCGAAGGGTGAGGCTCTTCAGGTGCACGCCGTGTCCCTTTCGCTCGTTCGTAGCTCGCGCAGATTATTCCCAAACCCTACCGCGCGAGTTGGTTCCGATCCCTTATCCCGCGCCGGATCCGCCGGTTCCATCGCCGCCACCGAGGCTCACCGACACGATGAAGATCACGGTCACGACAAGTGCGCCCGCGAGTACCCCGAGGAATACCCGCTTGCCGGCCCAGGTGACCGAGCCGCGGGCCAGCAGGTAGCTGAGCCCCGAGATGAGCATTACAGGGAAGAGCACGACGGCGGTAAAGACGATGAGCGCCCAGGTGGATTCGACGCATGGCGGCCCGAGCGCGCACCCGATACCGCTGCCGTTCGTGACGATGGGGAGCAGCCACGTGACAAGCAACGCTGTGGCGTAGGCGACAAGTCCGAACAGCACGGCTTGGGTGATGGGCAGGAACCGCCTGAGCCAGCCATGCAGCGCTGCGGCGAGAACGGCAGTCACCATCGCAGGGACAACAACCATGGCAGCCCCCGCGAACCAATCAGGCGCGAAGTAGTCGATTCGCCCGTCTGCGAACAGCAGCACGGTGAGCAGTGCGACGCTCAGCCCGATTGCGAGCACGCTGAGGGCAACCCGCCAGGCTGCGCTCCACCGGGAGATGCTGCGCCACGGGTGTGCCTCGTCGCTACGCCGAACTCCCCTGCCGGTGTTGCGGCCGAGCGCGTTCTCTCCGGATCTTCCTGGGTCGCCGCTGAGCCCCTCGCCGCGGCCCATTCCGGCGCCCTGGTACCCACCCATGTATGCGTTCATGCGTGCCTCCGGTGGTGTGGTGTGTGTCCGCGCATCAGCCGATGCCGGATCATTGGAATGTGAGTGCGGCAGCGAGGACGAGGCCGCTGCAGACGGTGGCGCCGATGAGCCAAGCTCGCACTCGGCGCCCGCTCGGGGTGACGGTGGCGAGCGCGAGGCCGTAGCCGACCGTGGCGACGAGGATGAGCGGCAGGAAGACGAAGCCGGCGAACATGATGGTATTCGCGGTGTACTCGGTGCAGCTGGACTCGCTGCCGCAGGAGGGGTTTCCGAGCGCGTCCACAATTGCGAGCACGGCCGCGATCACGTTCGCGCTCAGGTAGCTCAGCAGGCCGAACAGGAGCGACTGCGTGAAGGGGACGAAGCGGGTGAGCCAGCGTTGACTTACTGCGGCGAGCGCGGTGCAGAGTATTGCGGGGACGAGCAGTACGCTGATCACCCAGCCCATGCTGGGGAGGAAGTATTCGCCTTGGCCGGCTCCGGTGAGAAGTGTGTTGAAGACGAATGCGATACTCCAGGTCGCGAGCACGCAGAGTCCGACGCGCAGCGCTTTACTGCCAACCGGGGTGGTGAGCCATGGGTGCGCGTCTGCGATGGGGCGCTGCTCGAGTCCCACGGCTGTGCGCTGCGCTTCGGTTGCGTCGGTGTGCATGCGTGCTCCCTGGTGTAGGTCTCTTGCGCCCTGTGGTTCGACAGTACCAAGCCGCTCAAGCCACGCATAGCTCTGCCACATCTTCTGGTCCGTCCGACGTGCGGTTTGACCGTGCCGCGGCGGCATGGTTTCCCATGGGGGCATGCACGCATCCACCTGGGTCTATTTCGGTTCATACAGTCTCTCCCTCTTGGGCAACGGCATCGCGTCCGTCCTCTTCCCTCTGCTGGTCCTCGCCCGCACGGGCGACGTGCTTGCTGCGGGGACCGTCGCGGCTGTCACGACGGGGGTTGGCGCGGTCGTCGGGGTCTTCGCCGGCGTCGTGGTGGATCGGGTGAACCGCCGCACCGTCTCCGTCGTGAGTGACCTGCTGTCGGCTGGCTCGGTTGCTGCGCTGCCCGTTGTTGACGCGCTCTGGGGTCTGAACCTTGCGTGGTTCGTTGGTCTCGGGGTTGTCGGCGCGTTCGGCGATATGCCCGGCCTGACCGCGCGGGAGAGCATGCTCCCCCGGCTCGTCGAGCTGTCGGCGGGGAAGGACGGGCCAAAGCCGGGCGCGCTGGACCGGGTCGTTGGCGGTCGGGAGGCGCTCACCGCCGCGCTCGTGATGGCGGGGCCGGGCATCGGCGGCGCAATCGTCTGGCTGTCGGGCGTGAGCGCCACCGCGATGCTCATTACTGCGGCCACGAGCACGGCGGCTGCCCTCCTCTCGCTGTTCCTCTCCCGCCGTGCTGGCGCGATCCTCCCCGCGGGGGTCTCCCGTGCGGGTGTACCCGCACGCTCGGGCCCCGGGCGCGCGCTGCGCGAGCTCTTCGAGGGCTGGCGCTTCCTCGTCGGCAACCGGCTCGTGTGGTGGTCGACGTTGCTGACCACGGTTTCGGTGATCGCGCTCACTGCGCTGCAGGTAGCGATTCTCCCCGCGTACTTCACTGCCGAAGAGTTACCCGGGCTCGCGGGCCTCGCGATGTCGGGCATCGCGCTGGGGAGCCTCGTTGGCGCGGGTCTCTACGCCGTCACCGTTGGCAGCGTGTCTCGTCGGACCTGGTTCGTTGTGGGCGTGTGCGGTTCGGTGATCGGATTCCTTGCGTTGGGCTCGCTCGCGTCTCCGTGGATCGTCATCGGGGCGGCCACCTTCGTCGGTGTCACGAACGGACCGCTCTCGGCCGCACTCGGTGTCGCCCTCATCGAGGCAATCCCTGACGAATTGCGCGGGAAGGTCCTTGGCGCCCAAAACGCACTGATGCTTGCCGGGCCCGCGCTCGCGCTGACTCCGATCGCGGCGCTCGCTTCGGGCTACGGCCTGGCAACAGCGGCGCTCACTGTCGCGGTCGGGATCGCGGTCGCCATGGTCGGCGCGCTCTTCGTTCCCACGCTCCGCTCCTTGGGCGGCCCCACCCCTCATTCCGTCGAGCACACCGGCCCCTCAGCGATAATGAAGCAACCACCGCTACCCCCGGAGGCGTAATCATGGCATGGAGCACGCGAGAGCTCGCGAACATCGCGGGAGTGAGTGCCCGAGCGATCCGCCACTGGCATGATGTCGGGATCTTGCCGGAGCCCGCTCGCCGGTTCAACGGGTACAAGCAGTATGAGAGCGCCCATCTCGTGCACGTGCTGCGGATCAAGCGGCTCACTGCGCTCGGGTTTCGGCTGGACCGCATCGGCACGCTCCTCGAAACTTCCGCGCTCTCCGCTTCCGCGAACATCGGTGCGAGCGCACCAGCCGAACACACCGTGGCCGAACTCACCGCGCTACGGGCCGAGCTCGACGGCAGGATCACGGAACTCGAGCGGGTGCGCAGCGACATCGACGAGCTGCTGGCACAGGGTGCCGCCCCGGATCTCTCGCTCGCTGCGCTCCGTGTGCAGGGCGTGCTCGGTTCGGATCAGACCTCACGCGACATCGCCGTTCTGCTCGGGCACCTCACTGACGAGGAATACCTTGATGCGGTCGTCGGCCAGCTCACGGGCTTGGATCAGGACATGCTGGAGCTCGAGCGGGAGGTGACGGGACTTCCGCCATCGGCGAGCACCGAGGCGATCGACGCCCGCGCTGCTCGCGTCGCGGCAGGGGTGCGGAAGTTCATCACCGGAAACGAGCGCCTCGATCAATCAGCTGGCAGCGCGTCGTCGCCTCATCTGAGCGTCGGGCTCATCACTGACGTTTTGCTCGGGCCGATGAACCCGGCGCAGCGCCGCGTCATGGAAAACGTGTTCGAGGCGCTCGCCGACCTGGAGTAGGGCGAGCGCCTCGAGCACTGCTGGTTAGTCGCGAGTGCTGTCGTCGAGGCCGAGAACCTCAGTCAATTCGCGGGTATCGCTGGCCGCCGCACCGTCTGCCTTCGCCGCTGCCCGGGCTTCACGCTTCGCTGCCCGCTTGTCGAGCTTGCGCTCACGGCGGCGTTCGACGAGTGTGTAGAGCACCGGTACGAGGATCAGCGTGAGCAGTGTCGAGGACACCAGCCCACCGATGACGACGATCGCGAGCGGACGCGAGATGAACACGCCTCCGCCGGTGAGTCCGAACGCCATGGGGAGCAGCGCGAAGATCGTCGCGGCCGCAGTCATGAGGATCGGTCGCAGCCGCAGCCTCGTGCCGTGCTCGACGGCTTCCTCAAGCGTCGCGCCGCTCGCCCGGAGTCGGTTGACGAGGTCCATGAGCACGATCGCGTTCGTCACGACAATACCGATGAGCATGAGCAGTCCGATGAGCGCGGGCAGTCCGAGCGGCACCCCGGTCAACAGCAGCCCGAGGATCGCGCCGGTCGCCGCGAACGGTACCGAGATCAGCAGCACCAGCGGCCCGCGGAAGCTCCTGAACGTTGCCACCATCACGAGCATGACGAGCATGATGGCCGCAAGCATTGCGATGCCGAGTTGTGTGAAAGCTTCGTCCTGTTCTGCGCTCACTCCGCCGACGTCGAACGTCACTCCCGCGGGCAGATCGACGGTCGCGATCGCACGCTCCACTGCCCTATTGGCTGCGTCGAGCTGTCCCTTGCGCGGTTCAACCGACAGGGCAACCTGCCGATCGCCGTCGGCGCGGGTGATCATCGGCGCCGTGAGCTCTTCCGTCACCGTCGCGATCTCGGAGAGCTTCAACGGAGCTCCCTTCGCCTCAGTCGCCGCTTTCTGCTCAGCCTCGGCAGCCTGCTGGTCAACGAGCTGCTGGGAGGCGTCGCTCTGGCTCTGTCGAAGCGCTGCAATCTGTTCGTCCATGCCCGCGATTCCGGCCTGGGCACCAGAAATCGCGCCCTGCAAGCCAGCGAGCTGCTCGGCCCGCTCCTGCGCCGCCTGCTGCTTGCCCACCTCGGTCGGATCGATCGGCGGATAGGGAGTGACTGGTGCCTTTGACAGTTCGGCGAGCTGCGCGTTGAGCTCTCCGAGCTGCTGCACGAGTTCGCCGCGTTGTACGCCGGCTTCCCAGATCTGATTGCTGAGCTCGGTATTTGCTTCGAGCCGCATACGCTCGGCCTCGGCCTCGGCCTTCTCCTGCAGCGCGTCGCCCGCTGCTTTCTGCGCGAGCGCGGTCTGCTGTGCGGTCACTGGGAGCTTCAGCTCGCCGAGGTTCGCCGCGGTGTACTCAGTGCCAGGCGTGCGCAACACGATGTCGCGTTCGCTGCCTGCCAGCATCATCCGACCGATGGTTTGCCCCTCGAGCGCTTCCTGGATCGCCTTCGCGACCCCTGCCCGGTCGAAGCCGAGACCCGTCGCTTTTGCTTCGTCGAGCGCTACACGCATGAGGGGCTCTTCGCCCTTGAGCTCGCTGTAGACGGATTTGACGCCCTTCGCGTCGGTGAGCTCCTGTTCGAGCAGTTCACTCGCCTCGCGCATTGCGACGGGATCGTTACCGCGAATCTGCAACGAAATGCCGCCGCCGCCAGATCCATCGCCAACGAAGGCGTCCTGTGTGAGGAGCCGCAGCCCCCCTGCCCCCTCGAGCGTGTCAAGCTGCGCCTGAACGGCGTCGCTCACCTGGTCGGCGTCCGAACCGTCAGCCAGCTGCAGGTTGTACGAGATCTCCCCCGCGCCGTTTCCGACGGGGATCGTGGTCATCACGTCACGTACACCGGTCACCTTGCCGAGCGCCTCCTCGACGGGCTCGGCCGCAGCAACGAGATCCGTGGTGCCAGTCTCGACAGTCTGCGTCAGCTGCAGGCTCTCTTGTCCAGAGGATCCTAGGAAATCGGTCGGGATGAAGACTGCCAGTACGAGCGTCACCGCGAGAATGAGCCCCGAACTCACGAGCGTAATCACCGGGTGCCTGCGTGTCGCGGACAGCGCCGGCATGATCGCGCGTTGCAGCCGGTCAGGTTCGGTGTGAATCTCGCTGAGCTCAGATGGGACATCCGTCTCGTGCGCTGCGGCGGTCACTGCGTCAGTCGGTGTGACACCGTCGACCGCTGCGGCGTCGTCAATCGCTGCGGCGTTGTCTGCGCCGTCAGCGTTTGCCGCCTGCGGCGCGGCGTGGCCCTTCTGCTTTGGCGGCTTCTGCATGAACCAGTATGAGAGCACGGGCACGATCGTCAGCGCGACAAGCAGCGAAGCGAGAAGCGCGATCGATACTGTAATCGCGAACGGGCGGAAGAGCTGGCCGGCCATGCCTGAGACGAACGCGATGGGGAGGAACACGGCGACGGTCGTGAGCGTTGACGCGGTAATCGCACCAGCGACCTGGCGCACGGACGCGACGATCCCTTCTACCGTGAGCGGCCCGTCGCCGCGCCTGCGACTGATATTTTCGATGACAACGATGGAGTCATCAACCACGCGGCCGATGGCGATTGTCAGCGCACCAAGCGTCAAAATATTGAGAGTGTTATCGCTCCACTGCAACCCGATGAGCGTGATCAGCAACGAGAGCGGGATCGACACGGCGGCAATAATCGTCGACCGCCAGGATGCAAGGAACGCGAGGATCACGAGCACAGCGAAGACGAGTCCGAGGCCTCCCTCGACCGCGAGGTCGTGGATCGACTGCTCAATGAAGGGCGCCTGATCGAAGATCGTCACGAACTCGGCCTTCAACCCCGGGGCCTGGCGATCGAGTTCCGCGGTCACCGCGTGTGAGATCTGCACGACGTTCGCGCCCTGAGACGGTGTGATGGTGAGCGTGAGCGCTGGCTTCCCGTTCACCCGCGAGATGGTGTCCGCCGGGATCGCTTCCGTACGCACATCAGCGAAGTCCGAGACCCGCACGACGCCGTTCTCAACCGCGATCGGGAGCGCCCCGATCTCGTCGACGGTGCCGAGCGCCGTGCCGACGGTGATCGGCATCGATCCTTCGTCGGTAGCTGCCTGTCCCGCGGGGAGGCTGGCACCGTTCGTCTGCAACGCGAGTTCGATCGCGGCGGGATCCACCTTGAGCTTTTCGACATCTGCTGGACGTAGATCCACCACGATGCGCTGCGCCTCGCGGCCAGACAGTTCAGCTTTCTGTACACCGGGAATCGCTTGCAGCGCGGGGACCAGCCGCTGCTCGAGCGCGTCGCCGAACGTCGCTTCGTCGCCCGTGGTGCCTGCGCTGAGCATCATCGCAGGCATGTCGTCCGCGCCACCCGAGTACACCTCAGTGACGGTGCCGCTCGGGAAGCTTGTCTTCACGGCATCGACCGCACCACGAAGGGTACGCATCGTCTCGTCGGCGTCCTCGTCGAACGGCCACTCAACAGTGATGCTCGAGTAGCCGCTGAGGGTGTTGGACGTCACGGAGGTGACACCGGGCACCGCGCTGAGGGCCTGCTCGATCGGTTCAGTGACGGTATCGACCATCTCTTCGGGGGCGAGGCCTTCGGTTTGCACCGACACAAACGCCATCGGCACGTTCATCGAGGGCATGAGCTCTTGTTTGAGCGCCCCCATAGAAATGATGCCGAGCACCGCGACCGCGAGGGTCACGAGGCCAACGATGAGACGATTCTTCAGACTGAGTCTGGTGAGCGGGGTCATAGAGTCTTTCGGGCAGGATCGGACGCTCGTACCGAACTAGTGTCCCGCCGCCCGGCTCAGAGCGCGTCGTACCGTAGTACTACACGTGTCAGCCCACAGGATGATTTTGACCCGCGAGCGACCCTACAACACGGGAATGATGCTGCCGTCGGGCGCGCGCCGACCAAAATTCAGGGCTCGATCCACTGCGATGTGCACGAACCATGCCAACCCGGCAACGCCGATCGCCCAGATCCCGCCGTTCATCCCGCCAGTGAGGAGGAACACCGCGAACCCCACCGCGAGCACTCCAACGGCGACGAAGGCGTTATGCATCGCGTTGTAGAACTGCACGCGCTCGGGCTTCAGCCTCCCCTTGCTCTCGAACGCTCCAATGAGGGCGATATCGGGGAGGATCGCGAAGATCACCGCGACCGTCACCGCCGGCAGTCCAAACCAGACACACCAGAGCACAGTGATAATCAGCCACAGCAGGGCACTCATGCCCCACACCACTCGCGTATAACCCATGAGCCAATGCTATTGGGTGCCGCGGGCACGAGGCTGCGTGCCCGCCGCGGTTACGCTTTGGCGACCGTCACCGAGACTGGGGTCGGGTTGGCAAACAGGTCGTAGACCGGGCAGTTGATGTCCACGGCATCGCGGAGTGATTCGTAGCGTTCCTGGGTTTCAGGCCCTGTGAGTTCGACGTGCAACCTGATCGCGCTGAAGCCGGGCCGTACCGAATCGTCCTTGCCGAGCAGCCGAGCGGCGTCGAGATCGCCCTCGGCGGTCACGCGCACATCATCGACCTGGATCCCGAGAGCCTGCGCGTACAGCCTGTACACGACGACCTGGCAGCCGATGAGCGCGCCCAGTGCATAGTCGACCGGGCTCGCTGCGACATCGTCACCGGCGAGCGCGGCAGGCTCGTCGATGTAGAACTCGTGCGCCCCGGCGCGCACACGCGTCGCGACACCGCCCACACCCTCGCCCTCGGCACGGTAGGTGAGGTGGGAGGAGGAACGCTTCGCGTCGATCCGCTTCCCCCAGGCCTCACCGGCCTGCTGCAGGCGCTTCGCGCGGTCCTCGGCGGTGATCTCGGGAACAACTGGGGCTGTGGTGAGTGTCGTCATGGCTGCCACGTTAGCCGCGGGCCAGCCACGGCGCACACGCCAACGACACACGCAGAAACACTGCGTTACTTGGCGTCATCTGGGCTTCTCGCTGTTAGGCTTCGGCAGTATGAACACTATGATTTCGGGCTCCGGGTCAGACGTGCTCTTTCTCCACGGCGGCGGGGTCTCCGGCTGGATGTGGAAACCCGTTATCAACCAGCTCGCGGGATCGGTTCGAGCAATCGTCCCCGATCTTCCCGGGCACGGCACGAGCAACTCGGTCGACTACGTGTCGCACGCCGATACCGTCTCCCGCCTCGCCGAACTCATCCACGACCGAGCACCGCGCGGCGCGATCGTCGCCGGCTTCTCCCTCGGCGGTCAGCTCGCAATCGCCCTCGCCAGCTGGCACCCCGAACTCGTGCGGGGCGCGCTCATCGTCAGCGCCGAGACGAAGCCGGCTCCCGCGCAAGCCGCAACGCTCTCGCTCCTGCGCCGCACCGCACCGCTCGCGAAACAGGAATGGTTTGCGAAACTGCAGGCGAAACAGCTCGGTGTGCCCGGCGCGTACCTCGCGCAGTACGTCCGCGATAGCCAGGCGCTCCGCGTGGAGACGCTTCTCGCCAGCGTCGGAGAGAACATAGCATTCACGTTGCCCGAGGCCTGGCAATCATTCACGCGCCCGACCGCAGTCGTCGTTGGCAGCAAGGAGCGCAAGCTCATGCACGAGTCCGCGAGGCTCACTCACGAGTCGCTCCCCCACAGCGAACTCATCCTCGCCGACGACGCGGCCCACGACGCCCCGTTTACCCGACCCAAACTCCTCGCGGAGCAGATACGCACACTCGCCAGGGCGACCGGCCCGCGCTACGCGAGGTGAGGGCGCCCCGCCCGGAGCCCGAAGCCCGGCACCCGGCACCCGGAACCCGGCGCCCGGCGCCCGGACCAACGAGACAGGAGCACGCGCCCTGCGCGACGCATGATTTCACACGTCTACTTCGACTTCTTCGGCACCCTGGTCGACTACGATCCGTCGGTGCTGCCTGACGCTGCCAACGCCCCACACGACTTCGCGGTGCGTGCAGGGGTCGATATCAGCCCAACCGAAGCGAGCGAATGGTGGCAGCAGGCATGGATTGAGCTCGACACCGAAGCGGACCGCACTGGTCGTGAGTGCTCAATGCTTGAGATCGCCGCGCGCTACGCCGAGCTTCTCACCGACGGAACAGGTGCCGTCGACGTGAGCGACGCAGATCTTCAGCGACTCGTTACGGAGTATCTCGACGCCTGGACCGCCGGCATCCGACTCGCAGCCTTCGCGACCGAATGCCTCGAGGATCTGGCACGAGACCACTCGCTCTCGGTCGTGAGTAACACCCACGATGCCGATCTCGTTCCGCGGATGATGCGCAGGTTTGGTATCGAACAGTATTTCTCCCAGGTCTTCACGTCGGTGGATCTCGGCTGGCGCAAACCCCATCCCGAGATCTTCGCGACCGTGCTCAGACACCACGGGATCCCCGCGGGCCAGGCGGCCTTCGTCGGTGACAACTGGGCCGCAGACGTCGAGGGGCCGATTGCTGCCGGCATGGCCGCCTTCTACGTGGGAGTGCCGTCACCGGGTCGACTCCCCTCCACGCTGGCGGAGATTCCCGGCCTTGTGCGCAGGTAGCGTCGCGCCTGCGCTCGTCGCGCGCTGACGGTGCCGAACCTGAGCACACGATTGGTCAGTGCGGTCTTTGGCCAGTGCGGTCTGTCGCGTCGGAGCATCCGCGGAGCTGACCTCATTGAGGTGGGATACCTGTTCAACCGGGCGTACTGGCGCCAAGGGTATGCCGTCGAGGCGCAGACATGCCGCATCTCGCGTTTGTTGTCGACCGGTCGACCGCCGAGACCGCTTCATTCTGACCTGTTCCACCTGCTGTAACGTGAGAACATGTCGCCCTCAGCAACGATCAGACAGTTTCAGCCCACAGACGCAGACGCGACAGTGGCGCTGTGGGAGGCCTGCGGCCTGACCCGACCATGGAACGATCCGCACGCCGACATTGCGCGGAAGCTCACCGCGCAGCCCGAGCTATTCCTCGTCGCTGAGGACGAGGGTGCCATCATCGGGAGCGTCATGGCGGGCTATGACGGGCACCGCGGCTGGATGTACTATCTCGCGACCGCTTCGACCCATCGGGGCCTTGGGGTGGGGCGATCGCTCGTCGCCGCGGCCGAGGAGCTGCTTGAGGCAATGGGGTGCCCCAAATCACAGTTGATGGTGCGAAATGATAACCACTCGGCCATCGATTTCTACACGCAGCTCGGTTACGAGACCAATGAGGTTCGGGTGCTCGGCAAACGCCTCATCACCGACGCGTAGGCGGGCGTAGCCTAGGGTCCGGCACCCGGCACCCGGCACCCGGCACCCGGCACCCGGCACCCGGCACCCCACCGTATGCAATCGCCGATCCCTAGCGCCGAAACCGCGATTTTCTCCAGATATTGGGCAGATTACATACCGATGGACCGGGCCCTGCTTGGGCAGGGGCCCTGCTTGCACCGGGCCCTGCTTGCACCGGGGCCCTGCTTGCACCGGGGCCCTGCTTGCACCGGGCCCTGCCGCGACTGCGCACAGCCAAGTTCTGCGGGACGGGCCTATGCCAGCTGCTCGAACGCAGGCGCTTGCGCTCGCTGGGCCCGCACTGCCTGCGCGTTGAGTCCGCCGCTCCAGCCGGGGTAGACCCTAAATCCGCGCTTGCCAGGGGAAGAGCCGGAACGCACGACTCCAAGATCGGCAAGCATGTCCTGGGTGAAGCGGAACACTCCGAACCGCTCCCCCTCTGTCACAAACACCATGAGGCCAACCACGGAACCTACGCGGGGAAATGGTCGCGTCTCGCCTCTCGCCCCGCGCTCCCAGCCTGCGACGAAGGCGCCGGGCTTCGTCGGCGTGACCCGCGCCGTGCGGATGCGCCACACTTCCCCATCCAGGGAAACGGTGCCGGATTCATAGCTACTGCTCTCTTCCTCTCCCCACGGGCCCGCCACAGCGCGTCCGTTGCCGTCATGCAGCTGAAAGCGTTCAAAGCTCGAGAATCTCACTGGACCAGGGTATCCCCGTGATCCGGTGCCGAAAGCCGTGCAGGCGCACGCGCGACCGCGACCCCGACCGCGACCGTCGGCACAATGCGAAAACTCCACAATAACTCTTGCGCAATAGTCATTGTGGACTATTCTGGTGGCATGACCCCTCCAGCTAATGTGCACCACGCCGCCCAAATGCGTGTGCTCGCGCACCCCACGAGGCTCCGCCTGCTCGCGCTACTGCGCGAGCTCGGCCCACGGACGGCCGCGCACCTCGCCGAGTTCGTCGACGAGGCACCGGGTTCGCTGAGCTACCACCTGCGCAAGCTTGCGAGCGCCGGCTTCATTGAAGAAGCTCCCGAGGCCGGCTCCGACGGCAGGCAGCGGTGGTGGCGCGCATCACACGAGGCAACGCAGTGGGACACGGCCGAGTTCACGCGCGACCCAGAGCGCCTGGCGGCACAGCAAGACCTGTTCGCGCTGCTCGGGCAGTTCTACGCACGGCAACTCACCAGCTACATGCAGTCCGCTGCAGATCTCCCACCGGAGTGGGTCGAGGCCGGGTTCGTCACCGATCGGCGGCTGCGCTTGACGGCCGCGCAGCTGGCCGAGCTCAGCGCCGAGGTCACCGCATTGGAGGGCCGCTGGCTCGACGTCAGCGCTGCCAATGTTGCCGCCAGCACAGCCCAGGATGCCGACTCTGCGGGCAGCCCCTCGCGGCAGGCCGAAATCGCAGAGGTCTTCTTCCTCGCACAGGGCTATCAGCAGCCGTGAGCGCGCGCGAACGATCCGGGTCGCTCCCGCTGCGGGCCCTACTGACGAGTCACGCTCTCTCGCGGACCGGCAATGTCGTGACCGTGTTCGCGATCCCCTTCGCGGTGCTGGGCTCAGGCGGCGGGGCGATCGAGGTCGGGCTCGCGGCCGCCGCTTCGACCGCTCCGGTCGTCATCGGCGGCACCCTGGGAGGGGCGCTCATCGACCGGCTCGGCTATGTCCGGGCGTCGGTGCTTGCAGACATCATGAGCGGGGCAACGCTCGCACTCATTCCGCTGCTCGCCGCGGCACAGCTCCTCCCCTTCCCTGCGCTCCTCGCACTGGTGTTTCTCGGTGGCCTGTTCGACACTCCGGGCGAGACGTCGCGGCGCGTACTCCTGCCACCCCTCTCACGCAGCGCCGGAATTCCGATTGAGCGTTCGATTGGGTTCCTCGACGGAACGAGCAGACTGTCGTCGCTTCTCGGAGCTCCACTCGCCGGCATCCTGGTGGCCGCCGTCGGACCGCATCCGGCGCTCTTCGTGACGGCTGGCACGTTCGCCATCTCGGCGGCGCTCACGGCCGCCGCCGTCAGGCTCCCACGAGGAGCGATTCCGGCGCCGAGTGGCAACGGATACTGGCGCGATCTCGGCGAGGGATTCAGATTCGTGGCGAAGGATCCGCTCCTCGTACGCATCATCACCCTTGTCGTCGTGACGAACGCGCTCGACGCGGCACGCTCGGGCACATTGATGCCGCTCTACGCGGCAGAGGAGCTCGGCGGCTCGGCACCGCTGGGGCTCATCGTCGGCGCGTTCGGCGCGGCCGCGCTCGTCGGCACCATTGGTTTCGGGTATGTTGCGCACCGGCTCCCCCGCCGGGTCCCGTTCGCGCTCTGCTTCACGGTTGCGGGCGCGTTTGCGTTCGCCCCGGCACTCGGTTTCCACACTCCGGGCATGATCGCCGCGGCGGTGGTGAGCGGACTGGCCGCTGGCGCGATCAACCCGATCCTCGGCGCAGCGCAGTTCGAGCGAGTACCGACGGAGCTCCGGGGCCGAGTGCTTGGCCTCGTCACCGCTGGCGCGTGGGCGGGCATGCCGCTCGGTGGCTTCCTCGGAGGTCTCGGTGCTGATGTGCTCGGCACGCGAGCGACCTTCGCGGTCATCGGCGTCATCTACGTCGTGCTCACGCTCACGCCGCTCCTTGGCGGCCCATGGCGGCTTATGGAGCGGGCAGCCGCCGAGCCGCGTTGATGATGCGCACGACGCCCACCCCGGTGGCACCGAGCAGCGCTGCAATCATCAGGAGGTTGAAGAACGCGAGGTCGAGCGCGAGCAGCGTGCTCAGCGCGAAGCTGACGGTGAGCAGCGAGATCGCGAGGGCGGCCCAAACTACCATCCGTTCGCCCTCCCGGTAGATCGCCTGCGCGTTGCTCTCCGTAATCTCCGTCGGGTAGTTGAACAGGTGCGGCTTGGTCGACAACCAAGCTGAACCGAACACGAGCGCGCCGAAGACCCCGACGAGCACGAAAACGTAACGCTTCGGTCCCCAGCCATCGGCGACACCAGCGAGATTGAAGTGGATCGGGATCTCATTGGGCAGCGTGGCGTACCCGATGAGGAGCGCCAGTGTGGAACCCAGGGTGAGCAGGATCGATCCGCGCCGCAGCCAGGTCGTCACCGCACCGGTCCGGTACACCTTGCGGGGGCGGCCTGCGGATTTCGTCGCGGCAGCCGCGGGGGTCTCGGGCGCACTGCCGTGTGGACTCATGCCTTCCACCCTAACCGGTGGCTACAGGAGGCGACCCACGGGGACTGTTCGGGGTCGTTGCCTTCTCGAGACAGCGCAGTTCGCATCTCTGTGAGGCGTGAAGTCACAACCCAGCTACACTGCGAGTGTGAGTATCCCTGCCGAAGAGCTGCTCGAACGCCCCACACGATGTTCCCCGCTTGATCCTGCGCTGACCGCCACGCTGGCGGCCTTTCACGCCGAGCGACCGGAGGAGGCTGAGGAGGACGTGCACATGGTCGCCGCCCTCGTCGACCACGTGCTCGAGCGCTGCAGTTCGCCTGGCGAACTCGTTTTCGACCCGTTCGCGGGCTTCGGCACGACAATTGAGCGCGCCGCGCTGCTCGGCAGACGCGCGCTCGGGATCGAGCTCCTCCCCGAGCGCGTCGAGCAGCTCCAGCGGCGCGTGCCAGGCGCTCGGGTCATCGAGGGTGACGCGCGCGAGCGGCTCCGGATCGTACGCGCAATCTCCCCCGCGGTCGCAGACGGCTTGGTGGATCTCGTGCTCACCTCCCCGCCGTATATGACGAAGGATCATCACGAAGCCGACCCGCTCACCGCTTACGAGCAGAACACCGGAGACTACGGCAAGTACCTTCAGGAGCTCAGCCTCGTCGCCGCGCAGTGCGCTCGGCTCGTGAAGCCCGGCGGGTTCGTGGTGTGGAACGTCGCAGACATCCACCACATGGGCGCGACAACGCCGCTCATTGCGGACTGCGCGCGGGTGCTTGGACGGCATCTCGAGTCGGTGGGCGTCACCGAGATCCACTGGGACGCGCTCCCCCACGATCTCGTCGCCGACGCACTGCTGGTGTTTCGTCGAACGGCGCAGTCTCCCTAAACGCGACCTCGCTCGTCGATGGGCCGACTCCGGTACGCAGACCAAGCTGCGAGCAGGTCGGCGCGGCTCCCCTCGGGGTAGCGCGCATGCCAGGCCCGGGTGAATCGGTTGAACTCGAACTGCTTGTCAATCTCGCGGGGCGCCTGATCCCGCGTCGCATACCAGTGGGCAATCGCGTCGTCGAGCGTGCGTGTGCCGTCTGAGGCGGGGAAGAATGCGCGCATTTCGGCATCAAAGTGGAACCCGTCACCCACCTGCTCCGTCAACCACGCACGCACCACCTGGCTCGACCGCTGCCCGACCGGGATCAGCGTCGAGCCGGTGAGCTGGCCCGCGAGCTGTTTCGATCCGCTCGTGCGGGCTGTGGCGGGCTCGACGAACTCGCTCCCCGCGAGCTTCGCGGCGATGCGGGCGGCGAGCACTTCTTTGCCCCCGGAGGCGCGGATCCCGAGCGCCCTCGCGAACACAACCAGCTCGTCCTTCAGCCAGTACCAGCGCGAGAACTCCTCAGCAGATACGTCGGCGGCGAGCTGAGGCCGCTGCCCCGCCGATCCAGGAGATGCTGATTCGTGCGCGTTCGGAGGCATCCGCTCAGGCTAGCAGCGAGGCCCGGCGAGGTGAGGCGCCGCGCAGTGCGGTGATGGTGCGTGCCGCGCGAGCCCGCTACCGTTGACGCATGTTTGGAGTTCGGCGAATCAGCGACAGCGTCACACTGCGGCCTCTCACCGTGTCCGACGCGGGGGCGGTCGCAGAGGCCTACGTCCGAAACCGTGACCACCTCGCTCCGTGGGAACCGATCCGCCCAGAGGAGTACTACGGCGAGGCCTGGCAGGCCACTGATCTCGCGCGCCGAGTGGCCGAGGCCGACGCGGGCCTGGGGGTGTCGTTCGGCATGTTCGACGGAGACGCAGTGATCGGCCGCTTCAACGTCGCGGGTGTCTCACGCGGGCCTTTCCAGAGCGCGGGACTCGGGTACTGGATGGACAAGGACTATGCCGGCCGTGGTCTCGCGTCAGCCGCCGTGCAGGCCATCGTGGGAGCTGCTCGCGGCGAGCTCAGGCTCCATCGGCTCGAGGCGAGCACGCTGCTCCACAACATCGGCTCGCAGCGGGTGCTTGAGAAAGCGGGCTTCGAACGCATCGGGATGGCCCCCAAATACCTGCGCATCGCAGGCGAGTGGCAGGATCACGCCCTGTTCCAGATCATCCTGCACCACGACGCGTCTCGGTGATCAGCGGCAGGCACACACCGGACGATGACTCCCGACGCTAGTCGGTGAAGGCGCAGCTGCCGTCGCCTGAAATCAAGAGCCCCATTGTGGGTGAGGTGGCGCTGAGCTCCGCTTCGCCCGAGCAGTAGTCGAGCGCGTCGATCTTCAGCCAGCCGAGGGGTACGTCTTCGATGGCGCGCCCATCTCCTTCGCGGAGCTCGACCGACGCGAACTCCTCCCCGCCGATGCTCAGGGCAACCTCGACGCTGTCGCTGTCGTAGTCATCCGCAAATTCGCTCACCTGCAGCGTGACCGTGCCTGTCGGGTCGGCCGCGCAGCCGGCGAGCGCCAATCCCGTGATAACTGCGAGCGTTCCAGCGGCGAGTAGTCGTTGCATACTCTGAAGTATCCCGCATCCCGCTGCGCCGGTGGTTGCCGCGGGCGGCGCGCCGCCCCGCGCACAACACAAACGGGGGCCCGGCCGAAGCCGAACCCCCGTTTGCGGGAAATGTGATCGCCTCTACGGGGCTCAGCCCCGGAGACTGTTAGTTGAACTGGTTCATCGTGTTGTCCTTACCACCCGCCTTCAGCGCTGCGTCACCTGCGAAGTACTCCTTGTGGTTGTCGCCCAGGTCGCTGCCTGCCATGTTCTGGTGCTTCACGGTTGCGATGCCCTGGCGGATCTCCTCGCGCTGTACGTCGCGGACGTAGGTGAGCATGCCCTCGTCACCGAAGTAGCCCTTCGCCAGGTTGTCGGTCGACAGCGCAGCGGTGTGGTACGTCGGCAGGGTGATGAGGTGGTGGAAGATACCTGCACGAGCGGCACCGTCACGCTGGAAGGTGCGGATCTTCTCGTCAGCCAGATCGGCGAGCTCGGTGCCGTCGTAGTCGACGCTCATGAGCGCGTCGCGATCGTATGCCGAGACGTCCTTGCCCTCTTCTGCGAGCTGGTCGAATGCCTGCTGGCGGAAGTTCAGGGTCCAGTTGAACGAGGGGCTGTTGTTGTAGACGAGCTTCGCGTTCGGGATGACCTCGCGGATGCGATCCACCATGCCGGCGATCTGCTCGACGTGCGGCTTCTCGGTCTCGATCCAGAGGAGGTCGGCGCCGTTCTGCAGCGACGTGATGGAGTCGAGCACGCAGCGGTCCTCTCCGGTGCCGGCGCGGAACTGGAAGAGGTTCGATGCGAGACGCTTCGGGCGGAGCAGCTTGCCGTCACGCTTGATGACGACGTCACCGTTGCCGAGGTCGGCGTCAGAGATCTCCTCGACGTCGAGGAACGAGTTGTACTGGTCACCGAGATCACCAGGGGTCTCGCTGACGGCGATCTTCTGGGTGAGGCCCGCGCCGAGCGAGTCGGTGCGCGACACGATCACGCCGTTGTCGATGCCAAGCTCAAGGAACGCGTAGCGGATCGCGTTGATCTTCGCGACGAAATCCTCGTGCGGAACAGTGACCTTGCCGTCCTGGTGGCCACACTGCTTCTCGTCGGAGACCTGGTTCTCGACCTGCAGCGCGCACGCGCCGGCCTCGATCATCTTCTTCGCGAGGAGGTAGGTCGCCTCGGGGTTGCCGAATCCAGCGTCGATGTCGGCGATGATCGGCACAACGTGAGTCTCAAAGTTGTCGATCTGTGACTGGATGAACTCGACTGCGGTCTCGTCGCCGGCAACGCGTGCCTCGTCAAGCTGCGTGAAGAGCAGGTCGAGCTCGCGGGCGTCAGCCTGGCGGAGGAAGGTGTAGAGCTCCTCGATGAGTGCGGGAACTGAGGTCTTCTCGTGCATCGACTGGTCGGGCAGCGGGCCGAACTCGGAGCGGAGGGCGGCAACCATCCAGCCGGAGAGGTAGAGGTAGCGCTTGTTCGTGGTCTTCAGGTGCTTCTTGATGGAGATCATCTTCTGCTGACCGATGAAGCCGTGCCAGACACCGAGCGACTGGGTGTACAGCGAGGAGTCCGCGTCGTACTCTTCCATGTCCTTGCGCATGATGTCTGCGGTGTACTGGGCGATCTCGAGACCGGTCTTGAAGCGGTTCTGCGCCCGCATGCGTGCGACGTACTCAGGGTTGATGCGATCCCAGCTGCTGCCGTGCTGCGCCTTGAGTGCTTCTACGGCTTCGATGTCGTTGCTGAATGCAGTCATGGTGACTCCTTTGTAGTGATTGCCAGATCACGTCGCGGTGATCTTTCTGGGCTACTTCTCACTCTGCACCCTCCACAACCACGACAATGCACAATCCGGGGGTGAAATTTACGAGTATTTCTGCTCGCTAGAAGATTCAACGCATTCGACCGTCTGTTTTGCGTACGCTGCACTGCTCCACCCAAGCCTGCAATTCCTCGGGCCTGGACTACAGTTCAGGCATGACGCATCAGGATTCGGGATCCCCCAGTATTCGCGCCCAGCTTGCGCACTCCGAACGCGCAACCGGCAGCGCGAGGCTTGGCCCGACCATCGCGCTGGGGATCGCGGCGTCGTTCGCCGCGCTCATCGCCGTCTCAACCGACTCGCTGATCGCGTGGGTCGCGCCCGCAGCGCTCGCCGCGTTCGCCGCGTGGTGGATCTGGGTTGCGCGCATCACGGTCGCAGTCGATCGCGACTCCATCCACTTCGCGGCACCGCTGTTCCGCCGCACCGTTCCCCGTGAGACCGTCTCGCAGGTACGAGTCACCGCCGACGATGGGATGAACCCCGGGATCGTGAGCTGGGTCGTGGTGCCCACCGAGGTCGACGGCGAGAGATTCACTCGGATCAACATGGGCGGCGCGGCCGCCGTCACGTTCACGCTGCGCGCGGGGAAAGGGATCCAGCTCGTCGTCCGCGATCTCGACACGGCGAACCGCCTCGCGGAGACGCTGCGCGCGTAGGGCACGCAGCGACCGCGGACGCACTATCCCAACGCGTTGCGGGTGGCGAGCAGCGCACCGTGCCGGCGGGCACCCGGGCCGGTCCGCGCCTCGGTGTGAATCACCGTGAAGCCGGCGGCCGCTACCTCGCTACTTAACTCTTCAAGCGGCCAAAAGCACGCTGTCGTCACCGCGTGGGCAAACGATTCGCGCACTGGTCCCTCAAAGAACCCGACGGCAAGCCCTCCTCCCGGTCGCAGGATGCGGCGGAACTCAGTGAGAGCCTCGCGCACCTCGCCCGGCTCCGCGTGGATGAGGGAGTACCAGCTGAGCACCCCGTCAACCGTGCCCTCTGCCACACCGGTCATTTGCGCCGACGCCAGGTCGAATCGCTGCTGCGGGTAGCGGGCTCGGGCAAGCTCGACAAACTCGGGCACGGGGTCGATCCCGCGCGCGGCCAGGCCGGCTTCGGCGAGGAGCTGCGTCCACTGCCCAGGCCCGCAGCCGACATCGAGCACGGTTGCGGCCGAGGCTCCCTGGTTGAGTCCGTGAGCCCAGTGCAGCACCAGCTCGACGTCGAGGGCCGCAAGGTGTTCAACGCCGCCGAGCAGCTCTGCGTACTCCCGCGCCCTGTTGCCGTAGTCACGCACGACTCCAGCGAGCGCCTCCGCTTCCCGACTCATAGCAGTGCAGTCGAAGCGTCGAGCGCGGCAGACCGAAGCTGGACGCTACTCACGGTCGCTGCGCTCAGTGACCGCGGGCCGACTCATCGAGTAGACGGTTGGCCCCTCCGGGATGTGCGTTGTTGCGTCAACCGAGAAGCCCAGCCGGAGGTAGAGCCGCACATTGTCATCGGATGAGGTTTCGAGCGTCACTGGCACTGAGCGCTGATCAACCGCCGCAAGCCCGGCGCGGGCTACTGCCGAGCCGAGGCCCCTCCCCTGGCTCTGGGGCGAGACACCGACGGTTGCGAGTGTCCAGGCCCCCTCCGGACCGGGCGGGAGCGAGACACCGAGCAAGCGGTCGAGCCGATCACCGTGCAGCTCACCGACACGCTCTTGCAGAGCGTCCGATGGCTGCGGGGCGTCGGGCGGCAGAAAGGCCGCGACAGCCAGAAGACCATCCTCCGTGAGGACAAGCCCATGCTCGAGCGCGTGGCCGAGATACAGCAACTGCAGCTCTTCGAGGCGCGCGTCGTACTCGTCTTCCGGAATGCTCCAGCGGGTCCAGGGATAACCGGCAAACGCGTCGGCCAGCACACGCGCAAGGCGTGGCAGGTCTGCTGCAGTAGCCCGCCGGATACGCACCGCGGATTCCGCGCTTCGGATTAAAGGTTGATTCTCCGGCTGCCCCATACCAAGAGTGTAGTTTGCCGACGACGGTGACTCTGAATGCGCCACCTATTTCGGTGAACCTGCTGCGAGCCCCTCAGCCGCTCCACCCGATCAACACCAGAAGTGGCTTGCGAAGATGGAAACCACCACGGCACTGGGCGACATTACCAAAGCCATCACGACGCCCCAGCTACCGAGAGACGGAGACTGCAGGCGCACTTGTGTCCTCCTCAGGGACCCGCGCACGACGCTCACAGGCCATGTCCTCAGCGAGGTCAGGAGTCCTCAGCAGCTGAAAGATCCTGACCTCGCTGAGAGCATGTCTGTTCGGCGCTCCTGAGAGTTACGCTCCCGCTCGGTGCGGACGGCGAGGGCTCCTACTCATCGCGCCGCTGCACCCCTTCAATTGTGCAGCACCAGTGCAATTCATCCGCCCCGGGTATCCTGGGCGGAATGTACTCCGAGTCGCTCCTGCCGAACGGCGCCGCACTCTGGCGCTCCCAGGGCAGCACCGGCGGGGCCGTGATTCCCGCCGACGGCTCCGTCGACCTCATCCTGCGCGACTCCCGACTGTTTGTCGCTGGGCCATCAACGATGCGGATCGTGTCGGAGCGCGACGGCGAAGGTGGATCGCTCGGGCTCAGGATCCCTCCCGGTCACGCCGCCCAGCTGTTCGGGCCGGTGCTCCCCGAGATCGCCGATCAGCTCGTTCCTTTCAGCGACCTCGGACACGGCCCCGGGGCCGGCCAGCTACGCGAGGCGATGCTGGGATTGGGCCGCGGAGAGACCTCGGTGGCGAACTTGGCACGGGCCACGTCCGCGCACACAGCCGACAACGCGTGGGCTGACGCGGTGCGGCGCGCGGCTGGCGGGCTCGTTCCAGCCGGCTCCGCTGCCGAGCAGTTTGGCGCGTCGGAACGATCCTTCCGCCGGCGCATGCTCGGCGCGTTTGGGTACGGGTACGCGACGCTCGTGCGCATCGAGCGCGCGAGTCGCGCGCGGGCGCTACTCGAGGGCGGATCCTCCCTCTCAGACGCCGCGGCCACCGCAGGTTTCTCCGACCAACCGCATCTCTCACGCGAGTTCCAGCGGCTGGTCGGAATGAGCCCGAGTCAGTTCGCGGCGAGCTCCGCGTAGAGGTCAACCGAGTTGCCGTCGGGGTCGAGGAGCGTCGCGTAGCGCTGCCCCCAGTGCGCGTCCCAGGGCTCGACGTGCCCGCGGTAGCCGGCAGCGATGAGCGCGGCGTACGAGGCGTCAACCTCGGCAGCGGTTCCCTTGTCGAAGGCGAGCGCGATGCGGTGTCCGCCGGTCGCGGGCTCGAACGCCGGGTCGAAGCCGCGGATCGTTTCGATGGTGTCCCACGCGACAACGACACCGTCGTCGAGCTTGCCGTCGACGTGGGGCGCGTCGTCCTGCCCCGGCTCGACGTGCACGCCGAGGGCGCGGTAGAACGCGAGCGAGGCACCCATGTCGCGGGTGACGATTCCAATAAAGCCAAGTTTCAATGTCATGGCTTCAGACTACGGTCCGGCGTGCGACGACGTCTTGAACAGAACGGCCACTTCACTACTGGCAGTTCTCACCAAAGTGCGTAGACCTCAGCAATTCGGAGCGCCGACATGTCATGACCTCAGCGAGGTCATGAATTGTTCGCCGCTTATCACTCATCACTTCGCTGAGGTCATGTCTTCTGAGCACCGGTCAAGGTTGACATGCTGTGCCTTGAACGTGTGGCCGCCAGTTACAAGCCGACCGCGGGATCTTCAGGACGCCCCGTGGCACGGCGAAGCGTGAGCCACAGCAGTGCAACGTAGACAATCGCGGCAAGTCCCAGCGGGCGCTGCGCGCTGGGCTTCGGGCTGCTCATTGCCCCACCACAACAAGCTCCAACCAGAGCCCGGGTCGACCGACCCCGATTCAGCCCTCGGCGCGGAGCGGCTTGGCCGTCTCGGGTGGGGTGCCGATCTCTGCGATCTCGTGCCCGCTGCAGGCAAGCTGCGTGACGGTGGCACGCGCGATCCGGGAGATCATGAACCAGCGGGTCGCCTCGCGCAACCGGCACCACGCAATCAGGTACCAGCGCCCGCCCGTGGATGCGAAGATCATCGGCTCGACATCGCGGAGCGTCTCGTCCCCGGCACCCGACACGTAGCGGATACGCACAACCTTCTGCTCTGCCATTGCGGTTTCGAGCGCAGACCGTACCACCCTCGTGGCAACTTCCTCTGTGTTTACCCATATGCGATTCGCGAGCTGGTCTGCCCTCGCCCTCGTTTCGGGGTCCAGCACGTCGAGAATCTTCCGCATGCCTGCCGCCGCACGATCCGTATATGGCGCATCTGATGCCGCCGACACCGCGGCAAGGAGCGCCACCGACTCTGCCGGGCTGAGCCGCACGGGAGGCAGGCTTGACTGCGCGACGACCCCGTACCCGCCGCCGGGCCCGGGCCTCGACCAGACGGGAAGACCGCTGTTGTCGAGCGTCTCGATGTCGCGCTTGATCGTGCGCAGCGACACCCCAAATTCGCTGGCCAGGCGCTCCGCGGTCACGCCGCGTGCGCCGCTGCGCCGCAGCTTCTCGGACAGCGCCTGCAGTCGCTCAATTCGTTTCATGTGTGCACCCTGGTTAAATGATGCCAGAAATAGTGACATGCTATTGTCCCCGGGCCACGGGAAGATTGTGGCATGACATCGCAAGAGCAGCACCCAACAATCATCCTGATCCCCGGCCACTGGCTCGGCGCTTGGGCGTGGGACGACGTGGTCACCGAGCTGGCAGCCGCGGGCAGGCAAGCGATCCCGGTTACACTTCCGGGCCTCGACCCCACCGACGCCGATCGCGCTCAGCGGACGCTCGACGACCAGTTCCAAGAGATCGAGCGGATCGCACGCGACAGGGCACAGCCCGTCGTGATTGTCGCGCACAGCGGAGCGAACGGGCCTGTGACGCTCATGCTGGATCGGCACCCAGCTCTCCTGCACCGGGTGATCTGGGTGGACAGCGGCCCGGTCGCGCCTGGCGCGGCGTTCGCCGCGGACTACCCGCTCGAGGCAGGCCCGCTCCCGCTGCCGCCGTTCGAAGCGCTCGGACAGCAGGCGAGTCTTGTTGACCTCGACCAGCAGACCCTCGGGCGCTTCCGCGAGCGAGCCGTCACCGAGCCCGCCGGTGTGCTCCGCCAGCGCGTCGAACTCGCGAACGACGCGCGTTTCGACGTGCCGACGACGTTCGTCTGCAATTCCCTGTCAAGCGCACAGGTGCAGGAGATGGCGCAGGCTGGTCACCCGATGTTCGCTGAGGTGACGAGGTTTCGGGACGTCAGCTACGTCGATCTCGAGACTGGGCACTGGCCGATGTGGAGCAGGCCTGCGGACTTGGCTCGGATCATCCTGACGCTCTGAGCAGCGAGGCCGGCAACCAGCGGGCTCGAGCGTTCACACCGCGCGGGGAGCTCGACTGCAACTCGGAACGGACAGTGCCGAGCGCGGAGATGAGTTGCTCGGGTATCGGCTCCAGGTGGGCCGCGGGCTCGCGTGCGCCCGCGGGCGCGTACCGTTCCAGGCTCACTGCCGTGGCCAAGAGTTCGGCGGCGGATCGACTTCCTGGCGTGGACAGTGACCCACTTTCGCAGGCCGCCTCTACGAGCGCCTCGGGCGTCTGCGCGTGCGGCAGTACCGAAGCTCCCGCGGCTCCCACGGCTCCCGAGGCTCCCGCGGCTCCCGCGGGGTGCTGTCCCGGTGCTCGACGGTGGTCGCGCAGGAGGTCTTCGAACTCAGCCCACGCGTGGCGGGCGGGGTCGCGGCCGCTGCGGATCGCGCGCACCCGCAGCGTGCGCCGGAGCTGCCTGACCAACGCTGGGAGTGCGGCGAGCAAGAGGACCGCACATAGCGTCACCCCGGTGAACACCCAGGGACCTCCGCCAGCAGCGGCGGTTGCCCCGGGCCCAGTGGGATCTCGTTGCCCTGCTAGCTCTTCGTCGGTCAGGGGCCGGTTCTCGCCGGTGACCTCTTCTTCGTCGGCATCGGGCACGTCAGGCTCGGTGGTGTCGTCCTCGCGAGCGGCCAGCGCCGCCGCGGTCTGCGCGCTGTCGACGCCGCCTCCTTCAGCACGAACCCCGGCGCCACCGGGGGTGGGCTCGAAGGGAATCCAGCCGACGTTGTCGATGTACACCTCCGGCCAGGCGTGCAGTTCTTTGCCCCGCACCGCGACCGGGGTCTCGCCACGCGCGCGCGACGCGTATCCGACAGCTACCCGCGTGGGCACACCGACGCTTCGAGCGACCGTCGCGAAGGTGGTGGCGAAGTGCACGCAGTACCCTGACTTCGTCGCGAGGAAGGCATCCATCACCCCGTATGGGCCTTCGGGGTCGGCGCCCGGGACGTACGGTGCCGCCTCGTCGTAGGTGAACTCGCCCCAATTGCGGAAGTACCCTTCAAGCGCGAACGCGGTGCCAGCCCTGTCGTATCCGAGGCCGCCAAACTCAGCCTGGAGTGCCTGCAGCGATGAAGGCAGGGTTCCCGGAAGTTCGAGGTAGGGCTGCAGATTGCTCGGCGCGGCAGCTGCATCAGGGAACACCCGCAGCAGCTCCGGGGGAAGCCAACTCAGAAAGTTCCTGGTGGCCCCGCCGCCCCAGGGGTAGAGCAACGCCCGGTACCCGTCGCCCCGCCCGGTCATGGCGTCAGCCGATGCCGCGGTGCTCGCATCCTGCGTCCACACCCACTCGTCGGTGTCAAAGGCGCCTTCGCCCTCGTCATCGACCACCTGGGTTGCCCCGCTGGGCAGCGGAAGCCACGAACTGCGCAGCGCCGCAATGGAGACATCGACGAACTGCCGCTCATCCTCGCCGAATTCAAACGTGAAGTCCCCCAAGGGACTCTCGCTCGCCCGAACCCCGATGAGTCGCCCGGTATCGGGGGCGAACCATGCCTCGCCGCCAGGAGTACTGACCACGATCCGCCCCTGCTCGTCATGCTGACCGCCGGAGAGCTTGCGCAGCGCGGCAAGCTCGCCGCCCGAAGCCTCGCCGCTGGGCGTGACGAGCACGCGCTCCTCCCCCACGGTGCGCTCCGCAGCGTCGAGTGCTTCGTCGGGCAGCCAGGTGCCGCCGTCGAAGGTGCTGAGCGTTGCGAGCCGGAGATACACCGCCTGCTCGAGGTCGCTCGTGTACGTCAGCACGGGAACGGAGCTGCCCGCCTGCAGGTCGCGCGCGAGCTCGATCGTGACATCGTCGACGTAACCGCCGACCGGCGCGTACTGCACGCCGCGGTTCCAGCTTGGGGTGCGGACCTCTGGCACTATGGCGAACGCCCCTGCGGCGAGCGCGACCGCGCTTCCCGCGGCGACGACGCCGGTGAGGCTGAGTCTGGCTGAGGCGAGCCACACGACTACTGCGACGAGCGTCACCATGCCGAGGAGTGCGCCGAGGCTGGGGGCTTCGTTCGTGATGAGCGGGATGCAGAGCGGCGGCAGTGCGATGAGGAGCGCCGCCGCGATTGCGCCAGGCAGAGCGCGGCCGTGTCGCCGGAATCCGGTGAGCACGAGCACGACGATGAAGCTCCATGCCCACGCGAGCAGCAGCATGACGTCTTGGAGGAGCGGGCTGGGGTCCATTGGAGCTATACCGCGCAGCACTTCGCTCTGGAGCCGGGCGAGCTGGAGCGCGGGGTCCGCGACCCACTCCAGCAGTCCGCCGCTCCACGCAAATCTTCCGATCCAGAGCGCGAGGCCGGCGGTGCCAGCGACGGTGAGCACCACCCAGCGCGGCAGCTTGGTGGCCGCGAGGCCGAGACAGGTGAGGAGTGTGACGGCCGCGGTGATTGCGACGGCAGTGCCCCACCAGCCCTGCGGTGTGAGCAGTGTGGTGAGTACCCAGAGGCTGAGTGCCCAGAGCACGCTCAGCGCGACGCCGATCGCGAGCAGGCGGAGCCGCGCGGCGGGTGGCGTGGTACCGAGAGTGTGGGGGTGTTCGTCACGCATGGGCTGCCGCCTCGGGGTCATCGAGGCGCACGAATGCGAGTGCCCGCATGAGCTGGGGCGCGGTCGTGCAGAGCTGCGGATCGGCAGCGCTTGTGAGCAGCCGCACTGGGTTCCCAGCGCGGATCCGTCGAAGCCCCTCAGTGGCAGCGACTGAGACCGCGTGTTCGAACGATTCCGCGCTCTCGTACGCTACCGGGTCGGTGCGCAGGCGCAGGTCGACGGCCACCTGTGGATCCTGCTCGGGCAGTCGGATGAGGAGCTCTCGCTGCCGGGCGCTCTGCTTCCAGTGGATCTGCCTCACGGGATCGCCCGCCTGGTACTCGCGGACGTCGCCGCCGGGCAGCCCCCGCTGTTCCCTGGCCACGGTCTGCTGCTGTGTTCCGCCTGCCCCGGGCGCCTCGAGCGAGGGCGAGCGGTGGTCACCCGTGAGGAGCCGCGGCAGCACGAGGATCTCCGCGCGCTCGTCGATGCGGATCCTTCGCCGCGCCAAGCCGAGGGGGTCTTCGAACAGCACCGCGAGCAGGCACACCGTGGCGGGCCCGCGGGAGTGGTGCGCGACGGTGAGCGCGGCTGGTGTGCGTGTCGTGGAGCGCCGAGTCTCTCCCAGGTAGTCGTTGACCTCCCACTCGGCCGCCACGACCGCCGCTGGCCCCCGTCGCGCGGCAAGGCTCGGGTGTACGGTGTGTGGCTCCCCCACGGTCGCTGTCGAGGACTCCGGGCGAAGGATCCGCCCGCGCTGCGCCGCAGGCGGCACCCGCGAGCCCACCGTGACGATGATCACCGCGAGCAGGAGGCTGGCGGCGAAGAAGAAGCAGAATACACTCAGTCCGTGCAGCCCGAGTAACCGCCAGCCTGCCCCGAGCACGACCGCGGAGAGCAGCACGAATACTCCCCGCGCGGTGAGCGTGAGCGGGAGCCTCCGTGACTGCTTCCGTGGCTGCTTGCCCTGCGAGGTCACGGCGGCGTCACTCGGTTCGGGTGTTCGCGACAATCTCGGCGACGACTGCCGCCACAGCGTGCGTCGCGTCAAGTTCGCTGTCGAAGTATCCGCGTGGGAGCAGCCGGTGGGTGAGCACCGCAGGAGCGAGCCGCGCGATGTCGTCAGCGGTGACGAAGCTTCTGCCCTGCAGCAGGGCGCGGGCGCGCGACATGTGGGCAAGGTGCAGTGTGGCCCGCGGGCTCGCCCCGAGGGAGAGTGCGGCGTGCGTGCGGGTCGCGGTGATGAGGGCAACCAGGTATCGGGCGGCCGCCTCGGAGATATGCACGTCGCTGACCGCTCGCTGCGCGCGCAGCACCTCCGCGACATCGGCGACGGGGGTGATCGACCGCACGGGATCGCTGCCGGTCCTCGCGCGCAGCATCGCAGTCTCTGCGTCTTCGCTCGGGTAGCCGAGTGAGATCTGCGTCATGAAGCGGTCGCGCTGCGCTTCTGGCAGCGGGAAGGTGCCCTCCATGTCTCCCGGGTTCTGCGTCGCGACCACGAGGAACAGCTCGGGCAGTTCCCGCGTCTCACCGCGATGGTGACCGTGCGCTCGGCCATGGCCTCGAGCAGCGCCGACTGTGTTTTTGCGGTACCGCGATTGATCTCATCGGCGATGACGATGTTGCTGAAGATCGGCCCGGGATGAAACGTGAACTCGTGCGCGTCTTGGTGGTAGACCGACAGCCCGGTAACGTCCGAGGGCAGCATGTCAGAGGTGAACTGCAGCCTGCGCACGCTCGCATCGATGGAACGGCCGAGCGCCGTGGCGAGCGTGGTTTTCCCGACTCCCGGCACGTCCTCGATGAGCAGGTGTCCGCCGGCAAACAGCGTGGCTACCGCAGCGTCGACCGCCTCGCGAGAGTCGCTCATCGCGCGACTAACAGACTGCGTGATGCGCTCAGCAAGCTCAGCAACATAGCCCACCGTCGTCTGGTCGATCATCGTTGATTCCATGCGCCCCAGCCTAACGTCACGAATCTGCGAACCGCCGCGAAGTGCTCGGTGGCCAGAACCGTCTGACGCAACGAACGCACCTGGGGAGCTGCGACAGCCACGCGGCCCGCGCAAAGGGGCCACAGCGAAGCCCCTTCTCACTACGGCCACTACATTCCCAAGGCGAGGGCACGCCCAGCTTGAGTCGCTCACAAACCATGACCTCAGCGAAGTCATGAGCGATTTACCGTAAATGAATCATGACCTTGCTGAGGTCATGGCTGTTGAGCGTTCCTCGCGACTGAGGTACACACCTTTAATTGTGAAGAGCCGCATTGCGATGTAGCGCTCCGCCCCGCGTTCGCGATACTCTCGTAGCGTGTACCGCCTGGCATTTGGTTAACGGGCCTGCGTCTCATCCGCGCAGGGTTCCCCACGGAGGGTGTCATCGCTGACCCCTCCTGACCCCCGTCAGACCAACGCGAGCTCTCTCTTCGCTCGCGGCACGCAGTACAGGAGGCCACATGGCCACCGCTTTCTCGCCGCACACTGTGCGCATTCGCACGATGCCGGATCGATCCAATGCGCCCGCGCGTGACCCCACCGCCCGCGCACCCGCGGCACCCCGAGCTCACCGGGCAGCCCGCGCGCACAGATCCACTTCCCTCTTCATTCCCCGCGATATCCGGGGAAGAAAGCAGCACCCGCATGTCTCATCTTGAACTCACCGGCATCAGTTACACGTTGCCCGACGGCAGACCCCTGCTGAACGACGTGGGCTTCCGCGTCGGCAACGGCGCGAAAGTCGGCCTCATCGGCGCGAACGGCGCCGGCAAAACCACGCTCCTGCGCATCATCACGGGCGACCTCACCCCCGACGGCGGCGTCGTCTCCCGCAGCGGCTCCGTCGGCGTGATGCGCCAGTTCTTCACCTCGGGCACCGTGCACGAGCTGCTCCTCTCCTTCTCTCCGGAACCCGTGCGGGCAGCCGCGGAGCGTGTGCAGCTCGCAGAAACCGCGATGCTCGAGAACACCGATCCGCTCCGCGAGGAAGCCATCCAGATGCGCTACGCACGCGTCCTCTCCGAGTGGGGCGACGCCGGCGGCTACGACGCCGAAGTACTGTGGGACGTCTGCACGATTGCGGCCCTCGGCATCCCGTACGACCGGTGCCGCGACCGCGAGCTCAGCACGCTCTCCGGCGGCGAGCAGAAACGGCTCGCGCTCGAAGCACTGCTGCGCGGCAGCGACGACGTGCTCATTCTCGACGAGCCCGACAACTACCTCGACGTCCCGGCGAAACGCTGGCTCGAGGACCGGCTCCGCGCGTCTGAGAAGAGCGTGCTGTTCATCAGCCACGACCGCGAGCTGCTCGCCCGCAGCGCCACCGCCCTTGTCAACCTGGAGCTCGGCGGCGCAGGAAACACGGCGTGGACGCACCCCGGATCCTTCGTGAGCTACCACGAGGCACGCGAAGCCCGATTCGCACGCCTCGAGGAGCTGCGCAAGCGCTGGGACGAGGACAGGCAGAAGCTCAAGAACCTCGTGCAGATGTACAAGGACAAGGCCGCCTACAACGCCGACATGGCGAGCCGGTACCGTGCCGCGCAAACCCGCCTCGAGCGGTTCGAAGCGGCAGGGCCGCCGGAGGAACAGCCGCGCACGCAGGATCTCGCCATGCGACTCACGGGCGGGCGCACGGGCAAGAAGGCGATCGTGTGCCGCGAGCTCGAGCTCACCGGGCTCATGTTCCCGTTCGATCTCGACGTGTGGTACGGCGATCGGATCGCGATCCTCGGTTCGAACGGTTCGGGCAAGTCCCACCTGCTGCGGCTGCTCGCCGCGGGCGGCACGGACCCCGAACCGGAAAACCGACCGGGCACCGACGTCGTGATCGAGCCGGTGCTCCACGAGGGCACCGCGAAACTCGGGGCGCGTGTGCGGCCCGGCTGGTTCGCGCAAACCCAGGGCAGGCCCGACCTTGCCGGGCGCACGCTCCTCGATATTCTGCACCGCGGCGACGATCACCGGCAGGGGCTCCCGCGCGAGCAGGCCGCTCGCGCGTTGGCCCGGTATGAGCTCGCGGGCGCCTCAGAGCAAGTCTTCGAGGCGCTCTCGGGCGGGCAGCAGGCCCGGCTGCAGATTCTGCTGCTGGAACTCGGCGGCGCAACGCTGCTCTTGCTCGACGAACCGACCGACAACCTCGACCTGGTCTCTGCCGAGTCGCTGCAGCAGGCGCTACGCGCCTTCGAGGGCACCGTGCTCGCAGTCACGCACGATCGCTGGTTCGCGCGCGACTTCGAACGGTTCCTCGTGTTTGGCGAGGACGGCGAGGTGACGGAGTCGGACGTGCCGGTGTGGGGCGAGGGGCGGGTGAAGCGGCAGCGGTAGGGCTGGCGCCACGGCTGCGACGTTCCGCCTGGGATTGCCCGAATATATGCCCGATCCGCACGATCTCGGCATATATTCGGGCGATCCCGGAGCGAACAGGCGGGGCACCCTGGTCCATGAGGTATTCGAAGCCCCGCTACGACAAACGCGGAAAGCCTACTCCTCGGGCCCTCGGCTGTAGAACGCCGCGATCCTCGCGGATGCGGATGCGGGGTCAAGCTGTGCAATCTCTTCGTCGGTCGCACCGATGTGCACGAGGAGCCGGTACATGTGGAGCGGCAGCGCAGCACGAGGGGCGACCTGACGTGGGCCACCTCGGTCCGGCTTAATCGAGCGGAGAGCGCAGTCCCAGAATTCGTCCTGAGAGACTGTGAGTTGTTCACGGAGAATATGGGCCCAGACCCTTGCACCATAGGTAGTGCCATCGATTGGCTTGGAGATCCGTGTCCGCAGGATGCGCCCGTCCCACAGCACTAGCTCGTACGTGCGGTGGTGTTTGACCGGCTTGCCCGTCGCCCCGCGCACAATAGTCCAGTCTTCCGTTGTGCAGAAGTCTTCGTGGTGCTCGCGCGTAGGCGCTGGATACTTACTCAGACGCTACTCGCCACCATTCTCAATCCAAGCGCGCAGCTCGTCGTCTGTCGAGAGCGTGATCAACTGCACCAGCGCCCAGTTTGCTTGGTGATTCGAGGCGCTACTCAGCCGGTCTTCCCAGTCCTCGGCGTATTCTCGCAGAGAGGCGATGAGATCATCGATTGCTTCGTCAACGGTGAGGCCCTCTGAGACGAAGGACCGCCCCCGCAGCAGCACCACCCAGCGGCCGTCTTCGCTGAAGACTTCCGCGTGCGCGTTGAGCGTCGAGGCGAAATAGGCGCGGAGCTGGTCTACCTGCACTACTGCAGCAGTCTTCGAGTGCCGACGGATCGTTACGGCCCGGCCTCGCTCGGCGGAGTCAAGAACTGCCCCGAAGCTCTTTCGTGCTGAGGCCATCGAGTCGTAATCTGGAACGATGAGGGACATAGCGCTCCTTCCGAGGTCACGAGCTGTAAACGGGAACCATGTACACGATGTACATGATACGCCTGGGCGCTAAGAGAACCTAGTGTGAAAGCCGAATCCATCATCACAAGGTGTTCAACCGGTATAACGCACCTAGGGATCCACGCATTCTCGCACCTAGAATTTGCGTATGAAGGTTCGCGGACCCGCGCTCTTGTTCGCCGCTTGGGCAATTCACGACATCGAGGAAGCACTGACGTTCCCTGCTGCCTGCAACGATATGGCTGACCGCACAGGAATCGAGTATCTCCGGATCAGTCAGCGTCAGTCTTGGATAGCCATCGGGATCATGGGCGTCATCGTTGGGGCAGCGTGTTGGCGAGGTCAGCGCACGGGTGGCCAGTCGAGGTTGTATCGAGCCACCCTCGCCGGTCTCGAGGCTCACGTTTACACCCACCTCGCCGCGTCAATCGCGAGACGAGGTTATACGCCTGGAGCTGTCACCGCCGTGCCCGCGATGCTCCCAGGAGCAATAGCTGCGCGAAAAGAGCTTCAGCGATCCAATACTCCGCTACGAACACAAGATTTCATCCGGGGCACATGTCTGCTGATTCCCAGCGCGATCATGAGCCACGCTCTGGCAACACTCGGCAAAAGGAGCGCGCTGCGATTGAGTGACTCCGTCCACTCTTAGCGCTTCCGCTGACACTTCGGGCAGAAGTGACTCGACCGCCCAGCGAACGGCACGCGCTTGATCAGTCCGCCGCAGCGCGGGCACGCCTCTCCCCCGCGGCCGTACGCGTTCAGGGAGTGCGCGAAGTACCCGGCCTGCCCGTTCACGTTCACGTACTGCTCATCGAAGCTCGTGCCACCCTCGGCGAGTGCCTGCGCGAAGACCTCGCGCATGTGGTGCAGCAGGGTGACCGCGCCCCGCTGCGAGAGCGAGGCCCCGGGCGTATCCGGGTGCACGCGGGCGCGCCAGAGCGTCTCGTCGGCGTAGATGTTGCCGACGCCACTCACGAGCCGCTGCTCGAGCAGCAGCTTCTTCGCACCGATCGAGCGTGCACGGATCGCCGCGACGAAGGCCTCGTCGTCGAAGTGCTCGTCGAGCGGGTCGCGCGCGATGTGCGCGGCCTGCGCCGGGATCGTGCCGGGCGCGGCGTCAACGAGATCGTCGATCGCGAGCGAGCCGAAGAGGCGCTGGTCGGAGAAGTCGAGCCGCAGCTCGCCGTGTTCGGGGTGTTCGATCCAGGTGCGGATCCGCACGTGCCTGTCGTCCGCGGCGTCCGTCGCGCGGAGCAGCATCTGTCCGCTCATGCCGAGGTGCGCAAGTAGCGCAGTCGTGGGCTCGGGCGCCGAAGACGCGGGCCCACTCTCCCCCGCGATCGGGATCCACATGAACTTCCCGCGCCTGAGCGGGGCGGCGAGCACGCGGCCAGTCATCCGCCGTTCGAAGTCGGCGGCGCGGCTGCGTCCGGCCTCCGTAGAGAGGGTGCGGCCGTGGCCGCCCTCGCCGGGGGCGGAACCCGGCACCTCGCCGAGCGGGGTGTGGCGTTTCAGAGCGCGCGGATCCATCACCTCGACGGCGATGACCCGCGCGCCGGTGACGGCGGGGGCGAGCCCCGCGCGCACCACCTCAACCTCGGGAAGCTCGGGCACAGTTACTTCTTGTGGGCTCGCGCGGTGCGGGGTTTGCGCGCGGCACGGAGTGCGCGCAGCTGAGCAGCTGCGTCGCGCGCGGCGGCGAGCTCGGCAACTTTCTTGCTCGTACCCTCGCCGCGACCGGTCACGTCACCGAGCTGCACGGTCGACGCGAACACGCGTGCGTGATCGGGCCCGGTACCGACGGTGTCGTAGGCGGGGTGCGGGAGCCCGCGCGTGGCGGCCTCCTGCTGCAGCGTGGTCTTGGGGTCGAGCACCTCGGAGAAGCGCTCGGGGTCCTCGAGCAGCGGGTCGATGAGTTGCAGCACGAAGTCCGCCGCCGTCACCGAATCGGTCGAGAGGAACACCGCGCCGATCACCGCCTCAACCGTGTCCGCAAGGATCGAGTCCTTGTCGCGTCCGCCGGTCTGCTCCTCGCCCTTGCCGAGCTTCAGTTCGGCTCCCAGCGAGAGGCCCCGCGCGACCTCGGCGAGCGCCACGGTCGACACGAGCGCTGCGCGGCGCTTTGCGAGTTCACCCTCGGTGAGCTCCGGATGGTCACGGTACAGCTTGACGGTCACCGCCTGCCCCAGGATCGAGTCGCCAAGAAACTCCAGGCGCTCGTTGTGCGGAGCAGCGCTGTGCTCGTACGCCCATGAGCGGTGCGTGAGCGCGAGCTCGAGCAGCTCCGGGTCTACCGCAACGTCGAACGCGTGAAGAAAGCCGCCGGTCGCGCCCTGAGGCACGCCCGACGGCTCTTCGTGTTCGTGTCGCGGGAGTGAAGATTCATTCCCCGTCACGGGTAAGTCTTACGCGTCAGCTACGCGACGACCCTTGTATTCGAGGAACAGGGGCGTACCCTGCGAATCCTCGACCACGCGGGCACGGTGCGGGAGGCTGTACACGGTCTTGCCGTTCTCGACGGTCTTGACGAGTGCGGGTACCGCAGCCTTCCACGCCGAACGGCGGTGGCGGGTGTTCGAACGCGACATCTTGCGCTTGGGAACAGCCATGATGCTCTCTTTCCTAGTTACTCTCAGATTCGGGCACACCCGAACCAGATGATTCTACAGCCTTGAATTCAGCCAGTGCCGCCCAACGCGGATCTGTATCCACATTAGTCGCCATCGCAGCCCCGGCATCGCGCAACTCGCCGGACTCGGGATCGAGACCCGGACAGTCCGGACGACACACAGGCTGGAACGGCAGTGCAAGCACTACCGCGTCTCGGAGCGGGGGTTCAAGATCCACGTGATCACCGTGAACCCCATACTCGTCGGCCTCCGTAGGAGTATACGCGAAAAGTTCCTGAAATTCGACTTCAAACGGCGCGGTGAAGTCCTCGAGGCAGCGACCGCACTCGGCGTGCATCGTCGAATGGGCCGTCGCGGACACGAAAATGCCCTCGTGCACGGACTCCAGACGCACATCGAGCTTCAGCTCTTCACCCGCGGGAATGGCCGCGAGGGCCTCTCCGAAGCGCTCGGGCACGGAGATGACGAGTTCGCGCTCGCGCATCTCCCCCGGGCGGTTCATGATGTCGCGGACGCTCTCTTCGAACATGCGCGCCATTATGCGGGCCTCGCCGTTGCCAGGAAGCGTGCGACGGCTTCGGGCACGTACGGGCTCACATCGCCGCCGAGCGACGACACCTGGCGCACGAGCGTGCTTGAGACGTGCGCGTGCGACGGCTCGGGAAGCATGAACACCGTCTCCACGTTCGCGAGACTCCGGTTCATGAGCACCATCGGCGTTTCGTACGCGACGTCAAGCTGCGAACGGATGCCCTTCACGAGCACGCTCGCGCCAACCTCAGTGCAGTAGTCGACGAGCAGCCCGACCGACCACGAGGCAACGATGACGTTGTCGGGAGTTTCGGGATCCTCATCGAGCGATTGTTGGATCAGTGCCATACGCTCTGAGATCGGCAACATCGCCGATTTGCCTGGATTATGGACGACTAGTACGTGGACCTCGTCGAAGACCGCTGCGGCGCGGCGAATCACATCGAGGTGTCCGAGGGTGATCGGGTCAAACGACCCGGGAACCACTGCGATTTTGCTCATACCCTCTACAGTACGCGGTTGAGGTGCAAGAAATCTAAAGACCGTGCTGCTTTGCAAAGATTACGGCGTGTACCCGGTCGCGCAGCTGGAGTTTTGCAAGCACGCGGCCCACGTGCGTCTTCACCGTTGACTCAGACAGGAAGAGCGTTGCACTGATCTCGCTGTTGTTTTTGCCGTCGGCGATGAGCCTGAGCACGTCGAGCTCTCGTTCGGTGAGTTCCTTGAGCTCGGCGGCCACCGGCGCGTCGGCAGCACCAGCAGGTGCGGCGAACATCGTTGCCTGCGTGCCAGCGCCTGGCTCACGCATCCGTTCGATCATGCGCGCGGTCACCGCGGGCGCCATTGCGGCGTCTCCGCTCGCGACACGGCGAATCGCATCCACGAGCTCGGTGGGCCGTGCGTCTTTCAGGAGGAACCCACTCGCGCCTGCCTGGATCGCGCCGATCGCGTACTCATCGAGATCGAAGGTTGTGAGCACGAGGACTCGGGTGTTCGGAAACTCTGCCACGATCCGCTTCGTGGCGTCGATGCCGTTCATACCGGGCATGCGGACGTCCATGAGCACGACATCGCAGCCCGTGCCCGCACCGGAGAGCCGCGCGAGTTCGGCGAGCGCTTCTCCGCCATCGCCTGCCTCGGCAACGACCTCCATGTCGGTCTCTGACAGCAGCACGAGCCGAAAGCCCGTGCGGATGAGCTCTTGGTCGTCGACGAGCATAATGCTGATGCGGTGCGGATCGCTCACAATCATCCTTCTTCGTTCGGTAGTGCAGATGCCGCGCCTGCTGCCCCGCGGGGAAACAGCACGCGAAGTTGCCAGCCGGGCCCGCTCGGTGCGGGCCCGGATTCAATGGTGCCACCGAACACGCGCACGCGCTCAGCGAGGCCTGCAAGGCCCCGGCCGGAGCCGACACCGGTCGTTGGCCCGAGGGTGTTCGGTGGCCTGCCGTAGTCGCGCACCGTGATCTCCGATCCTGCCGCGTTTTCCGTGAGCGTGACCTCGGCCCGCGCGCCCACTCCGGCGTACCGGAGCACGTTCGTGAGTCCCTCCTGGACGACGCGGAAGATCGCGAGGCCCTGGAGTCGGTCGTCGAGCCGCAGCCCGCCGTCGCTCAGGGTGACGTTGAGGCCCGCCTCTTCGAAGCCGCGCACGAGGCCGGGGATGTCCGAGATCCCCGGCTGCGGCGCCATGTCAGCTGCCTCGCTCATTTGGAGGGCCCCGAGCAGTCGGCGCATCTCGGTGAGCGCGGTGCGCCCGGTCTCGGCGCTGCGCTGCATCGCGTTCGCTGCGGCCTCCGGCGCGGTTTCGACGGCGCGTGCCCCGCCCTCAGAGAGCGCAATCATGACGGACACGGAGTGCGCGACGATGTCGTGAATCTCGCGGGCGATGCGGGATCGCTCCTCGGCGACGGCGAGCTGCGCGAGCTGGTCACGCTCGCGTGCGAGCTGGTGCGCGCGATCAATAATCGCTTGGAGGTAGCGCCTGCGGTTGCCGAGGTTAATACCGATGAGCAGCACCGCGAGCATCCAGATCGAGTCGAGAATGACGATACCGATCGGGCCGGATCCCTGCACTTCACTGCGAAACGCTGGCGAGAGGGTTGGGGTGTACACGCTGACGATGTTTCCGGCGACCGCGATCGAGTAGGCGATCCATCCGGTTCGAACATCGCGATACACGGGGACTGCGTAGAGCAGGAACCAGCTTGCGACCGCGTTCGCGATGATCAACGGTCCGCCGTCGCCCACCAGCGAAAGCATGACAATGATGAATCCGAGCAGCGGGGCCCTGCGCCGAAAGAGCAGAGCGACCGTGCCGGCCGCGATCCGCAGGGCCACCACGAGCGAGTAGACCGCGCCAGCGGCGATGTTCGGACCAACGCGGTCAAAGTACAGCGTGAAGATGTCGAGCAGTGCGAGCGGCACCGCCCCGATGAGGTAGCAGACGAGGATCGCGATATCGATCGCACGCGGATGAGCAGCGACCCAGCGGCGGAGCGCGCCTGGGGGTCTGGGGAGGAACGCCTCAGAGTCGACTCTCGCGGTCTCATGCATCAGCGTTCCCCCTTTCACGTTCTCACCCTACTGGCGCTCCCCCGATGGGCGCCTGCGGAGCGGCTACTTTGCGTCGCGCGACTTCAGCACAAGCAGTCCGAGTGCCATCGGAATCGCAGCCCACAGCGCGATCGCGAGCATCCCGATCCCATAGGTCGGGTCAGTGTTCGTCGAGATGTCGCCCAATGCAAGCGTGCTCCCGAGTGACATCGGCAGGAAGCTGCCGACGGTCGGCACCCACTCCCAGCCGGTCATCATGAGGAATTGCAGACCGATGGGGAGCACGAAGACGATACCGGCGACGAGCGCGATTCCACCGGCTGTCGAGCGGAGGGCCGCGGCGAAGCCGAAGCCGAGCAGCGCGACGCAGACGAGGTACACCACTGCACCGAGCGCGCCGGTGAGTACCGGGTAGGAGAAGAGTTCTGCCCCGGCTGCCGGGATGAAGAGCAAGCCGATAACGAGTCCGAGCACGACGAGCACGAGCGCGGTTAGCGCAGCAATCACGGCGAGCACGATCGCCTTCCCGAAGTACATCGGGGTGCGGCGAGGAACTGCGGCGAGACTCGAGAGGATCATCCCACTCGAATACTCACTCGAGATGACGAAGACGCCGAGGACACCGAAGATCAGGGCGAGGAAGGGCGAGGCGAGGGTGGATACCGTGAGCAGGTAGCTCTGCAGCCCCTCGGCGGGCAGCGCGGCGGGATCCATCCCGTCGTATGAGAACGTCGTCTTCATCGCCCAGGCGCTCAGCAGGCTGAGCCCGACGCTCGCCAGCAGGGTGACGAGGAGCGTGATCCTGATGGAGCGGAGCGAGGTGAGTTTGATCCGTTCGGATTTGATGATGCCGCCAAAGCTCAGCTTCGGGGAGCTGCCCGAACCCGCGAAGGTCTGGCGCGTGGCCGGTGGTGTGTACGTTGCAGAAGTCATGGTGTGTCCAGTCCGTCGAAAGTGTGTGTGGTCACGTGCCCGGCTCAGCCGGCCGCGTACTCAAGTTCGTCGCGAGTGAGCTGAATGTAGGCGTCCTCGAGGCTCCCGGTGACGGGGGTGAGCTCATGGAGCACGATGGCGTTCGCCGCCGCGATCTCGCCGATCTCGGCAGCGGTGAGCCCGGCAGCAGAGAAGCCGGCGCCATCGCCGCGGTCGAGCGGCAGCAGTTCAGCCTCGGACCGTGCGTTCATGACGAACGAGGCGAGCTCGGCGGCCTGCGGGCTGCGCACGGTCACGCGTGCGGTGCCGTTGCCGACGAAGTCTGAGATCGGTGCGTCAGCGACGACGCGGCCGCGACCAAGCACGATCACGTGGTCTGCGGTCTGCGCCATCTCACTCATGAGGTGACTCGACAGCAGCACCGTGCGGCCCTCGCTCGCGAGGTGACGCAGCAGGTTACGCACCCAGAGGACACCGTCGGGGTCGAGCCCGTTCACCGGTTCGTCGAGGATGAGCACCTTCGGGTCGCCGAGCAGTGCTGCGGCGATGCCGAGGCGCTGGCCCATGCCGAGCGAGAAGCCGCCAACGCGCTTGTTCGCGACAGATTCGAGCCCGGTGAGCTCGATCACCTCGTTCACGCGCTGGTCAGAAATGCTGTGCGTCGCGGCAAGCGCGCGAAGGTGACTGCGTGCGCTGCGGCCGGGGTGGACCCCCTTCGCATCGAGCAGCACGCCGATCTCGGCGAGCGGGGCGCGCAGGCCCGAGTAGCGTTCACCGTTCACCGTCACCGTGCCGGCGGTCGGCTTGTCGAGGCCCACCATGAGGCGCATGCTCGTCGATTTTCCGGCACCGTTGGGCCCGAGGAAGCCGGTGACCTGGCCAGGCTTGATGGTGAAGCTGACATTATCAACGGCTTTCTTCGCACCGTAGTGCTTGGTGAGCCCGCGAGCCTCGATCATGGTGTCTCCTTTTCGAGAGAGGTTGAGCATGTGCCTTCAGCTTAGAAAGCAGAGTGCGTTTCCGTATCCCACTTGAGTATCTCTAGCGTGGTACCTGGGTACCGTTGCGCGACCCTACTCAGGAGCGATGCTCGGCCCCCATGGACTCAGACTAGGACTTCGCCAGGTTCTCCAGGTGAGCCTCTTCGCGCGCGATGATCGCGGCGAGACCCGGATGCCCTGCGAGTTGCGGATCCTCGTCGAGGAGCGCGTCAGCGAGTTCTCGTGCGTGTGCGATGAGCTCGCCGTCGTGCGTCACCCGGAGGAGCTTCAGTGTGGATCGGCCGCCGGACTGAGCGGTACCGAGGATGTCGCCCTCGCGGCGTAACTCGAGGTCGATCTCGGCGAGTACGAAGCCGTCGCTCGTTGCGGCAACCGCTTCGATCCGCTCTCGCGCGGTCGTCCCCTGCTCGGCCACGCTCATGAGCAGGCAGAGCCCCGGGTGCGATCCGCGCCCGACACGGCCGCGAAGCTGGTGCAGCTGCGACACCCCGAAGCGGTCGGCGTCTCGCACGATCATCATCGACGCGTTGGGCACGTTCACGCCGACCTCGATGACGGTCGTCGCAACGAGCACGTGGATCGCTCCCGCCGCGAACTCGCTCATGATGCGGTCCTTCTCGGGGCCGGGCATGTCACCGCTCAATGCTTCCACGCGGAAGCCCGCGAACTGGGGCATCGCACGAATCTGCGCGACCGAGTCCGTCACGTTCGCGAGCGGCCGCTTCGTCTCCGGCCCCTCGACCGGGGCGTCCTCCCCCTCCTCGACGTTCGGCGCTGCCCCACCGGAGATCGCAGGGCACACCACGTAGACCTGTCGGCCAGCGGCGACATCCTCCGCGGCGCGCTCCCACACGCGCGCGGCGCGGCGCGGCATCTCAAGCTCCGGCACAACAAACGTTTCGATGCCGAGCCTGCCGGGCGGCAGCTCACGGATCGTGAGCGTCTCCAGATCACCGAACGCCGTGAGCGCGACCGTGCGCGGGATTGGGGTCGCGGTCATTGCCAGTACGTGCGGCTGCGCGCCTTTCTGGCGGAGCGCCTCGCGCTGATCCACCCCAAAGCGGTGCTGCTCGTCGATGACCGTGAGCCCCAGATCGTAGAAGGTGACGCCCTCACTCATGAGCGCGTGCGTACCGACCGCGATGCGCGAGTTGCCCGACGCGAGCGACAACAGCGCACGCCGCCGTTCGGCAGTCGGCATACGGCCCGTGATGAGTACCGGGTTGAGTGTTGCCGCGAGGTCAGGGCCGAGCGCTTCGACAACCGAGCGGAAGTGCTGCGAAGCGAGCACCTCGGTTGGCGCCAGCAGTGCGCTCTGGCCGCCGGACTCGGCGACCTGCAACATCGCCCTGAGCGCCACGAGCGTCTTACCTGAGCCGACCTCGCCCTGCAGCAGTCGATGCATCGGGTGCGGGAGGGCGAGCTCCTCGGCGATCACCGCACCGACCTGCCGCTGATCCCCGGTCAGCTCGAACGGCAGTGAGGAGTCGAAGCGTTCGAGCAGCGCCCCCGGCGGGCGCGGGGTGCTCGGCTCGGCGGATTGCTGCCGTCGCCGGTGCAGGAGCGCCAGCTGCAGATCGAATGCCTCGCGAAACTTCAGGCTGTGCTGCGCGTCCCGCCAGTCACTGTCGCGGCGCGGCCGGTGCACGCCTTCGAACGCCGCCCCGAGCGAGAGCAGCCCTTCGGCCCGCAGCAGCTCCCCGGGAAGCGGATCCGGCACCTCCGTGAGCGCGTCAAGCGCCATCTCGGCCGCGCGCGCGATCGTCCAGCTCGGCATCTGCGCCGTTGCCGGGTAGATCGGCACCGGCTTCTCAGCCCACGCCTTCGCAGCCGCCTCCTCGAGCTGCGCGGCCCCCGGCACCTCATCATCGGAGTCGAAAAACTCGTAGTCGGGATTCTGCAGTTGATAGGCCCCGCGATACTCGGAGACCTTGCCCGCGAAGATCCCCTGCCTGTCCTTGCTCAGCTCTTTCAGCCGGTAAGGCTGGTTGAAGAACGTGAGCGTGAGCGTTCCCACACCGTCAGTGATCTGCGCCTCAACGATCGAGCCACGCCGCCGCTGCATTTGCCGGGAGGTCGCACGGAGCACCTGCGCGACGACCGTCACCTGCTCACCGACGGGGAGACCCCGCAACGGGGTGAGCTCGCCGCGGCGAGAGTAGCGCCGCGGCAGATGCCAGAGCATCTCTTCGACAGTCGTGATCCCGAACGCCTTCTCGAGCGGCTTCGCGCTCCGCCCGCCGATGACCCCGGTGAGCAGGGAGTCGAGGGTTACGTTCGCCATGTTCCCAGGCTAGCGCGCTCACCCTAGTTTTCTGGGAAAGCGACGGTAGTCTGGGAAGGTGACCGAACTCAACAGCCGCCGCGTGCACCTTGACACCGTCCCGAACCTTCGCTCGCTCGGCGGGCTCCCCGTCGCCGGGGGCACCGTCGCCCCAGGCATGATCTTCCGTTCCGCGACGCTCGGCGCGCTCTCCGACGAGGACAGCGCAACCCTCGTGGACCTCGGTATACGCCGCGTCGCCGATTTCCGAACCGCCGGTGAGCGCAAGAGTGCACCCGATGTGCTCCCCGACCACGTCGAGGGCGTCGTGTTTGATGTGCTCGGCGACCAGCCGAACAGTATCGCCGCGAGCCTCGCCCACATCGGCATGCCGGGCGACCGTGGCAGCCGCGAACTGTCGCCGGAGGCAGCAGCACAGGCGGCTGCGGGAATCACCGAAGTCTTGGGTGAAGGCCGCGGCCTCGCACTCCTGCAGGGTTCGTACCGCCACTTCGTGCAGGCAGACTCGGCACACACCGCCTACCACGGCTTCTTCTCTGCCCTCACCGAGGATGGCGAATACGCCCCGACGCTCTTCCACTGCTCCGCAGGGAAGGATCGCACCGGCTGGGCCGCAGCGGCGTTCTTGTTGCTGCTCGGCGCCGACGAGGACACAATCATGGAGGACTACCTCCTCACCAACATAGACATCATGCCGATGGTTGAGCCGATGCTCGCGAAGGCGGAGGCGAACGGCATCGATCCTGACATGCTGCGCCCGGTACTCACCGTGCAGCCAGAGATGTTGGAGGCGGCCTACGACGAGATGCGGGCTCAGTACAGCACAGTTGAGAACTACTTCGTCACCGGACTCGGGCTCGACGAGCGCCGCCTCGAGGTGCTCCGCGACCGCTTCATTTCGGCGTAGCGCGTGACGCGGATTATTGCGGGCCGTGCTGGCTCACTCAGACTCGAGGTTCCTAAAGCGGGCACACGCCCGACGAGCGACCGCGTTCGCGAAGCGATCTTTTCGGCGCTCGAATCGTGGGGCGCAATTGACGGCGCGCGAGTGCTGGACCTCTACGCCGGTTCGGGGGCACTCGGGCTCGAGGCCGCAAGCCGGGGCGCTGCCTCGGTGACGCTCGTCGAAAAACACCCGCAGGCGGCGGGCGTGGCCCAGCGGAACGCTCGGACGGTGTTGCAGGCGTGGCAGGGTGGTGCGCGCGGCGGCCGCGGCTCAGACCCCACCGGAGCTGCCCCAGCGGTCGCGGTTGAGAAGCACTCGGTGCAGACGTTCCTCGACCGCGAGCTAGAGCGCGGCGACGCGGCTGCGCGATGGGACGTCGCACTGTTGGATCCGCCCTACGACCTCGACGACGAGTCCCTCACCGCCAACCTGACTGCGCTCGTCCCGCTGCTCGCCCCAGAGGCTCTCGTGCTCGTCGAGCGCAGTAGCCGCTCCCCCGAGCCGACGCTCCCAGGAGGGCTGGCGCCGATCCGCAATCGCGCATACGGCGAGACCGTACTGTGGTGGTCTGAGCCGGCGTAGCCGCGTTGCTGCTGGCCTGCTGGCCTGCTGCATTCCTCACTGACCCGTTTTTTCTAGTGCACCATTCCGGGGGCCGGATTCGGCACTGCGAGGATTAAACGGGCAAGAATGGAATGGGCAGCCGGGCTGCCGCGGGTGCTCCGCACCCTTGCCATGAGGACAAGTGTGCCCGGGCCGCGTGCGTTGCGCCCGCGGCAGGCGCTCACTTCACGGCGCACCCGTCCTCTCCGACCCCAGTTTTCTCATGCGAACCTTGTTCGGGCCATGCCCGGGTCGGAATGGATTAATCGGGGCAGGGAGGATGTGGGGGCTCGGCGCGCAGACACGGGCGTGCCAGGAAACAGCAACGGCGGGGTGCGGGAGAAAAGTCTCCGGCACCCCGCCGTTTCGGGCTCAGTGCGGGTTAGCGCGGGATGAGCGTGTACTTCGTCGAGAGGAACTCGTGGATTCCCTCGAAGCCACCCTCGCGGCCGATGCCCGACTGCTTCAGTCCGCCGAACGGAGCTGCAGCGTTCGAGACGAGGCCGGTGTTCAGGCCCATCATGCCGGTTTCGAGCTTCTCGATCATCCGGTGGCCGCGAGCGATGTCCTCGGTGAAGACATAGCTGACAAGGCCGTACTCGGTGTTGTTCGCGATCTCAACAGCTTCTGCCTCAGTCGAGAAGCGGATGATGCCGAGAACCGGTCCGAAGATCTCCTCGCGCATGATCGCCGACTGCGGGCTGAGCTTGTCGATGACGGTCGGCTGGAAGAAGTTTCCGGGCCCGTCGATTGCTTCGCCACCGGTAACGATGGTTGCGCCGGTCTCGACTGCGTCGGCGACGAGGCGAGCCGTGTTCGCGACGGCCTTCTCCTCGACGAGCGCGCCGATGTCGTTGCCCTCATCGGCGCCACGGCCGATGCTCATCGCAGCGACCTTCTCGCCGACGCGACGAGCGAACTCGTCAGCGACCGACTCGTGCACGATGATGCGGTTCGCAGCGGTGCACGCCTGGCCAATGTTGCGGAACTTCGCGAGCAGCACGCCTTCAACGGCCTTATCGAGGTCAGCGTCCTCGAAGACGACGAACGGGGCGTTGCCACCGAGCTCCATCGAGGTGCGGAGCACGTTCTGCGCAGCAGCCTGGAGCAGCGTCACGCCAACCGGGGTAGACCCGGTGAACGAGAGCTTACGCAGGCGGGTATCAGAGAGGAGTGCGCTGGACTGCGCGCTCGACTTTGACGTCTGCACCACGTTCACGACGCCAGCGGGAACGCCGGCCTCTTCGAGCAGCTGCGCGAAGAACATGGTCGTGAGCGGGGTCAGCGCTGCGGGCTTGATGACGACGGTGCAACCAGCCGCAAGCGCCGGAGCGATCTTGCGGGTCGCCATCGCCAGCGGGAAGTTCCACGGCGTGATGAAGTAGCACGGCCCCACGGGGATGTGCGAAACCACCATGTTGCCGGTGCCCTCGGGGTTCGGGCGGTAGTCGCCGCGCACGCGCACGGCTTCTTCCGAGAACCACCGGAGGAACTCGCCGCCGTAGTTCACCTCGCCGCGTGCTTCAGCGATGGGCTTGCCCATCTCCATTGCCATGAGCAGCGCAAACTCTTCCTTGCGCTCCATGAGCATGTCGAATGCGCGGCGGAGAATGTTCGAGCGCTCGCGCGTCGACGTCGCTGCCCAGTCGTCCTGCGCTGCGACTGCGGAGTCGAGCGCACGTACTGCGTCTTCGACGGTCGCATCGGCGATGGTCTTGATGACCTCACCGGTTGCGGGGTCGACGACGTCAAACGTTGCACCGGAGGTGGATTCTTCCCACTTGCCACCGATCGCGAGCCCCGAGGGGACGCGGTCGAGGAGTTCCTGTTCGTTGGGCTTGAGAGCCATGAAGCGGTGTCCTTTCAGCCTGAGTACTTGTGAGGAGCTTAGTTGGCTGCCAGCGCGTCTGCGATGATCTGCAGCGCTTCGCGGAGCAGCTCATCGGAGATCGACAGCGGCGGGAGGAAGCGAACCACGTTGCCGTAGGTGCCGCAGGTGAGGAGGATGACTCCCTCGTTGGCTGCGTGCTTCGAGATCGCGCCGGTGAGCGCTGCGGCCGGGTTCTTCGAACCCGACTCGACGAACTCGACTGCCATCATTGCGCCGCGGCCACGGATGTCGCCGATGCGGTCGTCGGTCTTCTGCAGCTCGGCGAAGAACTCGGTGATGATCGCACCGATCTCGTTCGCGCGTGCAGCGAGGTTTTCCTTCTCGTAGGTGTCCATCGTTGCGAGTGCTGCTGCACACGAGATCGGGCTACCGGTGTAGGTGCCGCCGAGGCCGCCTGCGTGAGCGGAGTCCATGATCTCGGCGCGGCCGGTCACTGCCGACAGCGGGAGGCCGCCTGCGATGCCCTTCGCGGTGGTGATGAGGTCGGGGACGACACCCTCGTGGTTCGCTGCGAAGCGATCACCGGTACGTGCGAAGCCGGTCTGCACCTCGTCGAGGATGAAGACGACGCCGTTCGCGGTTGCCCACTCCTGGATTGCGGGGAGGAAGCCTGCTGCGGGAGCAATGAAGCCGCCCTCGCCCTGGATGGGCTCGATGATGATCGCAGCGACGTTCTTCGAGCCAACCTGCTTCTCGATCTGCGTGAGCGCGACCTCTGCTGCGTCGACACCCGAGAGACCGTCACGGTACGGGTACGAGGTGGGAACGCGGTAGACCTCGGGAGCGAACGGGCCGAAGCCGTCCTTGTACGGCATGTTCTTTGCGGTCATGCCCATGGTGAGGTTGGTGCGGCCGTGGTACGCGTGGTCGAAGACGACGACTGCGTCGCGCTTGGTGTAGTGGCGAGCGATCTTGATCGCGTTCTCCACTGCCTCGGCGCCCGAGTTGAAGAGTGCGGAGCGCTTCTCGTAGTCGCCGGGGGTGAGCTCGTTGAGCTTCTCCGCGACAGCGATGTAGCCCTCGTAGGGGGTGACGGTGAAGCAGGTGTGGGTGAACTGCTGGACCTGCGCGGTGACTGCCTCGACAACGGCCGGAGCCGAGTTGCCGACGCCGGTCACGGCGATGCCCGAGCCGAGATCGATGAGCGAGTTGCCGTCAACGTCAACCATGACGCCGCCGCCAGCAGCAACGATGGAGACGGGAAGTGCAACGCCAACGCCCGCAGCAACCGCTGCGTTCTTGCGTGCGAGCATCTCCTGCGACTTCGGGCCGGGGATGCTGGTGACGAGCTTGCGCTCCTGCGGAAGTGAGGGGCCGCCGGTGAGAGTCATGGATGTCTCCTTAACGTGTTGAAGTGTGAGCACCGAAGTGGTTCCCCACCACGGCGCCGGATACCTCCAAGGATACGGCTGGGAGCCACGGCGCAAAGATGCCATAATGGCGATTGATGATGCAATATTTCGCCGAACCGGCAATTCACTCGTGGATCGATCTCGATACGCTCCTGCGCGACTACGAGCTCGGTCTCGTCGCCGTGGCCGGAGTCGACAACGAGACCGGTTCGCGCGTCGTGCAGTGGGTGCACTCGACGGACCTCGCAGACCCGACGCCGTTCCTCACGCCCCGCACGGTGCTCCTCACCACCGGGGCGCAGTTCAAGGGCACGCTGAGCATCCGATCGGCCGAGGCCTACGTGGCCCGCCTCGTCGCCGCTGGCACCACCGCCCTCGGTGTGGGCGTCGGAATCCGCTGGGATCGTATCCCGCCGACGCTCGTCGAAGCGTGCGAGAAGCTCGGCCTGCCGCTCATTCGGGTGCCGTATGACACCCCGTTCATTGCGATCACCCGCGCGGCCGCGCGCCTCATTGAGGCCGCTGTCCACGCACAGAACATGGACCGGCTGTCAGAGTCGCGTTCGACGCGGCCCACGAGCCTGGCGCGCTCCGAGGCGGCCCTCGCGACCGCGACGCTCCGCCTCCTCATCGCTGGGCACCGGGAGCTCGCGGAGAGTGTGGCAGGCTCACTGTTCCCGCGGCTGCCTCGCGGCCAGGTCTCCGTCATCGCGCTCCCAGGCATTCATCCCAGCCTTGAGCTGGAGTCGCTCGGCGACGGCGCCGCGACCGGGATCGTGGATGGCCGCAGACTCATCATCTGCGAGCCCGCTCGCATTCCAGCAGCCAGAAAGCTCGCCCGCGGACTCCCGGGCGGCCTCTCGGAGCGCGGATCCCTCGATGACCTCGTCGAACTCGTCGCGCAGGCGGATCGCGCCCTCGAACACGCGCTCTCCGAGGATCGAGCTGCGGGAGCCGGCGCGAAGATCGTCGAGTACCGGCCAGCGATGCACGCCGGCCTCCTGCAGCTCATTGGGGAGAGCCAGGATGCCCGCAGGAGGGCAGCGGGTTTCCTCTCCCCTGTGCGCGCGCACGACCGCAAACACGACGACGAGATCGAGCGCAGCCTCGAGGCCTGGCTGCGCCACAACGGCCAGCTTTCGCCAGCCGCGGAGGAACTGTCGATCCACCGCCACACCCTCCGTGCGCGCATTCGCACCGCGGCAAGCTTGCTGCAACGCGACATCGACACCCCCGACACGAGAGCCGAGCTGTGGACGGCGCTCCGCATCGCCGCAGGGCCGCAGCAGGCTACTCAGCGGTGAAGGTCGCCTCGACGCGCACGCCGACGGCAATCTGCCCCACCGTCACCTCGGGCGCCGCGGCTGCGGCCATCGCGAACCGTGCGTCGCCAACGGGCGACGGGCCACCGCTCGAACGGCCGTCACTGAGCGACAGCAGCGTCAGTGTCGTCGCACCGATGGCTGCGGCGAAGTCCTCGGCGGCGGTGCGCGCATCCTGCACGGCAGCGCTGCGGAGGTTCCGGGTCGACTCGCTGCGCAGCGCATCCCCCAGCTCCCACTGCACGCGCACGTCGGCGCCGCCGTCCGTCAACTCGGCCGCTACATCACCCACGCGGTCGAGGGCGGTGAGCACGATCCGCACGTTTGCGTGTGCTTGGTGCTCGACGACGTTCGCACCCTGCTCATCACGCCACGAGTTCGAATAGGTCGAGACCGGGTCGGCAATGTACTGCAGCGCAACCCCCTCAGCCACCAGCGCCTTCGCCCGCTCAACGAGCCGCGCATGCGCCGCGTTCGCGCCCTGCAGCGCGGTCTCCCGCGATGCATCGCGGAACGACGCCGACGCGAACACGTCAGCCTGATCCGCAGGCACCTGCGCCTCGGCTGCCCCAATCACCGTAATCTTCGCCATAGTTGTCCCCCTCATGCGTGCCGGGAGCGCGGCGCGCAGATGCGCGCCCGCTAGCTCCGCAGCGTCGTGAGCTTATTGTATGGATCCCACCCACGCGGCGTATAGGGGGCGCCGCCGACGGTCAGCGAACTCGCGGTCGACGCTCCGTCCGCTGGCGTGTCAGGCGCTGCAGCGGCGGGCGCGACCGTGCCAATCGCGTGAAACCCCTCCGGCAGCGTCACCCCCGGCGGGAAACACGCCAGCAGGCCGTGATCCTCCCCGCCCTCGAGCATTGCGTGCAGCGACACTTCGACATCAACCTGCACCCCAAACGCGGCGGTGAGGAGGTGCGGGTGCAATTCGATCCGCACCCCCGAGGCACGCGCGAGCCGGGCGGCATCGAGCGCGAGCCCATCGGAGACGTCCATCATTGCGGTCGCGCCACCCGTGCTTGCTGCGACCCCGAGGTGGATCGGCGCGCGCGGCGCGAATTGCGCTGCAAGCTCCGCGGCGTGCGCTGCCCGCAGCTCGGCGAGGCCCGCATCGTGGGCGATGCCGTGCTCGTCGGCGCAGTGCTCAAAGAGGAGCGATAGCCCCATCCCGGCAAGCCCCAGGGGGCCACCGTACGCGACGGTGTCCCCGGGCTCCGCTCCCGAACGGGTGACCGGAGCCCGGCCCTCGAGATCACCAAGCGCCGTCACCGCGGCGAACAGCACCGGCGCCTGCCCCAGGTCACCGCCGACAACGCCGCAGCCGGGCGCGAGCTGCCGGCAGGCCGCGCTGAGCCCGCGCGAGATCTCTTCGAGGAGCATCACCGGCGTGTCCTTCGGGCACGCGAGCGCAACCGTCAAGGCCGTCGGTTTCGCGCCCATCGCGGCCACATCAGACAGGTTTGTCGCAGCAAGCTTCCACCCGAGATCGAATCCGGCGTGCCAGGCCAATCGAAAGTCGGGGCCCTCGATCATTGTGTCGGTCGTCACCACCAACTCACCGGACTGCGCGAGCACCGCGCAGTCGTCACCGGGGCCAAGGGTCGCGGCTTCCGCCGGGCTGAGCTGCGCCAGGATCCGGGCGAGCACGCCCGCCTCACCGAGTTCTCCAACTGTCATCACCACACCAAGGTACCGCGGGCCGCAGGAAGCGGCACGCTCAGCCCACTCCCCGGCTCCCCAGCCCCGCAGCGGATAGGCTTGAGGCGTGAAAGCTCGTGCCGTTCGTACCACTGCCCTCGTCCTCTCCGCGGGAGCAATCGCGCTGGCACTGACCGGCTGTGCCCAGGACGTTCCGATGGAGGCAGCGGCCGACGCAAACAACCCCGCCTGCGCTGATGTCATCGTGCGACTACCGTCCTCGGTTGACAATCTCGATCGCCGATACACGAACGCGCAATCGACCGGAGCATGGGGAGACCCGGCGAGCGTGCTGCTGTACTGCGGTATCGAGCCGAGCGGCCCCACCACCGATAGCTGCGTCACGGTGAACGGTGTCGACTGGATCATCGACGATTCGCGCGCCCCACTCTTCCGGTTCGAGGCTTACGGCCGCAGCCCCGGCGTCGAGGTCATCGTGAACTCCGACGAGGGCGTCAGCGGCACCAACGTCATCACCGAGCTCAGCGGTTCAGTTGGGAAGCTGCCGCAGGAACGCAAGTGCACCGCGATCACCGACAGCATCGACGACTCGCAGTTTGGTGACGTTCCGCAGACCGACGTCACGCCCGAGGCCAAGCCTGAGGGCGAGTAACGTCACACCGCGCATTCGTTCTGTCAGCGGAGGTATCCGCAGCGGCCGCGCCGCGTCTCAAATCGAGATTCAGGGCGGCACGGTGCGGATCGGTGACTCGGGCTAGTACGACGGCCGCTTCTCGAGCGCGAGCTCGATGAGTTCGGTGATGAGGTCGGTGTAGCCGAGACCTGACGCGTCCCACAGCATGGGGTACATCGAGGCTGGCGTGAACCCGGGGAACGTGTTGATCTCGTTGAGCACGGGGCCGTTCTCGGTGAGGAAGAAGTCGATGCGCGACAGGGTGCGTGCCTGCGTGCCCTCGAACGCGCGCACGGCTGCGTCGCGGATCGCTGCAAATTCTTCCTCGGTGACCTTCGCGGGCAGCACGAGCTCGACGCCGCCTGCGCCGAGGTACTTCGCTTCGAAGTCGTAGAATTCGCGGCCGGTGACGACGATCTCGCCGAGCACGCTGCTCGTGCGGGTCGGCTCCCCCTCGCGGCCCTCGAGTACGGCGATCTCGACCTCGCGGCCGGTGATTCCGGATTCGATAAGCACGGTGCGGTCCTCGGCAAACGCAATCTCGAGCGCAGCAGGAATTTCCGACGCTTCGGTGACGCGGCTCACACCGACCGAGGAACCGGCGCGTGCCGGCTTCACGAACAGCGGATAGGTGAGCCCCTCGTCGAGGGTCGAGACGATCGCCGGGTCGCGATCCACCTCGCCGCGAGTGATCGTGCGCCACGGAGCCACGGGGATCCCCATGCTCGCGAGCACGACCTTCACGAGGTGCTTGTCCATGCACAGCGATGAGCCGAGCACGCCTGATCCGACGTACGGCATGTCGATGAGGTCGAGCATGCCCTGCACGGTGCCGTCCTCGCCGTAGGGCCCGTGGAGCGTCGGCATGACGGCGTCGACGTGGCCGAGCGAGCTCAGCGTGCCGTCGCTCGAGATGAGCGTCAGCGAGCGCGTATCGACCGAGGCAGGCCAGATCACGCGGGTGCCGTTATCGCGCACCTCGGGCAGCGACGGGCCATCGAGGCGGTAGTCGGCGAGGTCGTCCTCGTGCATGAGCACCATCGCGCCCCGCTTGGTGATTCCGACGAGTACGACGTCGAAGCGCTCCCGGTCGATCGCGCGCAGGATCCCAGCCGCGGTGACGCAGCTGATCCCGTGCTCGCTCGATCGCCCGCCAAAGAGCAGGGCGATGGTGTGCTTCTTATGCTGAACGTCGCTCACTGCGTGCGCTCCTTCCGGCGCCCGAACCAGCGTCGCCATCCCGATGTTGCGTTGCGGCCGAGCACGAGCTCACGCCGCGGAATACCGTCTTCAGTGGCGAGGTGCGGGCCGAGGTTCTTCGGCTCCATCTCGCCGTCGAGCACCATGCCGACCTGCTGCACGATGGGCATCACGATGCCACGCGCCTGCGCGATCTCGAGGATCGGCGCGACCGAGGTGATGCCCTCGGCGGTCTGTTGCATCTGCTCGCGGGTTTCCTCTTGCGAGTACCCCTGGCCGATCAAACGACCGGCAGTGTTGTTGCGCGACAGTGGCGACTGGCAGGTTGCGATGAGGTCGCCGAGCCCAGCGAGCCCGGACAGCGTGATCGGGTCGCCGCCCTGGGCGACCGCGAACTCGGTCATTTCGGCGAGCCCGCGCGTGATGATCGACGCCTTCGTGTTCTCGCCGTAGCCGACCCCGTCGACGATGCCGATCGCGAGCGCGATGAGGTTCTTGAGCACGCCGCCGAGTTCCGTGCCAACGACATCGGTGTTCACGTAGGTGCGGAAGTAGGGCGCCGAGCAGGCCTTCGCGACCTCCTGGGCTACCTCGATCGAGGCGCACGAAGCGACAGCACCCGTCGGCTGCTCTTTCGCGATTTCGAGGGCAATGTTCGGACCTGAGACGACGGCGATGCGGTCGGACTCAAGGTCGAGGGTGTCATGGATGACCTCGCTCATGCGCATGGTGGTCGTGCGCTCGACGCCCTTGACGAGGCTCACGAGCACGCTCGTCGGCTCGAGGAACGGCTCGATGTCAAGCAGGTTCTGCCGCAGCGATTGGCTCGGCACCGCGAGGAAGACGAGCCGTGCGCCGCGCAGCGCCTCGGCCAGGTTCGACGTTGCCTTCAGCGTCTTCGGAAGGTCACTCCTGGAAGGTACTGGCTGTTGCGCTTCGCGACCTGGATCTCGTCCGAGACCTCGGAGCGTCGCGCCCAGATCGTCACGTCGGATCCAGCGTCGCAGAGCACCTTCGCAAAGGTGGTGCCCCAACTCCCCGATCCGATAACCGCGATCTTCGCGCCGCGTTTCACGCCGCCGTGTGCCGCGTTCAAAAACGCCCCGTTTCGTTCTGCTGATGTTTCGCCGGATCCCAGCGCTCGGCGGGGGCTTTCTCCCCGCGAAGCCCCTCAAGGAGCGCCGTGATCTCGTTCATGAGCTTGGTGGTCGCTGCATTAATGAGCTTCTGGTCGATGTGCTTGCCTTCGAACTCGCTCATGTCCATCGGTTCCCCGATCGCGACCTCGATGGTCTTCCGCGGAAACGGGCGAATCGACTTGCCGTACCGCGGCATGAGCTCCTGCGTACCCCAATGGGCTGCCGGAATGAGCGGGATGCCACTCTCGAGCGCGAGGCGGACCGCACCGCTCTTGCCCCGCATCGGCCAGAGGTCAGGATCGCGCGTGAGTGTGCCCTCTGGGTACACGACGACGCCTCCCTGGCTCTCGATGAGCTTGCTCGCGGCGCTGAGCGGGTTATCGAGACCGGTTGAGCGGGTCACTGCCCCGGTGCGCTCGACCGGGATCTGCCCGCTCCTACGCAGCATCCAACCGAATACCGGCACCTTGAAGAGACTTGCCTTCGTGAGGAACCTCGGTACGCGACCAAGGTGCCACACAGCGACACCCATCGCGATCGGATCGATCTCACTAAAGTGGTTCGGCGCAAGAATGAACGGGCCGCTCTTGGGGAGCGATGAGGTGGGCGTAAAGCGATAGCGCACCATGAGCGACCACACTGGCAGCACCAAGCTAGCCAAAAGCCAAAACATGGAGGGCTTGCGCTTCTCGGCACCCGAATGGCTCCGCAGCTTCACCGTTTTCGTCATAGTTCGATTATCCCGGAATCCCGCGCACGCAAGTGCATAGGCGCCGTGCGGCGCGGGATTCATCGCAGAGGGGTATTAGCCTTCGAACACGAAATCAGCACCGAGCAGCCGCAGCTTCTCAATGATGTTCTCGTAGCCGCGAGCAATGATCCCGATATTGGACACCTTGGACTCACCGTCTGCGATCAACGCGGCGATGAGGTAGCTAAAGCCGCCGCGCAGGTCTGGCACGACCACGTCGGCAGCGGTCAGCGGCGTCGGGCCGGTGATGACCGCCGCCTGCTCGAACTCACGACGCTTCACACGGCGTGCCTTATCGGCGAGCCCATCAGGGTGCACCTCAATGCTCGCGCCCATCTTGTTCAGGGCATCGGTGAAGCCAAAACGATCCTCGTAGACAGTCTCGTGGATCGTCGACTTCCCGACGGCCTGGGTCAGCGCCACGATCAGCGGCTGCTGCCAGTCAGTCATGAAGCCAGGGTGCACGTCGGTCTCGATGGTCACGGGCTTCAGGTCCCCGCCCGGATGCCAGAACCGAATACCGTCGTCCTGCACGTCGAAGTCGCCACCGACCTTGCGGAAAGCGTTCAGGAAGGTCATCATCTCTTCCTGCTTCACGCCGCCAACAAACACATCGCCCTTGCTCGCGAGCGCAGCAGCGGCCCAGCTTGCGGCCTCGTTGCGGTCGAAAATGGCCTTGTGGTCGTACCCACGGAGCTCCTCGACGCCCTCAATGAAGATGACGCGGTTCGGCTCCATCGAAATGATCGCGCCCATCTTCTGCAGAATGCAGATCAGGTCGATGATCTCTGGCTCGATAGCCGCGTTGCGCAGTTCAGTCTGGCCCTCTGCGAGCACAGCCGTCAGCAGCACCTGCTCGGTGGCGCCAACCGACGGGTAGGGCAGCTCGATGTTCGCGCCCTTCAATCCGTTGGGCGCGGTCAGGCTGATGCCGCTCGGCAGCTTCTCGACGACCGCACCGAACTCGCGCAGCGCGTCGAGGTGGAAGTCGATCGGACGGTCGCCGATGCGGCAGCCACCCAAGTCGGGGATGAATGCCTCACCCAGCCGGTGCAGCAGCGGACCGCAGAACAGGATCGGGATACGCGACGAACCGGCGTGCGCGTCGATGTCAGCCTTGTGCGCGACCTCAACGTTCGACGGATCGAAATGCCACTCGTCCGCGTCCTCACCCTTGGTGATGAGCACGCCGTGCAGTGCGAGGAGCCCTGCGACGACGCGAACGTCCGAGATGTTCGGGACGTTGCGCAGCACGCTCGGGGTCTTGCCGAGCAGCGTCGCCACCATCGCCTTGGTCACGAGGTTTTTCGCCCCGCGCACCTCGATGCGACCCTCAAGCGGTTTGCCGCCCTTGATGATGATCTCGTCCGAGCTCAGGCCAACCTTGGCACCCTGATTCGCGTTGTCGTGCGACACGGCGTCCTTCTCCGAGTGCTCCGGGTTATCGGGCTGTTCTGCGTTACTCACGTACGGGCCTCCCTAGGCGGTCTTCACGGGCAGCGTCTGCGGCATCCAGCCTGGACGACGTGCCTCAAAGTCGGTGATCGCCTGTTCATTACGAAGCGTCAAGGAGATGTCATCGAGACCCTCCATGAGACGCCACCGAGTGTAATCGTCGATATCGAACGAAACTGTGAGGTCACCGGCGGAGACCGTGCGGTCCTCCAAGTTCACGGTGACGGTGGTCGTGGGGTCGGCCTCAACGACCGCCCACAGACGCTCGACGTCTGCCTCCGACACCTGCGCGGCAAGCAAGCCCTGCTTGCCGGAGTTGCCACGGAAGATGTCGGCGAAGCGTGCCGAGATAACGACCCTGAATCCATAATCGCGCAGCGCCCAGACAGCGTGCTCACGCGAAGAGCCGGTGCCGAAGTCAGGGCCGGCAATGAGGATCTCGGAGCCCTTGAACTGCGGCTGGTTCAGCACGAAGTTCTCGTCCTGGCGCCAGTGGTAGAAGAGCGCGTCGTCAAAGCCGGTCTTGGTGACTCGCTTGAGGAACACTGCCGGGATGATCTGGTCGGTGTCGACGTTTGAGCGGCGCAGCGGCAGCGCCGTGGCCTCCAGCGTGATGAACTTCTCCATGGTTATGCCTCCACCTTCTGGTTCGCGTCAGCCTGCAGATCCCAGGGGCTCGACAGCGTGCCGCGGATCGCGGTCGCTGCGGCGACGAGCGGCGACACCAGGTGGGTGCGGCCTCCCTTACCCTGACGACCCTCAAAGTTACGGTTCGACGTTGACGCGCAGCGCTCTCCCGGAGCGAGCTGGTCGGGGTTCATGCCGAGGCACATGGAGCAGCCGGCGAAACGCCACTCGCCACCAAACTCCTCAACGATCTTGTCGATGCCCTCAGCCTCGGCCTCGAGACGGACGCGTGCGGAACCGGGCACGACCATGAGGCGGACGCCCTCGGCCTTCTTCTTGCCCTGAATGATGCTTGCGAATTCGCGGAGGTCATCGAGACGAGCGTTGGTGCAGGATCCCATGAAGACCGCGTCGACGGGGATCTCCTTCATTGGCGTGCCAGCCTCAAGATCCATGTACTCGAGCGCGCGCTCAGCCGCGGCACGCTCGTTGGGGTCAGCAATATCGGCTGGGTTGGGGACCGCGTCGCTCAGGTGTACGCCCTGGCCGGGGTTGGTGCCCCAGGTGACGAACGGCTCAAGCTCGCTCGCATCGATCGAGACCTCGGCGTCAAACACCGCGCCTTCGTCGGTGGGAAGCGTCTTCCAGTACTCGACAGCAGCGTCCCAGTCGGCACCCTGGGGCGCGTGGTCGCGACCCTGCACGTAGTCGAATGTCTTCTCGTCCGGTGCGATCATGCCGGCGCGTGCGCCCGCCTCGATCGACATGTTACAGATGGTCATGCGACCGTCCATCGACAAATTCCGGATCGCCGATCCGCGGTACTCGAGCACGTAGCCCTGACCACCGCCGGTGCCGATCTTCGCGATCACCGCGAGGATGATGTCTTTTGCGGTCACGCCCGGGCGGAGTTCGCCCTCAACGTTAATCGCCATCGTCTTGAACGGCTTGAGCGAGAGCGTCTGCGTCGCCATGACGTGCTCAACCTCGCTCGTGCCGATACCGAACGCAAGCGCACCGAATGCGCCGTGCGTGGAGGTGTGACTGTCACCGCACACGACGGTGATCCCCGGCATCGTGAGCCCGAGCTGCGGGCCAACAACGTGCACGATGCCCTGCTCTTTGTCGCCGAGCGGGTGCGAGCGCACGCCGAACTCCTCAACATTCGCGCGGAGCGTCTCGATCTGTACGCGGCTCGTCGGGTCTTCGATCTGCCGGTTGATGTTCAGCGTCGGAGTGTTGTGATCCTCCGTTGCGATCATCTGATCGACGCGGCGCAGCGGCCGACCCGCAACCCGCAGGCCGTCGAAGGCCTGCGGGCTGGTGACCTCATGGATGAGGTGCAGATCGATGTAGATGAGGTCAGGGTCGCCTGCCTCACCCTTGACAACCACATGGTCGTCCCAAAGCTTCTCGGCCAGAGTCCGAGGGGAAATCGTCGGGGGCTTCGTGTCAGTCATTGCTTCTCTTCATTCTCTTGCTTCGCTGGAATCGAGCCATCAGGCTACGAACGCGAGTGGATCGGCCGTGCAAGAACCCCGCGACGGGCGGCCGTGGGCTAGATCCCGTCGCGGCCACGAAGAAGCTGGTGCCGCTGACGCATGATGAAGAGTCTAACACTCAGCCCCAACGATCAATTCCCCTTCGAAGAATCTCCGGTCGTGCCGTCCTCATCAAGGTGGGGCTCGGCCGCGCCAAAGTGCAAGGTCTCGCCGCTCTTGCGGGCAACCTGCTTGGCCTTCCATACGCTCGCAACGGTCGAGATGACCATGGCAGCGAGGATGAACAGCAGCGACATGCCGGTGGTGATCTCCGGCACGGCAACCGGCTCGCCACCGTTGATGAACGGCAGCTCGTTCTCGTGAAGCGCGTGCAGGATGAGCTTCACGCCGATGAACGCGAGGATCGCTGCAATGCCGTACTTCAGGTACGGGAGCTTGTCGAGCAGGCCACCGAGCAGGAAGTACAGCTGGCGGAGGCCCATGAGTGCGAAGACGTTTGCGGTGAACACAATGAACGGGCTCTGCGTAATGCCGAAGATCGCGGGGATCGAGTCGAGCGCGAACAGGAGATCGGTCGCGCCGAGCGAGATGAGCACGAGCAGGAACGGCGTGAACATGCGCTTGCCCTCAACGGTGACGCTGAGCTTTCCGCCGTGGTACTCGTCGGTGAAGGGGACGACCTTTTTGACCTGTCGGATGAGCCAGCTGTCCCCGTGCTCCTCGTGTCCGCCGGGCTTGACCTGCTGCCACGCGGTCCAGATGAGCCACGCACCGAAGATGAAGAAGACGGCGATGAAGCGCTCGATGATGGCGGCACCAGCCAGAATGAAAATGCCGCGGAAGAGCAGCGCGAGCACGATGCCGATCATGAGGGCTCGCTGCTGATACGCAGTCGGAACCTTGAACGCGCCGAGAATCAGCACGAACACGAAGAGGTTATCGATGGAGAGGCTGTACTCCGTGAGCCAGCCGGCAACGAACTCCGTAGCGTGCTGCGCGTCCGCGAACAGGTAGATGGCTCCCGCAAACAGCAGCGCGAGCAACACGTAGAAGCCGACCCACAGGCTGGCCTCTCGCATAGAAGGGACGTGTGGCCGCTTGATGATGAGCAGCAGGTCCACGATGAGAATCAGTGTGAGGAGGATCATCGATCCCACCTCGAACCAGAGCGGAAGTGCGGTTGTCACGGTAAAGAACGACTCCTTCGGGATGGCGCAGGGTGCGCAAAACTCCGAAAGTCTCTCCCCGGAACCAACCCTTTCGGGTGACGCCGCGCTCGAACCGGCTGAGCGATCTGCGCACAGCGTATTGACGACACGAGCGAGGTGGAATACTCCCCTTCGCAGAGAGCAAGTATATCCCCCGCCATGCCAGAAACGTGGGAACGCAGTGCCCCGCGCGTGCCCACACCCAGGTGGGAGGGTTTTCTGTGGGATAACATGTGGCTCTCCAAATTCGAACTATCACGACCACACGGGAGAACACACGTGAACCAACGCTCGATGCCGCCAATTCAGCGCAGCACCGACCGCGGCCCGGGAGCCGCCTCGCGCACGCTCGCCGGATTCATTTTCGCGAGCCGCTGGCTGCAGGCGCCCCTCTACCTCGGGCTCATCATCGCGCAGGGCGTCTACGTCGTGCTCTTCTTCGTCGAGCTGTGGCACCTGTTCGAAAACGTCATCATCTCGGGGAAGATCACCGAGACCGATGTGATGCTCAGCGTGCTCGCGCTCATCGACATTGTGATGATCGCGAACCTCCTCATCATGGTGATCATCGGCGGCTACGAGACCTTCGTCTCGAAGATCCGCGTCGAGGGTCACCACGACGAGCCCGAGTGGCTCTCACACGTGAACACGAACCTGCTCAAGGTGAAGCTTGCGGTATCGATCATCTCGATCTCGTCGATCCACCTGTTGAAGACATTCATCGAGGTCGGCCGCATGGAGGACGGGATCGTGCTCGGGGCCGACGGCAAGGTGATTTATTCTAACGACGGCGTGTTCTGGGAGGTCATGATCCACCTCGCATTCATCATCTCTGCGCTGGCACTCGCCTGGATCGACCGGATGTCGCAGCACCACACGGCGGGCCCCTCCGGCGGCTTCAGCGCGGGCGCGATCGAGGCGGGACTTGCCGGCGACGCTGCCGCCACGAGCGCGCCGACTCAAGTTGCACCGGCCGCATCGGCCGCACCGGCCACAGACCCCACTGGTTTTGTGACGGTACGCGTGCCGGTCGGTACAGCCCTGCCCGATGGCGCCGAGGTCATCGACGGCCGCTCCCCGGGCAGGGACCACAGCAAGTAGTCGGTGAGTGCGCGACGCGCCGAAGCAGTTTTCCGGGGTTGGCGTCACTCCACGCCAAGAGCCGCTAGTCTAGATCGGTGCCGCAGTTAGGCGCACGCGCGAGTGGCGGAATTGGCAGACGCGCTGGATTTAGGTTCCAGTGTCTTCGGACGTGGGGGTTCAAGTCCCCCCTCGCGCACAGCATATGGGGCAAGGGAAGTAGCACTTCTCTTGCCCCTTTGTCGTTTCGTGCTGCACCTTATTTTGCACCTTATCGATATTTGCGCTGCACCCTATCTGCGCAGCTACTCGAATCGCAGATCGCTCGCGCAATTCTCAAATTGCGCGTACACTATCCCTCAACAGGTGCTTTAGGCCCGTCACAACTAGATCCCCCAGCGAATGGGGCATCGACCTTGTGACGGGCCTTTGTCGTTCTACGGGAGGAACACATGACTGACACGGCTCGGGCGGTAGAACGCCTCACACAAACACACACCGTCCACCTCGACGGCGCAGAGTACGAATGCGCTCCCCTGCTCGAGCAGCTACGCGACGCGATCTCATCATCCATGGGCGGCGGCTCGGGCGGCGGGGGCGGCGCCGGCGGCAACCTCATCAACGCTGAAGCGCTCGGCCTCTGGCAGCACATCGAGGACATCGCACGCGCATGGCTCAACGAATGGCGACTCCCCCACGCCGGCGACCTCATCAACGTCGTGCCACGCTTCGCGCAAGCCACCCAGGCACAGCACGCGGCCGGCGCGATCGATGACGACATGCGCGACGAGCTCGACGCGGCGTTCGGGAAGTGGATCTACCGAATCGAAGACCTCTTTGACCCTCCACACCAGAAGGAACTCACCGCCCCGTGCCCATCATGCGGGGAACGCCACCACCTATCCCAGGAGAAGGACAAGCAAGGCCGCGTCATCGAGACTCGCCAGCTTGCCGCCGTGACCATCCCGGTGAAGCGAGGCCGTGCCGTGATCGCCGAGTGCCGCTGCTGCGGGGCCATGTGGTCGACAGAGACAGAGTTGGTCGCACTCGCTGAGGCTATGGGTATCGAAGTCGACGTCGTGGCCCTGCGTGCGCTCGCCGCCGCGCCACTCGAAGATGTGTTTGCAACATAGCTTCGATCATGGTACATTTGTACCACGCAGGAGAAGTGTCCCCGGAAGCCATTACGGCCCCGGGGATTCTTCATTTCTGCGCCCACAACTGAATAGCCCGCACACCGGTGCGGGCACTCGGGTAGTTAGCTCATCTGGTAGAGCGCCGGTCTCCAAAACCGGAGGTGGCAGGTTCGAGACCTGCACGACCCGCGGCGGTACGCGCATGCGTCGAAGACAAAGCTGCTGATCAGGCCTTACGGGTAGACGTTTCCGGGCAACCATGAAACGGTGGAAGAGAGAACTCAAAGCAGAGAGCCAACCCGTCAAGGGAGGAAACATGACTGACGAGTCCAGCCGGAACAAACAGCTCGCGAACCAGATGCAAGTCTGGGCAGCCATAGCGCTCATCATCGGCGTGGTCGGGGGTGCGTTCCTGCCGAACCTCGCTCTCTTCTTCCGCCCCAACATTCAGGAAGCCTGGCAGGTCATCCAGCCCATCGGGTCGCTGCTATCTCAGTTCGCACTACCGCTTGCCGCTGCACTACTCGTAGGAGCCATTGTGCTACGCCAGATGCCGGACCGCTCACAGGAGAGCTGAGGCCAGGCCCACCTGGCTCTCTAGCCCAACTGGCAGAGGCAGCGGATTCAAACCCCGCACAGTCCGAGTTCAAATCTCGGGAGAGCCACGACGGCTACGAGCGCTCAGGGTGGTGTTGAGAGTAGCCAGTACTCGCGGTTCAATTCCGCGCCAACACCGCCCACCTTCTCTCCCCCGGGGTGACGGGATGACGCACACACCCTATTCAAGCTGGACGCTCTCGAGCCAGCACCCACGGTGTGTGCGCGAAGCGGCGGCGCAAGAACGTGCTGGCTCACGACCCAGCTTGCGTACCTCGCTACGGGTAGGGGCACTCCCGGCTCGCCCCCTACACAGCGTTGACGACTGGTCGGTGGATACGGCATGACTAAACACAATACCTCGCACCACACCACAGGGGGCTTGACATGCTGAAAGCAGGACAGCTCACTGATCTAAGCAAAGCCTCACCAGAAGACCAAGAAACCATCTGGTGGGTGTTGAGCCGCATGCAGTTAGAGCTCGAGTCCTACATGAGACAAGGCTTTGGAGAGCCGGGACCAGTGGAGACGCATGGGCTCGCGGCGCACAAAGTGCAGACCTACATCAAATCACTGTTTCGGGAGCTAGACCTCACGAGCCCGTAATCATCTTGGTTGCAACTCCGCCGACGATACTCGCCAAGGTCTGAGCGAACGTGTCTCTGCCGAACCGGGTGGCGGCCGAACTCCATGTGCCTTTGTTTTCGGTAAACTCTTCGGCTGCGAACACTGCAATCCAGAGGTGTTGGAGGTCTTCCCTGAGCGCCTCAGCATCCCGGTGTTCCAAGGCGTGCTCAACTGCAGCAAGGAGATGCTCTATGTATGCCCTGAAGTCGTTATCCAGCGTGTCGTCTGCCGAAAGAGCTTCGCGGATGATTGCGAGCAGCTCGTGGACACGGTCGGCAGCCAGGGGCGGCGTTACGCTCTGAGCCATGTCGATCATGTCAGCGAGCATCTCAAGTGCGTCCAAGCTCGCTTCCGGGAAAGCTCGTTCGGGGTCCAGCGGGGCATCCCACCCAGCCGGGTATGCAAGCACGGATTTCACCCACTGCGCCGCACGCTTTCTCGGGATGCCTACGTTCCGGTTAGCTGCTTCCCATTCATCCAGGATGGCGTCTACAGATTCGAGGAGCGAAACCGCTTCCCTCGTTTGAGACAGGAACCCGCTTCCACGAACCCTCTCAGCTGTCGGCCGCGAGGTAGCGTCAATTGCCGCTTTCCATCTCACAAGGATCGCATGTAATTCACGTGCTGGATTCGACATACACCCCACTCTATCCGCGCACCCGACCCACTTCCCGCGCGTGACGGGACCGACTGGCTCTGTGGGTACGCCACGGGCCCAGGAAGCGGGCATGACGGTAGACGTTCCCAGCTACAAGCGATCATGCACGGTCGCATCACGCCGTACTCGACCAGTAAAAGGAACTTCGTTCGAGAGCCGGTGGCGACAAGGCGCGCACTCAGATGATGATGCGAGCGCCCTGCGGGTCTATGCCAGGACAGGGAACCCACTGAATCCGTATTGTGCGCCATCTGGACGAAACTGCACGGTCTCCGAATAGTTTCTAGACACAACCTCGTCGGTCTCGTTCTGTTGCCACCAATGGTCAATCGCACGACAAATGCTCTCGCAGAATCGGCGAAGATCAAGGTTGTATGTCTCGCCAAATGTGTTCATATGGAGCACTATGTTGTTAGGGACAGGAAGCGAAAACACAATACGGTCATACGTTTTCCCTTGATACTTACCCTGGTGAAGCATCCCGCATCGGAGCTTGTAGACATCTTCAGCACTAAGCCCGATGTCAGAGGCGCGGTTTTCCACCCAGCGCTTATATTGCGCGCCTGACGTTTCCCCATTGTCGGATGAGAGAGCACTGCATATGTCGATTCCTGCGAGGGCAGTGAACAGCGCGGGAACCCAGAGCTCAGCCTCGAGCGCACGTCGCACATCTTTCGTTACATAGAACATCAGGTAACTCTACCTCCGCAGTTCTGCTCCCACGCGCGGCAGTACGCCACCCCTATTCTTCCTCCGCGCCGTACCGCTGACAACACCCATCGAACCCGGGTACGAGCGCGGAGGAACCTACTTACGGAGGCCGACCGTGGAAACCCTGCACGCCGTACTGCTCCTCATCGGAGCACACTACGTCGCTGACTTCGCCATGCAGAACGACTACGTGGCGACCGCGAAGGCAGACACGAAACGGCCCGACTGGATCCACGCACTCACCGCACACTCGGCACACCATGCAGTAGCTGCTGGTGTCACACTCGCTGTCCTCGGACTCCCGTGGATGTTCGGAGCACTCTTCACTGGCATCACGCACTGGCTCATCGACTATGGCAAGGCAGTACGCGGCTGGTACGGCTACCACGCAGACCAGGGCATGCACACGGGCGTAGCGATCGGCCTCGCCACGGCGTTAACAATATGACGGAGGCATTGATGAGCCCGAGCAGCACCATCCGCAGGGAGCGCACCAACCGCCGCGCCTGGGCGTACAAGCCATGGCTCAGCATCGGCCGCCCGACCACTATCGGGCACGACGAATGGTCCCGCTACACGCTCGCCATCGGCTTCGGTTTCACAGGACGCATCATCATCGCTCTCCGCGGCTGCGGCGACCACGCATGCATGCGGCAGACGATCGCCTACACGCGATGGCTCGAGGAGGAGCAGGAAGATGAGTGACCAGCACGTCATTGATACTCCCCCACCAGGGAAAATTGAACTCACCGTAGGCGGTCAGCTCGTCGACATCACTGAGCTTGGCAGCATCCTCACCGCCGCCGGCGAGTCAATCAATGCTTGCTTCGGCACTGCCGACAGCGCTGCCGAGTACCGCCGGAGAGCAGAAGCAGCAGAGGCCAAGCTTGAACAGCTGGCCGACCTCGTGAACTTCCACGGCACCCTCGCCAACCGCGATGGCGGCAAGGTCATTCTCCTCGACTGGGCACACCTCACCAAGATCATGAATGGGACACGCGATGAGTGAGCAAACCAAGGCCGCACTAGACGCAGCCCTCGAAGCGCACATCGCAGACGAATGCGACGGCATGCTCACCGCATACATCCTCCAAGCCGAGTACACCAGCCCCCACTTGATGGACGACCGCAGCACAGGCTACTTCCGCGCTATCGGCGAACGTCAGTCCTTCACGACCACGCTCGGCCTCACACGCTACCTCGACGAGACCGTGACCGCGCTCACCGCAGGAGTGATAGCTGATGAGTGACCAACCCGCTTGTGAAGGCTGCGGCCGCCGCTACCCATCCGTACGCGCCGCGATGCTCTGCTGTGTCGAGGAATACCGGGGCGGCCGATACACCGAGGAGCAACGATGAACGCGATAGTCGTGGAGGCCGGCGGTGTCAGGGTCGACGGCACTCTCATCCCGGGGCACAGGATCCTGGAAAACCCAGTGATCAGACGCAGCGGACCTACAACTCTCGGGCCATCGATCACGCTCACGATCTACGCCGACACCGTGACTATCTCAGACGCAGCCAAAGCACTAGGCCGCAACGTCATCGAGATACACGGGGACCAGGCATAAGCGGTACGGCACTGACTCCAACCGCCAACCTGGTCAGCACCATCTGCGGAGGCAACCATGCGAGTCTGCTCCACCCCAGGATGCCCAACCGTCTACCCACGGCATGAGGGTAGCCGGTGTGCCACCCATAGGGCCCAAGCCGATCGGGCAAGAGGCACCGCGACACAGCGCGGCTATAACAGCCGAGGGCACCAAGCCTTCCGCACCGCAGTCATCCAGCGCGACCCCATCTGCGTCGTCTGCCACCTCAACCCCAGCACTGTTGCCGACCACCACCCACGCAGCAGACGCGAACTCACCGACCTCGCACTCAACCCCAACAACCCAGAGTACGGACGTGGACTCTGCCACGACTGCCACTCACGCGAAACAGCAGCCAACCAACCCGGCGGCTGGCACCAAGGCTAAGCACCACCTGTTGACCAAGGCGCACACCAGGGGGTACCCCCACCCTGTATCCGAGTCACAGGACCGCCGGGGAGGGCTGTAAATGGTGCGGAGGGTTCAAAACTTTCGCCCTTGCCCGTTCTGGCTCCCTTGATCTGCTCTGAGAGGCGGTGATTGCTTATGGCTTCTGGTGGTGCTCGCAATCGTTCTGGCCCTCAGCCTGATCCGCGTTCTGGTCGTTCTGATCGGCGCGGTCTGAAGTTCAACCAGCTCCCTGGTGAGGGGTGGGCTGGTGTTGCTCCTGAGTTCCCTCTGCCTGAGATGTCGCGTTATGCGTGGGAGGTTGACGAGGACGGGAAGCGTCGCGAAGTGTACGACTCGGATCTGACGCAGGAGTTTCGATCGCGTGAGGTTGAGGTGTGGCTTGAGGCTTGGCTCACCCCGCAGGCAGCGATGTGGTCTGAGGAGTCTTGGCGGTGGCAGATTGTCGCCGAGTACTGCCGGTTGAAGACCGTTGTTGAGATGCGGCCTGATGCGAACGCCGCTTTGGTGGCTCAGTTGCACAGGTTTCGTGACCAGATTGGTTTGACGCCTGCTGGCCTTCGCGAGAACGGCTGGGAGATCGTCGCAGATGAGAGTGCCGGTAAGCAGGACCCTGAACCCAGCGGGGGGACCGTGAAGCCTCAGCGGCGTTTGAGGGCGGTGTGACGGGTGTCTGAGTTCGTTATTGATTTCCCCACTCTTGGAGACATTGGTGATGCGTGGATTTCGCAGCATTGCAAAGTGCCGAACGGTGTGACTCGTGGCAAGCCGTTTCAGATGTCGGATTGGCAGTTCTGGTGCCATGCGAACCGCTACCGGATCCGTGAGGATGCGAAGTTTGTTCCCCCGGAGGAAGTGGGGCCGGATAACCCGCCCGTACTGAACCAGGCGTTCTTCTACCGCATGACGATGATCGTCGCGCCGCAGAAGACTGGCAAGGGGCCATATTCGGCGTCTCAGGTCGCGTTTGAGGCGTGTGGGCCTTCCGTGTTCGCGGGTTGGGCTGCCGCTTCCGACAAGTACGAGTGCTCGGAGCATGGGTGCCCGTGTGGGTGGGTGTACGAGTACATCGAAGGTGAACCGAAGGGTATGCGGCATCCGTCACCACTCATTCAGATCACCGCGTATTCGGAAGACCAGACGGCGAACATTTACCGCCCGCTGCAGGCGATGATCAAGCTCGGCCCACTCAAGCACATGCTTGCGGTGCGTGAGGGTTTCATTCGCATCATGGGGCAGTCCGAAGATGATGACTTTGACCGCATCGACATTGTGACTTCTAATGCCCAGTCTCGTCTTGGTAACCCGATTTCGGATGCTGAGCAGGATGAGGTTGGCCTGTACACGGCACGCAACAAGATGGTGAACGTTGCTGACACTCAGGCGCGTGGTGCTGCCGGCATGGGCGGTCGCACGCACCTGACTACGAACGCCTGGAACCCCGCAGAGAACTCTTACGCTCAGCAGATTTACGAGGCCGCTGAGGATGACGTGTTCGTCTTCTACCGCGACCCCGATAGGGCGTTGAAAGACGAGGACGGGAAGGCGCTCGACTACAAGAACCCGGATGATCGTCGCAAGATCCATGAGTACGTGTACGAGGGGTCTTGGTGGGTCGATCTGAACTCGATTGAGCAGACCGCCCGCTCGTTGATGAAGCGTGACCCGGCCCAGGCTGAACGGTTCTTTGGGAACCGTCTCAAGATGGGCCAAGGGCACTGGGTGACCGAGGAAGAGTGGAGCCTGAAGCGGTTCCCGATCCTCGTGAAGTCACGCACGAAGGTTGCCCTCGGTATGGACCTGTCGAACAACAACGACTGGACGGGGATCAGGCTCGAGACCGCTGATCAGTATCAGTTCACCCCCACGTATGACGTGGGAGGCGACAAGCGGCTGACGATTTGGGATCCCTCGAAGTGGGGCGGGTTCATCCCCCGCGGTGAGGTCCGTGCCGCGGTCGACCAGCTCGCGAAGGACTACGAGATCGTGCGCGCCTACATCGACCCTGCCGGGTCCGCGATGGGTGCCACGAGTGATGACGCGTTAGACGACGACGATTCTTGGCGTACTGAGCTTGCCGAGTGGGCGCAGAAGTACGGGCCGAAGGTGTTCATTCCGTGGGAGTGTTCCCGAGTCACACCGATGCACCGGTCGCTGGAGCAGTTCCGTTCGGTGATCCGTAACCCGGAGTCTGACTTCACGCATGACGGCTGCCTTACGACCTCATTACACGTTCGTAATGCGGTCATGGTCGCCAAAACGGGCAAGCGGTATGTCCTCGGAAAGCCTCGCGGCTCTGACCATCTCAAGATCGATATGACGATGAGTTCCGGTCTTGCTCACGAGGCAACTATGGACGCTACTAAGGACGATCTTTTCAAAACTGAACACGCCAGCCTTGTCTGGATCTAACGACCCGAAGGGGGTGCCAATGTCAGCAAAAACTGGTGAAGCAGCCCTGGAACGGGCGGTGCGCATTTACGAACGTCTCGACGCGAGGCGCACGGAGATTGACAAGGCCGAGAACTACTTTGGTGGAGCTCAGACGCTCACATTCGCTACCAAGGAGTGGCTTGACAAGAACGGAGCTCGTTTTAACGGGTTCTCCGATAACTGGTGTGCTACGGTCGCGAACTCTGAGAGTGAGCGTCTTGCGCATACGGGTATCAAGTACCGGGACCGAGGCGAAGGTGACGATGGGCTCGACACCTACGGTCGCAAGGCTGACGCTCTCGGGATCGCGACGTGGGATGACTGGCTCCGCAACGAGATGGACGCACAGCAGTCTCAGGGCATCCTGACAACGCTGATCGCGCGCCGTTCCTTCGTGTCAGTGTGGTCCTCCGACCAGGACGGCACTCCACAGTACGAGTGGGAGCACCCTGCGAATGTCGAGGTGGACTACCACTGGATGAACCCGCGCCAGCGTCAGGCCGCGATTAAGACGTGGCTGGACGAAACACACGAGTTCCTGCTCCTCGATGACGGCGCAAGCCTGTGGAAGTGGCGCCGGTCTCGCGAGCAAATGACTGACGCCAAGCAGGCGCAAACGGCACAAGCAAAGCAACGGCAAAACGGCACGACCGGTGGTTGGGACGCTTGGTCCGGAGCGGGCGAGGACACCTGGCCGATCCCGAACCCCATCGGTGAGGTGTCTTTCGTTGAAGTCCCAAACCGGCCCATGCTCCGAGGCGAGCCAGTCAGCGAGATTGAGGGCGTCATGCCCATGCAGGACGCAATCAACCTGCTGTGGGCGTACCTGTTCCATGCGGCAGATTATGCGTCGATGCCGGCGCGTGTGCTCCTGGGCACGAACCCGCCGATGCGCAACGTCCTTGACGAGAGCGGCAACGTGGTCGGTCAGTCTCCGATCACGATGCCGGAACTCAACGAGGCACGCATGGCGGTGTTCAACAACGAGAACGCGAAGATTGACCAGTGGGATCCTGCCCAGCTGGACCCGTTTACGAAAGTCATCGAGGTCGCAGTCGGACACATCGCTGCGCAGACGCGTACCCCGCCGCACTATCTGGTGGCGAACAAGGGCATCTCGAACCTGTCGGGTGACGCGCTCAAATCGGCGGAGATCGGTCTGGTAAAGAAAGCCGTGGAGTTCCAGCGCTTCGCCACCCCCGCACTTCGCGACGTACACCGCCTCGGGCATCTCGTGCGCGGAAACACTGCGCTTGCTGAGGCGACGAGGTTTGCGACGCTCACGTGGGCAAACCCGGAGATCCGTTCAGAATCGGAACTCGCTGACGCCCTCGTGAAGAAGAAGAGCATCGGATACCCCACGAAGTACCTGATGGAACTCGACGGAGTGAGCCCGACAGACATGCTCCGCATTGAGCGAATGCTTGAAGAGGAACGCGCAGCAGATCCGCTGAACCACGCGCTTCGAGACTTGGGGGGTGCTGATGATCCCGCAGGCGGCCCAAGCGCACTACCTGAACCAGCGGCAGATCGCAGCTCTCTCGGTAGCTGAGGTACGGCGGCTGTGGCAGCGTATGGGCAACGACTTCGATGAGTCGTGGGCCCAAATACAGGCTGCCGCAGTCGCTTCCCTCACACACGGGCAAGTCTCTGCCGCGGCCGACGCTGACAGGTATGTGCCGGCTGTGCTTCGCCAGACGGGGCAGGCTGACGTGCCGATCGCACGTTTACAGCCGCAGGCGTTTGGCGGGTGGGCTGTTGATGGGCGCGAACTTGACACGCTCATGTACTCGGGCGTGGCTGCGTCGAAGACCGCGATCGGGCGCGGGTATGGTCTCGAGGCTGCGCTGGCTGTCGGCGGGCGTGTGCTCGACAAGATCGTGTTCTCTGAGGTGACCGCAGCCGGAAGCTGGGCTGATCAGGCCGCGATGACGGTGCGCCCGAACCTGACTGGCTATGTGCGCATGGTGTCCCCTGGCGCGTGTAAGGACTGTCTGATTCTGGCGGGCAAGTGGTTTCGCTGGAATGAAGGGTTCGAACGGCATCCGTGGTGCAACTGCCGCCATATCCCGGCGGCGGAAGCGCTCGACGGCGACTATTCGACTGACCCGTACGCGTACTTCAGTAGCTTGGATCACGCAGCGCAGGACAAGCTGCTGGGACCGGTGGGCGCGCAAACGGTGCGCGACGGTGGCGACATCTACCGTGTCGTGAACGTGCAGGTCCGCGGCCTGGGCTTCGGGAAGCAGGCCCGCGCATACGGCACCCCGATGAAACTCACCCCGCAGCAGATCTACGCACAAGGTCTGCCGCGAGAAAAGACACTGCAGTTACTCCGCAGCGAGGGCTACATCACTGGCCCGCAGGTTGCTGGCGGGAACATTGTCGGCAGGTACCGTGAACGGTTTGACGGGATGACCTCAGTGCCGCGTGCGGGATCAGCGCGCGCTCGCGTCTACGATGCGCGGGCCACCGGGGTTCGTGACCCGCTCGACCGGGCGACGATGACCGCGCAGGAGCGTCGCCTGTTTGATGCCCAGTATCAGCTCTCCTACGCCCGCAAGTACGGGTACATGCCCCGCTCGATCGGGCAAAACTCAGCCGACGTGTACTCGGGACTCGTTGGCAAGACCGTGACTCGAGCTGATCTTGACCGCCTCGAAGCGGCAGTCTCCCGGCAGCTCTCCCGAGTCAAACCGGATCACAAGAGCATGAATGTGCTTGTTGATTCGCTCGGCTTGCGTGGGGATGCGTTCGATACGGAGCAGATCTTCAACGTTGTTGAGCAGCGCATGAACACCAATTTCTATTCAGCCACCGGCACTCGTCGGCGCTGACCTTTTATCTTCCACCGTGAAGGTGGGGCCGCGTGATGCGGCAACCCAAAGAGTCACCAATCCCGGTGGCTCTTTTTTTGTACCCAAAACCAACAGGGAGTGAGTCACTGATGGCTGACAACATCGAGCAGAACACCGAAACCGAAGACGTTGAGGAAGTCGAAACCGAAGAGGCAGAAGACACCGAAACCGAGGGTGACGGTGACACCACCGACGAAGATCCGTTCGCGGAAGAGCGCACCAAGCTGAAGAACACGGCTACCAAGGTTCGCAAGCAGCTGCGTGAGGCAGAGAAGCGAGCCAAGGCAGCGGAAGCCGCGCTCGCGGCGAAGGACAAGCCCGTCGAGGAGAACGCAATCGATGATGCGCGCCGCGAAGCCGCAACCACTGAGCGTAAGAAGCTCATTGGTCGTGTCGTTGGCGCGAAGGTCGAAGCAGCGGCAAAGGGTCGATTCGCAGACCCTACTGATGTTGAGCGGTTCCTTGACCTGAGCGAGTTCGTAGACGATGACGGCGAAATCGATGCCGATGGCATCGAAGACGCGCTCGCTGGTCTGCTCGAGAAGAAACCCCACCTGGCTGCTGAGAAGAAGCGGTTCCAGGGTGGCGGGCACCAGGGTTCGCGCGCTCCTGCGCGGCCTGGACAAATCAGCGCAGCCGAACTGGCTCGCATGTCACCAACTGAAATCGTGAAGGCCGAAAAAGAAGGCCGTCTCGATTCCCTACTCGGAAAGAAGTAACACATGGCACTGAACAAGTTCATCAAGGAAGTCTGGTCGGCAAAGATCCTTGTGTCGTTCCACGACAATGCTGTTGTCACCGGCACCGTTGACCGCGACTACGAGCAGGATGCAGTCGGCGCACGACGTGTGCACATCCCCGGCGTTGTCCCCGTTGAGGTTAAGGACTACGCGACCGGCGTAGCGCTCGACGCTGACGGCGATCCGATCGCGCGAACCACGGAGCCGGATGAGATCACCGATACCGGCGTTGATCTCGATCTTGACCAGGAGAAGTCGTTCGACTTCCTGGTTGATGATATCGACGCGGCGCAGTCCAACCCGAAGGTAATGGGCGCGTACACCGATTCGGCTGCTCGCGGCCTGAACCGTGACGCTGACAAGTCGCTGCTCGCCCTCGCAGTGACCAGCGGTCGCACCCTCGCCGGCTCCACTGCTGCTACCGACGCGAAGACCGCGTGGAACATCATCCGCGATCTTGCTAAGGAGCTCGACAAGGCTGAGGTCCCCGAAGACGAGCGCTTCGCGGTCGTGAACGCTGAGTTCGCTGCGCTTCTGCGCGAGCACGACAGCAAGATCACGAAGGCCAACGAGTCGGGTTCGACCGCTGGCCTGCGCCGCGCGACGCTGGGCGAGATCCTGAACTTCACCGTTCTGCAGTCGTCCAACCTCCCCCAGAAGGACAAGCCGCAGGTCACTGCCTACCACACGAGCGCTCTTGCGTTCGCGTCGCAGATCCAGAAGACCGAAGCAATGCGCGCCGAGAAGAAGTTCGCGGATCGCGTGCGCGGCCTCCACGTCTACGGCCACAAGGTGCTTAACAGCACCGGTGTGGTCACTTACACGGGGGCTTAAGCGTGGTTGCGATCAAGGGTCCTAACGGCGTTGTCGTTGATGTTCCCGGCTCGATCGCTTCCGGCCTTGTGCGTAGCGGGCAGCACTTCTATGTGAGTGCGCCCGCTACGTCGGCGGTTGAGCCTGTTGTCGAGACGGTGGTGCAGGAAACTGTGCCGGTTGTTGAGACCCCCGTTGTTTCGGTGGTTGCTGTGCCTGAGCAGTCCGCCATTGTGCCCGCGTCTGATGCTCCGGCAGAAGCGCCCGCGCAGCCCGCCGCGCCCGTTGAGGCTCCGCGCGGTAACGCATCGCGTGATGAGTTCGCAGCGTATGCCACCGCTCTCGGTATCGAGTTTGATGCTGAGGCTTCCCGTGACGAGATCCGTGCTCTCGTAGCTGGCAAGGAGTAACCCATGACCGCATTCGCGTCAGCCGACGACGTAGCAACGGCAATGAAACGAACCTTCACCGTCGAGGAGAAGGAATGGATCGACACCCTGCTTGAGCAGTCGGCTGACGCGATGCGCGGCATGATGAACGGGCAGTGGGTGTTCCCGAAACGCCAGTCCACGTTCACGGCGTACCCGATCGCGGGGAGAGTGAATCTCCCGCAGGGGTACGTAAAATCGGTGGATGCCGTCACGCGCGCCGGGGCATCAATCTCGTGGTCACGGTTTGAGGATCAAGTGCTGGTGAAGAGCGACTCGCCATGCGAGGTGACCTTCACCTACGGTCTCGCCACGTGCCCTCCTGTGCTGGTGGGGCTGAACGTGGTGATGGTGTCCTCAGCTATCACTCTCGTGGAGAACGATCTGGGGCTCTCTGTGGGCGGCTTGTCTTCGGTGGCGTTGGACGATTTCCGTATCGCGTTTGCTGACGGGGGCGACAAAACCGGGCACCTGGTACTCCCCCACATTCAGCAGCAGATGCTCCAGCAACGGTTCGGGCAAACCGGTTTCGTATTGGAGTTCAGATGAGCATCCTCACTGGCACCCGCACCATGGGCGCCGCACTTGCCGAGTCCCGCATGACAGAGACAGTGACAGTAGGCAGGTTCGAAAAGATCCGACGGCCTGGCGAGTTCGATCCGATCCTCACACTCGTGGAGACCTACTACACGGGCAAAGCTCGGGTGAAGTTCCCGTCCGCTTCGGCGAATGAGAAGTCACCGGCTGGGCAGCAGCTTGCTGAGACCCGCATCATCGTGTCACTGCCGTCTGCTGCAGCACGAGCCCCCACGGGCGCGCTCGTCCGCGTTGACGCGTCAACCGTAGACACGGCGCTTACGGGACGCATGTTTCGTGTCGATGGGTCCGCCCAGGCAGGGCAGACAACTGCACACAGATACCCGGTGACGGAGGAATCATGAGCGACGATCTTGACCAGCTCATGCATGATCTGGGCGAGTTCCCCAAGCATGCAGGCCGGTTCGTTGAGTCCGCGCTGAAAGGGACCGCGCAGGGCATGAAAGAAGACTGGCAGGATCTCGCAAAAGGGCCCTCCGGTGGACACGCGAAACGCTACCCCTCCTCAATCGACTACGACATCACCAGGTCGGAGTTCCCCAAGTACTCCGCGGAAGTCGGCCCGAACCTTGGGCGCACTCAGGGGCCGCTTGGCATCCTCGAGGAAGCCAACGGCGGCGTCAAAGCAGCACCGCAGAACCTTCGGGCGAGCGTGGTGCGGGCCAACGAGACTGACTTCGTGCGCGGCATGGAGAAAGCTCGTGAGGACGCGTTGCGGAGGGCGGGCCTGTGATAGCTGAATGGGATGCGCTCAAAGCATTGCTGGAATCAGTGGGGCTCGCAGGGCGCGTGCGTGATGCGCCCACCGATGACAAGGGCGAGGTGGTGCGCAGCGACTTCGTCGTGCTCTACGGCGCCGGCCCTGATGGGGAAGGCGACGGACGGTACGGCACTGTTCCGCGGCCTGATTCTGATGCCGAATACGAGTTCTGTGTTCGCGCAGTATCGGATGCCCCGGCTGGGGTGCGGCTCCTGATGGAGAAGGTGCTGCTGACTGTTGGTCGCAAACCAACGATCGCGGGCCGGCGCGCTGACCCAGTGACGATCGCGTTTGAGCCCGCAAAGGTCGACAACTCTGTTTCCCCGCCACTGCATTTTCAGGATGCGTGGCTCACGTTCACCTCGAGGAGGGGCTGATGGCGAAGTTCATTCGCGTGGAATCGAGGGTGACTGGTCACCAGTTCGACATCCACGAAGAGCAATTTGATGAGACGGCGCACAAGCGTGTGAAGCGGTATCCGCCGGTTTCGCGTCCGCGGCGTACGAAGTTCAGGGTCGGCAATTCGCCGGCCCTTTCTGTTTCCCCGGTTGGGGAGGAAGGAGCGACCGATGTCGCGAGTAATTCCGAAGGCGATTAAGACCGCCGGCACCCGCCGGGTGCTGTTTGTGCCTGGCGGTGTGGCCGACAAGAAGGCCATCAAGAAGACCGAGGCGGATGCGGCGAAGAACGTGTCCTGCTACCTTACGCAGTTCAACCAGACTGCCGACCAGGCAGCGATCCAGGATCGCCGGTACTGCTCGAGCCAGGTATTCGAGATTCCCGGCGAGAAGACGAAAAGCCTCGAGGTGTCGTACACCTTCAACCTCGCGGAACCGACCGAGGACGAAGCACGCGTCGCACTCAAGGAGAGCACGCGCGGCACCCTGATCCGGTTCCTGCAGAAGGACGAGGACGACGACAGCTTCGACGCTAACGACTGGTACGACGCCGTCGACGTCGAGTGCGGCGAGCAGATGGTGATCGACGGCGAGGACAACGCGCTCGATCGCATCAAGCAGAAGATGTTCATCCAGTCCGAGTGGGAGCCGTTCGCTCAGCTCGTCGCCTAACTAGCTCCCGGGGTGGGGTTGCCCACGAGCCTCACCCCGGGCTCTCCCCTTTCTTTTCGTGGCTTCGTGGATGGAGATTTGTTATGTCGTTGAAGTCAAAGCTGAAGGCGCGAAAGCCTGAACAGATGGACCTCATATTTTGCCTTGACCGGCCACTCTTGAAGGAGCTTGAGTCGGCGCAGGTTGAGCATGCTCGCGACACTGAAGGCCGGGTCTCGGTGCCGAAGAGCAAGCGTGTAAAGGATCTCGAGGCGGCGGTGAAGGACGCGTCGGTGACGATCCGTATCAGCTCGCTGCCCTGGGAAGAGTACAACGAGCTCATGCTCGCGCACCCTCCACGTGACGGGTATGACGAGCAGTTCAACTCTTCGACATTCTTCGAGGCTGCCGCGAAAGCTACAGCGGTTGAGGTCACTCCGAAGAGCACGGTCCCGATTCCTGAAGAGGACTGGGACGAGTTCGTTGCCGGCCTGACTGACGGTGAGTACGATCGGCTCGCCGGCGCCATTGTTGCAGTGAACCGGAACACCGCGACGGTGAATATCGCCCCTTTAGGGTAAGGCTCCGCACTGACAGCAGGCTGCTGCGGGATCTCCGAATCGCTGTCGAGATGAGGATCCCGCCCAGCAAGCTTTGGGGCAAGGAGCCCGAGCGCCGCCTCATCCCAGACGGGGACGGGTGGCGCATCGATCAGGAAGCCGAGTACAGCCGGGAAGACTACGAGCTTCTTGCTGCGCTACATGAGCACGAGGCGTCTATCGGCACGCACGGCCAACCGCTGGATGAGGCAATGTCGATAGGTGCGGACCCGTTGAACCCAAAGGGCACTCACCGGTACGAGGCCCGCCCGGTCCGGGATTGGGCTGACGACGCGTTGGAGCAGGCGCAGAAGGATCCCCGGTACTCGGGTGAGAACTTCTCTGCCGCTAGGAAGTGGCGCGTCTACAAAGTCGAACGTTGACCCTGCTGTTGCTGTTGCTGTTGCTGTTGCTGTTGCTGAGCAGCATAGAACCCCGCTTGGTAAGCACGCTGCAGCTCGGCTTGGTGTGCTTCTGCTGCCCGCCGCGGCTGGTTGACCAAACGCACAATGAGCCACACGATCGCGCCCACGATCACAAACGTCAGCCCTCCTAGCAGAAGTAGGAACGTTGGTCCGCCCAAGTTACCGAACATTTGATCTTCTCCTCTATGCAACTTCTTGCCCCCACTCTAGGGGGCTTTTCCTTTTAAGGGGTGCCCGTGGCTGACCGGATAGTAAAGATCAAGCTGGACGCTGATGCCAGCGGAGCAGTACGCGGGTTTGCGGCAGTCAGAGATGCGGCCGCCGAAGCTAAAACAAAGACTCAAGAGTCAGCTCGGTCGCAGCGTGCGGAGTGGTCGACCATCGGAACAGGCCTTACGGCTGTCGGCGTAGCTGTCACCGGTGTGGGGCTCGCAGCTCTCAAGACTGGCGTGCAGTACAACACCCTGCAGCAGACAACTCGTGCAGCGCTCTCGACGCTCCTGGGATCGGCCCAGGCGGCGAATGCGCAGATGGACAAGCTGGACGCCTTTGCTCGCAACTCTCCATTCGCGAAGCAGACGTTCATCACTGCTCAGCAGCAGATGCTCGCTTTCGGCATCGAGACAAAACAAGGTGATTCCGTATCTCGACTCGGTGCAGAACGCCGTCGCAGCCATGGGCGGTTCGAACCAGCAGATCTCCGAGATCTCGTTCATCATGTCGCAGATCTCAGCTGCGTCAAAGATCACTGGACAAGACCTTATGCAGTTCGGCCAGCGCGGCATCAACGCTGCCGAGCTCATTGGTTCTCAGATGGGCAAGACTGGCGCCCAGATTCGCGAAGACATCACTGCCGGCGCGCTGGACGCAGACGTCGCGCTCGATGCACTCGCCGCTGGGATGCAGGAGAAGTTCGGCGGCGCGGCTGCCAACGTCAAGAACACCTTCTCGGGCGCGATGGACCGAGTCAAGGCGGCTTGGCGGGACTTTGCTTCTGAGCTAGCACGCCCACTCGTGGACCCGAACGGCGGCGGGGCCCTGGTTGATCTACTCAACTGGGCAGCCGACGCAATGCGGGCGTTCGAAGACCTCCCGGCTCCTATCAAGGGCACAGTGTCAGCACTTACAGGCCTTGTAGGAACTGGCGCCCTCGTTGGGGGCACGTTCATGCTCACCTATCCCAAAGTCCTCGAGTTCAAGGACGCGCTGAGTGCCGTTGGCGGAATCGCCGGCATCGCAAAGGGTGGGCTCGCGCGCGTCGTCTCGTTCTTAACCAGCCCATGGGTGCTTGGGCTTGCTGCCGCCGCCGCATCCGTTGCGCTGTTCAACGCCGCGATGGAGAATTCCAAGGTATCGTCCGAGCAGATGTCCTCGGCTCTCAAACAGGGCAGTAGTGCACTTGACGAGATGCGGTCTACAGCAAAGGCAAACGAGCGAGGGCTAGCGAAGATCTTTGTCGACCTCGAGTCGAAGCTAGAGAATTTGCCAGCGCTCTTTGAAAGAACTGAAGGTGCAGCACGCGGGTTCTGGGCGAACAACTGGAACGACAGTGCTGCGTTGGATTCCATCGAGACGCTGGGCCGAGAACTGGCGTCACTGGCAGCCGAAGATCTACCTGCCGCACAGAGCGCCTTTAAGCGGTTCGCGGATGAAGGCGGGCTTAGCGCCAAGGACGCGATCTACGCCCTCAACACTCACATGCCCACGCTCAAGGAGCAGCTACTAGACGCCGCAAGCGCGGCAGGAATCGCTACTGATGACTCGACATTGCTGAGTATCGCGATGGGCGAAATTGATGTCGCTGCGGAGGCTTCGAAGAGCTCCCTCGAAGGTATCGCTGGGGCTGCTGTCGACACTACTGAAGCAATCTCGAAGCTCGCGGAGGAGATCCTCAACTTTGGGTCTGCTCAGATTAGTGCGGACCGTGCAGCTATCGACTTGCGTGCGAAGTTTGATGCGCTGAACAAGATCGTCAATGAGGGCGCAGGGTCTCTCGACATCTATACGGATGCGGGGCGTAAGACTGAGTCGGCGATTCTCGACGTCGCGGAGGCCGCCAAGAAGAACGCAAGCGCGATTCTCGAGGCGACCGGTAACGAGGAACAGGCTAACGCTGTCCTTGATGAGGCGCGACAGAAGCTGATCGACCAGCGCATCGCTTTGGGTGACAACGCGGCGGCGGCGGAAGATTGGGCGGCACGCCGAGTGCCGACTGCTGATCAGGTTAAAGCCGCGCTCGAACGCGTGAGCGATGCAGCGAATGACATCCCGGAAGACACCTCAGCGAATGTGAACACTGACGCGGATAAGGCGACAGGGAAGCTCACCGCGACGAAGGGTGCGCAGAACGCCATCAAGCCGACTGTGGGCACGCGCGTTACGGCTGACACGTCGGGCGCGATCGGACCGCTCCAAGCAGTGAGTGGGTGGCTGGCGCGAATCGCGGCTGGCGCGCATGCGCGAATTACCACATCGGGTGGGTCAACCGGTGGCGGGTCAGCGGGCGGGGGCCGTTCCGGCGGTTTCTCAGGAGGGCGCGCGAACGGTGGGACGATCGGTTTCGCTCAAGGCGGGACGATCCCTGGGTACGCCGGCGGCGACACTATCGGTTTTGGTGGCGGTGTCCGCAACGGCACCGTGTGGGGGCTTGGCACCGCGAAGTCCGACTCGATCAACGTGAACCTTTCACGCGGCGAGGAAGTCATCCAAGAGCCGTATGCGTCACTCAACCGTCCGCTCTTGAAGGCGATCAACCGGGGCGATTTTTCGCCTTCGATGATGCAGCCTCAGATCATCGTGCAAGCCCCTCGCTCACCTCAGGGGCAGGCGCAGGTGATCTACAACGACAACTCGACGCAGATTAACCCGGTAGCTGAGCCGCGCTCGACAGAGCAGCGGCGGAAGTCGCAGCGTGCTGCACATGGTGTGAAGGGACTCGTTTAGATGTCTGTTTGGCTGGTCGATGATGTGGATCTGGATGATGTGTGGGGGCGGTGGGCGGTGGACTGGGGCACAGCTGTCCCCGCTCCCGCGCAGCGTAGGGTCTCGAAGCTCGTTCTGCCCAACCTTGACGGCGCGATATCGCGGCGGCAGGGCTGGGGTAGCGGAGCAGTGAATCTGACTGTCTCGATCTATGAGGCGGGAGCTTCTGCCGAGAGTTCAGCGATCTTTCTTGCGGCGTTGTTTGCTCGAGCGGGCACGCTAACGCGGGTCATGGCAGACGGGACCCGGCGCACTGCCGAGGTCGTGGACATGCTGGTTGCGGAGCCGGAGCGCCTATCGCTCAAGTTCTGGCGACTCCGCGTCCAGTTTGAGACGCAACCGTTTTGGTGTGAGGGTGCCCCTGTCGCGGAGCCCGCGCTGCCGGTCCCGGGTGAGGTCGTGTTTCCTCGGTGGGCTGGCACGACTGGGGATGTGCAGGACGGCGTTATTCGGGTGAAGGGTCCGGCCGAGTCGGTGAAGATCACTGGCTCGGACGGGCGCGGCCTGTCGTTCACGCATTCGCTGTCGGCGTCGCAGTACGTGTTTGTTGATGTGCGTGCGTTTCGTGCGTGGCGTGGCGGCGCGTCCGCCTGGGCGCCGACGGGGACGCGTGTCCCTCTGGATTATCCGCCAGCCGGAGCGCTTCGCCTCTCCCCTGCCTCTGACGGGCTGCGTCTCGCCGTGGCGGGGTCTGGGTTTACTGATGATTCGTCTATCACTGTGCGTGGCGCGAAGTGGTGGCTGTAGGAGGAAATTGTGTCGGACATGATGCGTGCACGCCTGGTGGCGTTCGAGCCTGACGGCGCCCTGGTTGAGGTGCTCCGTGACGCTGATTTGGTGTCGTGGGATGCGTCTTTTGCGCAGAACGATCTGGGCGCTCTGTCGGTGAAGGTTCCGGCTGTCACTGATGTGGCCG
>NZ_LOHP01000061.1 GCF_001482305.1 Leucobacter sp. G161
TCAGAAACCGACCACACCATCGATGCCGCCCTCGGCGGGCCCACAGCAACCGATAACCTGGCATATTTGTGTCGCAGCCACCACGCGTTGAAAGGCAACTCGGATTGGGCAGTGAAACAACTCGCAGGCGGGGTGCTCGAGTGGACGTCACCGACGGGCCGCATCTATATCGACCTGCCACCAGACTTACTGCCGGAGCTGCGGGCCACACGGCCCAAACCGAAACGCAAAGTGCAGTTCGAACCCGCGATCGAAGAACCCGAACTCCATCCCTTCTAAACGTCCGGCACACCTCGGGGCAACTGCCCGCCCGTTTACCCCGCTGCCCCATCTTTCCTGCAGCCACCATTCTGACTGCCAGCTGTCGACGATGACACGCCAAGCAAACGTCAAACCCTCACAAAGTGGCGACTACAGCGAGGGCTACCGGACGAGTTCCTCGGCCGCGGACTGTGTTCGGCCGCTGGAACCCCAGACGACGCTCCGCCCAGGCGTACCTGCTCCCAGGCAAGGGCGCTACGTACCCGAGGTAACCCCAAACATGAACGCCTGCGGGTGCGCTTCAAACGCCAGTAATTCACAGCTTGGAGTGCCTTCGTCGCCGCCACACGGCCGAGGACACTCATCCCAAGTGCACGAAGGACATCGATGCGCACGCCACAGGATCTGACTCACTTGACCTCTTCGCCCATGAGCATCGCATGGAGACAGAGACGACCGGCCCTGGGCTTCGCTGAGAGAGGCGGAACCGGTCGTGGCGATTTTGCTCTACCCCGCCGACTTGGGCGGCAGGGTCACCGGCCCGTCAGCCGCCTGCGTAGGTATCGCCGCGGGAGCACCGGTTGCGACGATGTAGAAGGTAGCGACCGGGCCGAGCAACAGGCTCAGAAAAAACCATGCCAGCCGTGAGCGGTTCTTCTGTTCGGCCAGCCCCGCGTTGATAAGGGCGAGCGAGATCCAGAACAGACTCTGCGGCACGTAGTCTTCCATGGCTCAATTGTAGGCGTCTCATAGATCGCTCTATGCCGGCGCAGCACCAATGCGCAAAGCGGTGATGAATTCCTTGTAGAGACCGTCGCGTGCGAGGAGCTCGTCGTGCGTTCCAGAGTCGCGCACACTGCCACGCTCAAGCAAGATGATCCGATCCGCCTCGAGCACGGTTGAGAGCCGGTGCGCAATCGTGACGACGGCACCGGTGCGGCTCGCGTCGCTAATGACGCGATGGATCGCAGCCTCGGTCACGCCGTCGAGCTGGGCGGTGACCTCGTCAAGGAGGAGCACGTCCGGGCGACGCACAAGCGCACGGGCGACGGCGAGGCGCTGTCGCTCTCCACCGGACAGATTCGTGTCTGCGACCTCGGTGTCGAGCCCCTCCGGAAGAGAACGGACTTTGTCGTCGAGCAACACTGCGGCGAGCGCAGCCCACGCCTCCTGGTCGCCGGCCCCCGCGCTGACGGCGTCACCGCCGCTATTTCCAGCGCGTGCGTCTCTGGAGGAGGGCGCCGTTCCCGTTCGGAAGAGCACGTTTTCTCGCACGGTGCCGGGAATGATCGGCGTCTCTTGCTCAACGTAGGCGATCCGCGACCGGACGTCGTCGATGCTGAGCTCGGTATACGGTACCCCGTCGAGTTCGAGGTGCCCGTTGCTCGGTTGAATGAAGCGCAGTAGCAGTGACAGCACTGTGGTTTTGCCGGCGCCCGAGGGCCCGACGAGCGCAATGTGTCCGGTGCGCGGGATGTCCAGGGTCACGTCGTGCAACGCGGACTGCGCGGCCCCTTCGTACGTCGCGGAGACTCCGCGCAGCGCGAGCACGGGCGCCCCCGCGCGGACAACGTGCGGGTGTGCCACGTTGGGGCGTGACGCTGTGTCTTCGAGCTCGAGGTGTTCGGTTTCCCTAATCCGCGCCGCGGCAGCGAGCCCCGTCTGTAGCGTTGCGAAGGCCCCGGCGAGGGCCGTGATCGGGTCGACGATGTTGAAGGCGTACAGCAGGAACGCGACGAGCGTCGACACGGCGAGCGTGCCGAGTGCGACCCTGCCTGCGCCGATGCCGAGGATCACGATGATCGCGAGCTGCATCCCGGCTCCGGCCAGGCTCCAGGATGCGGCAGCGAACCAGACAGCGCGGACCGAGTGCTTCGCGGCTTCGTCGGCTTTCGCGACCACGCGCCCGATCTCCCTTGCCTCGGCACGGCTTGATTTCACCGTGCGGAGGGCGCGCACGCCACCCTCCAGGGTTCCTCCGAGCTTGCCGATCGCGTCTTGCGCTCGCCGCTGCGCTCTTCCTATGTAGGGGACGAGCACCCCGAACATGACGCCAACGATCACGAGCGCAAGCAGGGTGGTGAGTAGCAGCGGCCAGTCGAGGTACGCCATGAGGGCGATGGTGCCGATGAGGGACACGGTGCCGTTCACGAGCTGCACGATGCTCGATGTGGCCGCCTCACGCAACAGCACAGTGTCGCTGGTGACGCGCGTCACGAGCTCGCCGGTTTTGAACCGCTGCACCTGCTCGAGTTTCGCCATGAAGAATCGCCTGATGAGCGAGTGCCTGGCGTCAAACACGATCCGCTCGGCGAGCTTCCCGAGGAGAACGGACTGGGCGAAGCCCGCAACTGTGCCGATCAGGAGCAGCCCGATGAGCAGCATGATCGGTCGGGCGAGACTCACGCCAGTTTCGAGCGAGTCAAGCACCCATTTCGTAGCGAGCGGGGTCGCCAGCATCGTTGCGGTCGCGAAGAGTCCGAGAAGCACCCCGGCCGCGAGCTTCGAGCGGTGTGGGCGGGAGTAGGACCACACGAGCGCGACCCCTGATCGGAACGGCACGCGATCGGGTGCCGTCTCCGACGTCGTCTCGGGCAGGATCTCGGGGGCAATGGGAGCGGACGGATCGTCTATGGGCTGTGGCACGGGGATCCTCTACGGGTGGGTGGCTTACGATTCGCGCGTGTCCCCCGGCCGCACTTTCACTGCCCGTCTAGCTAACAGTGCGCGTTGGTGCACGTCAACGGTTCGGAGGCAGTTTCTGGAAGCTGCCCGCGGCGGAGCGCTGCCCAGCGGCGAAAGCCGCCCAGAGCAGCGCCGCCCAGAGCAGAGCCGCTCTGAGCAGATCCTGACTCGGCTACACAGATTGCGGTGCAGGCTGTGACTATGACTGAATCTCCCACACCCCCAGTGTTCACGGAACCCCTCCGGCGCGAGTTATTCGAGCAGCGTATCCTGGTGCTCGACGGCGCCCTCGACGACGACAACGGCGTCCTCCTCGCGGCACAACTCGTCGCGCTCGCCGCAGCTGATCGCTCGGCGGATATCTCGCTGTGGATCCATTCGCCGGGCGGATCGGTCCCGGCGATGCTCGCAATTCGCGATCTCATGCGGCTCGTTCCCAACGATGTATCGACGCTTGCGCTTGGAATCGCGTACAGCGCCGGCCAATTCCTGCTGACAGCGGGCACCCCGGGCAAACGCCGGCTGCTCCGCCACGCTCGGGTACTCATGCATCAGGGGTCGGCGGGGATCGGCGGCCCGACGGGCGATGTAGAGGTGCAGGCGGCGCACCTGCGGCACACGCGTGACACGGTGTTGCGGCTCACGAGCGAGGACACCGGGCAGCCGGTGGATCGCGTCTACGAGGACTCGCTGCACGACCACTGGTACGACGCTTCCGAAGCGATCGCGTACGGCTTCGCCGACGCCGTCGTCGAATCGTTCGCCGAGCTGCTGCCAGGCGGTGACGCCGGAACAGACACGGCAACCGGCTTCAGCGCCGCACCCGATGCACACCGCTCTCCTGCCCCGACACCAACGAAGGATCTCTCATGACTCAGAGCTATTCGATCCGGAACGTCGTCTCGCACAGTCCGCGCGGCGACCGCATCATGGATGTGTATTCGCACCTGCTCGCGGAGCGGATCATCTACCTCGGTACCCCCGTCGACCCGGGCGTCGCGAACGCGATCATCGCCCAACTGCTCTACCTGGACTCCGTGACGATTGACACCGATATCAACGTCTATATCAACTGCTCCGGCGGCGATCCCAGCGCAATGCTCGCGATCTACGACACCATGCAGTTCGTCCGGTCGGGTATCGCAACGACGTGCGTCGGGCAGGCGGTCGGCGTCGGCGCGGTGCTCCTCGCCGCGGGAACCCCGGGCAGGCGCATGGCGTTGCCGCACACGCGGGTGATCCTGCACCAGCCGAGCAACGAGGAGCGGCGAGGCACGATCCCCGATCTCATTCTGCAGGCCGGCGAGGCAGTTCGGATCCGCGCCGATCTCGAGAACGTGCTGTCGCGGCACTCGGGGCAGCCCGCGAAGAAGCTCAGGCGGGACACGGATCACGATCGCGTGTTCACCGCGACCGAGGCGCGCGACTACGGGCTCCTCGACCACGTGATCGAGCAGCAGTAGCCGCCGCGGGCTACGCGGCCAGCATGTAGGCAGCGCGCGGGCCGGATGCGGCGGCAGCGCGCAACCCCGCGGTGACCCCGTCAGTGAGATCGACAAGCGTGACGTCGAGCGCACCCGCGACCGCGTCGATCATCTCGCTCGACGGATCCTTCGCTCCGCGTTCCATCTCCGAGAGGTACTGCGGAGAGACGCCGGCTCTCGCCGCTGTTTCCCCGAGCGTTTCGTCCCGCTCGTGCCGGAGCCGGCGCAGCTCCGCTCCGAGCATGTGCCGCCACAGCGGGGCCGGTGGTGCAACGCGTGGGCGCTTCGCTTTCTGGGCATCGTTGTCAGCCATACCCGATCGTAACCCGGGCTGGCGCGCACACAGCACGGTCTCCGCTCAGAGCAGAACGGATGCGAGACTGTCCCTATGCCGAGTTCCTTCGAAGTGGTGACACGCGCCACCGTGCCGCCCGAGGCGCTCTTCGACGCGTCCCTGAGCGTCGACGAACACGTGACCTCGCTCGCTCACTCCGGGGAGCGCGCGATCGCCGGGGTCACAGTGGGAACACTGGGTCTTGGTGGCGTCGTGACGTGGCGGGCGCGGCACTTCGGGATCTGGTTCACGATGATGGTGCGGATCACCGCACTGGATCGACCGTACTACTTCGTCGACGAGCAGCAGCGGGGCCCGTTCAAGGCGTTCCGGCACGAGCACACATTCGCACGGGATGGAGGGGAGACGGTCATGACCGACAGAATCACCGTCGCGTCGCCCGTGTTCGGCAGGCTGGCGGAGCGACTCGTGCTCGTGCCCTATCTGCGCCGGCTGATCCGCACCCGCAACGTGCACCTCGTGGCGACCGTCACCTCGTAGGACCACGGATATCTATCAGCGGCACGGCGACAGCGCACCTCGCGATCTCCAGCACCGAGAGATACGGTACTGAGTATGGAACACGCAGACCGGAAATACGAGCGCGGCGACTACACGATGGCTTTCTCCGAGTTCGCGGGGCCAGCCACACGGACGTTTGTCCTCATTCACGGCATCGGCATGGGCCGGATCACATTCGAGGAGGTTGCGCAGGTCCTTTCGGGCATGGGCAAGGTCATCATTCCCGACCTCCCGGGTTTCGGGGATTCGCCCGAACCGGGCACGGCCGCGACGATCGAGGCAAGCGCCGACCTCATCAAGCACTTCATCGATGATGAGGCGACCGGGCCCGTGACGCTCGTCGGCCACTCCATGGGCACCCAGATCGTCGCGGAGCTCGCACACCGCCACCCGCAGGCGATCGATACGCTCGTGCTCATCGCGCCGACGATCAACCGGCACGAGCGCAGCGCGACGAAACAGGCTGCACGTATGGTGCAGGATCTCTACGGCGAGTCTCCTAAGGTGCTCGTCGAGGGTGTCGTCGAGTACACGAAGACGAGCCCGTTGTGGTTCGCGAACAAGCTGCGACTCATGCTCGACCACCGCATCGAGGACATCTGCCCCGAGATCACCACGCCCACACTGGTGATGCGCGGCGAGACGGATCACGTGTGCCCGCGCGACTGGGTGCAGGAAGTGGCCGCGGCACTCCCCGACTCCGAGTACCAAGAGATTCCGGATCGCGGCCACGAGGCCATCATCAAGAGCCCGGAGCCGGTGGCGTCGATGGTGCTTGAGTTCGTCGCCCGGCGCGCTCCGAAGGCCCCCACCTCGAACTAATCAACTCGCTGATAGTATGGCCATTAATGAAATCGTTAATGGATCACAAGCACGAGTTGCTCCTCGGTCACGCTGAACTGGACAGCGAGGAGACTGACTTCGTCATGGCCGTACTGCGCACCGCGGCACTCATCGACAGGGCATGCCAGGCGGAACTCGCCGCGTTCAACCTCACCGAGGGGCGACTCAGCGTCATGCTCGCAGTCGCGGATACCGAGGAGGGCTCCGCAACGCCTGCCTCAATCGCAGACCGACTCGGTGTCACCCGCGCTGCCGTCACCGGCCTGCTCGACGGCCTCGACCGGCAGGGCCTCATCGAACGTTCCGGCACCCCCGGCGACCGCAGATCAACGACCGTCACCCTCACACGTGGGGGCGAAGATACCCTTGCACACCTGCGCCCGGTGTACGGCGATTGGCTGCGACACATCGCAGGTGCCGTCTCCCCCGACACGCTAGGTGGGGCGCGCGCCGCGCTCACCGCAATCCAACACCGCGTCGCGCAGACGTCCAGCAATGACTAGCCCCGGCGCGAGCAGAACGAGCGATGTCAGCGCAGAGCACCTCGCCAACCTCAACGCTGGCACGGCCCAGGCGAAGACCCTAACCGAGGCACTCGTCATCGATCACCGCTCACTCCTCGCCGCGACAGTTCCCGGCGCAAGCCCCGAGCTCACCGCAGAGGTCGCAGCCGCGCAGGAACTCGGGATCCTGAAACGCATGGCCGCGATCGGCTCCGCTCTGCAGCAGCACCTTTCGGCGGCAGAGCTCAGTCGCCTCGCCGAGCACCCCTCGGACACGGTGCGCGGCTGGTGGTGCTTCGCGACCGCGGCGGACGACACACTCGACCAGGCGGCGCTACTCGCGGCGTGCAGGCCTCGTGCCGATGATGAGCGGTTCACGGTGCGCGAGTGGGTGTGGATGGCCGTGCGGCCTCGCCTCGTGACCGACCTCGCAACCTCCGTCGAACTGCTCGAACCCTGGACACGGGACATCTCCCCCAGTATCCGACGCTTCGCCAGCGAGTCACTGCGACCGCGTGGGGTCTGGGCCAGCCACATCAAAGCGTTCAAGGAACACCCCAGCCTGGGTGAGCCGCTCTTGGAACCCCTGCGCGCGGACCCAGAGCGGTACGTGCAAGACTCAGTGGCGAACTGGATCAACGACGCCGCAAAGACTACCCCGGACTGGGCCAGAGCGCTGTGCGCCCGATGGCTCCGCGAGAGCCCAGCCGCGACCACCGAACGCATCGTGACGCGCGCACTGCGCTCACTTCGATAAGCTGTCTGCAACCGCGGATCGGAGGTGTGGATCATGTTGCTGTCGCTCTGGATGATGACGCAGTTCTTGCTTCTCACTCTCGTTGTCGCGCTCGGCACGGTGCAGCCGCAGTCACCCTCGCAGGCGATCCTCCTCGGCGCTGCCGGAGTGCTCGCGTGTGCACCAGTGGCGGCCGCGATTGTTTGTTCGCGCAGGATCCCGCTCGTTCCGGCGTTGCAGGGCCCGCACGCCCGCTCCCGCCCGTCGGTGACTCCCACATTCAGCATGCCTGCTGAGCCAGGCACACCAGGCACGGTTCTCGCTCGCGCCCCGTCTCGCGCCGGTTCACACCTCAGTTGAACGGCGGCCGCCGGTCGGGAGTCACTCTGTAGGCACTGAGCCCGGCTTCGCGCCCGGTATTGAGCCCACGTGCATCGTTGGGCCCGATCCCGGTGCCCCACACGCAGACGCGTCCGTTCTCTCGAGGTGATCAGTCACACGACCCCACACACGAGACGAGAATCATGATGCACTTTTCCCAGACCCCGGCGGGCTGCGCCCGATGAACATTTACGAGTTCCTTCCCATCAAGCTCCTTATTCGCGGGGCCTACTGGCTCGTGACGACACTCAGCGACCTGTTCGAACCGCTGGTTGGAGCGCAGAGCGCAGCGATCGCCATTATCGTTTTGACGCTCGGGGTGCGCATCCTGCTCATCCCGGTGGGGCGCTCGCAAGTGAAGGCGACGCTTGCCAGACAGCGGATCGCCCCGAAGCTCGCCGAACTCCAGCGCAAATACAAGAACCCCGAGGTGCGCCAGCGAAAGACTATGGAGCTCTACGCCGCTGAGAAGGCATCGCCGTTCGCAGGCTGCCTCCCAGTCCTCGCGCAAATGCCCGTGCTCATGGCGGTCTACGGGCTTTTCATTTTGCCCGAGATCGACGGCGAATCCAATGCCCTGTTGAGCAAGTCGTTCCTCGGGATTCGTTTGGACGCCAGCCTCACAGGCGATCTTTTCGGGGGCAACATCACTGTCACGCACGCGGCCGTGGGTGTCGCGATCATGGTACTCATCGGCATCGTCACACAGACGTCCCGTCGCCTGCTCACTCCCCCGACCCCCGCGCCAGCCCCGAAGCCCCAAAACATGCCGGAGGGTATGCCCGATCTCTCTGGGATGACGAAGATGATGAGCTTCGTTCCGTTCATCACGGTGTTCATCGCCGCCATCGTTCCGCTCGCCGCCGCGCTGTACCTTGCGACGACGACCACGTGGACGCTGTGCGAGCGCCTCGTGCTCGGCAAGATCTACGGCACGCTGCCGCACTCGAAGAAAGAGGAGCCAGACACCCCCGCGACGTAGGGGCACGCGCGCGCTCCGCATGGCTGTCAGGCTGCGCAGTTCTTGACCGGAGCGAGCAAGTCGTCGCAGTCGAGATCCCCCGAAGGCTCCCGGAGGGGTATGACACGTCTGCTGATATCGAGCATCAAGAGGCCGTGGTGTTCTGGTTGCCCGAGCGCAAGCTCGCGGCGGCCAGCTGCAGTGCCGAGCCGCTCTACGTCACAACGTTGAAGCCGGCACGCGTTGCTCTCGTCCCCATGCTTCCCGAGTCGGCTTCAGGTTTGGGACACTCAGCACGGAGGGGCCTGCTCCGTGCACCGCACGGAACGCCCGAGAGAAGGCAGGCAGGTGCGCGTATCCCAGCTCGCGCGATACCTCGGTTGGTGTTTCGCCGTCACCGAGCTGGTTACGCGCGCGCGTCATTCGCAGCATCCGCAGCCACGCGGCGAGCGGTTCCCCTGTACGGGCGTGCACAAGGCGGTAGAGCTCCCGTTCCGATGTTCCCAGCCGCGCGGCTGCGTCGCAGGTACGCAGCTCTGGGGCACGGACGAAGAGGTTCGCAAGCGCTGCTAGCTTCCCGTCATCGGGAGTCACCGGGGCTCGACGTGAACCAGCAAGTGCGGCGCTGAAGCCACGGTCAGGATCGATGCCGACCACGCCGACACGTGTGTATGTGGCGAGCACAGCTTCCAGCATTTCGAGTGTTCCCAGGCCGCCGATGCGCGCCGGTTCAAGCGGCGCACCGATGCTCCCGCGCAGCGCGGAACGGTAGCCGAGTGGCATGAGCACCGAGCCGGGTGGGATGCGCAGCTCGTTCCGACTGCCCGCGGGGATGATCACTGCGTCGCCCTCGCTCAATGAAATGCTGCGATTCGCGATCACCAACTCCGCTGGGCCGATCGCAGCCCACACGGCGACATGTGAACCGTTGACCCGAGTCCAGGTTCGGTTCGCACCAACCTCGGTGTCAGGCACCACGATCTCCGCTGTCAGGTTTCCCTCGGTCGCGACGCCTGCGCGCCACTGTCCCGGAGTGACGCCGGCAGCCTCAGCAAAGGCGCGAATGAACCCCGCGAGACTCGCATAGCCGATGTGGTGGGCGATCCACTCGAGATCTCTGCCAGCGGTGATCAGCTCGGCTCCGGAACGCAGGCGATGGCGTCGCCGCCATGCAGCGATTGTCCATCCGGTCTCGTCGCGGAAGCGCCGCTGCACAGTTCGCAAGCTCCACCCCGGCACAGCCCGGCAGACTGCGCTCGCAAGGTCGGTGGCCGGAGATGCCAGGAGCGCATCGGCAAGCACACCGAGTGCATCCGAACGCGGCATCGGCGGAGCCGTAAGCGGGCCCTGGCCGGTTCCCCGTACCGTCAGCGGCGCGGACGGCGCACTGTCGAGGTGCCCAAGCGCGTTCGCGAATGCGCTGAGCAGGGCCGGGACCGTGGCGGACGGAATATGGACGATCGTCGTACCGGACAGTCCCTCTCCCCGAGCCGGCACGGGAATAAGGACCGCGCCAATCGCGGGCCGAACCTCAACCACCTCCCCCGCGGGAACCCACACGCCCGCCCCCGCGACCAGGCGCATTTCCGATGAGCCCGCGGTGAGGAGCGCGCTGCCGCGGATGACTGCGTAGAGCATCGGTTCGGTGAGGCGGACCGGCGGGAGTTGCGCGGCTGGTAACACGGTGTCGTTTCCAATCAACAGACGAAGGTAAGGCATGGCTAACTTTGAGGATAGCGCGCACCGCTGTGCCGTCACTCAACACTGATCCAACTCGGAGGTTTCCCGCATGGCTAGACGCCTGCCCACCCTCATCGCGGCAGCTGCCGCTGCTGCTCTACTGCTCGCCGGATGCAGCTCCACAACCCCTGACGCGTCCTCGGACGGCGATTCCAAGGCTGAGGCCACCGAAGGTTGGCCACGCACAGTCGAGCACGCCGCCGGATCCACGACGATCGATGAAAAGCCGCTACGAATTGTCTCCGCCGCCCCGTCATTCACCGGCGCGCTACTCTCGATCGACGCTCCGCTCGTCGCGACGGCCGCGGCGCCCGTCACTCCCCTCACCGACGACAATGGTTTCTTCACCCAATGGGCGGATGTTGCGGTCGAACGCGGCATCGAAATCGCCTACAAGGATCTGGAGCTCGACCTCGACGCCATCGACCAGTTCGAGCCCGACCTTATTATTGGCTCGGCTTCGGGCGGCGATAGCGCAACTGAAGCGTATGAGCAGCTGTCAGAGATCGCACCGACTGTGCTTATCAGCTACGCGGATATTACTTGGCAGGAGATCACGGAACAGATCAGCGAAGCCACAGGGCTCGAGGCTGAGGCGACAGAGCGAATCGCCGAGTACGATCAGTGGATCACTGAGCAGGCTTCCAAGATCAAGCTGCCGCCCCAGCCCACAACCGCGCTCATCTACATGGGCCCCGAGGGCTCCTGGCCGTTCAACGTGGAGAGCCCGCAGGCCATGCTGCTCAGCTCGCTCGGCTTCGACTATCAGCCGGCTAAGGAAGAGTTCCTCTCCGAGGGCCAAGGCGGGCGCGTCGGAACCCTCACAAGCGAGAACGCGGCCGCGGGTCTCGAAGACGCGGCAACCATCTTCACCGTCGCCATGACCGGAGGCGATCCCGTCTCAGACTTCTCGAACGACGCACTGCTCGCAAACCTCCCGGCGATCACCAATGACCAGGTGTACACGATGGGAACCGACTCGTTCCGCCTTGACTACTACAGCGCGAAGCGGACCGTCGAACTGCTCGTCAACACCTTCCCGAAGTAGACAGGTGACCGTTCGACTCGACACGCTGAGCGGTGAGGCGCCTGCGCCTCACCGCTCAGCGGCGCGGCGCACGGCGCTGCTCATGCTCGCATCGCTCGCCGCGCTCGCGATCACCGCCGTGCTCGGGCTGGGGCTCGGCTCGAGCAGGATCGACCCGGCCACCGTGGTCGCGGCGATCTTCAGCTACGACCCGTCGAACGATGCCCACCTCGTCGTGGTCTTGTCGAGGTTGCCGCGAATTGTGCTTGGCATCGTTGTCGGGGCCGCACTGGGCCTGGCCGGCACGCTCATGCAGTCGGTCACGCGCAACCCGCTTGCGGACCCAGGCATACTCGGAGTCAACGCGGGTGCATCGCTCGCCGTCGTCATCGCGATCGCTTTCCTCGGCATCGACAACGTGAGCGGCTACATCTGGTTCGCGTTCATCGGTGCGGCCGCTGCCGCCACGGTCGTCTACCTGCTCGGCAGCGCACGCGGCAACGCGGGCACCCCCGTCCGGATCGCGCTCGCTGGCACTGCCGTGAGCATCGTCATCGGCGCGCTCACTCAGATGATCCTGATCAGCAACGAGGCGGCCTTCAACTCCTTCAGGTTCTGGTCAATTGGCTCGCTCCAGGGCCGAGGTTTCGACGTGATTGTCACGGTAGCTCCGTTTATCGCTGTGGGGATCCTCGCAAGCTTCCTCCTCATCGCGCCCCTCAACGCCATCACCCTCGGCGACGACGTCGCGACGGCGCTCGGCACCCATACGGGCTCCGCTCGCATCGGCGCCGCCCTTGCAGTGGTCCTGCTCGCGGGTGCCGCGACTGCGGCCGCCGGCCCAATCGGCTTCATCGGTCTGGGGGCAGCCCACATCGCCCGATTCTTCACCGGCAACGAGCACCGCCGCCTCATCCCCGCCTCGGTTGTCCTCGGCGCGACGCTCCTCGTGCTGGCCGATACCCTCGGCCGGGCCAGCGTCGCTCCAGCCGAGCTGCAAACCGGCGTCGCCGCCGCTCTGTTCGGGGGCCCGCTGTTTGTGGCCCTCGTCCGATCGCGAAAGGTAGCAGCGCTGTGACCACGTTCTCAGTCCCCGTCATCCGGCTCGGCCGCGCGTCGATCCGCGTGCGCCCGAGGCTCCTCATCGTTGGTGGCATCGCCCTCGTCGCACTCATCGCCGTCATCGTGACATCACTCATGATCGGCACGATCCGGCTCGGCTTCGACGACCTCGCAGCCGTCGTTGCCGGCGAGGCCAAGCCCTCCACAACCCGCTCCGTACTCGGCAGAAGGCTCCCCCGTGCGCTCACCGCGGCCGCTGTCGGCGCGCTACTCGGCATGAGTGGGGCAACCTTCCAATCGCTCTCGCGCAACCCGCTCGGGTCCCCCGACATCATCGGGTTCACCTCGGGGGCGGCGACAGCCGCAGTGTTCCAGATCATCGTGTTCGGCGGCGGCATGCTCGCCACGGCGGTCGCCGCGGTGGTCGGCGGCATGCTCACCGCGCTCGCCGTGTACTGCCTTGCCCGCCGCGATGGTGTCACAGGAGGGCTGCGACTCGTGCTCGTCGGCATCGGTGTCGGAGCAGTCGTGAGCGCATTCTCGGCGCTACTCATCGCGCGCGCCGACGTGGACGACGCACTGGTCGCCCAGCTCTGGACGACCGGTTCCCTGCTCGGGCGCGGCTGGGTGCACGTCGCGCTCTCCTGCGCGGTGCTCGCGATCGTCACCCCGGTGCTGCTTCGCTTGGGCCGCAGTCTCGCGCTCATGGAAATGGGCGATGAAGCAGCCCACAGCGTTGGCGTTCCCGTCGAACGTACCCGCTTTGCAGCAATGCTCATCGGGGTGACGGCCGCGGCTGCTGCCACTGCCGTCGCAGGCCCCATCGCGTTCATCGCCTTCGCCTCGGGGCACATCGCCCGGCACCTCGCACCGGTACCAGGCGTGCTCGTCGGACTATCTGCGATTGTTGGCGCCGTCCTCCTCGCAGGCGCCGATCTCCTCTCCCAGCACCTCGATGTGGGGCTTCGCACCCCTGTCGGGCTCGTGACGAGCGTGCTCGGCGGTATGTACCTCCTCTGGCTGCTCGCCCGACGGATTTGAACGGATCTTCTATGACTTCACTTACCCGCATATCTCCCGCCCGCAGCGAGGCGAGCCCGTACCCCGCGACGTCCTCACCGGAATTGTCGGCACACGAGCTCGCACTCGCATACGGTCAGCGCACCGTGGTCAACGGTCTGAACCTCACTGTGCCAGCTGGGGGCTTCACGGTCATCATCGGCCCAAACGGCTGCGGCAAATCGACGCTGCTGCGCGCGCTGTCGCGGATGCTTCGTCCGACCTCTGGCTCGGTCACGCTTGGTGACACCGACCTCGCTAAGATCCGCACGAAGCAGGTCGCACGTCGCATCGGAACCCTCGCCCAGGCACCGGCGACGCCGACCGCGATCACCGTTGCAGACCTCGTCGCACGCGGGCGGAATCCGTATCAGAGCCTGCTCCAGCAGTGGAGCACGACTGACCAGGTCGCCGTCGAGCGAGCACTCGCCGAGGTCGAAATGACGGAGCAGAGCGAGCGCCTCGTCGAGGAGCTCAGCGGAGGACAGCGGCAGCGGGCCTGGATTGCGATGGCGCTCGCACAGGAAACTCCGATCCTGCTGCTCGATGAGCCAACCACATACCTCGATATCTCTCACCAGATCGACGTACTCGATCTATGTTCGAGGCTCCACACCGATGGGCGCACGCTCGTCGCCGTGCTCCACGATCTCAATCTTGCAGCCCGATACGCAACCCATATCGTTGCGATGCGTGACGGCAGCATCGTCGCCGAGGGAACCCCAAGCGAGATCGTGACGGCTGAATTGTTGCGCGAGGTGTTCGACCTCGACGCCCTCGTCCTGCCAGATCCCGAAACGGGAAGGCCCCTTATCGTGCCGCGCGATCGGCGACGCCAGGCTTCAGAGCCACCCGCTATGTACCCGGATCTCCCGACCACACCACCACCCACCCCCAGCGTTCACGAGCCCGACCTCGTGACAGAACAGGAGACAGCATGACTGCCCAGACCCCGACTCCCAGCAGCACGCCAGCACCGAAGAGCCAGCAAGCGGCAGGCAAGAAGCCGCGGGCGACAGATTCCGACGACCACAACCGCGGCTTGCAGCTCGCCCACGCCACCGTAGTCTCATTCGCGGATATCACGCCAGAGCTCGCCCGCGTAGTGCTCCGCATCCCCGATCTTGCTACCGAACCGAATTGGTCACTGCCGAACGTTGCAATCCGGTTCTACCTCGATGAGCGATTCGGCCCCACATCGCGCGTGTACACGGTGCGCTCAGCAGACACGAGCACCGGAACGATTGAGGTTGACGTCGTCAAGCACGGCGAGGCAAGCCCGATGATGCAGTGGATCGACACGCTCAAGATCGGCGATCAGGTGAAGTTCGGCGGGCCACGGCCACACGCCAACCTCCCTGAGACAGGCGGCCGCGACGCAGTGTTCTTCGCGGACGCGACCGCGATCCCGGCGCTCTACGCAATCCTCGAGCAGGCAGATCCGAATCTCACGGGCCGCGGCTGGGTCGCCACGAACGACGTGGACGCCTTCGCCGAGCTGCCCGTGTTCCCTGGACTGACACTCACGCGAATCACCCCTGGTACAGGGTTCTCCGACCAGATCGCCACGCTTCCTGACCCCGCATCAGTTGTGGTGTGGGCCGCGGGCGAGCGCGATGAGATGCGGGCGATTCGCTCGTTCTTCCGAAAGGACACAGGCCTCGGAAAGGATGACGTCGCCGTCTTCGGGTACTGGAAGCGAGGCACCACGAACACTGAGATTGATGAGAAGCGGGTCGAGGCGTACGAGCTTGCGCTTGCCGCGGGCGGCTCCGTGCACGAACTCGACGACTTCGCTATCGCTATCTAGCCAGGCCAGTAGGCTCGGCCCCTATTGGCACGGTTTCGACACTGCCGCAGTAAGGAGGCCCACCCCGTCGTAGCCACCCCATTTCGACACTTAGGTTGCGTGCTGAGGATTCCGTTTGCGCATGACCCCCACCGGGGTTACTCTGTAACTAGTTACGCAGTAACCCCTCGTGGGGTTCCCAGCACAGAAGGCCACCATGTCAGTCAAACACGCAATGCTCGCGCTCCTCGCTGCTGAGCCGTCCTCCACCTATCAACTCCGCAAGCGGTTCGACGCGACCACCGGACAGGGACTCCCCCTGAACATCGGGCAGGTGTCGTCAACCCTGCAACGGCTCGAACGCGACGGCATGGCCGAACGTCCGGCGGATGGCCAGCTGTGGCAGCTCCTCCCCGCGGGTCGGGAGGAACTCGCCCTCTGGTGGGCGAGCCCCGTGCTCGCCGAGCAGCGCGGCCGTGACGAGCTCGTGCTCAAGCTCGCACTCGCCGCCGTGACCCCGGGCGTCGACGTCTCGGAGCTGCTGCAGACGCAGCGCGCGGCCACCCAACGGGCAATGCATGACCTGACCCGGGTGCGCCGCAGCATCGCCGCTGACGAAGTCGTCGCGCGTCTCGTCGTCGATCACCACATCTTCCAGGCCGAGGCCGAGCTGCGTTGGATCGACGACGCTGAAGCCACACTGCTGCGCGCCGCGAACCGCGCACCATCAGGATCGCGAACGGGGCAGCAAGGGCCGGGCACTTCCGCGCAGCACGCCGGGGGAGAGCACGAAGCCGATCCGCAGGAGCGCGCCCAGCGCGCGGCGACAGGCAGCGAGGGCGCGCGATGAGCGGCACAACGCACGGCAAGGGCGCGAACAGCGCGAACACCGGCACGTCCGACGGGGGAACCGAGGCCGCCAGAAACATCGCCGGCCCCACCCCAATCCTCGAACTGCGCGGGGTGACCCGGCTACACGGCGAGGGTGCCCGCGAGGTGCGGGCGCTCGATGACGTTTCGCTCTCGGTGTATCCGGGAGAGTTCATCGCCGTCATGGGGCCCTCGGGCTCGGGAAAGTCGACGTTGCTCAATCTCGCGGGCGGGCTTGACTCCCCCGACGCGGGCGCGGTGCTCGTCGAGGGCAGCCCGCTCGCGGGTCAGACCACGAAGGCCTTGGCCGAGCTGCGCAGGCGCAGTGTCGGCTACGTCTTCCAAGACTTCAACCTGCTGCCCGGGCTCACCGCTGCCGAGAACGTCGCGTTTCCGTTGGAGCTCGATGGCTGGGCCCGGCGTGCAGCCTTCACGGCCGCGCAGGCCGCGCTCGAGGAGTGCGGGATCGCTGAGCTGGCGGGCCGCCGCCCCGAGGACATGTCTGGCGGTCAGGCGCAGCGCGTCGCAATCGCGCGCGCCCTCGTTGGGCCCCGGACGCTGCTCCTCGCAGACGAGCCGACGGGCGCGCTCGATAGCAACACCGGCAGCGCGATCCTTGAGCTGCTGCGCGACAGGGCCGACCGCGGTGCGGCGGTGGTGCTGGTCACGCACGAGTCACGCTTCGCCGCATGGGCCGACCACACGGTCTACCTCCGCGACGGCAAGATCTCTGGGGTGACCGGCCCCTCCGACCCCGCGACGCTGCTCACGACGGGCAGCAACGCGACCGGCACAGGCGCATGAGCCGCATGTCCCGCGCGGTTGGCTCCTGGCGTCCCGTCCTCAGACTCGCCAGCCGCGACGCGCTCCGGCACCGTACACGCACGGTGCTCTCCGGGATCCTCATCGCTCTCCCCGTCGCCGCGCTCGTCGGGTTCATCGCGGTGTCTGCAAGCAGCGCGACGAGCGCCGAGCAAGCGTTGCGATCCATCCCCGCGGGCGCAGACGCGGTGATCACTGCCACCGCGATCTCCCGCGATGCACCACCGTTCGAGCAGCTGCCCGAGGGGCCGCCGGGCCCGTGGATCGACGACACTGAGGTGCTGCCCGCGGGGTCGGAGGATGTGGGCCGTCTCCTCGTTCCCGGCACTGAACTCCACGAGTATTGGACGTCACCGACGCTCATCGCGTCAACTGGTCTCGGGCTTGCGCCCGGGGAACAGGGCGCCGCTGGCGCCGCGGCAGCGGGGCTCAGCGGGCTCGGCTTCGACCGCTTGGGCACCGCGACGCTCACGGAGGCCGAGCCTGGGGCCTTCGCGCTGCTCGCCCCGGAGGTCGCCGCGGGCAGGCTGCCAGCAGCGTCGACCGAGATCCTCATCAATGGGGCTCTCGCGGACCGACTCAGCGCGGTGCCCGGCGACACGCTCACGCTGCTCGCTCCGCCGGACACCGGGTGGCGCAGCACCGACGGCAACACCGCCGCCGCGATGCAGGATTCCGAACGCGGCTACCGCATCGTGGGCATCGCGGACGACGGTAGCGATGGCGGCGCCGGGGCCACGACCCCGCACGCCTGGGCGCTGTCAGCCTGGCTCTCGGGCCTCGTCGACGAGCTGCCGGCGGGCATCCAACGACACTGGCTCGCGATCGGCGGTGACGTTACGTGGGAGCAGGCGAAACAGCTGAACGCGCTGCAGGCCTTCGCGGTGTCGAAGCACGTGCTGACGAACTACCCCGCGGCCAGCGAGCTGTATCCGGTGCCGCTCGACGTGGGCGCGTACATCGAGGCGATCGTTGGGATCATCGCGATGAGTGTCGTCGGCGGGCTGCTCGTGCTGTTCCTCGTAACCCCTGCATTTGCGGTCTCGGCGGAACAGTCGCGCAGGTCCCTCGGCCTCGCGGCAGCAGCGGGCGCGGCTCCCCGCGATCTGCGCCGCATCATCCTCGCGCAGGGCATCGTGCTCGGATTCGTCGGCGGCGTTCTCGGCCTGGTGCTCGGCGTCGCGGGTTCCTTCGGGGTTAACGCTCTGTTCGAGCGCCTCAGTGAGGGTGGCGGCGGGATCGACGCCCGGTACAGTGTCGCATCGCTGCTCGCGCACTTCCCGGTGTGGATCCTGCCCGTCGCTCTCGTCATCGCCGTCGGGCTCGGCACGGTCGCGGCGCTCCCTCCTGCCCTCACGGCTGCACGGCTCGCCCCGGTCGATGCGCTGCGCGACCGTCGGCCCGCGCGGCCGGCGCGCGGCAGGGCGATGCGCGTGGTCACCGCGTGTGGCGGTCCGGCGCTCCTTGTCGTCGCCGTCGCGCTCGGGGTCTTGGCGTTCATGATGCCACTCGGCGAAGTAGCCTTCGATCCGGAGTCGGCGATGCAGGCAGCGCCGCCGGGCGCGCAGGCCCTCGGTTTCCTGATCACGGCTTCTCTGCTGCTCGGCGCGGCGGGGCTCGCGCTCACCGTTCGCGCGGTCATTGCCTGGCTCGGTCGGCGCGGGCAGCACGCCAAGCCCGCGCTCCGACTCGCGCTCCGCGACGCGGCGGATCACCCATCGCGCACCGTTCCCGCAGCCCTCGGGGTACTCTTCGCGGTCGCCGCGGCGTCGTTCTCGCTCGTGTTCGGGGCGTCCGCAATGGCGAGCTACCGTGACAGCGGTACCACGCTCGATTGGCAGGGAACATTCATGCTCACGCCGACCGTCGGCATCAGCGACGACTTCAACGCACTCCTGGTCGGCGCGGCGATTGACGACATCCGCTCGGACACCCCCGCGGTGACGGGAAGCGTGCCCATCCTTGAGGTGGCACGCACCTCGACGCTCCAGCTGCAGCCATTTCCGCCCACTGATCGAGCCTGCCCGCTGGGCGAGGCTCCGCACACGGCAAGTGCCATCGAACTCGGGGCTCCGCTGCGCTGCGTGTCTCAGCACTCGGGAGCTGCATACAACGCATCGTTCAGGATCGGTGGCATGAATTCCCAGGGCAACGTCTTCCTCTTCAGCGGCGACGCACTCCGGGCGACCGGGATGCCCGGGGCTGTCGATGCCGCTCGTGTGCTCGATGAGGGCGGAGCGGTCGTCGGCGACGCGACACTCATCAGTGCGGCGGGGACCGTGCGTGTCGGGATCGATCCCGAGATGCTCAGCGAGGAGGCCGACACCGACGAGATCATCGAGATTCCCGGCGCGTTCCTGCCTGGCGTTGGCGCGCCATTCGTCGTGTCCCCCGATACCGCGGAGCGGCTCGGCGTCGACGAACTGCACTACCTCGGCGACATCGCTACCGTGACGCAGCCGCTGAGCACCGCGGAGCTGTCGGCGGTCACCGACCGCACCGCGTTCCAGTCGCTCGTCTCAGGCACCACCCCCGACGGTAACGACAGGCTGTCTCCTGGCAGCGATCTGTACTCACGGGTGCTCACCGCCGCCCCGGCGCTGCTGCTCGGTTTTGTCGCCGTCGCCGCGACCGGCGTCGCCGTGCTGCTGTCCGCGACGCAGGGTCGTCGCGACGCAGCGACCATGCTCGCGGTCGGAGCTGATCGGCGAACGCTCCGACGGCTTGGGCTCGCACGCGCAGCCGTGATCCTCACGCTCGGAGTGCCAGCCGGGCTGCTCGCGGGCATCGCTGCGGCCTCGTACCAGGTTGCCTGGAACAGGCATCTTGAGTCGAGCGGCGCGTGGCTGAGCACGGTGGTCATGTGGGATGCGCAGGCGCTGCTCGGGGCCGCGGTAATCGTCGCGGGCCTCGGTGCCGCGCTCCTGTTCACTCGGCCGCCCCGCAGCCTCGTGCGCCGGGCGCTCGACTAGCGCCGCTGGGCTGTCGGGGCGCCCACTGGGGAGGGTACGTGCGGTGGCCGCTCGCACCCTCCCTCATCCTTTTGGATGAGGGACAGTTCACCATCGCCCCCGATGCCAGAACGGGCGCGCGCTGGTGAAGTTGATGTTATGGCTTCTTCCCCTCTTACCTCCCGGCGCGGCGCGTGGATCTCGCTCGGCGTCGCACTCATCGCGATGGTTGCACTGTTCGGCGTATTCGGGTCGGCGAAAGCGCCGGCACGCAACGCGCAGGCACCCGCAACCTCCGAGTCAGCCCTCACCAGCGAACTCCTCGCGCAGTTCCCGAACGCCGACCGGCAGTCGGTCCTCGTCGTCGCATCCCGTGATGACGGCGGCGAGCTGACAGCGGACGACACCGCCACGCTCGAGCAGCTCCTCCCGGTGCTCAACGCCCACGCGGATGCCGAGTCAAGCGGCCCCATGCTGAGCGACGACGGCAAGGCGGCCCTGCTCGTCACCCCAATCAAGGTCGGCGAGACGAACACTGACACGGCGCAGATCGTGAAGGCGCTCAGGGCGGACATCGCGGCTGCCAGCGGCGCTGACGCGAGCGATACCGCCGGGTCGGAGATCGTAGGCCTCACGGGCCTCTCGCTGCAGGTCACCGGCGGCCCGGCCTTCGGCGCAGACATCGCTGGCGCGTTCGAGGGAGCCGACTTCACGCTGCTGCTCGTCACGATCCTCATCGTCGCCGTGCTGCTCATTGTCACCTACCGATCACCCGTGCTCTGGATCGTGCCGCTCATCGTCGTGGCACTCGCTGACGGCCTCGCAGGTCGAATGACCGCGGCTGCGGGTGCCGCCTGGGACCTGCAGTTCGACGCCGGCATCATCAGCGTGCTCGTCTTCGGCGCGGGCACGAACTACGCGCTGCTGCTCATCTCCCGCTACCGTGAGGAACTTCTCACCACCGAGGATCATCGGGCGGCGCTCAGCACCGCCTGGCGCAAGACCCTCCCGGCGATCCTCGCCTCGAACGTGACGGTCGTTGCGGCCCTCCTCACGCTCGTGCTCGCCGTGATTCCCGGCACGCACGGCCTCGGGGTCTCCTCGGCAATCGGACTCGTCATCGCGCTCGCTGCCGTGCTGTTCGTGCTCCCACCGTTCCTCGCCGTGTGCGGACGAGGCGTCTTCTGGCCGTTCGTTCCCCGCCCGGCCGCAGCCGGGGGTACTGGCGCAGCAGGCGGTGCCGGTAGCAACAGCACCTCCCACACCGGCGGCGTCTGGCGCGCGATCGCAACCCGCGTTTCCCGCCGCCCCGCGGTCAGTCTCACCGCAGGCCTCGCGCTGCTCGCAGTGATGGCGACGGGCCTCCTCGGCACCTCCGTCGGGCTCGACCAGGTCGAGAAGTTCCGCGGCGAGTCTGAGTCTGCTGCGGGCCTCGAGGTACTCTCTGAGCACTTCCCGCCCGGCGAGGCGCAGCCGATCTTCATCGTGTCGGCGAGCGATAGCGCTGGCAATGTTGTCGATGCGGCAAAGGGCGTCGAGGGCGTCGTGCGCGCCCACCCGGTCGGCGAGACAGCCGACGGCACGCTCACGAAGATTATGGTGACGAGCGAGTACGCTCCGAGCACGGAACAGAGCCTCGAGCAGATCTCCGAGCTTCGCGAGGCAGTGCATGCGATTCCAGGCACTGACGCACTCGACCAGGCGCTCGTCGGCGGGGCAACCGCGACCGATCTCGACGCCCGCGACGGCAACCAGCAGGACCTCTGGCTCATCGCACCGCTCGTGCTTGCCGTCAGCTTCTTGGTGCTCATGTTCCTGCTCCGTTCGCTCGTCGCGCCACTGCTGCTGCTCGCCGTGAACCTCGCGAGCGCGGTCGCCGCTATCGGCGCAGGGGCCTGGCTCAGCCGGGTGCTCTTCGGCCAGCAGGCACTCGATCTGCAGGTGCCGCTGCTCGCGTTCCTCTTCCTCGTCGCGCTCGGGATCGACTACACGATCTTCCTCGTGCACCGGGCACGCTCGGAGGCGAAGAAGCTTGGCACCCGCGCAGGGATGGTCGAAGCCGTCGCGCACACCGGAAGCGTCATCACGAGCGCCGGGATTGTGCTCGCCGCAGTGTTCGCCGCGCTCGGTGTGCTCCCACTCGTCACCCTCGGTCAGCTTGGGCTCATCGTCGGCGTCGGAGTGCTCGTCGACACGCTCATCGTGCGGACCGTCATCGTGCCCGCGATCTTCAGTCTGGTGGGAGATCGGGTCTGGTTCCCCGGAAAGCTCTCGCAACGAGAGAGAATTGACGCATGAGCCTCGTAGACGCGCCGCTGACACGCGATGGCGCCATGGCCACGCGCCCCGCCGAGCCCACCGTGCGGGCGATGCAGGTCGGCCAGCATCTCATCGCGCTGGCGCTCACAGTCATCGGCGTGATCCGCGCGCTCGGCGACGGCGTCGCTCCCCCGGCCGCCATCATCGCGGGCGTCGCGATCCTCGCCTGGCACACGGCAGGGGCGTTCATCCCCAGCCGGGTCGCGGCGACGAGCGCGGTGACGTGGTGGCTCGTCGGTTTCGCCGCCGTCTGGATCGCCGCCGTCGCGGTCTCCCCCGAATTCGTCTGGCTGGCGTTCCTCCTCTGGCTCCTCGCGGGGCACCTCCTGCCGCTGCACTGGGGGCTCGTGTACTCGGTGTGCGTGTTCGCCGTCGTCGCGGTCGCGCCGATTCTCCATCACGGCACGACGAGCTACGCGAACGTGTTTGGCCCGCTCATCGGCGGGGTGTTCGCGTTCGGGATCTCCCGCGGTTACCTCCAGCTGCTCCACGAAGCCGCCGAACGCGAGCGGCTCGTCGCCTCCCTGAGGCTCGCACAGACCGAAATGGCTGAGCTGCAGGACGAGCTCGCCGTCGCCCAGCGCGAGGCCGGCGCGATCGCTGAGCGGACACGCATCTCGCGCGACATTCACGACACGATCGCGCAGGCGCTCTCGTCGATCCGGTTGCTCGCGCACGCCGGAAGCAACCGCACGAGCGACCCCGCCGCCGAGCTCGCCCTCACCCAGGTCGAGACGCTCGCCGGCGACAGTCTCGCCGACGTGCGCAGGATCGTCGCCGAGCTCGTCCCCGCCGAGCTTGAGGACGGAGCGCTCACCTCAGCGCTGCAGCGCATGCTCGACCGGGCACACGAGGAGACAGGGATCCGAGCTGAGCTGCACGTCGATGACACCCTGCCGTTACTCCCGACCGAGATCGAGGTGGGCCTGTTGCGGTCGGCGCAGTCGGCGCTCGCCAATGTGCGCGTTCATGCTCAGGCAAGCCGCGTCGTGCTCAGCCTCATCGACGCGGGCGATTCGGTGCGCATGGACGTGATCGACGACGGCACGGGCTTCGACGCTTCGGCGTGGGAGAGAAGCCCTGTCGCGACCGCCGGATCGTCGAGCTACGGGCTGCGCTTCATGCGGGACCGGCTGCGCGAACTCGGCGGCGGGCTCGACGTTGAGAGCTCCCCGGGCGAGGGCACCGCTATCTCGGCGCACCTGCCGATCCACATCGACCAGGCCACTGTTCCCAAGGAGACCCCATGACCATCACCGTGCTGCTCGTCGACGACCACCCGGTCGTGCGCAGCGGGCTCCGCGCAGTGCTCGACACTGGCGACAGCGTCGCCGTGGTCGGAGAGGCTGCAACGGGCGAGGCAGCCATCGCGCTCGCCGAGCAGCTGCGGCCAGACGTCGTGCTCTGCGACCTGCGACTCGGCGCAGGGATCGACGGGATCGAGACAACAGCGGCGCTGCGCGCCCTCGACCCGGCACCTGCCGTGCTCATTCTCACGACCTTTGACCGGGACGCCGAGATCCTCGGAGCCATCGAGGCGGGTGCCGCGGGATACCTGCTGAAGGACGTCGCCCCAGAAACCATCGTCGAGGGCATCGAGCGCGCGGCCGCAGGCGACATGTTCCTCACGCCCGACATCGCATCGCGCGTACTCAAGGGCATGCGCGATCCGCTCCCCAAGCTCACCGAGCGCGAGGTTGAGGTGCTGCGGCTCCTCGCGACCGGTGCCGCGAACCGTGAGGTCGCCCGCGCACTGTTTGTGACCGAGGCAACCGTCAAGAGCCACGTCGCGCATATCTTCACGAAGCTCGACGTCGACAGCCGATCCCGCGCGATCCACGTCGCCAGGGAAACCGGCCTGATCTAGCCCCGCCGTCGGCCCACTGCCTGGCAGCGCTGATTACTGCGCCCAAAAACTCACCACCACACCATCGTTCTTGAAAGGACACCATCATGAAGAAACTGCTCAACGCCTCGTTCATCTACATGCTCGTTGGGGTCGCCTCGGGCCTCTTCTACCGCGAGTTCACCAAGCTCAACGATTTCCCGGAGGGGCAGTTCACCCAGCTCGGGCTCGCACACACGCACCTGCTCACGCTCGGGTTCATCGTGCTCCTCATCGTGCTCGGACTCGAGAAGGTGTTCACGATCTCAGCGAGCCCGAAGCTCTTCGCCTGGTTCTTCTGGCTCTACAACGCGGGCGTTGTGCTCACTTCGGCAATGCTCATCTGGCACGGCAGCCTCACTGTGCTCGGTGAGGAATCCACGAAGATGATCTCGGGGATCGCCGGCCTCGGCCACATGTTCCTCGCTGCGGGAATGATTGTGCTCTTCGTGGCGCTGCGTCGCGCGGTGGTGCGGGAGCGCGTCTAAGCTTGCGGTCACGCGGTCGGCGGCGGCGAAGAGCCGCCGACCCCCAGCCGGAGGTATTCGCATGAACGGCCCGATCAAGACTGTCACCGTCGCCACCGCTGGTGCGCTGCTCGGGCTCGCGATGGTGCTGGTAGCTGGGATCCTCGCCGTGCACAAGGAACTCCTGCCGGCCGGCGGCCGGGTCAATCTTCTCGCGACGGAGACGATCGCAGCCGGCGTGCCAGTGCGGCCGGTCCTGCCCGTAGCTCTCCTCGCGCTGCTCTGTGCCGCCTGTGCCCTCTTTCTCGTGTGGGTGACACTCAGACGGAGCCGGGCAACGGCGACAGCGCTGACGGGAGGGTTCACCGTGGCCGTGGCGCTTGCCGGAGGCTGGGGCCTGGCCACCGGTCCCGCCGTCGGTATCGAGTACGCGCTGTTCGCGCCGATCTCGCTTGGTGCAGAGTTCGGTCTGCGCACCTGGGTGAACGCCGCAAGCCTTGAGCCAGGGGGGTGGGCCGCCGCGATCATTGCGTGCGGCGCACTGTGGTTCACCCGCGCAAGAACCAGCACCTCTACTCTTTCCACTGTGGAAAACCAGTGATCCTCTTTCCGGTATGGAAAAAGAGCCCGCTCCCGCCGAGTCTCTGACCGCACTCGAAGCCACGAGACAGCTCAATGCCAAGCGGCTCCAGCGCCCCAAGCGCTACTGGACGATGCTCGGCCTCATGCTCGCGGTGTTCGCACTCATGCCGTACATGCGCAATTGGCCGCCGATCCTCCAGTACATCACCCCGGTGATCCTCTTGCTCGGCATCGCCGCGTTTGCGGCGTGGAAGCAGCCGACCGCGGTGCGCAAGATCCGCCTCTCCGGCGGCATGAAGCTCACGCTCATCGGGTTCGCGCTGCTCGGCGGCATCCTTGGCGGGCTCAGCAACGCGCTGTACGCCGAGCACGGCTGGCGGTGGCTCCCAGCCACCGCAGCAGTGACACTGTTCATATTCGTACGGTTTGGCGGCAGAGCGATGGACCGCTCCTGGGCGAGGCGGGCGAGCCGTGGCGAGCACTGACCACGCCGGGGCTCCTGGGGCTGGGCTCGACCCGGTGATCCACCCGCTCCCCCGCCTACGGATCTGCGCGCTGCTCGACCCCGTGACCGAGGAGGAGTTCGGCGCGCTGCGCGACCTGCTCGGTGTCTCTGACTCGGCGCTGAGCAAGCAACTCGCCGCGCTGAGCGATGCCGAGTACACGGGCCAGCGCCGGGCGATCCGCGGGGGCCGAAGCCGCGTGTGGGTAAGGCTCACGCCGCGGGGACGCCGCGCCTTCCGCGCACACGTCGCCGCGCTCACCGAACTTGCCGCGATCCACCCGTCCGGCTCTGCCCAGCGCACCAACAAGGAATAGACAGGTACCCCCTGCCGCCTCCCGGCTCGCTGCCCTAGTGTGGAGACATCATCGTCCGCAGTTCGGGAGCACGGGGGCAGCACATGAGCACAGGCAGCATCGTCATATCGGGTTCCTCAGGGCTGGTCGGAGGGGCACTCGTGCGCTCGCTCCGCGCGGACGACATCGAGGTCCTGCGGCTCGTCAGGCATGCACCCCGCGCCTCCGACGAGATCCGCTGGGACCCCGAGCGCCCGCTCGATCCCGCGGTGCTCGCCGGCGCGAGCGCTGTCGTGAACCTTAACGGGGCGAGTATCGGCAAGCTGCCGTGGACGAAGGGCTACCGTCAGCAGCTCATCGATTCCCGCATCGCATCCACGCGTACGATCGCGACCGCGATCCGCGAGCTCGGCGACGATGCACCGCACTTCGTCTCGGCCTCCGCGGTCGGCTTCTACGGCGACCGCCCGGCCGAACGCCTCACCGAAACCGACGTGCCGGGAGACACCTTCCTTGCCGAGCTCAGCGTCGACTGGGAGGCAGCCGCGCTCGAGGCCGGCCCCGCCGCGCGGGTCGCGCTGCTGCGCACGGCACCGATCCTGCACCCGCAGGGCGTGCTCAAGCCCCTCATGCTCCTCACCCGTCTCGGCGTGAGCGGACCGCTCGGCGGCGGGCGGCAAATCTGGCCGTGGATCTCCCTCCCCGATGAGGTTCGCGCGATCCGCCACGTCATCGATACAGGGCTCACCGGGCCCGTCAATCTCACCGGCCCAGAGGCCGCGAGCGCGAACGACATCGGCCGCGCGATCGCGGCGGAGCTCCGCAGGCCGTACCTCGTGCCAGCACCGAAGTGGGCGCTGCGACTCGCGCTGGGGCGTGACGCCGCCGACTCGTTACTGCTCAGCGATGCACGCGTCGTGCCCGCGGCACTGCAGGACTCGGGCTTCGATTTCGAGCACCCGACGGTCGCCGTCGCGGTGGCCGCGGCGCTCGCGAGCTAACCAGCCCCGCCTTCACCGCGCTCGCGCGGGGCGAGCTTGATCGATTCGTAGGCGGCGAGCGCCCGCACTCGCGTCTCGCGGAGGTCGACGAGCTGCGGCAACATCACCGACTCCGGGGCCCACCGGTCGACGTAGCGCCCCTCGGGATCGAACTTTTTCTGCTGCGTCTCCGGGTTGAAGACCCTGAAGTACGGTGCCGCATCGACCCCGCAGCCAGCGACCCACTGCCAGTTGAACGGGTTGCTCGCGGTGTCGGCGTCAACGAGCGTGTCCCAGAACCAGGCCTCGCCGACGCGCCAGTCGGTGAGCAGGTTCTTCGTGAGGAACGACGCGGTGACCATGCGCACCCGGTTGTGCATGAAGCCGCTCTGCCACAGCTCTCGCATGCCCGCATCAACCACGCCGAAGCCAGTCTCGCCGCGCTGCCAGGCGGTGAGCTCGCGCGGATCGGGCCGTCGCCACGGGAATCCGTCGAACTGTGGGTTGAGGCCGCGCTCGTGCAGTCCAGGCGCGGCTTCACCGGCGGCGTCGAGGCCGGAGTGATGAAACAGCGTGTGCCACGCGAACTCGCGCCAGCCGAGCTCGGAGAGGAACATTCCGACGTCGACGCCGGTCTCCGTGGCCGCAGCGAGCGCCGTGTGCCAGACGGTGCGGGGGCTCATCTCGCCCCACCGGAGATACGGCGAGAGCTCTGACCCAACGTCTACTGCCGGGAAGTCCCTGCGCGCCCGATACTCGGGTGCGCGCTCCTCGAGGAAGCGGTCGAGGTGGGCAAGCGCAGTCTGCTCGCCGGGGATCCAACGGGCGGCCAGTCCGCCAGCCCAGTCAGGCGTGGTCGGCTGCAGCTCCCAACTGTCGAGGCTGTCGCTCGCGGGCTGGTGCGCGGCAGGCGTGAGCGTTTCGGGTGCCGGCAGCGGCTCGGCGGGAGCCGGCTGCGCGAGACAGGCACGCCAGAACGGGGTGTACACGCGGTACGGGGTGCCGGTCGCGGTGGCCACGGTCCCGGGCTCAAACAGCAGTCCGCCGTGGAATGAGTGTGCCGCGATCCCGCGCCCGCGCAGAGCGGCTTTGAGTCGCGCATCCAGGTGGCGTTCGGCGCCGTAGCGACGGTTCCACAGCACCCGATCGGCTCCGCACTCGTCGACGACGTCGCCAACGACGCGTTCAGCGGGGCCGCTGCGCAGGACGAGCGGGACCCCCATCGCAGCGAGAGAAGCTCGCAGCTGGGCGAGCGACTCGTGCAGCCACCAGCGCGCCGCGCCGCCGAGCGGTCGGGTCTCCGCGGACTCTTCGTCGAGTACGTAGAGGGCAACCAGGCCGGCTGGATCCGCAGCCCCCGCCCTGAGCGCGGCGTGGTCTGCGAGCCTGAGGTCGTCCCGAAACCAGATGAGTGCTGTCACCGCACCAGGATACTCGCGGCACGTGTGCCTTGCATGAGGTGCACCCGGGCAACCTCGAACGGGGGTAAAAACCACACGATTGGCGACAAAGCCCGCACACCTTGCCCGTTTCTCGTGTTAAGTAGAGGTTCGACAGCTATGAACCAGACGAAGGAGTCACGATGAGCGGTATCGACCTGTGGGGCACGGACGCAGCAACGCACGCTGAGGGATTCAACACTTGGCCGACGCTTGCAACGCAGGGGGTGAAGATCGTCGAGTTCGCTGACGACTTCACGCGGGCGGTGATCCGCATGGACATCACCGAGGAGAATGCGAACTACATGGGTACCGCGTTCGGCGGCTCACTGTTCTCGATGCTCGATCCGTTCCTCGTGATCCTGTCAGTCAATCAGCTCGGCGGCGACTACGTCGTCTGGGATAAGGCGGCCGAGATCGAGTTCGTCGCCCCCGGTGTCGATTCGGTGCACGCAACCATCGAGATGCCTCCTGAGACCGTCGCCGAGCTGCGTGCGGCGGCGGAGGGCGGCAAGAAGGTACTGCGATGGTTCGAAATCCCAATCACCGCGAACGACGGCTCGCTCGTCGCGAACGTGCGTCGGCAGCTGTACGTGCGCGAGCGTCGCAAGGACGCCTAACACAGGCAGCGAGCGCGAGCCCGGCCCCGGCCTGCAGCCACGGCCCGGGTTCGCGCTCTGTGTTGTCGAGCATGCGGCCACGCTGATAGGGTTCGTTCGTGCAGTTTCGCAGCTGCCATCCCGCGTGTTCGACCGAAGTGAGGTGATATCCGTGACCAGTGACAGTTGTAGTCCTCGGCCGGATCTCGTGTTCGCCCGCTTCGCGCACCTCACGGCGTAGCGGCTCACTCGCCGTCCGGCTCCCTCTCGGGCGCCGCACTCGCATCGCGCCCGCATTCTGTTTTGCGTGCGCTGCGCTACCGCGTGCGCGCCCCACGGCGAAGGAGCGACGCCATGACCATGCCACCCGCACAGACCCAGCCGGTCACGATCCAGCAGACGAAGACGCAGGACGAACTCGTCGACAGCATCACCCAGCTGTACGCTGCCCGCGATCTCAGCGCGATCACTCGCGAGCTGAGTCCGGTGCTCGCGCCCGACATCATCCCGGTGTTCGAGCGGTTGAGCGGCAAGCAGCGCGCGGTGATGTACCGGCTGCTCCCGAAGGATCGGGCGGCGGAGGTCTTCGAGATCCTCGATCCCGCGCTGCAGAGCGACCTGCTCCACGGCCTGCAGGACGCGGAGGTCGCGCAGCTCTTTAGTGATCTCGACCACGACGACCGACTCTGGCTGCTCGACGAGGTACCCGCGGCGCTCGCGACCAGACTGCTGCGCGGCCTCCCGGAGCAGGAGCGCGTGCTCACCTCTGCGCTGCTCGGCTACCCGCAGGGCAGCGTCGGCCGGCGCATGTCGCTCGAGTATGTGTCGACGCGGGCGAGCTTCACGGTCACGGAGACGATGGATCGGCTGCGCGAGCGGCTCGACGACGCCGAGACCGTGTACACGATCCCGGTACTCGATGATTCACGCCACGTGGTCGGCGTCGTGAGCCTGCGCGAGCTGCTCGCGGCCGACGGCGCTCTGGTCATCGCTGACATGATGAACCCGGTGCACACGGCGGGCGCGATCGAGGACGCGGAGCAGGCTGCCAGGCGCTGTGCGGATCGCGCGCTGCTCGCTCTGCCGATCGTGGATCGGGAGGATCGCCTCGTGGGCATGCTCACGATCGATGACGCGACCCGTATCCTCGAGCACGAGGAGAGCGAGGACGCGGCGCGTCAGGGCGGCACCGAGCCGCTCCGCCGCCCGTACCTCTCGACGCCGGTCGGTGCGCTCGTGCGCTCGCGCGTGATCTGGCTGCTCGTGCTCGCGGTTGGCGCGACGCTCACCGTGCAGGTGCTGTCGGTGTTTGAGGCGACGATCGAGCAGGTCACCGTGCTTGCGCTCTTCGTGCCGCTGCTCATCGGCACGGGCGGCAACACCGGCAACCAGGCGGCGACGACCGTCACGCGCGCCCTCGCGCTCGGCGACGTGGGATCGCGCGACTTCTGGCGAGTGCTCACCCGCGAGCTGCGCACGGGCGCGATGCTCGGGCTGCTGCTCGGCACGCTCGGCTTCGCGATCGCAGGCGTTGCGTTCTCGGTCGAGATTGGGCTCGTCATCGGGCTGACACTGCTCGCAGTGTGTACCCTCGCGGCGGCGGTCGGCGGCTGCATGCCGCTGCTCGCGCGCGCGGTGAAGGTCGACCCGGCCGTGTTCTCGAACCCGTTCATCTCGACTTTCGTTGACGCGAGTGGCCTCATCATCTACTTCCTCATCGCGCGCACCGTCCTCGGGCTCTAGCGGGCAAGCCCCGCTCACCAGCTACCAAGGTCTGGGGTGCCAGCCGACCCCGCTTCGAGTACGCCCTGGACTGGTGACAGAAGCCGCCACTGGCCGCCGTCAGCGGTAAGGAACAGCATGACCTCCCCCTCGACGTCGAGCGGGTCGCCGTCAGGATAGAGCTCGCCACCCGTGCAGGTGATGGGGGTTGCGGCAACATCCAGGGAGGCGCCAACCTCGGCCGTTCCTTTGAGGACGCTCGTCACCGCGACCGTGTGAACCGCAGCCCGGTACCCGAACACGTCACGCGTGGTGGCGGCTGGAGCGACGTTCCCCTCGACAACGAGTTCCGCGTCGTCAAAGGCCTCCTGCGGGGCCGAGAAGCTCGCCCAGGAGATACAGCTCGTCGAGCTCGGCGAGCTCGGCCAGAGTCCGCACCCGGTGAGGGCCGCCCCGAGCGCCGCGGCAACCGCCGCACAGCTCACGAATGTCACTCCCCTATGGCGCTGGGCGACGTGGCGCATTGCGGGATCCCTTCGGTCTGGCGGCCTGGCGGCCTGGCGGCCTGGGCAGTCTGACGTTCGATGAGCCTGGCGCTACGCGGATGCGCTGAGGCGTTGGCGCGGCGCGCAAGCGATCCAGCAGCCTGCCGTGGCCCCAATCTACCGGCGCCCCGGACCCCGGGCAACGCCCCGCCTGGAATACTTGTCCCCATGACTTCCGCAGCCCACAACGATCCGCCGCAGCCAGCGCGGGCAGCGCCGAGGGAGTTCGACCGCGTGCCCGAGCGGGTGCTCATCGCGGGGCTCACCGGGTCTGGCAAGACCACGTTTGCCCGCCGCCTCGCCGAGCGTTGGGGGCTTACGCACATCGAAATCGACGGACTGTACCACGGGCCAAATTGGACCCCGCGGCCCGAGTTCCTCGCCGATGTCGCCGAGTTTGCGGCGACCGAGCGCTGGGTGACCGAGTGGCAGTACACGAGCAAGGGGGCCGGCGCGATCCTCGAGCCCCGGGCACAGCTCGCGATCTGGCTCGACTATCCGTGGCATGTCGCCCGCAGGCGACTCGTGCGCCGCACTGTCTCGCGCAGCCTGCGGCGCACCAAGCTCTGGAACGGAAACCGCGAGGGATCACTGCTGCGCCTCGTGAGCCGCGACCCCGAGGAGAACATTCTCGCCTGGCAGCGCAAGACACAGCATGCCTGGCGGGAGCGCATGCCCGGCGCTCTCGCACAGAACCCGCACCTCGAACTCGTTCGGTTCACCTCCCCAGCCGAGGCTGCGGCCTGGCTCAGCGAGCAACCGATTCGTCCGGCCTCGACGCCGATCGTTCGAGGCGGCGGACGCCCGCGAGACTAAGGACCGCGAGCAAGAGCAGCATCGCGAGCCCAGCGAGCAGCCAGGGAAAAGCGATGCCGGTGCCGGCCGCGAGCGGACCGAGACTCGCACCAAGGAACAGGACGAAGCCGTTGAGGGCCATTCCGCTCGCCCGGTTGGGGGCGGCGCTCTCACCAAACAGCCCGATCATGACGGGGACCGCGAGCGCGACGCCGCTCACGAACAGCAGGCTGGCTGCAGCCAGCCCGACGAGCGATCCCGCGAGCAGCGCTTCGAGGACGAGGCCGAGCGCAGCGACCCCGAACCCTACCTGCGCAACTCGCGTGCGCCCAAGCCTCGCAACGAGACCGCTCGAAAGGAGCGACACGAACATTCCGGGGAGGCCCACGAGCCGCAGCACGAGCACCTGCGATGGTTCGAGACCGAACTCGGCGAGGTGCGGCCCGAGGGCGGTGTACATTGCGACGAGCGAAAACAGCAGCGTCACGTGTGCCGCCGCAAGGAAGATAACCGGTGGCTGGGCTGCGATCTCGCCGAGCAGCACAAACCGGCGCGCAAGGCTTGCGCTGCCGCGCTCCCGCGGTGACTCACGCAACCACACCACCAGAGCGAGGAACCCGAGTGCGAGGAGCAGACGGCCGGCGGCAAACGTGAGCCGCCAGCCGAACAGCACTGCCATCGCCTCAGGAATCGCCTGGCCACCGACGCCTGCGACGAGGAACGCAGTAGCCATCGCGCCGAGCGCCACCCCGCGGCGAGCTGGCGGCACTGCCTCCGCGAGATATGCGAGGGCGACGGGCGCGAAACTCGCGGCAACGAACCCCTGCCCGCCGCGCAGCACACCGAGCATGGTCACCGAAGAGGCGAGCGCGCAGGCGGCGGTGAGGATCGTGAGGCCCGCGAGTCCGAGCAGCAGGATCCGCCTCCGGCCGAATTGGTCGGCGAGCGGCCCCCAGACGAGAAACCCCACCGCATAACACAGGCTGAACGTTGTCGACAGCGCAAAGGTCACGTCCGCGCCGAGGTCGGCACTCACCGGCGCGATGAGCGGGATCGCTGAGTACAACTGCGTGAGCACCACGAGCGCGATGCTCACCAGGAGCGCGACGGCCCATCGAGTTGCCGGATACTCCAGCGTCGCCACTCCAGATGTTGCTCTTGTCTGCTCCATCGAGACCCCTTCCAACGCTGCCGTTGGAGTTGACTGTAGTACGCTAAACCCAAAGTAGCAACGGTGGCGTTGGAGAGTTCGCCGGACGGGGGCACGCATGGCATGGGATACCGAGGGCACACAGCAGAAGATCCTCGACGCTGCGGCCACCGAATTCGCGAGCCGTGGCCCCGACGGCACCACCATCGAGCGGATCGCGAAGGTCGCCGGCGTGAACAAGGAGCGCGTGTACAACGACTTCGGAGGGAAGCAGGCGCTGTTTGCCCGGGTGCTGCGCGAGGAACTCGCCCGCGTCACCCGCGACATCCCGCTATCGTCGTTCGCGGCCAACGACATCGGCGAATACGCCGGACGCGTCTACGACTATCACCGTGAGCACCCAGAGCTCAGCAGGCTCATGCGCTGGGAAGGCCTCGTCTACGACACTGAGGTTCCCGACGAAGCGCTCCGCCGCGACTACTACCGCGGCAAAACACGCGCTGTCGCAGCCACCCAAGAGACAGGAGCCGTTACCGCGGAGTTCGACGCCGACCAGCTCATATTCCTGGTGCTCTCGCTCGCCGGCTGGTGGTCAGCGGTTCCGCAGGTTGCCAGGATGATCGCAGGCCCCGAGAGCGATGCCGAGCACGAGCGGCGACGGGCTTCCGTCGTGCTCGCGGCCTGGCGACTCGTCGCCCCGAGCGAGGATCCTGAGCGCCGATCCTGCGAGCGCCGCCCCGGCTACCAGCCCTCGGTGAGCACCCGGTCGAGCTGCGCGACCATGAAGTCGGCGCTCTCCGCGCTGAGCGTCAGCGGCGGCTTCACTTTGAGCACGTTCGATCGCTCGGAGGTCGTGAGCACGACGACGCCGAGCTCACGCAGCCGCTCGCAGATCGCCGCAGCCTCGGCAGTTGCAGGCTCGAGCGATGCACGGTCGCGCACGAGCTCGACCCCGAGGTACAGGCCCTCGCCGTGGATCGGTCCGACGATTTCGTGCCGCTCAGCGAGCTCACGGAACCCTTCCGCGAGCCGCGCCCCCACCACGGCCGCGTTCTCCTGCAAGCGCTCGTCGCGCATTGCGTCGAGCACCGCGATCCCGACTCGACAGGACAGTGGGTTGCCGCCAGCAGAAGAGAAGAACTGGCCTTGGCTGGCGAGGGCGTCAGCGATCGCCTTCGAAGTGATCACCCCGCCTATCGGGAACCCATTACCCATGGGCTTCGCAATCGTCACGATGTCGGGCACTACGCCCGACTGCTCGAAGCCCCAGAAGGACGAGCCCATGCGCCCGAAGCCGACCTGCACCTCGTCAGCGATGCAGAGCCCGCCGGCGGTGCGCACGCGCGCATAGGCGTCGGCGAGGTAGCCGTCGGGCAAGAGAACTCCGCCCGCGTTACCGAGCACCGACTCGCAGACGAACGCCGCGACCTCGCGCCCCTCGGCGGCGAGTCTGGCGAGGTCGTTGCCGAGATCGGCCGCGTAGCTCTCGCCCACCTTCGGATCGCCGGCCTCGCCCCGGTACGTGCCGCGGAAGCGGTTCGGCACGTCGGCTACGTGCACCCAGTCGGGCCGGTTCTCGAGCGCGAAGGGGTTATCGTATGCGCTCGTGGTAACCGCATCGCTCGCCATCGTCCAGCCGTGGTACGCCTCGCGAAGCGCGACGACGGTTTTGCGCCCGGTCGCGGCCTGCGCAAGTCGCAGCGCGAGAGCGACCGCCTCCGAGCCGCTGTTCACGAGCAGCACGGTATCGAGGCCGGAGCCCTCGGGCAGCAGCGCGAGCAACCGCTCGCTATACTCGGCAAGCCCGCGGTAGAGGAAGCGGGAGTTCGTATTGAGGATGCGCGACTGCCGGCTGATCGCATCCGCGACTCCGGGGTGGCCGTGGCCGAGCCCGGTGACGTTGTTCACCATGTCGACGTAGCTGCGGCCGGTCGTGTCCACGAGGTGGTGTCGCCAGCCACGCTCGATCTGCATGGGGCTCTCGTAGTAGCGTTCCTGCGCGCTCGCGAAGATCCGCTCCCGCCGAGCCAGTTCATCGTCAGCCTCGTCGCGCTGCGCGAGCGAGGGGATCCCGAGCAGCGGTGCCGGATCCTGCGTGAGCCTGCGCCAGGCGGGAACCCGCTCCGGCGAGACACACTGTGCGCGGCCAGTGGCGGGTAGCGTGACCGTGAGGATCGCGGGGGCGAGCCCCGAGACCGCGTCTGCGCGGCAGAGCATGAACGCGAGCGGGCGCGGCTCAGCGGAGTCGGGTAGCGATCCGACGAGCTCGCCTGCGAGGACCTCGGAGCCGCTCGCAACGGATGGCGTCGCACCATCGATCGAGACGAACCAACCGTCACCCGTGTCGATGAGCAGGCCCCGGCCAGTCACGGACACGACGGTGCCCGCGAGCGGGGTCGCGACGGCGAGTTCCGCCCCGGGAGCAAGCCACGCTTCGGTGCCGAGGGGCCAGGTCTCCGCAGCGTCGGCCGCATCGATCTTCGCGCGCGTGAGCCGGTACACCCCGTAGGGCAGCACTGCCGCGGCAGCCCCATCGGCGAGAGCTGCGGCGGCTAGCTGGGCATCCGCGTCAGCAGCGAGCCACCTGCCGGCGTCGAGCGCGTCGGCCTCGACGCCCGGATCCAGCACAGCGACCTCACCCTGCAACCGCGGCAGCAGCGCACGCAGCGGGGACACCGGAAACTCGGTGGGCGCGGGGATCGCAGGAGCGGCCTGCAGCTGCAGCCCGCCGCCGGAGCTCGCTGCGCCGATGAAGCCGAGGCGCGCCAGCACCTGTTCGGTCATCTCGGTGAGCGGGTATCGCGTGGCGGCGTCGAAGATCGCCTGCTCGCCAGCGATGCGCTCGCGAGCGTAGTCGTTGTCGCCGTCGATCGCGAGCTGCCGCCAGCCACTCGCGACGAGCAGCGCTGCGCGCAGCACGACGAGCGGCCACAGCGCACGCGCTTCCGGCGTTGCGACTGGGGCCGCCGCGTGGAAGGTGTCGACGGCCGCAAGCGCACGCAGTGGCCGGTCGGCCTCGTGGTGCAGCAGCGACGATACGGTGACGGCGAGCTCCGCGATCCGCCATCCCGAGGAGAGATCGCCAAGGTCGAGCACCGTGTGCGGGTGCAGCCGCGTGTCGTCGCCGCGGAGTCCGATGACATTGTCATCGGTGAGGTCGCCGTGGATCGCTTGAACGGGCAGCTCCGCCGCCACGGCAGCAAGCGCCCGCTCTGCCTCCTCAGCGGCCCCCAGCACCCGGTCGCGCAGTGCCTCGTCAGCGATCGCCGGTGCGAGCTCCACGGTCTGCGCGTACGCGACGCGCATGTCCCACATGTGGTCACGCTCGAGGCCCGGATGGCTGAGCTCGGCGAGTGCGTTGACCGACGCCGCAGCCAGCGCACCGAACTCGCGGATCACGACGGGCGCGAGGTACCCGCAGTTCACAAGCGACTCCCCCGCGATGAACTCACTGCGGCGCACCGCCAGCCCGCCCCACCGCTGCACGAGCGCGCCGTCGACTCCGGGGAGCACGGCGGGCACCGATACCCCGGCGGCACGGTAGGCGTCGAGGGCCAGATGCTGGGCTTCGCGGGCCGCATCGTCGAACACCGGGTGGTCAACGCGGAGCACCGTGCAGGTGCCGTCGGCCTCTTCGAGCACGAAGTTCCGATCCTGGTTACTGCCGAGCTCCCGCGCCACAACGTCGACCCCGTAGTGGTCACTCGCGATGGCCGCGGCATCGGTCTCGGTTACGTCGGGCCGAACGAGGCCGCCGGTGGGTTGCGTCACGAGGAAACCGCCTTTGGGATCGCGCACGAAACGCTCGGCGATTCTGTGCGGGTTCTATCTGGTGCGCAGGCACTAGGCCTGACGCGTCTATCAATTATGCGGGACGAGGCTGACGATGGCGCCGCCTCGGCGGGAAGCTACTCGCCGAGCAGTTCTGCGATTGCCGGCGCGAGCTGCGTGAACGCACGGGTGCGATGGGACACCAGGTTCTTCTCCTCGGGCCGCATCTCGGCAGCGGAGCGGCGCTCGCCCTCCGGCTTGAAGATCGGATCGTAGCCGAACCCATTCTCGCCGATGGGCTCCGTAAGCAGTGATCCCGCCCACACGCCGAGTTCGCACACCTCGTCGCCCTCGGGTGTGACAAGCGCCGCAGCACACACGAAGCCGGCGCCGCGATGCTCCTCAGCAATGTCGGAGAGCTGCTCAAGGAGCAGCTGCACGCTCGCCTGGTCGTTGCGCGCATGCCCGCCCCACCGCGCGGAGAAAATCCCCGGGCTCCCACCGAGTACCTCGACTGCGATACCCGAGTCGTCCGCAAGCGCGGGAAGCCCCGTGTGCGCGGCCGCGGCGCGCGCCTTGAGCAGCGCATTGGCTTCGAAGCTCAGGCCGTCTTCAACGGGCTCGGGGCCGTCGTAGCCGATGAGCTCGATCCCCGGGATGAGCGGCTCGAGCACAGCCCGCAGCTCAACGAGCTTGTTGGCGTTGTGCGATGCAAGAACGATAGTGCGTGTCATAAGTGACTCCAAAGGATGTTCGGGTGAGGCCGAACGTACCAGTTCTAGTGTGAAACGGACGACTATTCGGCGAGCGCCGCGATCTGCAGCGCGGTGAGCTCCGAGGTGCTCACGAGAGCGAGGTCGAGCAGCGAATTCAGCTCGGCCCGGTTGAACGGGGTGCCCTCGGCGGTGCCCTGCACCTCGACGAAGTCGCCAGCGCCGGTAACAACGACGTTCATGTCGGTCTCGGCTCCCGAGTCCTCGATGTAGTTGAGGTCGCTCAGCGGCACGCCATCGACAATGCCGACCGAGATCGCTGCAACCGTGTCAATGAGCGGCTTCGCGTTGCGCGCGATGTGACCGTTCGTACGCGCCCACTCGACTGCGTCAGCGAGCGCGACGTAGGCACCAGTGATCGAAGCGGTGCGGGTGCCGCCGTCAGCCTGCAGCACGTCGCAGTCGATCACGACGGTGTTCTCACCGAGCGCCTTGGTGTCGATAATCGCGCGGAGGCTCCGCCCAATGAGGCGGGAAATCTCGTGCGTGCGGCCACCGATCTTGCCGCGCACCGACTCGCGCTGCATCCGCTCGTTCGTGGAGCGCGGCAGCATCGAGTACTCCGCAGTGACCCAGCCGGTGCCCTTCCCCATGAGCCAGCGAGGCACACCGGGGGTGAACGATGCGGTGCAGAGCACCTTCGTGTTCCCGAACGAGATAAGCGCCGAGCCCTCTGCCTGCGCACTCCAGCCGCGCTCGATCGTCACCTCGCGCTTCTGGCTCGGCGTACGTCCGTCAACACGGGTGATCTCGGTCATGTTTCCTCCGAAGGGGTGTGCATCAAATCGATGGCTGGGGTGTGTCCGTTGACTACGGCATCGAGCGAATCCCCGCCAATGCCGAGCATGCGCCGTGCGAGCCGCACAAACTCGTCGGTGTCGCCACCGGTGGTCTCATAGCGGATCGTCGGCGGGCCCGCGGCCGGGTCGCGCAAAAGACTGTGTTCGGTGAGCTTCTCGAACACGAGGTTCGCAGTCTCAATGTCACTGGAGACGAGGGCGACGTCGGGCCCGACTACCTGGCGGAGCGCGCCGCGCAGGAACGGGTAGTGCGTGCACCCGAGGACGAGCGTGTCGATCTGCTCGTCGATCAGTGGCCGCAGGTATTCTTCAGCGACGCGCAGCGTTTCCTCGCCACTCGTCTGTCCCGCCTCGACGAGCTCTACAAACCGCGGGCAGGCCTGCGATGACAGCGTCACGTTCGGACTCCCCGCGAAGTGCTCGGTGTACGCCCCCGACTGAATGGTGGCCGTCGTGCCAATGAGCCCGACCCTGCCGTTTCGGGTAATCGACAGCGCGCTCCGAGCGGTCGGACCGATCACCTCAACAACGGGAACGTCGTACCGCTCGTAGGCATCGCGCAGCACGGCCGCCGAGGCCGTGTTGCAGGCAATAACGAGCATCTTCACACCCGATGCCACCAACCCATCAAGGATCTCAAGCGCGAGCCGGCGCACCTCAGCGATCGGCCGCGGGCCGTACGGAGTGTGCGCGGTGTCAGCCGCGTAGAGGATCGACTCGTTCGGCAGCTGATCACGGATTGCGCGCGCAACGGTCAGCCCCCCAACGCCCGAGTCGAATACCCCGATGGGAGCATCAGCCGAAATCGCGCGTGTACTCACAGCACAAGCTTACCGGCTCGACACTTCCGCTCCCGCTGCGGCACAACAGTGCGGTTATTTCACCCAAGTCTTCCGATGAAACTCGGTCAGCCCGTGGTCAGCAATACCGGCATAGTGGGCGGCCGCGCCGTATCCCTTGTTCGACGCCCAGGAGTAGTGCGGGTGTGTCTCATGCGCATCACGCATCACCGCGTCGCGGGCCACCTTGGCCCGCACCGATGCCGCGGCGACGCTCGCGCAGGCTCGATCCGCCCCGACCCGCGTCACAATATTCAGGGGCGAGCGCAGCACCGGGCTCAGCCAATCGTGCGAGCCGTCGAGAATGATGAGGGCTTGATCCACCGCGACTCCGGCCGCGTGGAGCTCGAGCAACGCGCGCCGGGCAGACTCACCCAGCATCGCGGTGATCCCACGCTCATCGATCTCGGCAGCGGTGGCAAAGCCCACCGCACCAACGCCCCACTCGTTCACGAGCGGCGCGATCGTCTCACGCTTCTTCTCGCTGAGCAGCTTCGAATCACGCAGCCCCGCAGGAAACTCGGTCACGCCGGCGAGCACGGCCTGTGCTCCAACTGCGACCGGCCCTGCGATCGCACCCCGCCCAACTTCATCGAGGCCGATCACTACCTGCGCGCCGCGCGCGAAATAGTCGAACTCGACCGCAAGCGTCGGATCCTTACTCGGCGCACCCGACACGTTACTGGGCACGCGCCTCATCAACTCCGGTAAACGTCGAGTCGGGTCGGCCCATCCAACCGAAGTGCTCGAGCGGCCAGTTCAGCAGGAACGCACGACCGACGATCTCATCCTCGGAGACGAAGCCCTTGCCCGGCTGATCCTGGTTATAGCGGGAATCCTTGCTCGCGTACCGGTTATCGCCGAGCACCCACACGGAGCCTTCGGGAACGGTCACGTCAAAGTCGATGTCGGAGGAGCGAGTCTTGCCCTCGGGGATCACAATGTACGGTTCGTCGAGCGGCACACCGTTCACCATGATGCGGCCGTTCGCGTCGCAGCAGGTGACCCGGTCACCGCCGACGCCGATCACGCGCTTCACGACGTAGTCATGGGTGGTGTCAGCTGCGAGCCCAACCGCCTGGAGTACTTTTTCGATCGGAGTTGGCGTCGTCGCCATCGCCTTCGGGTACAGCCATCCGCCCGGATCCTTGAACACCACGACATCGCCCCGCTTCACATCAACGACGTCCGGCACGAGCTGGTTCACGAGGATCCGGTCGTTGACCTGCAGGGTCTGCTCCATCGAGCTCGACGGTATGTAGAAGCTGCGCACCAAGAACGTCTTGAGCAGGAACGAGATGAGGAACGCAACCACCAAGATAATGACCAGGTCCCGGATAAAACCGAGAAGGCCTCCACGCCGTCGTTCCGCGGTCTCGCTCATGCTTGGCTCTCATCCTTCTTCGCAGGCCGCGTGCGTAGCGCGCACGGTAACAGTGTGTGCGCAACGCGCACGTACACGGGCGTGCTCAGCGCACGCGGAAATACAACAGTACCGACAGAACAGGCCCCCTGCCTGAGAAGCGGCGGGGGGCCTGGACTAGATGCAACAACGCAATTATGCGTCGCGCTTCTCCTTGATCTTCGCCTTCTTGCCGGTGAGACCGCGCAGGTAGTAGAGCTTCGCACGGCGAACGTCACCGCGCGAGACTACCTCGATCTGCTCGATCGTCGGCGAGTGCACGGGGAACTTACGCTCCACGCCCACCTGGAAGCTGATCTTGCGGACGGTGAACGTCTCGCGGACGCCCTCGCCGTGGCGCGAGATGACGACACCCTGGAACACCTGAATACGTGAGCGGCTACCCTCAACGATGTTCACGTGCACCTTGACGGTGTCACCTGCGCGGAACGCGGGAATGTCACTCTTGAGTGACGGGGCATCGACCTGGTCGAGCTTCTGCATGATGATCTCTCTCTGCGCCCGCCGCAAGTCGGAACGCGGAATAAATTTGAAAAGAATTTGCGTGCATTCACGGTGAGTGCGAAACCCTCGCGGCAGATTCGCACCGTGGCACAAGGATCTATTATGTCACAGAAACCCGCGGGAGCGTCGACCGCTCTCTCCACACGTCGCTCAGACTCCGCGCTCGCTGCTTCCCCGCTTTCGCCCGCGTATCCCATCGCGCTTCCCAACCCCTCCCACCGCGCATCCCATCCCGCACCCCATTCCCCCCATCGCTTCGCGCTTCCCAACCCCCTCCCACCCCCTGCAGCTATGCTGACTCTATGGAGAACGTTCACAACGCAGCAGACTTCCCCGCCGCGCAGGCCGTTCACGATCCTGCGGAACTCTCGCAGCTCGGCATCGACGAGACCCGCGCGCAGGCCCCCACGCCGCTCTCGCCCAAGGCGAAGCTGACGGCCTGGGCTCTGGGCATTGCAGGACTTCTTGCACTGTGCACACTCATCGTTGGTGCCGTCACCATCCTTGAGTGGGCCACCCCCTACCTCCGCTACCTCTACTTCCTGTGGCTCGGTTCGGGCAGCTCCGACGTCGCGGTGCTCTAGCCAATACGCGCTCATCCGCAGCGCGCCGCGCCAAGCGAGCTCTTCACAGTTGCAGGTGTAGATCTCAGCGCTGAGGAGCGATGACATGCCATGACCTCGGCGAGGTCATGGCATTTTTGCTGCCGATTACTCCTGACTTCGCTGAGGGCATGTCTTCTGAGCACGATCCAGGGGGCTTGCTTCCTCCCCTTGCTATTCAAGGACGTGGGGGCCGGGTTTCGCAGCCGCCCAGGTGCGCTTGTCCGGCCTGGTGATTCTGGCCTCCACAGAGTCGGGCAATCACGCGCCAACTCGCACAGCACCGCGCAACACAGCACCACGCAGAGCAGCACCGCGCAACACAGCACCACGCAGAGCAGCACCGCGCAACACAGCACCACGCAGAACCGCACCGCGCCACACCAGACCTGCCCCACCGTCGGAGGTCTCTGCGATCATCGAGAGTATGGACACGCACTCGCACCTCGCGCCTGAACACCTCTCCCCAGCGCATCCCACCGCGGCGCACTCCACGCACGAGCAGTCTCTCGCGGTGCTGCGGCAGCTCACGGGCGCGCCGGCTGCCGAGTTTCATCCGGGCCAGTTCGAGGCGATCAGCGCGCTCGTTGATGGGGGCCGGCGGGCGCTCGTCGTGCAGCGCACGGGCTGGGGCAAGTCAGCCGTGTACTTCGTTGCGACCGCGCTGCTGCGCGCACGGGGCGCGGGCCCCACGTTGCTGGTGTCGCCGCTGCTCGCACTCATGCGTGACCAGGTGGCCGCCGCCGAGCGCGCAGGGGTGCGCGCCGCAGCCATCAACTCGGCCACCGCCGAGGAGTGGAACGAGATCGAGGAGCGGCTCGCCCGCGACGAGGTCGACGTGCTGCTCGTGTCCCCCGAGCGGCTCAACAACCCGCGGTTCCGCGAGCAGCAGCTGCCAGGGATCCTCGCGCGCATGGGCCTGCTCGTGATCGATGAGGCGCACTGTATCTCAGACTGGGGCCACGACTTCCGGCCCGACTACCGCCGCATCGCCGCGCTGCTCGCGAGCCTCGAGCGTGAGCTTCCCGTGCTCGCGACCACCGCTACGGCAAACGCCCGCGTGGTGGCCGATGTCGAGGAGCAGCTCGGCAACGACGTGCTCACCCTGCGCGGCTCTCTCGCACGCGACTCGCTGCGGCTCGGCAGCCTGACTTTGCCGTCGGCGCAGGCTCGGCTCGCGTGGCTCGTCGAGCATCTCAAGGATCTCCCGGGCAGCGGCATCGTCTATACGCTCACGGTGTCTGCAGCCGAGGACACAGCACTCCTGCTGCGCGACGCCGGAATCAACGCGGCCGCGTACACGGGCCGCACCGATACCGAGGAGCGTGAACGCCTCGAAAACGCCCTCAAAGACAACGAGGTGAAGGCTCTCATCGCAACGAGCGCCCTCGGCATGGGTTTCGACAAGCCTGACCTCGGCTTCGTCGTCCACCTCGGAGCACCGTCGTCCCCCGTCGCGTACTACCAGCAGGTGGGACGCGCGGGGCGCGGCAGCGCGAACGCCGACGTGCTGCTGCTGCCCGGCGCCGAGGACGCCGCAATCTGGCGCTACTTCGCCACAGCTTCGATGCCCGATCCTGAGCGGGCGGCCGCCGTGCTCGAGGCACTCGGATCCCCGGACTCCGCGCCGCTGTCCACGCCAGCGCTCGAAGCGCGGGTGGATCTGCGCCGCACGCAACTCGAACTCCTCCTCAAAGTGCTCGACGTCGACGGAGCCGTGCGCCGCGTCTCCGGCGGCTGGGTCGCTACCGGCGCGCCGTGGCAGTACGACACGGAGCGTTACGAGCGGATCGCAGCGGCCCGCGAGGCGGAGCAGTCGGCCATGATCGCCTACGAGCGCGGCGCGAGCTGCCGGATGGAGCTGCTGCAGCAGGAGCTCGACGATCCCACGGCGACACCGTGCGGCCGCTGCGACGTCTGCGCTGGCCCGTGGTACCCGACCGAGGTGACCGGCGCTGCGGCGGCGCAAGCATCGAGCCGGCTTGAGTCGTCGGGAGTGCCCATCGAACCACGCGGGCAGTGGCCGACCGGCGCCGACCGGCGCGGCGTTCCGGTGAAGGGGCGGATCACGGTCACCGAGCGCGCCGAGACCGGGCGCGTGATCGCCCGCCTCACTGACCTCGGCTGGGGCGGCACGCTCCGCGAGCTGTTCGCCGCGGGTGCGCAGGATCAGGATCTCCCGGCCGCGCTCATCCCCGCCATCCTCGTGACGCTGCGCGACTGGCCGTGGGAGGAACGCCCGGTCGGCGTGGTCGCGATGCCCTCGCTGAGTAGGCCCAGGCTCATCACTAGCACCGCGGCGCTCATCGCAGAACGCGGCAAACTTCCGCTGCTCGGCACGCTCGACTTCGACCTAGCGCGGCCTGCGGCTGGGCCGGGTGGCAACAGCGCGTTCAGGCTCGCCTCGGTGTGGGACAGGTGGAGCGTCTCACCCGAGCTTGCCGCCACGGTATCCCGCGCCCCGGGCCCGCTGCTCCTGGTCGACGACTTCGTCGACAGCCGCTGGTCGCTGACAGTCGCGTCGCGCACGCTCAAGCTCGCGGGCGCTCCCGCGGTGCTCCCGTTTGCGCTCGCCTCGGTCGGGTAGGTCAACAGCCCGCCGGTACAGGAGTGCGGAAAGCGTGACCTACGTCTGGCAGCCCGGGCACCAGTACAGTTTGCGGTTGCCCATCTCCTCGAGCTTGATATTCACGCCGCAGCGCTTGCAGGGCGTGCCCTCGAGCTTGTAGACCCAGTGCCGCTCGTCGCGGTCGACGAGCGCCTTCTGGTACGCCGCACCGACGAGCCCGTCGATCGTGATCATCTGCCCGACCGTAATGCCGATCTCGAGCAGGTGCGCCCAGTCGTCCCACAGCTCCTCGAGCACGGTGCGATCGAGCGTGTTCGCGGGGGTGTGCGGGTCGAGCTCAGCACGGAACAGCATCTCGGCCCGGTAGACGTTGCCGATGCCGGCGACGACGGACTGGTCCATGAGCACGAGGCCGATTGCCGACTTCTTCTTCCCGGCGCGCTCGACGAAGCGCTCGCGCTCGACGGCGTTGTCAGCGTTCGCCGGGTCGGGCCCGAGACGCTGGATCACCCGGTTCACCTCGGCCGGCGTAAGTACCTCGCACGCGGTCGGACCGCGCAGATCCGCGCAGACCGTCTCGTTGAGCAGCCGCACGCGCACCGCACCCACAGGCTCGGGCGGGAACGACTCGAGGAAGTCGCCTTCCTTGTCCGACTCAGCCATGCGCACGCGCGTGCGCCGCGGGGCGCCGATCGAGGTGATCGAGTCCTCGCCGAGGCTGTCAACGGGCGCGTCGAGCGCGGCAGCTGACGTCAGGCCAGCGGCTGCAGCGTCGCTCCCCTTCGTACCGCTGCCGACGTGTTCCCCGGTCTGACCCAGCTTCGAGTGCCCGGGCGTCTGGCCGTGGATCTGAATCGACGGGTCGATCTGCACCTCGCCAGAGAAGTCCCAGGCTCCGTAGATTCCGAGGTGGATCCGCAACCACCGATCTCCCTCGAATTCGAGGAACATCTGCTTGCCCACTGCGCGTGCATCGAGCATCTTGCGGCCGTCGATCTCGGCCGCGCCCTCGACGAAGCGACCCTGTGGGCTCGACACCTCCGGTGCCGTGCCCACAAAGTTCGCGGCGAACTGCCGCGCGATGCGGTGTACGGAATGACCCTCTGGCATGGCTAGAGCGCGTCGACCTGCTTGCCGGCAATCGCGCCGGTCTGCTCGAACTCGCCGAGCTGAGCGATACGGCGCACGTGACGCTCATCGCCAGGGAACGGCGTGTCGATGAACAGGTCAATGAACTTCACCGCGTCGGCGACCTCGTGCTGACGTGCACCGATCGAGATGACGTTCGCGTTGTTGTGCTCGCGGGCGAGGGTCGCGGTCGACTCGTTCCAGACGAGTGCGGCGCGGATTCCCTTCACCTTGTTCGCGGCCATCTGCTCTCCATTGCCCGATCCACCGAACACGACGCCGAGCGCTTCGACGCCGTCGCGCTCGTCGCGCGCCACGCCGAGGGCGGCGTTGATGCAGAACGAGGGGTAATCATCGAGCGCGTCATACTCGGCAGGCCCGTGGTCGATCACCTCGAATCCGCGGTCGCGCAGATGCTGCTGCAGCTGCTGGCTGAACTCGAGGCCGGCATGGTCGGTGGCAACGTGAATACGCATGATCTTAAGCCTAGCCAAACTGTGGGCCGACGGTGCGCCCACGCTTGAGCTCGTAGAAGCCGGGCACGGAGGCTGCAGCCGCGATGCCGTCCCAGAGCCGCAGCGCCATCTCGCCGGTCGGCGCGGGGGTCACGACGGGGCCGAAGAACGCGACGCCGTTGATCGAGATGATCGGAACCCCAACGTCGGGGCCGGCGATGTCGAGCGCGTGCTTCGTGTTCGCAGTGAGCTGCTCGTCGCTGGCCTCCGTGTCGGCCGTTGCTGCGAGCGCCGAGTCGAGGCCGACGGCTTCGAGCGCCTCTGTAAGGATCGCATCGATGTCGTCGCGCTCCCCCGGGTGCACGCGCGTGCCGATCTCGGCGTAGAGCTTGCCGACGACGGCGTCGCCCGCCGATCCCCCGCCTACCGCAACGCGCGCTGCCTCAACGACACGACCGAATCGGTGCCCGGCCTCGAGGTGCTGGACGTATTCTTCGTCGGTGTTGCCCTCGTTGATGACCTTCAGGCTGATCGGATGCCACACGATGTCGAAGCCGCGGGCCTCTGAGACTTCCTGCGCCCACCGGCTGGTCATCCAGCACCAGGGGCAGATCGGATCGAAATAGAATTCAACGTTCGGCGTGTTTCCCATGTCCTGATTCTAGGCTGTTTGGTGACAGAGCAAATCGGCCGAGGGGATCCGCTTGAGCGCGTGGGATGGGGTACCGAACGCAATTGAGACGTTCGCGCTCGCAACCGTGGAGTCGCCATGGGTGCTTCTCGTGGTGCTGGCGCTCTGCATCATCGACGCGATCTTCCCGCCGGTCCCCTCGGAATCGGTCATCATAGCGATCGCCACAGTGGTGGTGACAGATCACCCGAACACCCTGTGGCTGCTCGGCGCGATCGCAGCGGTCGGTGCGTTCACCGGAGATCAGATGGTCTACTGGATTGGCCGCAGGCTCGGCGCGCGGAACCCGAAGTGGTTGCGCGGCAAACGGACGCAGCGCACGCTAGCGTGGGCGAGGCGGGCGATTCGGCGCAGCGGGCCGATCCTCATCATGACCGGACGCTTCATTCCCGTCGGCCGTACCGCGGTCAACCTCGCTGCCGGCACCACACGCTATCCCGCTTGGAAGTTCAGCATCGCCGCTGGCTTCGCCGCGGTGTTCTGGGCCGCGTACTCAATCGCGATCGGGGCGATATTCGGCAATGTTTTCGGCAGCCACCCGATCCTCGCACTCCTTCTTGGCCTCGTCACGGCGTTCGTGATTGGCCTCGCCGTCGAGTTCATTTCAAAGCGGATCGGCCGACGCGTGCAGATGCGGCGGATGGCAGCGTTCCGTGCGCAGCTGGCTGAGCGCCAGGCTTCGCGGTAGCGCGCTGCTTGCCGCCACGGCTCGGCTCGGCTCGGCTCGGCTCGGCTCGGCTCGGCAGCGCTGCTCCGTGCTCGGCAGCAGGGCGTTCAGCACCGCTCCGCCCAGCATTCCTTACTGCCCCGTTTGCGTGAGCATGAGTCTTTCACACCCCGAATAACCCTCAGATTGGAAAACTCGGGTCGCTGAGGATGGCCTGCCCGGGCCCTTCGCTGTCACCGCGCAGTGACGAGCGGCGCCGGCGAACGCCCGTAAGCGCTGAGCTCTGAGCGCTGAGCTTTGAGCCCTGAGCTCTGCACGGTCACCCGCGAAGAGCGACGGGCGGGTGGATCAGGGCTGGGCGGGGACCGGGAACAGCTCCTCGATCTGGGCGCGCTGCTCGGGGGTCGGCACGAACGCCGAACCGGCGGCAGCGTTCTGCCGCACCTGCTCCGGGGTCGTCGCCCCAGCGATCACGCTTGAGATGGGCTCGTGCGTGAGCATCCAGCCGAAGGTCGCCTCGAGCATCGTGACGCCCCAGGCGTCGCAGAGCGCGCGGTAGGCATCGAGCGCGTCCCAGTTCGCACCCTCGGCGACGTGCGCGCGCTGTCGCATGATGCGGGAGTCGGCCGGGAAGTGATCGCGCGTGAACTTGCCGGTAAGCAGGCCATTGGCGAGCGGGAAGAACGGCAGCAGGCCAAGCCCGAGCTCGCGCGCGGCGGGCGTCACTGAGACGTCGCTCTCGCGGTTGATGAGGCTGAGCTCATTCTGCGCGCTTACGAACGGTGTGACGCCGAGTTCTGCAGCAACGCGGGCGGCCTCATGCATCTGCTCAGCCGAGAAGTTTGAGTGCCCGATTGCGCGCACTTTCCCCTCGCGCACGAGCTCGTCGAGGGCGTCAAGCGTCTCGGCGATCGGCGTCGTCTCGTCGGGCATGTGCATCTGGTAAAGATCCACACGGTCGGTCTTGAGCCGGCCGAGCGAGCCCTCGATCGAGGCGCGAATGAACTCGCGCGAGCCGCGCGCACCCGCGTATGGCGCGCCCGAATCGGGGTAGCCGAACTGGGTGGCGAGCACGATCTCGTCGCGGCGCCCGGCGAGCGCCTCCCCCATCATCTCTTCGCTACGACCGAACGAGTAGCCGTAGAGGTCGGCGGTGTCGAAGAGAGTGATTCCGGCGTCGATCGCGGCGTGGATCACGGCGTCGGTGCCCGCCTGGTGCTCGGTGGCGGAGCCCGGCCTGCCAAAGTTATTGCAGCCCAGGCCGGTTGCGGAAACGAGAATGTCTGAGGATCCGAGTGCGCACGTCATAGCCTCACCCTATTAGCCTCCAGCTATTTCGTCAGCCCGGAAACAGTCCGCGGGCATAGGCTTATCCCATAACTGATTGTTGTCACCTCTCACAAGGAGTACCGTGCCAGGAACTAACCTCACCCGCGTCGAAGCCCAGGAGCGGGCCAGCATCGTCACGAGCCACAGCTACGAGATCGCTTTGGATCTCACCACAGGCCCCGAGACCTTTGCTGCGGACACTACCGTCCGCTTCGACGCCACCGCCGGCGCTTCGACATTCATCGATGTCATTGCTGACTCGGTCGAGTCCATCGAGCTCAACGGTGCCGAGCTCAACCCTGCCGAACTCTTTGCAGATTCACGGATCCAGATCCCGGGTCTCGCCGCCGAGAACACGCTCCGGATCCGCTCGACGATGCGCTACATGAACACCGGCGAGGGCCTGCACCGCTTCGAGGATCCCGCTGACGGCGAGGTCTACCTGTACTCGCAGTTCGAGGTGCCTGACTCGCGCCGCATGTTCCCCGTGTTCGAGCAGCCCGACCTCAAGGCGACGTTCCAGTTCACGGTCACCGCGCCCGCGCGCTGGAAGGTCATCTCGAACCAGCCCACCCCCGAGCCCACCCCGGCCGGCACGAAAGCCGCAGCCCAGGGACCCGACTGGGCCGAGCAGGACATCGCGACCTGGACCTTCGGCAAGACGCCGATCATGTCGAGCTACATCACCGCGCTCATCGCCGGCCCGTACCACGAGGTCCGCGGCGAGCTCACGAGCACCGACGGCCGCGTGATCCCCCTCGGCGTCTTCTGCCGCGAGTCGCTCGCGCCGCACCTCGACGCCGAGTACATCTTCGACAAGACCCGCGAGGGCTTCGCCTTCTTCGAGTCCGAGTTCAACTACCCGTACCCGTTCGACAAGTACGACCAGCTCTTCGTCCCCGAGTACAACATGGGCGCGATGGAGAACATCGGCGCGGTCACCTTCACCGAGGCATACGTCTTCCGCAGCCAGGTCACCGACGCGATGCGTGAGCGTCGCGTCGTCACGATCCTGCACGAGCTCGCCCACATGTGGTTCGGCGACCTCGTCACGATGCGCTGGTGGAACGACCTGTGGCTCAACGAGTCCTTCGCCGAGTACATGTCCGTACTCGCGACCGCTGAGGCGACCGAGTGGACCGGCAGCTGGACGACGTTCGTCGGCAGCGAGAAGTCGTGGGCGCACCGGCAGGATCAGCTCCCGTCGACGCACCCGATCGTCGCAGAGATCCGCGACCTCGAAGACGTGCTCGTCAACTTCGACGGCATCACCTACGCGAAGGGCGCGTCGGTGCTCAAGCAGCTCGTGGCCTGGGTCGGCCGCGAGCCTTTCATGGCCGGCGTGCACGACTACTTCACGAAGCATGAGTACACGAACACCGAGCTGCCCGATCTCATGGTCGAGCTTGAGGCGCGCAGCGGCCGCGACTTGAGCGACTGGTCCAAGAAGTGGCTCGAGACCGCGGGCGTCAACACGCTCCGCCCCGAGTTCACGCTCGACGAGGCAGGGAACTACGCGTCGTTCGCGATCACGCAGACCGCGATCGCCGAGTACCCGACGATCCGCCCGCACCGCATCGCGGTGGGCCTGTACGAAGAGCAGGACGGCAAGCTCGTGCGCACGCAGCGCCTCGAGCTCGATGTCGATGGACCTTCAACCGAGGTCGCTGAGCTCGTTGGCGTGCAGCAGCCCGCGCTGCTCATCCTGAACGATGAGGATCTGTCCTACGCGAAGATCCGCTTCGACGAGCGCTCGCTTGCGACCGTGGGTGAGAAGCTCGGTTCGATTGAGGATTCGCTCGCTCGCTCGCTCGTGTGGGGATCCCTCTGGGACGCCACCCGCGACGGCGAGTTCCCCGCGAGCCGCTTCGTCGACATCGTGCTCGCGCACGTCGCCGGCGAGACGAACTCGACCGTGCTGCGCACCGTGATCCAGCAGGTCGTGCTCTCGGCTTCGAGCTACGTCGCCCCGGCGAAGCGCGAGGCGACGCTCGCGAAGGTCGCTGACGCGCTGTGGCAGCTCGCGCTCGCTGCCGAAGCCGGGTCTGACAACCAGTTCCAGTTCGTGAAGTCGTTTGCTGGCCTCGCGAGCACCGACGCGCAGCTCGACCAGGTGCTCGCTTTGCTCGAAGAGCGCACTCCGCTCTCCGGTCTCGACATCGACACCGACCTCGGTTGGGAGCTGCTCATCTCGCTCGCCGCTGGCGGTCGCGCCACCGCCGAGGAGATCGATGCGGCGCTCGCCAACGACCGCACCGCGACCGGCAACCAGTCTGCAGCGCACGCTCGCGCCGCGCTTCCGACCGCCGCAGATAAGGCTGCTGCTTGGGCATCGGTCTGGGACGAGGCTGGCAAACCGAACGCGATCGTGCGTGCGACCGGGCTCGGTTTCCTCCGCGCTCAGGATCGCTCGCTGCTCGTGCCCTACGTGGATCGTTTCTTCGCTGAGCTGCTCCCCGTGTGGGAGTCGCGTAGCTACGCGATTGCTGAAGAGCTCATCGACGGCTTCTACGCTTCGCCGCTCGCGAACGAAGAGCTCCGCGCGGCGACTGCTGCGTGGCTCGACGCGAACGCTGACGCGCCTGCTGCGCTGCGTCGCATGATCGTTGAGCACCTCGCCGGTGTCGAGCGCGCCCTCGTGGCGCAGGCGGCTGACGCGAGCGTCTAATGTTTCACCTGGGAACCACCACGGAGGAGGTCACGGAGGCCGTAGGTTCGGCCTTCGTTGACTTCCTCCTTGCGTGGGAAAAACCGCTGTGGATCATCGCAGTGGTCGTCATTGCGATCATCGCGAACTGGCTGCTACTCAAGCTCCTCAACCGGACTGTCGCGCAGATCGTCCGGGGCGTAAAGCGCTCGCAGAACGTCGATACGACCTCTGAGATGCGGGCCGCCCCGTACATCCACGCGCGTGCAGTGCAGCGCACCCGGACGCTCGGCTCGGTCGGGCGTGCGGTCGTCACGTGGACCGTCTCCGTCGTCGCGATCTTCCTGATCCTCAGCATCCTTGAGGTCAACCTCGGCGCGGTACTCACCTCCGCAGGCATCGTCGCGGCCGGCCTCGCCTTCGGGGCACAGAACATTGTGAAGGACGTTCTCAACGGCATCTTCATGGTCTTCGAAGACCAGCTCGGCGTCGGTGACCTCATTACCGTGGACCAGATCACTGGCACCGTTGAAAACGTCGGGATCCGCGTCACCCAGGTGCGCGCCCTCGACGGCACACTGTGGTTCATTCGCAACGGTGAGATCCTCACCCTCGGCAATTCCTCGCAGGGGTGGGGCCGCGCACTCGTGGACTTCACGGTCGACGCGAACCAGGATCTCACCCATGTGTCCGACATTGCGCTCGACGCTGCGAGGAGCCTCCTCACGACAGAGAAGCTCGCGCGGAAGGTCACCGGTGAGCCCGAACTCCTTGGCCTTGAGAGCGTGTTCGGTGACCGCGCAACGCTCCGGCTCGCTATTCGCACGCGGCCCGAGGCACAATGGGAGGTGCAGCGGGGCATCCGAGCTGAGCTGCGCAAGCGGTTTGCGGAGGAAGGCATCCGCCTCTCCGACGAGCTCCCCCGCCTGCCCAAGGGAGAAGTATGACCAACGATCAGCGATCCGCATCGAGCGACGGCACCGGCAGTGCTGTCCCAGATACGACTGGCGGGGCGACTCCCCCGGCCCCGCGGCTCACGCTGCGCAGCGGCGAGACCGGCCACGCCGTGACCGACACCGTGTGGTCGCAGGTCGGTGGCACCGAAACCTTTGAGAAGATCGCTGTTGCGTTCTACCGTGGCGTGCGCGAGGACGAGGTGCTCGCACCCATGTACCCGCAGGATGACTGGGAGGGCGCGACCTGGCGTATCCGGGCGTTCCTCGAGCAGTACTGGGGCGGCCCGTCTGCGTACCAGGAGGAGCGCGGTCACCCGCGGCTGCGCATGCGACACAACGCGTTCCCCGTCACGCCCGACGCGAAAGAGCGTTGGCTGAAGCACATGCACGCCGCCCTCGATGAGGTCGAGCTGCCGCCGATGCACGACGCGGCGTTCCGGGACTACATTGAGCGCGCGGCGCTCGCGCTCGTCAACCGCTTCGAATAGGGCTGTGACGGTCACGCGGCCTCGCCCCGTGGTTGAGCTCGGTCGAAACCACTCGGCTTGGCAAGGTCGCTCGTGCGGGGGCATTCCGCCGGGGTCATTCCGCCAGGGCACTCCGCCAGGGTCATTCCGCTCGTTCAGAACGGGTGTTCTCCGTCGTCTGCGGGTTCGAAGCGGACCGGGCTTCGTTGCGATGCCGACTTCATTCGGTGTTCGGGGAGCCTGTCGGGCGGCCGATCAACGTGGGTCTTGCCGGTTGGCGACGTCCACACAAGGACCCCACCTTCACCCTGTTCGACTTTCCAGTCCGAGTTCCCTTTCAGGATGTGGTGTTTGAGGCACAGATGCGCAAGATTGTCGGTGGCTGTGGGCCCGCCGAGAGCCGCATCAATGGTGTGATCTATTTCTGACCGGTATGTCGGAGCGATGCATCCGGGGAATCGACAGTGACCGTCGCGGGCGACCAAGAACCGTTCTTGGGGTTTGACCGGTCGATACCCGTCAGTTCTGATGACCTCTCCGGTGTGGGAGCACACAGTGATCAGGTCCCACAGCTGCCGCGATGCGATGAGTGGCCGCGCGGCGTCGATGCTGACTGGCCCATACCCCTGAAGTTCGCACTTGACCGCGCCATCCGTCGGGGCTGCCGTGTCTCGGGCGACGGTACCGCCGTGCTTCGCGAGGAGTTCGTCGAGCCCTTCTGCGGTGACGACCAGCTGAACGCGCCCCTGGAGCTCGACTCCAGTGGGGCGAGGCGCCGTCTCGGCAGTGTCGAAGGGGTCGCGCGCCAGCAGGTCATGGAGCGCGTCGACTCGAATCTCATCGAGACCTCGCGTGTCTTCGGCGTCCGCCGCGTCATCCGGCGAGTTTGCTGCCAGTACCCCGCGGGGCGGAAAGAGGAGCGTTGGCGCGGGAACAGTCTTCCGTTTCACTGCCTTTGCGATGCGCGTGAGGTGGTCGTGTAGACCGTAGGCCTGAAGCGCCGGCATGTACACGCGAAGTTCGGCCATACCGTCGGACATCTCGACGACGGAGACGCGACGGTGCACGGTCTCTGCAGCTTGCCGGGCCTCAATGGATTCGACCGCCCACTGCTCGGCGAGCCGTTTGGCGATCGGCCGCAACCTGTTTGGCGTCTCTTCGAGCGCGTAGACCAGGACTGCGTGCTCGTACTCTTTCCGCCGTGCAGCGGCGAGAATCACCTTCTCTGCATCAGCGGCTCGCGCAGCTTCGTCGACGCCCGTGGCCACCACATTGGTGATGACGAGCCCCGCGGTGGTAATGATCTCCGCGTGCGCCACGTCAATTTGCCCTGCGCGCAGCAGCGACGCGGTGTCATGGTAATCGGACGACAGCATCGCGGCGAGCCCCAGCATCGTATCGACTCGGCGCTCAGTCACTCCAAGCGCGAGCGCTGCCTCCGCCCGGTAGGAGCGCAGCGACATCTCCCCGGATGGGATAGCTCGATACCCGCGGGCTAGTAAATCGAAGCGTTTCGCCTCCACTGCACGAAGTTCGCGCGCGACTTCTTCAAGGCCATCGATGGCCTGTGTGCGAATCTGAAGTGAAGAGGTCATACCCGAATTCAAACATGGACCTCCGACATTTACGACCTCAGGCGTAGTCCAATAGGAACGTTTTTCATAATTATTTTTCCCCGCCTCGTCTTGCGACTTCGACGGCCGAAATAGCGCCGACCCCGTCAGCAAGACGCTTCCGTTCACCGGGTCGTTTCCGGTAGAGCTCGATGACATCCGCAACGATTGCGGGATCCGACCCCAGGTGATGCGCATCGAGCACAATAGAACCCATCTAACGCGTCGTTACGACCAGTTTGGACCCATACGCGCCAAGCGGCGCCACCCTTTCAAGCTCGTCCCAGGTGACGTTTGTGACGCGGCTGCCTCGCACTCCAGCGAGGCCCGTGGCGCCGACGCGCAGACCGAGCGGGATCCGCATTGACCATACGGCCATGGCGAGCGAACCGATCGAGGTCCCCAGTAACACAATAGGGAGCAGCGCCAAAAGCCTCGAGGAGCTCGCCTGCGTCGGCAAATCACAGACGGCAACCACCCCCAGGATAATCACGGGGAGCAGCATCGCCACCGGCACGGCAATACCGCCGACACGGTGGCCTCGCGACGGCAGAAACCGCAGCTCCCCCACCGTGACGATACGAATGGCGCCCGGTCGGAGGCCCCGTACGCGCAGCAGCAACGCGATGATCAACACGAGCATCATCACGCTGAGGCTGGCCATCAACAACTGAAACCCGAGACGGGTGTCAATCGCCGAGATCGTGAAGCCAATGGCCGGCACAACACACAACCCGAGAACCATAGCGAATGGGTTGCGCGAGCTTGGCAAAATAGCGCGACCGCCAGTAGGGATACGCGGCCAGAGCAATACAGTGCCCGCCCGATGGTCAGTGTGTTGCATATTGCCGCAGCATCCCCTCTACCATCGTGCACGCCCCCACAAGCAGGACAAAGCGGATCCGAAGACACGAAGGATCGCCGCACCACACTAACAGGTGGCACGCGAGGCAGCGCAACCGTAGTACCCTCGATATGTTCGCCTCCTTAGCTCAGTGGATAGAGCAACAGCCTTCTAATCTGTCGGTCGCTGGTTCGAGTCCAGCAGGGGGCACCATACGCTTCACTCCCTCACGGGCAAACTCGCCCATGATGCGACGAGCGAGCGAGGCAAGACCCCAGTGGACCCGCACCACACAGCCTCACCCCATCTCGACAAGCACCACCCCGACGATGATGAGGACGATGCCGAGGAGCATACGTTTGGTGAGCGGGTCCTTCCACACGACGCGCGCGAAGACCGCGATGAGCGCGATCCCGACCGCTGTCCAGATCCCGTATGCGACCGGGACGGGCATTCCGGCGGCGAGCGCGAACCCAAGGAGCGTGAACGCGAGCCCGTATCCGATGACGACGGGGATCAGCCAGAGCTTCTTGCGGAAGCCGTCCGATGCGCGCAGGCTCAGTGTCGCGGCTACCTCGGAGAGAATCGACAGCGCGAGCCAAAGCAGACTCACGCCGGGACCTCCTCGGTGTGAGCCTCCGCGGTCGGGCGTGATCCGGTCTCGACGATGAAGACTCCGGCGATGATGACGACGATCCCGATGATCGCCTGCGCGCTTAGCGCTTCGCCGAAGACGAGCGCGCCCAGCAGCGCGACGAGTGCGACACCGACGGCGCCCCAGAAGCCGTATGCCACACCAATGGGCATGCCGGTGCGGAGCGCGAGCCCGAGCAGGGCAAACGCGACGATGTATGCGGCCACTGTCAGCGCCACCCAGGCCGGCTGATCCACCATTGCGCGCAGCGACAGCGTGCCAATGACCTCGGCGACGATTGCGCCTGAGAGCAGCAGCCAGCCCCTCACTTCACTCCCCCGCGCTCTGCGGTGGCGATGAGCTCGAGCGCGTGCGCACGGACGGGCGCAAGGTCGTCGATCGGCATCACCCCTGACGCCTCCGACATCCAGGCACCGTCTGCGCAGAATCGCGCGGCGGCGAGCGCACCGTGCGCCGCGGCTGGCGCGTCCTCGAGCGAGAACCACGGGCCGAGCCACCGTTGCCACGGCCCGGCGAGCACCGGGTGATAGAGCGCGTCGGAGAAGATCCAGTAGTCGGCTCGCGAGACGTCCGCCGTCGTCGCGACCTCGACGTATGCCCGGTGTCGCTCGAACGCCGTCAGTTCACCCGGGTTTCCGCCCGCCTCGGCGAGCAAGAGCTCGTGCCAGTGGCGCGCCGCAAAGTCAACGAGGCCCACCATCAGGGCTTCTTTATTTGGGAAGTAGTACATGAGGCCAGGCTTGGTGAGGCCCGCCCGCTTGGCGACAGACTCAAGGGAGAGCGTAACGCCCTCGACTCGGGCGTTTTCGCGCACTAGCTCTTTGGCTGCTTCCATGATTCGGGTTGGTGTTTCTGCTGCCACGTGACTACTTTACCAACCGGAAGGTAAAGTCCGGCAACGCTTAGCTTGTACGCAAGAATGGATTAACGTACTATCTAAATATGACCGACCAAGAGGCTACCCTCAGACTCGAACTTGACGAGCTACACGAGCGCATCACCCGCCTCGAAGCTGCGGCCGAACGAGACGTGAACACGTCCGCTGCGAGCATCACTCGTCCCCCGGCAGCGCCCGCAGCGCCCGAAGACCAGGACACGTTCTGGGCGCTCAACGAGTTGCAAAGCAAGCTGCACGATCACCCTGCCACCGTTGACGGCGTGGTGATGACCGTCGGTTCCCTCACGCTCCCCGATGGCGCACCCGTGGCCTGGCAGGAGGGGCTGGCAACTGCGGACATACTCGAGACCGACTGGACCGAGCAGGCTGCGGTCTTCGCCGCGCTCGGGCACCCGGTGCGACTGGAATTGCTGCGACACATTCTCTCCGGTGTACGTGCGACGTCGGAACTCGCGCAGATCGCATCCCTCGGCACAACCGGGCAACTCCATCACCACCTTCGACAGCTCGTCGCCACCGGCTGGGTTCGACAGAGCGGCCGCGGCACCTACGAGATCCCGGCAGCACGCGTCGTGCCGCTGCTCACCAGCGTGATGAGTGCGCAGCGATGAGGGCTGCAGTGTTCGGCCTGTACCGCGTGCGGGTACCGATGTACTCCGTGGCTGCGGTGATCCTCATCGCGAACGTCGTCGTACTCAACGTCGTTCTGCCGGAGCCCGTTCTCGCGGCCTGGCGGGTGCTGCTGTTTGCCGCGCTCGCGGCGATGCTGTGCGCCGCACTCCTCTCATACCTGGTGCCGCGGTGGCTACCAGCTCGGCCCACGAGGGCCGTCACCCCACCAATCAGCGGACGCTGGATCGCGCTGAACAGCCCCGCCACAAAGACCCCGAGCCACGGCGTCCGCGCCTACGGCCAGACCTACGCGATTGATCTCGTCGCCGATCCCACCGGAACAGCACGGCCGGAGTTCGGCGGCCCCGCGATGCGGGTGGCAACGTCGTACCCCGCATTCGGCGAACCTGTTTTCGCGATGCTTGACGGAACTGTCGTGCGCGCATCGGACTGGCGGCGGGATCACCGCGCGAGATCCAACGCGGCCGGCTTCATCTACCTCATGATGGAGGGCATGATCCGGCAGCTCGGTGGGCCGGGATTCATCGTCGGGAACCACGTGACGATCCGCAACGATGACGGCACATACGCGACGGTCGCGCACCTGCGGCAGGGATCGGTCGCAGTGCGCGCCGGCGACAGGATCACCGCCGGTACACGGATCGGCGAGTGCGGGAACTCGGGTAACAGCAGTGAGCCGCACGTCCACGCCCAGCTCATGGATCGCGCGTCGTTCTGGACGGCCGAGGGTCTCCCGATGGCGTTCGCGGGCATCACGCTTGGGGAGGATCTCACGCAGGTCACGGCGCTGCCCGCTGACGGGCAACACATGATTGCGGCTGAGGGGAAAGGTCACCCGTGAAGCCACTGCGCGGCCCCAAAAGCACACGAGCATTCACGGCTGAGAGATCTCCCAATGCCGGGATTTGCGGCGCACACGTGCCGCATGTCACCAGACGCTGCGGCTCTCATCCGAGAGGGGCTTGCCCTCGACGCAGATCAGCGAGCGGCTGTCGCCAACGCACTGCTCGGGAGCTTCCGGGATAGCCCTGAGTCACCCAAGCCCCGAGATGCTTGGAGCAGTAGCCGCTCGACGTCTCGATAACGTCCGCGGCGGTGCAGTTGAGCTGGTGAATGCCGACGAACACTATCTGGCACGCCCAGCCTGAATCTCTCACATGCCATGACCTCAGCGAAGTCAGGAGTAATCGGCAGCAGAAACGTCATGACCTCGCTGAGGTCATGACATGTCAACGCTCCTTGTTACGCCTCCTCGCTCCTCGTCACTGCGGTCGAGCATTTGTGAAGCGCCGCGTTAACGAGCCACCCGCAGCCGCCACAGCGACGTCACCTCGCGGGAGCGTGCGGCGTGGAGCAGGTCGTCGGTGTCACGAGCGCGGCGGTGCGTCGGGACGGTGTCCAGTCGGTCCACAACCTCAAGCCCAGCCGTGGCGATCGCCTCCAGCAGCATTTCTCGGGTGCGCAGCCCGAGCAACTCGGCGAGGTCGGAGAGCACAAGCCACCCTTCTCCCCCATCGCTCAAGTGTTCGGGGAGGCCAGAGAGGAACTGCAGCAGCATCTGGCTGCCCGGGTCGTAGACCGCGGCGTCGAGTGTGCTCGCCGCGCTCCCCGGAAGCCAGGGCGGGTTGCACACGATGAGCGGCGCTCGCCCGTCGGGGAACATGCTGCCGAGCTGGGCGGTCGCGACCTTCGCGATTCCGAGCCGCGCAAAGTTATCGTTCGCGCAGTCGACCGCGCGCCGGTGGATGTCGGTGCCAACGACCCGCGAGACGCCACGCTTCGCAAGCACTGCCGAGAGCACACCAGTGCCGACGCCGATGTCAAACGCGAGCTCGCGGCTGGGCAGTGGGGCTTGCGCAACGAGGTCGACATACTCGTGGCGGGTGGGCAGGAAAGTGCCGTAGTGGGGATGGATCTTCGCCCCAAGGCTCGGTACGTCGACTCCGCCCAGGAACCACTGGTGCGCGCTGAGCACCCCCGTGAGTTCCTGCAGACTCACTGCGGCGAGCGCCGCACCGAAGCCAGGCTGGGTCGCGTATGCAAACGCGACGGCATCGCTGACGTGTGGGGCACGGGGCAGCGGGATGGCGGCGCCTGTGTCACTGGCGGATCCATCGAACTCGAGCGGGATGAGTACGAGCGAGAGCATGCGCGAGCGCTGGGCACGGGCCTGGCGGATCCGGTAGAACTCTTCCGACGGGGACTCTGGGCCACGTGAGGCTGACTTCTTCGCCCCCTTGCCGCCCTTTGCCCCCTTCGTGAGGCGCCGGTCGATAGCGCTGAGGAGTTGCTTGGCATTGTGGAAGTCACCGCGCCAGAGCATGGCGGTTCCCTGTGCGGCGTGGCGCACGGCCTGGTCCGCGGTGAGCCGATCGTCGACGACGGTCACCGTTTTGGGCGCAGGCTTCTCGTTTGCGGATAGCCACGCCGCTGTTATCTGGCGCCCTGCTTCGGTCCAGGTTATGTGTGCGTCGGCACGCGCGTGATCAGCGATAGAGCATCCACCTCGTTCGGTACGGTTTCGCCCCGCTCGGCCGCGCGTACGTGGCCACAGTGGCATGACTGTACAGATCTTACCAACGGGGCAACCGCGGCTTCCCCGCACGGCGCCCCTCACCGCCCCGGCATGGTCCCGGCTGGGCGCGAGTGTTACCCTCAGCTATGCCCGAGCACCCACAGGTTCCCGCCACGCCGCTCACGTCGACGGCTGGTGGCACGGTTGACCTCAGCGCGGAACGCGGCACGAGTGTGGTGTTCCTATATCCGCGCACGAGCCCACCCGGCGGCCCGTCCGCAGCTTGGCAGGCGCTGCCCGGCGCTCGCGGCTGCACCGCCGAATCGTGCGGCTTCCGCGACCTTGCACACGACTTCACGCAGCTTGGGGCGCGGATCTTTGGGGTGTCAACGCAGGATCCGCAGTATCAGCTGGAGGCGAGCACTCGTCTCCACCTGAGCTACCCGCTACTGTCCGACACCAACCGTGCGCTTGCTGGGCCGCTGCGGCTCGAAACGTTCGACTTTGAGGGTGCCGAACTGTACCGGCGGGCGACGCTGATCATCAAGGATGGCACCCTCGTGCACCGGTTTGAGGAGATTCCCGACCCGGCGGCGCACCCGCAGGACGTGCTGAGCTGGCTGCAGCGGTAGCGGTGCTCCGCCACTACGACGCGACCGGAGCGATCACCGTTGCGAGCATGCCGCAACCGAACAGCACGAGCACAGCGCCGGCGATCTTTGTCAACCACGGCAGCAGTCGCCCCATCCGTTCCAGGGCCGGCCGAGAGCCGAACGCGAGGGCGACACACAGATCCCAGACAAGCACCACTGTGAACATCCACAGGCCGTAGGTCGTGAGTTCTGCGGGGCTGGCTGTCGACACAGCCGCTGCGAGACTCACGTAGAAGAGCGCGTTCTTGGGGTTGAGGAGCCCGGAAGCGAATCCCAACCCGAGGTTCTTCAGCCAGGTCGCGCTCTCGACGGCCGGTCCCGCGTCAAGATCGAGCGGTGTATTGGTACGAAAGAAGGTGACGCCCATGACGACAAGGAACGCTCCCCCGGCAAGCTGGATCGCGCCGAGCAGCACCGGATGGGTCAGGAAGGCAAGGCCAGAGAAGGCCCCAGTGATAAAGACGCCGTTTGCGAGGGCGATGCCAACACACGCCCCGGACGCGTTCTTCCATCCGCCCGCCGTTGTTGCCCGGACAATGAGGAAGAAATCGACGCCGGGTATGAGCAGGGCCACGATGTGAGCGATCGCCACGACAGCAAACTGCTCCATCCTGGATACCCCTCGCTCCGTTCCGCGGACGGCCGCCACTTGAGCAAGCGACCTCCTCCAGTATCGGAAGACGCGGAGCCTGGGGTCTTGAACGTTCTTGCGGCGCTCAGCCGCGGTAGGCTCCGGGAGACGCCGCGACATGCGCACGGAAAACCCTGTGGAAGTGGCTCTGGTCAGCAAACCCCAGCGCGTGCGCGGTCTCAGCAATGGGGTTTCCCGCCCGCAGCAGGTGTCGCGCTCGCACGACGCGGGCGTTCTGCCGCCAGGCCAATGGCGCGAGCCCTGTGACCCGCCCCATTTCTCGGATGAGCTGGTACTTCGTCATCTCAGCATCGCGGGCCAGATCGTCGAGTCGCGGATTCGTCGCGTCGTATTCAAGCCGCTCAATCGCGGGCGCGAGCCGGTCGAGGAGTGCGGGGTTGCGTCGGCGCCTGATGAACCGATGAGGCGCTGCGACGGCGAGCTCCGCGAGGAGCACGCGCAACCCTTCCTCGATTCGGGCCGCTGCTGCCCCGGCAAAGAGGAGGTCACTCCATCCAGTGACGCGGCTGCGCAACCCGGGTCGCCGCAGCACGCTGATACCGGAGAAGAGCGCGCCGTTCGCGGTCGCGGGAACGAGCCCGGACACCCAGCGCTCATCCATGTGGATCATTTGGTAACGCCACTGCTCACCGTCCGGGTTGCAGGAGTGCACGTGGCCGGCCGGAATCGCAATCACGTCGCCTGGGTGGAGGCGGCTGACTTCTTCACTGCCCGCGTTGAATAGCGAGGTCCCGGATTCGATGACGCCGAGCGAGAACGTGTCGTGGGTGTGCCTGCGGTAGCACGAGTTCTGCTGGCAGGAGCGCCTGGCCTCGAGCTGCGGCATTGCATCACTGCGCCAAAACTCGGTCACGTGTGCTCCCATGCGTTCGTTGTGCCGCCGCAGCCTCAGGCCCGTGCAGCCTCACGGCGCATCGCACGGGTCGCGGCCCCAGGGACGAGCGTTCCGTCCGAGCTCCAGGATACGCGCCTCCCCGCTTCTCGCGGGCGGTTGGACGCCTCTTCCCTGCCCACCGGCAACCTGGTACGTTCAGACTATGGCAATGCTGCAGGGGGCTCAGGCCCACGCGGGCCGCGTGCTCGCGAGGCGAATCAACCGCGCCGATTGGGAGTGGATCCAGCGCTGGTTTGCGGATGAAACGCTCGACCGCGAGCTCGGCCCACTCGACACGGAATGGCTGGAGCACGTGCTCTCAGACACCGCGGGCGTGCAACTCGTCATTGAAGCCGCGCATCCTGCAACCGGGCAGCTCGCCCCCATAGCGATCGTTGGCGTGGTCTGGGGAGACGCGGTCTCCGGTCACGGCATCACGGACCTCGCGATCGATCCCGCCCGTCGCGGGTACGGGCTCGGCCGCTCCGCGATCGATGCGACGATCGCGTGGCCGGAACATCCGCCAGCGGATTTCTGGATCGCATTTGTGGATCAGGAGAACACCGGCGCGCACTCCTTTTTCACCGCAATTGGTTGGACCTACGAGGGGCTCGACGGCGAGGGCGACGAGGCGATGCACCGATTCGCCACACCGCACCCAACCTAGACTCGATTCGCGATGCTCCAGTCGCCCTCGAGCGCGTTTCCCGCCGCAGTACACAGGGCTAATTCATGCGTGAGTAGGTAAGCATCAAGCCTATCGAACGGGTCTGCGTTCGGTCATATCTGCGCTCCATAGGCTGGACGTGTCCACAAGACACGTCTTACAGGAGGAACAGATGAGAGCAGCACGCTACTACGGCAAGAATGACGTTCGCATCGAGGAGATCGAAGAGCCCACGACCCGTCCGGGCACCGTGAAGATCGCCCCGGCATTTAACGGTATCTGCGGAAGTGATCTGCACCTCTACCACGACGGCCCGATGGCCCCCGGCCCCACCGACGCCGAACCGCACCCCATCTCGGGCGAAACCCTCCCCGTGGTCTTCGGCCACGAGTTCTCGGGCGTTGTCCAAGAGGTCGGCGAGGGCGTGACCGGCATCGCTGTCGGCGACAACGTCGCTGTTGAGCCGCTCATGGTGTGTGGCGTCTGCCACGCGTGCAAGGCGAACAAGTACAACCTGTGCGAGAAGATGGGCTTCATCGGTATCTCGGGTCTCGGTGGCGGGCTCTCCGAGCACATCGTTGTCGAAGAGCGCTGGGTCCACAAGGTGGGCGCTATGCCGCTCGACCAGGCTGCCCTCATCGAGCCGCTCGCGGTGTCGCTGCACGCGGTGCGCCACGCTGGCGCTGATACCGCTGCTGGCAAGTTCGCTGTCGTCGGCGGGGCTGGCCCCATCGGGCTGCTCACCGCCGCTGTGCTCCGCGCATACGGCCTGAAGACGATCGTGAGCGAAGTGTCGCCCGAGCGCCGCGCGAAGGCGAAGGAGACCGGCGTCGCTGACATCGTCGTGGACCCCTCAGCTGAGAGCCTTGCCGACGTCGTCCGCGAGGCGACCGGCGGCGCAATGGCCGAGTTCGCATTCGACGCCGCGGGCGTCGGCGTCGTGCTCGACCAGCTGTTCGAGTCGCTCGGAGCTGGCGGCCGCCTCGAGGTCATCGCGCTGCACCAGAAGCCGTACGAGATCAACCTCACCGCGCAGCTGACGATGCAGGACCGCGTACTCGGATCCGCCATCGGTTACGCGAACGATCACGAGGAAGCGATCCGTCTCGTCAACGAGGGCCTCGTCGACCTTGCTCCGTTCATCACGAGCAAGATCACGGTCGACAACATCGTGAAGGACGGCTACGAGAAGCTGCTGCACGACCGCAGCGAGGTCAAGATCCTCGTCTCGATGCAGTAACACGTCTGCACCAGCGAAGGGGGCGTCGCCGCGGGAGAACTTCTCGCGGCGACGCCCCCTTCGTTGGTAGAGAGGCGTTGGTAGAGACGCGCTGGTAGCGCAGGCAGGCTCGACGGCCAGCGCTACAGCTGCTCGACGATTGCGGCGGCGCGCTCCGACTGCCCCGTCTGCTTGAGTAGCTCAATGAGTTCGCCTGCGACGAGCAACCGATCCTTGCGCTGCTTCGCAGCGGTGAAGCCCTCGAATGCAGACTCGAGCCCCCACACCGCGGCCTCAGTATCGCCACGGTCACGCTGGATCATACCGGCGAGCCAGAACGCGTGCGAGGCGTCGGCGAGCAGGCCGAGCTGGGCGAATTCCTCCCCCGCGAGCAGTGACTCCGTGGCTGCCCGATCGCCGTCGAGACCTTCCCCGAATGAACGGCCGCGCGTCGCGCCGAGCGACCGGGCGAGGGTGTCCCGCAACGTCGCACGCTCCGTCGCCCATTCTTGCCTGCGTCGCTCCGCAAGGTCATCGCTCAAGCCCGCTGGATCAAATTCGGGGTGGCCATCGAGCGCGGCGGCGGTCGCGCGAATTTGCGTGTCCACGTCGTTCATGCGTGAGGCGACCGGCGCCCAGGCAGCGAGCACGGCCGCGAGCGTTCCCGCGTCGGCCCCGCCCGATCGCAGCAGCGGGACCGCAACACCGAAGTTCGCGTGCGCGCGCTCCTCGCGACGGTCAAGCGCAGCGCACTGTGCTGCCTCGGCCGCTGCGAGACCGGCGCGCTCGAGCCATCCGCCGGCCTCAAACCCGGGGACCGCAGCTTCGTAGTCGCGCGCGGCCGCGGCGTAGTCCTTGCGCGCGAGGGACTCCTCCGCTCGCGACAGGAGCCCCTCGGGGCTCAGCGGAGGCTCCGGTCGAGCGGCAGCCGCATCGGCATCGGCATCGGCACTCGACTCCGCAGCGCTCGACGCAGCGCCACTTCGGTCGGTGAGCTTCGCCCACAGCCTGGCGATCCCTGAGGGTGCACCTGGCGTCGTGGCCCCGCTTGCGGTTTTCGGGGCGGCAGCGTTCATCGGAGCGGGTTCGTCGGCGCTGGCCTCCGCAACGAGGGCTGGCAGCTGCGAGCCCGTCTCAACCGGCAACTCGTCGGCGGATCGCTGCGCTGCGAGCGCTCGCTCGACAAGGTCACTGTAGTAGCTCGTTCCGGAGCGCCCGTCGAACGCCGCAGCGTACTCGCGGGCTCGGGATGTCGCCCAGGCATGGAGCTCTGCGACCGTCGCGTCGGCGGCGCCAGCGCCTGCAGCCTCAGGCAGGCTCACACCCGTCGCGCCTTCACCCCTGTCGCGGTTTGCCGACAGGCCGGCGATGAGCCCGAGCAGGAATCGGAGGTGCTGCATGGGCGACGGCGGATCAGTGAGCAGCTCACGGTAGTCGCCGCGAAGCTCACGCAGGGCCCGCTCGAGCTGGCCGCCACGGGCGAGCAGCTCGAAGCTCTGGCCGCGTGAAGAAGCCAAGTCGCGGTTGCCGCGGGTCTCGCTCGCGACCGCGAGCTGGTGGTACTTCAACGCGTCGGCTGGCTGCCCAACGTGGAGCGCGGCGAGCGCGGTTGCATGGAACGTTTTTGCCGGCTCGATGTTGCAGTTGCCGTCTTGCTTCTGGCCCAGCTCGAACGCCTCAGCGAAGCGCCCCTGTTCGGTCAGGAAGTCGGTTTGCCGTCCGATCACGCAGGCGTGGCAGTCGTCAAAGTCGTCGCGGGGGCTCGTGATCCAGGTGAGGCGTGCCGCTTCGGCGCCGGTCGCACCCGATTGCCAGGCCCACCCAAACCGCGCTGCTAGGACGGCAGAGACGCCGCTGCCCTGCAGTTCAAAGCGCCGCTGCATATCGTCGAGGAACGCCTCGGCCTGCTCACGCGTGATTTGCGGGTAGTCGGGAAGATCGCTTGCGATCCATTTGAACTCCCAGAACAGGTTGTGTTCGTCGCTCTCGTCGAAGAGCTCGGGGCTCTCGTCCCACAGTCGGAGCGTGCGAGCAAAGACGACGAACGACTTCTGTCCTTCCCCACCGAAGGTGTACGCCTCGACGAGGTCAAGCAGCGCCTCCGCGAGGTGCTCGCGCGGGCCATCGGCCTCCACCTTTCTCGCAGCAGCCTCGGCGGCTGCGGTGCGAGCGGTGCCGTAGGGCATGTGTCGAATGTTGTGGAGTTCGCGTGCGACAGACATAGGTTCCTCAGAAGTCGGTGCTGGGAGATTCGGGGGCGGGCCGCGGGGCATCGAGCGCTGCGTCCAGCAGCACGCCGAGCGAGTCCGAGAGCGCCGCGGATTCAGCAGAGCGCAAGCCCTCACCGGCGAGCATCACGGCTGACAGGTAGAGCGAGCGCAGGCCCGCGCCAAACACCGCGCTCCCCGGCGAATCGAGGAGCCGCCGGGCGACAGGCGAGGCGTCATTGAGCACGAGTGTGCGGGTGCGCGCCTGGCTCTCACCGGCGAAGGAGTCGAGCAGGCCGTCCCAGAGATCCGGGGAGGCACTGCGCTCGCGATCCAGATCGCGCCGGTGCTCCCCGTCAGGATCGCGCAGCAGCACGGCGGGCACCGTCTCGGGCGCGAAGGTGCGGAGGATCGCGTCACAATCTTCGTCGGCGAGCAGCCCTCGTGCAACGCTCAGGGCCCCCGCCGCGGCCATCTCACGTTCGACGCCCGGCATTCCGAGCACCTGTACGAGATCGGCTGACGACAGCTCACGCACCTGCCACCCGGGCTTCGCGGCGAGCTTTGCGAGAATGTCAGAGTCGTAGACGTAGCCAGCGTTCACCACAACCAGCCCCTGCGCGCGAGCGACCGCCGCGACCCGTTGGAATGCCTCAGTCGTCGACGTGTACACGAGTTCCCCGCCGTCTGCGACCATCGCGAGCGTCATCGGGCCGTCGCTCGTCTCGAACGGCAGCACCTCGGCGACGAGGTCGAGCATGTCCTGGTCGGTGAGTGCGATCGCCCGCAGCGCAAGATGATGCGTCTCCAGGACCTTGCGAGCGAGCTGGCTCGGCGTGCGGAGCGTGTCGAGTGCCCACCGCTTGATCTGCTCGCCGAGGGCGTCGCGCACACCGAGCAGGATCTCGTCGTCGTGGAGCTGCTCCCGGGAGGCGGTCGGCGAGAGCGTATCGCTGTCGATGACGGCTCGCACAAAGAACGACCAGTCGGGAAGCACGCGGTCGGTGCGGGTGCTCAGCAGCATCCGCTTCATGTACACCCGGTGCTGCCCAGAACCGGGGGTGACGGCCTGCGGCAGAATGAACGCGGCGCCGGTCACTCCAGCGACTGGCAACTCGAGGTCGATGTGTCCGAGGGGTGTGAATCCGAAGGTTCGCTCGCAGTAGTCGGTGAGCGCGGCGGCCCGCGCCGATCCACTCGGGTATTCGACCCGCCACGGCAGTTCCGGCTCCGTCACGCGGCGCCAGGTCCACTTGCCGCCCCCGCCGCCGCTCTCGCCTGTGCCGCCCGCAACCGGCACGCGCACCGCGACGTCGAAGGGCAGCAGCGACCCGTAGTCGCGCGCGAGCCCGAGCACAGTGTCGTTTGCCAGCCAGTGCGCGGCGTCGCGGCGGGCCGTAAGTCGCACGGTCGTCCCGATCTCGATCTCGTCACCCGCGCCCGGCAGCTCGGCCACATCGAATGTGCCCTCCGCACGCCCACGCCACCGCACGGGCACCGAGCCAGGCTTCGCGGAGCGCGACGTGAACTCGATCTGCTCGGCGACCATGAAGGCGGCGAGCATGCCGATCCCGAACTGCCCGATGAACTCACTGCGGCCGGTGCCCAGGGCGGTATCTCGTTTGGAGGAACGGCCAATCGTCGCGAGCAGCTCCGTCGCCTCATCGGCGGTGAGCCCGATGCCGGTGTCGCTCACCTCGAGCGTCGCGTTGCCTGCCCCGTCGGCATCTGTGCGGAGGCGGATCAGCGCCGGGGCGTCCGGCTCCTGCGCCACCCGCGCGGTCACCGCGTCAACCGCATTCTGGATCAGCTCCCGCAGGTACACCTGCGGCCCCGAGTACAGGTGCCTGGACAGCAGATCGACCATGCCGGTCAGGTCAACTTGAAAACGTTCGGACACGGAATTCCTCAGCTCAAAACGGGTGATTGTGTGACGACGGTGGTGGCGCGCGGGGCTCCCCCGTTACTCCTTGGGTTTCGCCTTCTCCCAGACGTCAGGGAACACCTCGTTCAGGTGCTCGAAGCCGGACATGCTGGTGTTCACGACGCACAGCAGGTGCTGGGTGAGCTGTTCGTCAGTGAGACCGTGCTCGTAGTCGACGTTGAGTTCAGCGTTCACGCGAACGTTTCCGGCGTCATCGCGCGCGACGTACATCTTCGGCCACAGCTTGTCGCGGTTCCACGCGTTCACCGTTTCGAGTGCCTCGACGTAGTGCTTTTCTTCGAGCTCGCCGCGCCAGAAGCCGCGCACGCACAACAGCTCATCGTTCTCACCATTCACGAAGAAGTAGAACGAACCGTACTCCCAGCCGCCACCAATATCACCGTCGGAATCGACGTTATATGACCAGCCGGCCTCTTCGAGTGAGTGCTTGATCCGATCCTTCGAGAGCGGCTTCAGCGCGCCCCCAACAGTCGGTGCCGGCGTGTCCTTGGTGAAAAATCCCATGCTGCGAGTTCCTTTCGGGTCGGTACTTCCAGTCTAAGAGTTTCCGACCCCGGCGACCGCTACTGGAACACGGTGATCCCGTACAGCACGAACACGAACAGGTGGGCTGCGCCGTGCAGCGCGGTGACCCTGCGACCCGAGAACGTCGTCATGGTGAGCAGCAGCGACACCCCGAGCAGCAGTAGGTTTGTCGGCCCCTCACCGAGGGTGACCGTCTGGCCGGTGAGCAGGCCAATAGTGAGCACTGCCGGGATAGTGAGGCCCACGGTCGAGACCAGAGCACCGTGACAGAGGTTGCTCACGCGCTGGATCTCGCCAGCAAGCGCCGCACGGATCGCCGTGATGGTCTCAGGCAGGAACACGATCATTGCGATGAGAATCCCTGAGAGCGCTACCGGGGCCCCGAGCCGGTCGAGGCCGTCGTCGAGCAGGGAGGCCATGTCGTGCGAGAGCAACACGATCGGCACGACCATCGCGACGAGCAGCAGGCTGCGGGCGATGAGCTCGGGCTTGTGGTGCGTGAGTGCGTCGGCGAGCTGGTTGCTGGGCTCCGCGGGCTGTCCGGCCGGCTGCGAACCCGGCCCCGCGGTCGCCACCACGACCTCCTGGAAGTCGCCGCGCTGCGCGCCCATCTGGCGCACGAGGAAGAAGGCGTAGAGCACCACCGTGAGCGCGATGATCGGGATCGCCTGGGCTGGCGTGTAGGAGCCGTCCGAACCGATGAGCGCGGGCAGCGCGAAGGCGACAGTGACGAGCACAACGAGCAGCGAGAGGTACGTCGAGACGCCGGTCTTATTCGGGCGCATGTTCGTGTGCTTCATCGCGCCAACAAGGAGTGCCAGCCCGACAACGAGGTTCAGGATGATCATCGAGACGGCCATCACCGAGTCGCGGGCGATCGTCGCGTGCTCCCCCGGTCCCAGCATCACGGCGGAGATGAGGATCACCTCAATGAGCACGATCGACAACGTCAGCACGAGCGTGCCGTACGGGTCTCCGAGCCTCTCAGCGAGATGCTCGGCCTCAGTAACGACGCCGGTGGCGGACGCGAGGATCACGGCAACGATCAGCCCGAGCACGGTGAACAGCACCGGCGTCGACAGGTCGCCGTCGAGGGCGCCGCCCGCGAGGGTGAGGGCGAGAAAGCCGCCCCAGCCGAGCACGAGCCTGATGATCGCTGCGGGGGTGAGTACCCGCTTGAGAACTGATGTGGTGGGCATAACGATGCACCCCTCTGCGGGGCCGTCCCCACTCAGCACACAGCCGCCGAGTCGTCCCGGCGGCACTGTCTGATTCTTATTCTATGTGGTGTTTCTGGGCACGGCATGGGCAGACGTGCCAGAACCGGGCGCACCATTGCGAGATAGACTGATTCGATGCCCAAACAGTCCGCCGCCCAGCCTCCCAAGGTGCGGCTTCCGTTCGAAGTGTGGGCCCTCGTCGCCGGCGGTTTTACCGTCGCCCTTGGCTACGGCGTCGTAGCCCCTGCGATCCCCCAATTCGCCCTCGAATTCAATGTCTCGACGTTCGCGGCCTCCGCAATCGTGAGCGCGTTCGCGCTCATGCGGCTCGTCGGCGCACCCCTCGCGGGATGGGTTGTCAGCAAGTTTGGCGAGCGCGCCACCTACACGACAGGGATCCTCATCGTTGCCGCGTCGACCGGCGCGGCAGCGTTTGCAATGAACTACCCGCAGTTCCTCATCCTCCGGGGCCTCGGAGGCCTCGGGTCTGCCATGTTCAGCATCGCTGCGACCGCGCTCCTCGTCGAGGCGAGCCCGCCGCAGGGACGGGCGCGCGTGGCGAGCGTCAACGCCGCCAGTTTCCTCCTCGGCGGGTTGCTCGGGCCGGTGCTTGGCGGCGTAGTCGCGAGCTACGGGCTGCGGGCGCCCTTCATCTTCTACTTCTTCACCCTTGTCGCCGCCGCGATCGTCGTCACCATCGCGCTCCGCAGCAAGCACGCGCTGCCGCAGACCGCACCGGGATCGAGGCCAGCGGGCGAGGAGATCACTCTCCGCGAGGCACTCCGGCTGCCCACCTTCCGGACGCTGCTCTTCTCGGCGTTTTCCTTCGGGTGGACATCCTTCGGGGTGCGCGTATCGCTCATCCCCATCTTTGTCGCTGTCGTCTTCGCCGGCGATGCCACCACGGCGGCGTGGGTGCTCGCCGCTTACGCCGCGGGCAACGCGCTCTTCATCTTCCCGTCGGGCAGGTGGAGCGACACCATTGGACGGACCCCGCTGCTCATCACCGGATTTCTGCTGCTCGCGGCAGCATTCGCCGCGTTCCCCTTCTCAGGCTCGCTGCCGGTAGCGATGGCGATCATCGTCGTGGCTGGCGTTGGCTCAGCACTCGCAAACCCAGGCCACCAAGCCGTTCTCGCAGATGTCATGGGCAAGCGAAAAGGCGGGATGGTGGTGTCCACCTACTCGATGGTGACCGACCTCGGCGGCGTACTCGGGCCGCTCATCGCGGGCGCGATCGTCGACCTCGCCGGTTTCGGCTGGGCGTTTGGCGTCACCGCCGCGCTGCTCACCGCAGCCGCGATCGCCTGGATGGCAACCTCGAAGCAGACCGCTGCGTTGAGCAGGGCGTAGCGCGGGCGCCCTGTCCTCGCGCGTGGCCCTGATGAGCGCGGCATCGCCGGAATCATCGCACAGCCAGAACCGCCTAGCCCGACGACACCGTCTCCGAGCTGCAGAAACGCCCGCGTTCGCCGTGGCCACCACTCTCTCAACCTGAAGAATCGCCACCCAGCGGTGCGCTCATTGGACATGCCCTCAGCGAAGTCAGGAGCGCTCGGCCGCAGAAAAACCCTGACTTCGCTGAGGACATGTCTTTTCGGCGCTCGTGTCTGCTGAGGTGAGCGGGCCGACTTGGCCAGCCAAGCGCTGCGGCTACTCGCCCTCGAGGTCGTCGACGCCGGGGAGCCAGCTCAACCCAGGCACACCCCAGCCACGCTTGCGCTCGATCTTCTGCGCAGTTCGGCTATCCGGGTGCACGAGGCGGTCCACGTAGAGCAGCCCGTTCAGGTGGTCGTACTCGTGCTGCATGATGCGTGCGAACCAGCCGCTCGCTTCGACCTCGAACGGCTTGCCGTCGATATCTTGCGCACGCAGGAGCGCCTTCTGCGACCGGCGCAGCGGGAAGCGCTCGCCGGGGAACGACAGGCAGCCCTCAACCTCGTCCTCCTCGGGGAGGCCGGGCTCGAGCGGCGCGATCCACAGCTCAGGGTTGATGGCGACGCCCTGCGCCGGCGCCTCATCCTGATCCTCATACATCCACACGAACAGCCGCTGACCGATCCCGACCTGGGGAGCAGCAAGACCGACACCGGGAGCCGCGACAGTCGTCTCGAACATGTCGTCGACGAGGGTGCGCAGCTTCGCATCAAACTCGGTCACGGGTGCCGCGGGGCGGTGCAGTACGGGCTCACCGCAGATGGTGATGGGGAGAATAGCCATGACGGCTAGCCTACCGGCGTCAGAGTGCGCAGTTAGACTGGCTTGACCGTATCCCCGCTCAAAGGAGTCACCGTGTCGAATGCCCCCGCAGAACAGATCGTCTGGATCGACTGCGAAATGACCGGGCTCGACACAGATAATGACGGACTGTGCGAGATTGCCGTGATCGTGACCGACTTTGACCTCACCCCGCTACACCCGGGCTTCGACATCGTCATCAACCCGGGTGAGGCCGCGATGGAGCACATGAACGACTTCGTGCGCAATATGCACGAGAAGTCGGGCCTGCTCCCCCGCATCGAGGCCGGCGTCACACCAGCCGAGGCGGAGACGCAGGTGCTGGAGTACATCAACCAGTTCGTCCCGGAGGGGCGTCGCCCACTCGTCGCCGGTAACACCATCGGCATGGACCGACGATTCGTTGCGAAGTACATGCCAACCCTCGAGGAGCGGCTGCATTACCGCTCCATCGACGTATCCACCATCAAGGAGCTCGCACGCCGCTGGTATTCGAAGGCGTACTATGGCGCCCCGGAGAAGCGCGGCGGGCACCGTGCACTCGCAGACATCGCTGAGTCGATCCAGGAGCTCGCTTACTTCCGCAGCGCCGTTCTCGTCGAGGGCGCCGGCCCTGACTCGAAGGCCTCGAAGAAGATCGCAACAGCGGTGAGCAAGCAGTACGCCCCGCTCATCGACGCGGAGCCTGCAGCGCAGCCCGACACCGCTTCGTCGCCGGAGTAACCGCGCTACGCCACCCCGAGACTCGCCGGGCGCGACACGCGATTGCCGCCGAATTGGCGAGGCGCTATCCCGTGGGATATGCTTATGGGGTTGCCGAGTGGGCTCCACCCCCTCGGCCGCATGGTGGCTATAGCTCAGTCGGTAGAGCACCGGCTTGTGGTGCCGGTGGTCGCGGGTTCAAGTCCCGTTAGCCACCCCAAATGGGAGAGGTTCAAACCCTCGACAAGAGTAACCACTCTTTGTCCGGTTTGAGCCTCTCCTCTCTTTTTAGCTTCGGCTGCCCAGTTGAGCGCGTTCATCTGTTCCTCGGTGTCGCAGAGCGAACCGAAGGGTCGCTCGTATTCGACCCGGACATCCCCTTCTTCCTCGATGAAGATTCGGTGGAAGAACGCCTGGTTGCACAGTCGCCGGTTCGCGTCATCAGCACGCTCGTACACACTGACGATGTTGGCGAGTAGCCCGAGCGAGTCATCGAGGTTTGCCCTGGCTGATGCATACTCGTCGTGGTGCGCTTCGAGCCGGTGCTGAATGTCACCGATCTGGTTCGCGATGCGATCCTGCTCTTGCTTCAACAAGTCAATCGGGACTGCCCCTGCATAGTGGGCTTGCAACAGCTTCATCCGCTCGCCATCGAGCCGGTCACGTTCGCTCGTGAGACGTGAGAGTTCTTTCGTCTCGTTAGCCATGAGCGAGTCGAAATCGGCGTGAATCTTCCCTGCGAGGTCTTGCCGCATGCCAGGTGACACTTCGACCATCTCGTAGTACTTCTCGATGAGCCGCTCAACATCTTCAATCAGCATCGCTTGCCTTGTACACTCGGTCTTCCCCGAATGCCTGCCCGAGCACACGAAGTACGGGTACACGTTGCCGTGTCGGTTCTTCGCGTTCGTGATGATCAGGCGCTCCCCGCACTGACCGCAGTACACCGTGCCCTTCAAATAGTGGTCATGCACCTGGGTCGCGTCAGCCGCAGACTTGTGTGAGTCGAGCACGGCCTGCACTTGGTACCAGACCTCTTTGGGCACGATCGGTTCATGGCTGCCTGTATAGGTTGCGCCTTTGAACGTGACGTCACCCTTGTAGTACGGGTTCGAGAGAATCCGGTGCAGTGTCGAGATCGCGATCGGTTTCGACGGCCGTTTTGGAGTCGGCAACGTCGTGAGCCCGCGGGCGATGAGTTCGCGATGAATCTGTGACAGGGTCCAGCGGCCTGATGCGTACACCTGGAACGCCCACGTGATGTGTCGTGCGCGTTCTTCATCGACCTTCACCGTTCGATTCTCACGACCTCGCTCGTCTCGCACGCCAATGTTGACGTAGCCAATCGGCGCACGATTGATGGTGCCGCCCTGCGCTGCCTTTTGCGTGAGCCCCTTCACTGTCTCGGTGGCGAGGTTCCGCGAATAGAATTCAGCAATCGACGACATGATGCCATGCAGCAGCATGCCCGACGGGGTCTCGTCAATGTTCTCACTCGCAGAAACAAGCATGACCCCGGCGTCACGAAGCGCTAGATGGATCGCGACATCATCGGCCCGGTTACGTGCGAGCCTGTCGACTGTGTGCACGATGCAATAGTTGACCTGATGCTCGGCGACGTACTTGATCATTCGCATCAATTCAGGCCGGTCCGCCTTGCGTGCAGATTCGCCAGCATCGACGAACTCCTCGACGATCGTCGCGCCAATCTGCTCGGCCTTGCGACGGTTCGCTTCGCGCTGCGCGGGGATCGAATACCCCTCGTCCGTGCCGCCCTTCTCTGCCTGTTCCTTCGTGGACACACGCAGGTACGTGACGGCGACTGCACCGCCGGACGGCACTGAGGGACGCACCAGATCATCGACCGCGGCGCGGCTAGGGTTTTGGCTCTTCATGACACTTCTCCGCAATGTGTGGTTCTGAATGCCCACCGCAGAATGTTCAACTGTGAATGTTGATCGTGAGAAGAGCCGAATGGCTGTAGGACTAGGCCGGAACGGCCACGTTATTTTGCCAAGCGCCATAGCGCGAGGGTTTTAGAACCACAACATCCACTTCCACAGCGGACTACTCCATTCTACTTCCGACGCTTGATCCCTGCCAGGGCGCCGTTCCAGGGCTCTGTGAAAGCGGCGCGAGCTTCGCCCGCATCCTGTAGCGCGAAGCGAATCAGCAGCTCGGCCAGCAGATCGACATCCGGTTGTTCTCGGTGCTCAGCTCGCACCGAGTATCTGCGCTCCGCGCGGCTGCGGCGGTCGGTCTTCCTCTCATATGGTCGAGGCATCACTCACGCACCTCGCCAGATTCGAGGTCGATGTTTGCGTAGAACGCATCCTCTGCGGCTTCTCGGGCACGCACCTGATCGAGCACGAAGTCGACGAAGTCTGCTTCGCGGTCGTGAATGACCTGCTCCACGACTTCTTGAGTGTTCTCTTCGCCTGGCCAGGGCGTCTGCCTGGTGGGACGATCTCGGTCTCGTCGAGTTCCGCTGGCAGCGACCCAGTCGCGCAGTCGCCCGCGGGCATCGGCGAAGTCGCGGTGCCAGCCGAACGGTGCCGAGCCATCTTGTTCCGCATCGTAAGCACTGAGCCAGTGCAGGTGCAGCGCCGACAACTCCCAGAGCAATTCTGGGTGGCGATGCCAGAGCGGTGGTATCTCGGATGCTGGAAGCCCATATTCCACTCTGAGCCAGTTCACCCACCGGTTGAGCGCGAGGAGTTCGTGCTCAAGGTCATGCGACGTAAGCAAGTTCCAGTTTATCGGACGCGGGGGTGCCGTCGCCTCCTCTGGGCCGAAGCTTGGATCCGGCATGTCGTCGAAAGCCGACTCAGGACGATCATTCTCAGTCATCGTTTCGCTCCTGTTGTTTCAGCGACCAAGTGCCGGAGCACTGGTGCTCGGCCGCTTCTGAGGGGATTCGAACGCGCGTCTCTGCCCGCGCGCCGGTGTATCCTGCGATGCTGAGCGCTGACTTCGATCCACGTCGTACTGGGTGCGCGCGGTGTCGTGACCGATCTTCTTAGCGACAAACTCCACGCCATCTGTTGCTTGGCCGTCGCGCTCGTAGCTGTACTCGTGCAAGTAGCCTTCGGCACCGAAGCTGTCGCCCTTTGAGAAGCGTTCGTATGCACGCTCTGCCGTTGCGCGGTACATCACCAGGTTGTGAAAGCTGGTTTCGAGCTTCGTGAATGTGCCGTCGTCTTCGCGGCGAAAGTTCTCTTGGCCGAAGCGTGCGTAGAAACGTGCGTCGCCGCGTTCAGTCTGCGTGAGTTGAGGGTCGCTAGCAATGAATCCTGAGATCGACTGCTGTGTGCGGATAGTCATGGGACCGTCCTCCTGCCTGATCGGGAGCAGCCACGTCAGCCGCTCATATCAGGCAGGTGCGTAAGCGCAACCAGCTCGGTAGCCCGTCACTTGTTTTCGGGCCGGTTTTCGGGCCGGTTTTCGAGCAGTGTTTCAATCTCGCTGCGCTCTAGCTTTAGCGACGCAGCGTCAGGCCGCTTTGGCCACGGCAGCAAATCGACGATGATCGGTGGAGCTGAGCGCAGCAAGACGACTCCTGTGCCGAACGGCATCGTGCGAATGCGGTCGGGCGGCATGATCGGCACCCGGCGCACGGAACGTTGACTGGATCGTGACCCGTAGTCACCGAGCGTCACGGAGTCTGTGAACTCGTCGCGTTCACCGATCAAGGTTGAGAGGTCTTGCAGGTCTCGCGAGTTCGATGCGCCACCGAGGATTATCTTCGCGATGCTCGCGTCCCAGATTGCAGCTGCCTGATCTTCACTCCATTTGTCGCGGGCCTGAGCGAGTGACTGCAGCACGGGCATCGCCGTGATCCCTGTACCACCGCCCTCCGCCATGAGCGTTGGCAGTGAAGGTAATGGCGCGAGGTTGCCGATCTCGTCGAGCGCGAGCAGCAACGGCGGATCGAGCCGTGCCCCGGGTGATCGAGCCGCCATGCGACGGGCGGTTTCGACAAGATCCTCGACGAACGCTGCAACGAGTGCAGCACTGTTCCCCGCGCCCGCGCCAGTTGCGAGCAGAAAGAGGGTGCCTTTATCCCGAATGAACGTTTCCGGGTCGAAGGCTTCATTTGGGCCAGGGCTCACCGCATCGAGCACACGAGGGTCAGCGAGAGCGGCGAGAGCGAGCGAGACGCCCTGCCAGATCGAGTCGCGGGTGCGTGGATCGGTCTCGATCATCGCTTCCAGGCCATCAGACCAGCCGGTTGCAGCACGAGGTGAGGCATTCAAGATGCCGACGGCGTCGGCAGCGGCTGACGGGTCGAGTGTCCAGCGGAACAGCTCTGCGGGTGTGCGATTATCAAGCGCCGCAGCATGCAGCATCGCTTGCAGTGCGACACGAGTCTTACCTTCCCAGAATCCGCCGCCGTCGACACCCCCGTCGGCAAGCCCGGTGGCCGCCGCAAGACCGGCCGCGCGAATCATCGCGGTGAGCGGATCCTCACAACCTCGAATCGGAGACCATCGCAGCCCCGCGGGTACTCCTTCCGCCAAGTGTTGCGGGTCGAAGACCATGACAGGACCGACTCGCATTCGTGCGCGCAGCGTCGCGGTCAGATTGTCGGGCCGAGTGGAGGTCGTCACGACCGCGCCCGGTGCATCGAGGATCGCCGGGATCACAATGTGCAGACCCTTACCTGAACGAGGTGGTCCAATGAGCAGGATCGAGTCTTCGACGCTTGCCCACACCTCCTTGCCGCGAGACTGTCCGAGTCGATATCCAACATCGGCGGATCCCGGCTTCTCTAGTGACGGGCGGAGCGTGCCAGCACGGCGCAGCAGTGCACGGGAGGATGCGGTGGCCTGCACCTCGTGGGCAGTTGCGGTGCCCGGTAGCCTGCGCGGGTCGGTGTCAACCTTCCGTGAGTGCCGTCGCCACCGCCTCCAGGCCCACATGATCAGAACGACGAGGATGGCGAGCATTGCGCCCGCAACCAGCCAGTACATGAACGGGTTCAATTCTTCGGCACCGAGTGCCCTGCCTGGATCAGTCGGATCAAACAAGACGCCGACGCCCCCCGCAATCCCTTCACCGGGCTGGCTCGCTCCAGTCAGAAATGCCGCGATCGAACCGGCAGCACGAAGCACGAGAGTGAGCCCGAAGGCGCCGATGAGCGCCCCGATCAAGATGTTCGTCATCTCGTCGCCGAATGAACCGGCCTGCCGCCCTTGCGTTCTCATGGGAGCCGCTCAGTCACGATACGTCCGGACACGTACCCGATGAGCGCCACTTCGCGTGCTTGGTTCACGAGTTGGTCAAGGTCGATCACTGCCCGAGCGACGCCGGAAACATCACCTTCTGCGGTGCTCACCGGAATCGCGACAAGAACGTCCTCCCCTTGAATGAACCCGTCACCGGTGATTTCGACAAGCCGTGGAGGTCTGCCTCGCCGTGCTCGTCGAGATTCAGGCTGCACAGCGGGCTGTGTCGCTACTTCGGTCGCCTCAGCAGTGCCGCGCCCGGCATGGATGATCTCAGTGAAGACGCTGCCGTCGCTTTCACGCACTTCAAGCCGTATCGAACGACTGCGCTGTTGTGTGAGCGTGTCCAGCAGTTCACCGAACTGGGCTCGGCTCCAATGCTCTGCGTAGATTGGAGGTGGAACCTCGACACCGTCGAACGTGGCGCTAACCGCCCCCATCTCCCTAACGGTGATAACCGCCAGCGGCAGATCAACAAGCGGGCGTTCGGACATGCGAAGATCAACGTTTTGATTGCTCATAGCTATGAGGTGTTCGACCTGACCCAATTCACTAACCGGTCATGCGGCCGGTCGTGTCGAAGAGTTCTAGCTCGGCCGGGTGTAGCTGATGTTGGCACACAAATGATCGATCCTTGATGCGCCAAAGCCCCTGCCCTACGCCGAGGCCGGGCAGGAGTTTCTGCTCGGTGCCGGTGAGCCCGAGCGACGCTGCAGTGACGCCGAGCTGGTCGGACTCTTGCCGGTAGATGATCCTCGTCTCAGCGTTCGCGAGCAGGCTGTTTGCAAGTGCGCGCATGGCTGAACCCTGGTCGCCGACGTTTTCGAGATCGGTGAGCTTGTGAAAGATGAGCATGTTGGCGATACCGTAGTGACGAGCGAGTCGCCAGTGCGCATCCATCCTCTTCAGTAGTGCGGGGTGCGACATGAGCCGCCAAGCCTCGTCGTAAATGCACCATCGCTGCCCGCCATTCGGGTCGAGTAGTGCGGACTCCATCCACGCAGACGAACAGGTCATCAGCACCGAGATCAGGGTCGAGTTCTCGGCGACCCGCGAAAGGTCGAGTGAAATCATCGGCAGGGTCGGGTCAAACTGCACTGTCGATGGTCCATCGAAGAGGCCCGCAAGGTCACCCGCAACAAGACGCCGGAGCGCGTGGCCGACAAGGCGGCCGTCTTCTGCCAGGCGACCATCAGGGTCCGCTGCGCTGCTCGGAGAGAGGATCTGGTCCACGACCATGGGCAAGATCGGTACCGAGTTCGCTCGCACCGTCTCGGTCAAAGCTGTGTCAATCGCCGTGTGTTCTAGCGGAGTGAGCGGGCGCGTGAGCACAGTTTCGGCAAGCGCACCAATGAGATCACGCCGACGAGCGGCGAGTGTCGATGCCCACGTCTCATCACTCATCCCGAGTGGTCGATAACCTTCATCGAGAGGATTGAGCCGTGTGCTGAGTCCGTGCCCGAGTACGATCGCGCGCCCACCAACGGCTTCGGCTACTGCGGTGTGCTCGCCTTTGGGATCGCCGGGTACGTAGACTCGCCTCCCAAATGGGAGCGAGCGTGTGTAGAGACTCTTCGCGAGTGACGATTTACCGGAGCCGACGATGCCCGCGAGCACCAGATTTGGTGCGGTGATGAGTCCGCGCGCGTAGAGCACCCAGGGGTCGTACACGAACGAGCCACCCGAGTAGAGATCCTGTCCGACGAAGACGCCTTCGGATCCGAGCCCGCCTTCGGCAAGAAATGGGTACGCGCTCGCGAGGGTGGCTGAGGTGTCCTGATGCCGCGGCAGTTTGAATCTGCTGGGTGAACGCAACTGGGCAGGTCCAAGTGCCCCTGCGTTCGGGAGGTAAGTGGTGGATCGGCGCTCTGCTTGTTCCGCCTCATACTTCTTTCGCGATGCAAGTTTTTCGGCTTCGCGCTGTTCGACCTGAAGTTTCTTCGCAGCGTTGCTTCGCTGCTTACGTGCTCGCCGTTTCTCTGCAGTCGGTGCGACGAGCACCGAGGTGTGCAAGCGTTCGGTGTCGCCCTTGTTCACAGCCCCAGTCCTCTCGCTCGCTTGACCGCAGCAACACCGGGGTGTTCAAACCAAGTTGATGGTGACGCGCTGGGCCGCAAGTCATGCGCGAGTGAACTTGAACTGATGGGGCTCTCGTCAGTGATGACGTCGGAGGGGCTGATCTCGTGGAGCCGGTAGAGCCCGACGTGACCGAAGGAGTGACTGAACGTCATGTCGTAGTTCTGGCTACGCACCTCTTGCTCCAGCGGACCGGTTGGCGGTAGGTCATAGACGTAGCCGTTCTCAAGGGCTGCCTGGGTAGTTTCGTCCCCGTAGTCCCAATTCTTCAGATAGTCCAGTGCTGCATCGGCACCTTCGTCGTCGATCAATTGCAGCAGCTCATCCGCGTCATCGCCTTGCAGAAAGCAGACACCTATCCAGCGTTGGACTGACACCGGATTGTCTGCGGGCTCGGTGTGCCACGCGATTCTTCCAGCCGCCGACATCGCCACGTTGAGACGCTCCTCGGCCTGATCAATGAAGGTTGCCGCCTGGTGCAATTCATCGGCCGCAGCCAACGCGTCCTTCGATCCTGCTGAGTGATCACCAGTGTCGTCGAATGCAAGTGGCCGGTTCGAGGCATGAGCCGTAGCGAGTTGGTCGAGCACCTGTCGTAGGGATCGCACCCCGCCAAGCAGGTCGCCGACGACAGCGTACATTTCTTGTGGATGCCCGAACCGTCGGCTTGCGTGCGCCAGACCGCGCAATGCCTCGGATGCTTCACCGGCATCAGCGCCGGGATCGTAAAACGTGGGCATGGAGTCCTCCTCAGCTGCTGTTGCTGAGCAGGTGTGCGTCCCGTGCCATGATTTGGCTGGGAAGTACACTGGCAACAACGCGCATGCGGGCTAATGCATAGGTAGGAGAATCCATGTCTGATCCTGGATATACGGACTATGACGCTGTTGTTCGAGTCTTCGAGAATATGAAGCTCTCGAATTCCGGGTACGCGGACGATGCCGTAAACGCAATGCTTCGTAACACAGCATCGAACTCTCTCGAAACCCATGCACCTATCTTTCTTAAGGGCGAGGCGGAAGACGGCTTGAAGAAGGTTGTGAAAGCACTTGGGGACCTCCCGCCCGGGACCAAAGTCATCCTGCTTGCTGGTGCGGTGGTAGTTGTCGGAGGTGCAGTCGCAATTGGAAAGAACTGGGATTCAATCAAGACGTTCAGTACTCGGGTGGTGAACAGATTCCGCCCCAACAAAGCTGTAATCTCCAAGGTGAGTGAGCTTGATGCCATTGAGATTGATATCCAAGTTCCGTCAGCCTCTCTTGAAACATCTCCACAAACAACGGATATCGAGGTAGTTGAAGGAGAGACGGAGATTGTTCTCAGCCTTGACGAATGGCGAAATCTGTTCCGAAGCGCTTTGGCACTTAACTCCTTTGAAGAGCAGATTTGGTTGCTTTTGTCTCGCGCAACAATTGAGGCGGGTGACGACAGAACTCTGACTTGGCAGCGCCAGATGAGAGAACTCCCTAAAGATGAGTTCTTGCAGTTGGTCAAAGAGGCAATTGAAGCCGTGCCTCAGCAGCAAGACGACGAAGTGGTCACCGAAGTCATGAAAGTGCTAATTCGTCACCTTGGGCGTGGTGAGGAAGAACAAAAGCCCTTGGAGTAGGAGCGGACTGAAAGAAGGCTCTACGGGAACGGGATTTGAGGATTGGGATCAAACCACCCGACACAGTGGCAGTGCCGCCGCGGTGAATGCCTGAGCCTGTTGGCCGACGAGCAAGCGAGTCTCGCAGGAGGCCTGAATGGCGGCCTGTTCGATCGCGGCCATGGAGGCGTCGAGTTCGTCGGCGCTCGCCGCCGAGACGCTAATGAGTCCGGTGTAGCGAAGCACACCGTGACCTGCTGTGAGGTCGGCTTCTTGCTGAAGTACGTCGTGAAACTCAGCTGTTTGTGATGCGTCTTCGATCTGTCCGATCCGTTGCCGCTGGTGGGCATCAGAGATGTACTCGGTCTTCTTCTTGCGAATGTCTCGCGCCGCCTGGTCGGAACGCATCGGGGTACACAGCAGTGAGAACGAGCGCTGGATTCCGCTGGACAGTAGCACTGGTGCGAGAAATCCTGGGTACACCATCGATCGCGGCCATTCGCTGATCCACAGCACCGCGTGATGAGCTGAATCGGTGCGTAGCCCCGACCATGTTTCATTTACTGCGACTGGGCCAGCGGTGGCAAGCGACTGACCGAGTTCACCGTGTCGTTCGAGCGTTGCAGCGACGGCCGGGTCGTAGGCGGAGCGCAGAATCACGGCGATCTGCCCGCAATTGAGCCACGCGGATGGTGCAAGATCTGCGGACCGAACCGCAGCGACCAGCGTGGACATCTCCTGCCGCAGGACCGCAGCACCGCCGCGAACTCCGCCACCCGCTGTGCGAATCTGGCGTGCCGCGGCGCGCATGTCGAGCGACAGCGAGAGCGTCGTCGCATGTCGTTCCCCTGTGGGGCCTGCACGCTCGATGAGTTCCGCATAGGTCGTTGATGCCCACGTGTCATCCTGCGTGCCGTGCGCTTCCCACCATTCAGCAAGTCCGGTGCCCGAGTCAGGCAAAGTCCGCTCCAACACTTGAAGCATTGAGACGCGTCCGGACCGGCAGACGGTCGCGAGCACTCGCCCCCACGATGCCACCCTCCGCTCCTGCTCACCGGGATCGAGGAGCACGAACGCCGGGTGTGTTACTTGGAGGACGGCAGTCAGGGTCCCAGCGGCAGGATCGTGGATCATCCCCGCACCAGTGACGGGGTCCTCGTACTCGCGAAGTCGAGCCATGTCACCAGGTAGAGCGAGGGTTCCGGCGGGCCGGGGTGTCACGACTCTGCGGCGGTACAGCAGTTGCCCGCCGGTGGACTTCCACATCCACCAGAATGCGACTGGGATCCACTCGACGATTGCGCGCCCCGCGATCGGCACCCAGGTGAGCGCTGCAGCGAGCACCCAGATGGGTGCGGTGAACGCGATGAGAGTGCCGCCTCCGGCGTAGAACGCCCACACGAGAGCGCCCACCGCAACGCCGAGGGCGACGAGCTGTGAGACCGAGAGGCCGAGCAGAACGCCGCGGCGGGTGAGTCGGGAGAACTTCACCGGGGTGAGTTCACCGGTGCTCTGGTTTGGCGTGCTCTTCGAAGACATGGCGGGTCACTCTTTCGGTAGTTTCTGTGCAGGCGGCGCGGGCCTCGGTGGAGCCGGATCAGCCGACGGAGTCCTGGGTTGAGGCGCAGCAGGTCGAGCTGTCTGGGACGGCGCGGTCGGTGCCGCGTTCTGGGCAGCGGAACCCGCCGCAGTTTCAGCAGCGCCTCCGACCGCGCCACCGGCTTTCGGTCCCGCAGTTGCGGCGGTCTTCGCAACCTCTGCGCCAATGACAACAGCGGCGGCAGGGCCAGCGGCTGCAGCTCCTGCTCCGGCACCGCCCGCAGCAGCCCCGCCCGAACCTCCAGCTGTGCCTGCGGCCGCGCCACCGCCTGCTCCGGCGGTCGCCGATTTTGCTCCGGCCGCGCTCGCGCCCGATCCACCGTTGCCGCCGCCACCATCAAGGACCTTCTTGACTCCGTCACTCTGTGCTTTCGCAGGCACGGGAACGGGACGATTGACGGCGCCTTTGGCCTCTTGTTCGCTACCCATGGCGTGGTACAGATCGAAGCCGAGGAACGAGATGAATCGGTACACCATGTATGGGGCAAACGCTGCGATGAATAGCAGCACGATCCCGCTGACAGGTTCGGTCACCGCAGCGAGATCAACGGCAATGGGCGTCGAGATCTGAGTGATCGCGATGAGGAATACGACCACGAGCACGAGCTTCGAAACGATCAGCGCGATGACGAATGCGGCCCATTTTCCGACCCATCCGGGGGGGACGTCCCAAGCAGCACCGGCGAACGCGATCGGCGCGAGCACGATTGCGACCAAGAGCAGTGCTTTACGGATGAGAAGCGAGAACCACACGATCGCTATCGCGCAGATCATGAGCCCTGCAAGGAAGATCGTCACGATCGCGCCTACACCGGGGGCTGCGACGTTGATCGTCGCGAGACCGGCAGTGAGGAGCATGATTTTGTCGCCCATGGTGCCGGTGGTTTCTCCTGCGGCCTGCACTATGCCGATGCAGAGCTGATCTACGATCTCCAGCGCTGTTGCGGTCAGGGTGATCACAACGAACGAGCCGAGGACCGCTTTTGCAGCTCCCAGTGCTGCACGTGAGAGCGCGGCAGGTTCGCGCCGGATCAGGCCAAGCACCAGTTGGAACGTGAAGAACAGCAAGACGACGAAGACGCCAATGCCGAAGAGCAGGTTGTAGACACCGAGGTAGCCGTCGCTCGTGACGTCGACGAGGGTGGTCGAGTCGAAGACTTGCCACATCGTTTCAAGCAGCCATCCGGCAGCTTGCCCCATGGTCGAGGCAAGCCAGTCGAATGGTGCCGAGACGAGAGTCGCCGCCGCTTCACCGGCGGTTTCGCAGACTGCTGAGATGACGGGGATGTCGCACACACTCATCAGATGCCCCCTTTGGGTTAGTGATGAGGCGGGTTAGACCTGCTGGCCGACGGCCCAGAAGAAATTGATCAGGGTCACTGCTGCGCCACACAGAACAGCGGCACCGCACGAGACGAGCACACCGACCTTGCCGCGCGATGCCAGATGCGGGTTAGAGGAGTTCGATCCGAAACCCCAGACGATCGCTGAAATGATGAGGGCGAGCACGCTCAGAATCAGACCGACGGTCATGACAGCACCCACGATGGTGCGCAACTGAGCGATGCCAGGAAGGCCCGAGTCATTCGGCGTGATGTCGATGTTCATCGGCACCAACGTGGTCAGATAAGCGGATGCTTCCATCAAAGGTGAGGCGAGTTCAAACACAACGTGCTCCTTGCGGCAGAACCGCCAGGTTGGCGGCAGACGAAACATGGTCGCCTACAAGGTGGGCCGCCACCCCCTGCTGCAATCTGTTCTCTTTGAACACTTGTCAAGCGGCGAGATGGACAATGCACCTCCCTGAGGGTGGTCCGCCGAAGCCTGACGTTAAGATAAGAAGCAACTTGATCGGGGGTTGCGGGTGGCTAGATATCGAAGCAGTGGCTACCGAGGCGGTGGCGCTCGAAGTAGCGCCTACAGAGGAGGTAGCTCTCGAAACTACGGTACGTCTAGCCGTAGTACTTCATCAGCGAGTGGAGCTAAAGGAAAGAGCGGTGGTCGAACCTATTCCGCGAACACCCGTTCATTCGTAGCAGGGAAGATCGCTGGGCAGTACCAGGCTAAAGGGTACTCCAAGGCTCATGCCCAGCACATCGGCAACAAGGTTGTCGGCAAAGCTGGCTCGACTTTTAGACCTGGCAATGGCTCTAGACAAAGCTGGACTGCAGGAGTTGTGACAGGACGTAACCAAGGACTCTACGGGTACGGGCAAAGGCGTTCGACCTACATTGGTAATGCCGTGGTTCGTAAACAAGCCTTGAGACGTTCCGAATCTGTTCAGCAATCCGCGCCGCTCGTGCAGGCTCGTACATCCAAACTGGTGAATAGTCTTGCGCGAGCGGAAAGTCTACTGAGGTCAAGCCCCGCGCCTCGCCAGCTCCGCTCTCTCTCGAAGCGGAAACTTCAAATTCTGTCGAGGATCTCGTCCAGCACGGGAGCGCGCAAATTGATTGGCATCAGATCTAAGATTCTCGGTTTTGATAACAGTCGACCGCTCACCGATCGCCCCGTCACCACCTCCCTGCCAGACAGCTCGCCCCCCAAGAGCAAGATCGTTGGCTGGGGCGAAGGCGTAAACGTACAGCAGGTGTCGAGCAAGATCGTTAGATTCGCTGGAGCCAGTGTAGGCGCCAGTTCGAATGAAGCGAGCGCAGGCGGTGAAACCAATGAGTCGCGCTAGCACCCTCCACTTCTTCGATACTTCGAGCCTCCTAGTCTCCTGTTGGAACGGCGATGAAAGGAAAGGAGAAGAAATCGTTCATGATCAGGCCAAGGAGACCACGTTTTGGTCTGAAGAAATTTCGAGGCTTGCAAAGAGAGGTCGGCTAGTACTTGCGACTCGAAACCATGATGAGCTGGTAAAGCATTCACGCTCAAGCCAGAAAAAGGATCTTGCGAAAAGGGCGCGCTATACACTTGCGAAGCTTTCACCGCTCGTGAATGCTGGCACGATCGAAGTCGCGGGGGATTCGAATGACCCCTTCGCAGATGCCGTACTCCTCTCAGTTGCACTGAAATTCCGCACACAAGCAAACCTTCATTTCATTACGCAAGATCGTGCACTTGCCAAAGACCTTCAGCGGATAATCGAATTCGAGTCCGTAAGACCGCGTGGTGGCCAAACGATGTCTGTTTCCCGAGTGGGTCTGATGCACGTTTAGGTGACATTCAACATGGCTAGTTTCTGCTGGCCTGGAAGGATGAACCTATGCCTCCTCGT
>NZ_LOHP01000062.1 GCF_001482305.1 Leucobacter sp. G161
CACGCTCCTGCTTGTTGGTGAGCTTCGGGAGCTTCTGACCAGGCGGCCTACTCACGGATCCCCAACGCCTCACGGATCTCTTCGTCAGGTTCGTAGTCAGCGCGAAGGTACATCTCGTCTACCTTGAGAATGTTCCCGATGCGCAGCTGTTCAGCGATCTCAAGCTGAGCTTCGAGGCGTGCATCGTCGAGCATGATGATTACGGCCATGTGTGGCTGGAGTGCAGGGTCGCCCTTCATCGCGCGGACTATCGTGCGTGCCCCGCCCTGCAGTCGTCGCGCTTCTGCTGCGTGGTCGATACGGTCACTGGTCATACTTCTTCACCCGCTCCCACTGCCCATTCACGCACCTGTAAACCCCGTCAATCGTGGAGTCGTGCATGATCTGATGCTGCCCAGTGTTGCCAGCTCCAGCGCCGATCCCAGCCTGTTCAGCGATCCGCCATGCAGCGGGCCAGCCGTCGATTCGAGTTTCCAGAGGAGTGAAGATCGAACCGGAGGCCGAAAACGACCACCTCTCGTTCCCGACAAGTGGCGTCACCACTCCAATCGACACAGTGCGGACGCCGAGCGACTGTGCAATAGCGAGCACCTCAGCGGTTTTTGTCGCTGCAGCCTCCACTACCTCACGGGTTCGCTCAAGCTCAGCGACCGCATTGTTTACGTTCTCGATTGCGCGTTCCAAGCGCTGTTTCCCATTCATGCTGTTACCTCCATTGGTTGTGTGGTGCACACGCACCGACGAGAAAGGCCCGGGACATCGCCCGAGCCATCACATTTGCTGCACCCGACGACCGGGCTGAATCGTTCGTCCATCACGGCCCCCTATGCGTGTTGTAGGCCGCCTGAACACCCTTGTTGATGTTCAGCAAGCTATAGATCCGTGTCGTGAGCGCTTTCGATAAGCCTTCAAGCTGGTGATACTCACCTTTCAAGGCAAGCCACGACCGGTATTGCGGAAGAGCCTCCACATTCGCTTTAGCTCGAGCCTGAGTAGCCGAAATCCCATCGCTCATCCACCTGTCGATCGACAAATTGAACGCCTCAAGATACTCAGCCTCGGCCGCATACCTTCGGTCGTTCACGTCAGTGAGCGCCTCATTCAGCGTTTCCAGAAGACTGTTCCCCTCCTGTATCTGCCGTTCCAATTCCACCGGGTTCGCCGGCTGGAACGTCCGCATCTGCTCCGCTCTGCGCGTCAGATCGTTGTCCGTCATCAGTCACCTCCTCCGCGTCGACAGTGTTCGCCTCGGCCTCGAGTAGGCCCAGGCGTGCAGCACGCTTCACCTTGAGCGCGTCGGACCCTTCGCCCTTGGCGCGGATCCTCTCTGAGATCTGGTTGACCTCCTCGACAGACTGGGCAGCATCAAACTGCGCTTCCCAATCCTCAGTGGGTTCGGGCACAGGATCCTCAGCGACCGACACTTCCGACTCGATCTCTTCACGCGTGTATGCGATGCCTTTCAGGACATCGTCGGCACCCTCGCGGCACACGTCACCGAGCGCACGCCACTTGCACATCGTCTCCGGGTAAGACTGCCAAGGCTTCGGGGATCCGTTCTTGGATTGGGCAACGACCTGCCATTTCCCGGATACCTGCTTGTAGGCGCAAAGCCCCGCACGCTCGGCACGGCGCGGATCCCACGACGACTCGTACACAGTGCCGTCGTCAGAGCGCGTGAGCGTCACCTTCACGGTGAAGTCTCCCGCGGTGATCTCGCCTTCCGAGTGGATCTCGATCTTGTGCCCAGCAGCTCGAACTAGCCCCGACATGAGTTGGGGAGAGATCGTCGCCTTGCCCTCGAACACGTCGATTCCTTGCAGTGCTGCCATCGGGTTCAAGCCGAGCATCGCGCCTGTCTCCATCACAAGCAGGATCTTCCCGGGCGACGGGGCGGGAGCGCCGGGACCCCCGTCAGGCCGAGTCGTTGGCGACCACAGGCCCTTGGGGATGAGGTCTCCGGCGTGGGCGAGCGTCTGGGAATACTTCATTCGCTCTGTCAGGCTTGCTGCCTGGTACGCAACTATTTCGCTCAAAACGGACTCTCTTTCATTGCTTCTTTGGCAGCGTCGAGCGCGGCCACTACTTGTTCAGCGATCGGAATAATGAGCTCCGTCGCGGCGACGATTCTCGGGTGGTCACGCGGCACCTCAAGACGTGAATAACCGCCCTTACGCTCCACCCATTCGTCGTGTTCGCCACGCACCAGCGTGAGGGTGCCGAACAGGACTCGCTCCGCTTCGGGGAAGCAGAACAGTTGGAACGCGAGCTGCCGCCACTCCCCCGCATCCGGGTTCGGCTTGATCACCCCGTGCCTCGTCTTCACCTCAGCGAGGGTGAACGGATCCTCGTCAGAGATCCCATCCGGGGTGCACGCGAACCGATCGTGCGATGGAGACCGCACGAACGCTTTGTTCTCCGGCACCCCGAGGTAGGCGAGAATCATCGGCTCCCACCGGTGTCCCGACCTTGTGGTTTCGTTCCCGAAGAACGACTTGGGGCGGAGCTTCGCAGCCACGTATTTTTCGACCGATGCTGGGTTCGCAAACCCTTTCGCGGCCGATGCGCCGATCATCGACTTTCTGGCTTTCAGCCACTGCGCACGATCCGCCCCGTCAACGATGATGCGGTCACGCCATGTCACGCCGCCTGCCCGTCGACCATCTCAACGAACGTCGCCACGAGCCCGCCCACGTCCGGGCGGCCGCGCTCGATCAGTACCGTGTACCCGCGCTCGAGCGCCAGCTTGTCGATGTGCGCGAGGGTGACCTCGTCCATCATGTCGCCGTTCTTCACGATCACGAGCTTCAGGTCCGGGTTGCCGGCAGTGGCGATCGCGAACGCCGCTTCCTCACGCTGCCCCTGGTTGAGCTGCGAGAACGGCACACCGTCAAACAGCACCCCGTCTTCGGATACCGACAGTGACGGGTGCGGGAACACTGCAACCTTGAGGCCGTCAGCCTTGCGCTGCTGAATCTCCTTCACCGCCGCGTCAGCGACTTCCCACTCGCGCCGCTTGAAGTCTGCCTCTTCCTCGAGCGCGCGGAAGATCTCCCCTACCTGCACTTCACGGTTCACGTGGTCGACGTTCGCGAGCTGCGCTTCAAGCTGGGTCGTGTCGATCAGCACCCCTTCGGATGCCGTCTGGTGCGCTTCGGCGGCGCGCTGCTCGAGACTGAACCGCTCCCCCTCGAGCTCTTCGATCTGCCGGCGCAACTCCGCGAGCCGGTTGTCGATGCCCACGATCTGCTTCCCGAGCTCCGTCACAAGGTCAGCAGCGCGCGTAACATTCGCGTTGTGGGCGCGGGCCTCGTCCAGCTTCGCGACGAGCTCGACAGTCGATACCGGCGCGAGCGGTGTGCCCGGTTCTGGGCGGTGAGCGTTCGTCACCGCGCCCTCAGCCGCCCGGGCAACCTGCCCCAGCTTCAACCGTTCTTCCTCGGCGGCGCGCTCCTCACCTTCGAGCTGGTCAAGGTCGAACGGCAGCTCGACCTTGCGGAGCAGCATGTCGCGCTGCGGCTTCGGATCCATCAGCAAGTACTTCGACGGGTCGAAGATCAGGCCGCCCGTGAGCTCCGCGATCACCTCAGCAGGCTTCGCGTGCTTCGCACCGTCGAGCGCGTACACGGAAAGCTTCGACACGATCTTGCCGTCCTTGCCGCGCTTCCACTCGCGCACGATCTTCACGTCTAGGGCAGTGTCGATGAACTCGGCCTTCGCTTCCTGCGCGTCCTCGTTGATCGGATGCGGTGTGAGCCGGATGCCTCGGGCATCGAACAGCTCGGTGATGCCGTCGATGAATGATGACTTGCCGGCAGCGTTGCGGCCCTGCACGATGACTGATCCGCCGTCCGTGGACACTTCCACAGTGCCGCTGATGCCCTTGTAGTCAGTGATCTTGAATGTCTGCATGGATATCTCCTGAAACTAGAAACCGCCCCGGGTAGGGCGGTCGTTGGTGGTGTCTTCTTGGCGGGTGTAGTCCCGCCAGCATTCGGTGTGGTCAACCCGTGGGCAGAAGTGCGCAGGGCAGTCGGGTAGTCCCATCAGGCGACGTACCTTTTGGACTCGGCACGTCCGAGGACGTACCGGCAGTCACGGCATAGCTTCTTCGCTTGCGGCGACGTGGATCGCCGGTAGCTTGCGGGGACGCGTTGCGGGCAGCGCAGGCAGCCGGTCGTTGGTACTTCTTTCTCTCGGGGTTCTGTCTTCGTCATCGCCTTGCTCCTAAACGCTTCTTGAATCGGGAAAAGTAATGCCGCCCACGTCGCTGGTTGTCTTCCAGCAGCATGTGAGCGGCGACGTACAAAGTCGTGGCGATCGGGACCGACCACGGGACGTAATCAACCAAGATCCACCCCCAGAAGGTGGGCGGCCCTGGTGACCACGAATTCGAGCACGACGGCTTCTTCGTCGCGTGCCTCGCGCAGCATCAGCTCGAGCAACTTGTCCTCATCGTGCTTCGCTTTGCATTCGAGGAGCAGCGCGAAAGTTTCTGCGGGTGCTTGCATGTGTGCACTTCCTTTCATGTTTCTGTCTGGTCCTCTCAGCGGGTGTTGATCCCGCACACGACCACGTATGGTTGCTGGCTGCCATGGAACGCCTCACGTCTATGTCAGTGAGCGTGTGGGGCGTGTATGCGCTGGCATTGAGAGGGGGTGGTGCGGGTAGTGCCGGATGCGTCGTTCCATCGCACCGCGGCTTGTCTAGGCGATCCCGCATACGCAGGCGTTCCCGTCAGCGGCTACCCGACCGCTCGCCCCAGTAGGGGTCTTTCGTGCCCGTGGGAGGTACTCCGCCTCCACAACCGATCACAGGCTCACGGGCGAACTCAACTACCGGATCTCGATATCCGGGAGGATTGTGGACGGCTTGAAGACCACCTTGTAGTTACTCGCGCTCGCTTCACGCGGCTCAAGCTGCTCCACAAAGTACGACACGTTATCCGAGAGGCCCAAGAAGTGCTTCTTGTAGCGGTCCTCGTCCACCTTGCAGATGACCTCGAGCTGGATCTCCTGATCCGTGATCGCGCAACGCCCCTCGATTGTGAGCAGATACTCGTCAGTGATGCCGTTGAAGAACACCACGCGCCGATCAACCTTGAAGTTGTCAGCGTCCCGGCTGAGGTTGTGCGTCGCAACATCAGCGTCAGTGCAGCCAGTCAGCGCCACAGCCGCGACCGCAGCACCTCCGAGAAGAGCGAGGACTTTTCGCCGCGTGCTCATGCGATCACCCGCTGCACAACGTCGATGATCTGCAAGACGACGTGAACCGCGCCGAAGACCAGCCAGGCGATAGCACCCAGCCAGCCAATGAACACAAACGCTGGAACCGGCCAAACACTATCCAGCGCCGCCGCGATGCCAGCTCCCAGCAGTGTGCCGAGCGCGACGGCAACCCACATACCGGCGCCCGTCAAGATCACCCAGACGACGAGCCAAATAACGGCTTCTGTCATGACATACCTTCTTCCTTGTTGTTGTGACGTTCTGTCGTGGCGGTCGAGGGTTCGAACCTCGCGTGTGACCGGGTAGCCCAGACATCACACGGCACCAAGCGCCGCCTATTTCGCTGCCGGGACATACCGGCCAGACTTTCCTTCCCCGCACCCCTACAGCGCCACCACAGGCTGATCGAAAGGGTCTAGGTCTTATGAAGCACTCGTCTCTCTGGGACCGGGACCTTGGTGGCCATCGGAATTCGAGCGAGCTATGTAGATGTGAGCCATTTAGGCCGTGCCCTGCCGTTGTGTGTGCCGTAAAGACCAACGGAGGGCTGATTTTGGGTATGCAGCAGCTCACGTACCGTCGAAACGGCACTGCAGCTATGGATTAGCTAGAGTTTGGGAATGAACGCTTGGGTAATCGCAGGGGCAATATTTGGAGCGATTGCCGCAATCGGGGTGATAATCCAGTTGACGATCACGGCAGCTACTCGTTCACACGGGCGCATCCACTTCGAGATCGTGAAGGCCGAACATTCACCAGCCGGAACCCAGGTGTATGGCATCCAAATTCGCGCCATGGGCAGCATTACTTGCAACGATTTGAAGGTTTCTGCCAACCCCGTAATCGGCCCGTACGACGACACCCCTGTCGCATACTTCGCAGCGGAGTCTGAACCCATGTTTCGGTCCTTCATTTTTGCCGAACCTCGCCTCCCAGATCATGACTATGAGCCGCGTGTGGTGTACTACTGGGTCTCTGACACCGGGTTTCGTCCGCGGCCCAAAGCGCTGCTAGTGCTTCCTGAGTCCCTGCAGGCATTTGATCTGAGGAGATCCGCCATCTTTCCTTGGGTTCACTTCTGGAAAAAACGAGCATCAGTTCGTCATCCGTCAGTCGTGCAGCGAACTGTGGGAACAGCCGATCCCGTACGCGCTGTAGGGTACGAGCAATAGCACTCATGCCGACACCGCCTCAACCGCGGCGAGGTGCCTACCGTACAGTCGCGCGATAGCTACAGCGCCAGCCGGCGTCACCTTCAGCGTGTGCATAACCTCGCCCTTGAAGCGGGGCGCGTCATGCGTCGGGACCGGTATGAAGTAGTTCGTCTTGCCCGAATACGCCGAATACCGATTGTGTGGAACTTTCCTCTGTTCCTTCTCGGACCAGCGCGTCGACTTCTCCTGATAGATCCAGTTCCGCGCCATCAGATCCGTGCGGAGTTCCTCTTCTCCCATGCCGAGCGACTTCGCGACGTTGCGGAGAATGCGAAGATCCTCATCAGCCACGAAGGTTTCCACGTAGTCGACCTTCGGCTCGTCATCGATGATCTTCTGAGCCAGCTCGGTGTTCTTCTCCGCGGTGGCGGCGAGTTCGCGAAGCGCTTCGGAGTAGGTCTGCGGGAGCGCGTGCTGCGGGACGGCGAGCGCCTGACGCATCGCGAAGAACTGCTTGACCAGCTCCACCTTGAACTCGACCACGACGGGACTGTTCCGCATGAACGTCATCAGCAGCGTGGACTGCGGTTCATTGAGCAACGCGTACATGGTGTCCCCGCCGCCGTGCTGGCCCGACATTCTTGGTGCGATTTCAAATCCGACCAAGCCGAACTCCTCGAGCTCTGCTTGTCGATCGCGAACGATACGCATAACCGAGGCGTGCTGATTCTCGGTGCGGCCGGCGATGATCAGCGACGAGACACGAAGTTCCCCGTCCGCATCTTCGATGATGTTGATAGTCTGTACCTCAGACATTGGTTGCCCTCCTAGGCGTTGATGTTCTGGCCCGGTGTTCCAGCACCGGGCTTTTTGCTTGTTGTACGCGAGTCGATGAAGCGCTGAAGGTCAGAAGCTGGGATGCGGTACTTGGCTTTCCCACCTCCGAGGTCTAGTCGGCGGGGCAGTTCACCGTCTTCGAGTCGCGCATATACGTAGTCGATCGAGACATCGAGTAGGTCAGCAGCTGACTTCACGCTGTACTGCCGCTCCACTTCCACGGTCATGCTGCTTCCGCCAGCATCGAGGAGGAGATATAGGCGACCACTCTGGCCACGTACCCCTTTGAGGGGACGAACACGCCCGTCTCAACCTTGGAGAGGTAGGACACTGACGTGTCGGCACCAGTGGCAACTTCTTTCAGTGTGAGGCCCGCCATATCCCGGAGGCCCCTAATCATTGCCCCGAGGGGCTGCGCTTGCTTCGTCATGTCAAGTAGATTGCCACACTACTTGACACGAAAGCAAGCCAAATTACAACATTGTCATTCCCGAAACTTGACCCATGTCAAATCAGGCCACCGACTTGTGTGCATTTCATTGACTTGATACGCTAAAGGCATGTCAAAAAAGAATTTGCCAAACTTGCCCTTCGATGAGCGAAAGAAGCTCGCCGGACAGGTCGCAAGCCTCAGAAGCGCGGCTGGACTAAAGCAAGCGGAGTTGGCAAAGCTGTCTGGAATCTCACGCCAGACCCTCTCGAACATCGAACGCGGATCAGTCCCCCAAATGGACAACCTCCGCAAGATTTTCGAGGTGCTCGGTGCAGACATCACACCCACAACCTTCACCCCAGAAACAGAGCAGTGGCTCGCCATCGTTGGCGGCATCATGGACAGCCTCCCCGCAGAGCGGCGCGCACCCGCAGGCCAGGCCGCAGTCGCGGCAGTCACGCAGGAGCTCGTGGACGCTTCCAATGTCCGTAGCTCGGGCCAAGATGTTGATCTACACGAGGTCGACCTCAGCCAAGGCAACTTCGCCCTCGCTGCCACCATTGACAATTCGACCGTCACTGACCAAGACCACCCCGACTACGAAAACGAATCCCAAGACCAGGAGGATTAATTGCTCATAGCCCTTGCAACCCCGCCGGATACCAACATGTATGGTGTCCGCGGGTTTGAGGATGCGCCGCACGTCGCGGACTATGACCCGTGGGAGCACGCCGCCCTGCTGGGGGCACCTCTCAAGTCAAACACGACGCTCCCCAGTGGCATCGTGGCGGCATACTCTCACGAACTGCACGCGATCTTCTTCCAGCCGGGACTCCCCGAAGACGTGGAGCGGTGTGCGATCGCTCACGAACTTGTGCACTTCGAGAACTGCGACCGCGGCAAGTCTGCACGCGAGGAGGCCCGCGCCAACCGCGTCTCGACTCTGCGCATGGTTCGCCCCTCCCGGATCGCAGAGCTCCACCTAGACCACGGCGACCTCAGAGGGATCGCCCGAGGCCTCACTGTCACCGAGGACGTGATGCGCCTCTATGCCCGAATGAGGAGAAACGGCCTCCGCCTCTAGACCAAACAAAAGAAGCCCCCAAGGTGTCCCCGTCGCCAAACAGAAGACACCTTGAGGGCCAGCATCGAATCACCACGAAAGGCAATCCGATGGATAACAGGTTAGTCGATCGCCCTGCTCAAGGGGGCGCCCAATGAGTGAGCAAAAGCAAACCCGCGCGGCCAAAGGCGAGGGCACGTTCTTCCAGACCGCCGATGGGAAGTGGCGCGGCTATGTGCCGGTGGACGGCAAACGAAAGTATTTCTCGGCGTCCAATAAGGCCGAGGCTGCCCGCAAACGGCGTGCGCTCCTGAATCAGCGAGACAACGGACATCTTGTCGCTGGCAAGGTGCCCACCTTGGGCGCTTGGCTCGATCACTGGATGAATGTCACCAGCACTGACCGACGCGACTCCACGAATGGGATCTACGGCATCTACATCGAGAAGTACATCAAGCCGAAGCTTGGCAGCAAACGGATTGACAAGCTGACCATGGATGACCTCGAATTGTTCTATGCGGGAATGGCTGCCGACAAGAAGTCGGGCTCGACCCAAAGGCAGGCGCATTCAATCATTCGCGCGGCATTAAAGCACGCTGTCTGGCGTGGCCACGTCGGGCGAAACGTGGCAGCCTTAGTCAAGCCACCACAACGAGCAAAACCAAACACCACAACCATGAGCGAGGCAGATGTGGCGGCAGTCCACAAGGCGCTCATTGGGGACCGCTTTCAAGCCCGATGGCACATGTCTCTCGACCTCGGTCTTCGACCAGGCGAAGCCATCGCGCTCGAGTGGAAACACGTTGACTTCGAGAACAAGACGATCACTGTCGAACAAGAGATTCTGCAGATCGTCGGCAAGGGGGCGCAGCTTGAACATGCCACAAAGACGAAAGCTGGCGGGCGCGTCATCGCAGCGCCACCTCGCATCATGGAGATGCTGAAGGAGACGCGTCAGAACCAGATGATAGAGCGGGCCGAAAAGGGTAGCGACTGGAAACTGTGGGAGCCAGACGGCCAGCCGCACGCATGGTGCTTCACCCGCGCTGATGGCACGCCACTGCGCCCCACTGCGGATGCCAAGGAGTGGAAAGCTCTATTGGTGCGCGCAGGGGTGCCCCACACTCGCCGCTATACGGCCCGCCACACGGCGGCGTCTATGGCCATCAGCGCTGGCGCCGACGTGGTATCTGTTGCCGACATGATGGGGCACTCCTCCCCCGCGCTCACGCTCTCGGTCTACACTCACGCCGTCGAGGAGAGGAAGAGGTCACTGGCCGACTTGATCGAGACGCGGCACATGGAGCAGGAAGCTAAGCAGGAATAGCTGCACCTTATCGTGCACCTTATGGCACCTGATGCGGCCCGACTAGAGCCAATCAAATCCGGCAGCTTCCGCATGAAACCGCGGCAAACCTTCTACAGCAAAGCAGTACTTTTAGATTTAGGTTCCAGTGTCTTCGGACGTGGGGGTTCAAGTCCCCCCTCGCGCACAGAACGAATCACCCTCAGCCCAGGATTGAGCTCCTCAGGCTGGGGGTGTTTTCGTCAGCATGTGGAGGTGGGCGAACACGACTTCTCTCCCCTGTGTGCGTTCACCGCAACCGCGCCAACCGGGTGCCTATGATTGGGGACGTGCCAGAAAACTCTCAGCAAGGTCCATCATTCCCCCAGGCAACCCTCGATCTGCCGGTTGCGCAGCGAATCGCCAAGGCGGTTGAACACTACGGCGAGGCAGAGGTGGTTGCCCGCTCGATCTCGCTGATGGACGGGCGCTACGAGGGCGAGGAGTTCCTGCTCTACGTCGGCGGCGAGCACGCGCAGGGCATCTTGAACGGCGCACCAGTGCTGTATTGGCCGGAGCTGTGGGGTCTTCGGGCCCTGCAGCACGTCTGGTCCGATACGGCAATTTCGCCGGTGCTGGAGTCCCTGAAGAACCCGGCTTGGCGCGTGCGGGAAATGGGCTGCCGCGTCATCGCCTCACGGGGGCTCCCCGCCGCAGACGAACTCCTGGCCCTCACCGCAGACGGTACCCCGCGCGTCCGCGCAGCCGCCGCCCGCGCCCTCGGTGCGGTCGGAAACCCGGACGATCTCGAGGGCCTTCGTGCGTTCACGAAGGATCCGGTGCTTGAGGTACGTCGCAGCGCCCAGCAGGGTATCGACGCCCTACGCTCGCGGTTCCCGAGCACACGATAGCTTGGCGTGCATCGACCCCGGTTCCCAGAGCAGTGATCTGCTTCGGGAGCCGGGGTCGATTGGTGTGATCGTGCCCGAGCGTGGGGCAGCCAGCTGGCTGTAACCGCTGGCTGCCGGCCACAGCCCGCGGGCGATGACCGCTAGTCGTCGATGACGGTGAAGTGCTTCCGCACCGGCGTGTGCACGTGCCAGGTGCCCTTCCAGCCGGAAGGCATGACCATGATGTCGCCGGGGCCGTACTTGATGGGTGCTTCGCCCTCAGCTTCAACGGTGACCGAGCCCTCGATGAAGTAGCAGATCTCGGAGTAGCCCACGCGCTCCGCGGTGAAACTGCCCACCTCTGAGGCCCACAGCCCAGTCGAGGTCTTCCCACCCGACCAGATCGCAAGAGAGGCCTCTTTCAGTCCCTCGGTGATTGCGGTCGGCTTCGGACCGAAGTCCCCAAGGGTCGCGCTGCCAGCGTCGTGCAGCACTACGGTCTCGCTATTGCTCATGGTGTTCTCGTTCTTTCTCGTGGGTGGGTCTGGGTGTGCGGGCGGCGCGCGCCGGTGGCGCTAGGCGCGCCCGGTCACGACGTCCGCGATCTTTGCGATCGGTGACGTCTTCTTGCGGCCGTTGAGCTCGGTCTGGTCGGCGATGCCGTATGCCGTGTAGAGCCCCTTCGTTGCGATCCAACGCAGCGGCTCGGGCTCCCACTTACGCACCTGGTGCCCGACCCACGGCAGATGCGTAATGTCGGTGTCGTTGCCAAGGATCAGATCGGCGAGGGTGCGGCCGGCGAGGTTCGTCGTCGTGACGCCCGTGCCGACATACCCGCCGCCCCAGGCCAGGCCGGTCTCGCGATCCAGCCCCACGGTGGCCGCCCAGTCGCGCGGCACGCCCAGCACGCCAGACCACAGGTGGTCGACCTTGGCGCCACGCGTCGCCGGGAAGAACCGATGCATGATGTCAGAGAGCGTCTTCGCGGTCGCAGGCGGGGTCTCGCCGTCGAGGTCGACGCCGGAGGCCCACTTGTAAGGCACGCCGCGCCCACCGATCGCGATGCGGTCATCGGCGGTGCGCTGGGCGTACATGTACACGTGCGCGAAGTCGCCGAGCACCTCCCCCTTGTTCCAGCCCAGTTCGTCCCAGACCGACTGGTCGAGCGGCTCGGTCGCGATCAGCGAGGAATTCATCGGCAGCCAGAGCCGCTTCAGACCCTTCAGCCCTGCGGTAAACCCCTCGGTCGCGCGCACCACGAAATCAGCCGTGACCGTGCCGTGGGTGGTGCGGACCGTCCGCGGGGTGATCTCGACGGCGCGGGTGTTCTCGTAAATCTCGACGCCCAACCGCTCTACTGCGTCGGCGAGGCCGGCCGAGAGCTTCGCGGGCTGAATCCGTGCGGCGTGCGGGTGCCACACGGCGGCGCGGGTGTTCGCGACGTTGATCTTCGCCATCGCCTCTGGTGCCTCGAGCAACTCGAGATCGGCCGACTTCCACTGCTGCTCGGCTGCGGCAAACTCGCGGATCCGAGTCTCCTGCGCGGGCGTGTACGCGACGTTGAACTCACCGCCCTTCATGATGTCGGCGTCGATGCCCTCCGCTGCGGCAACCCGGATGACTTCGTCGACGGTCTCATTCATGGCGACCTGGAACCGCTCGGCGGCGTCGCGGCCGTGCGTCTTCACATACTGCTCGCGGCCACCGGTGATCGCGTTCGTCAGCCACCCGCCGTTACGACCCGAAGCGCCGTACCCGATGTGACGCTGCTCGATGACGACGACCTTCAGCTCGGGTTTCTGCTGCTTAAGATAGTAGGCCGTCCACAGCCCCGTGTAGCCACCACCGACGATGGCGACGTCGGCGGTGATCGATCCTGGCAGCTCCGGGCGCGGCTTTGGCGCGCCGATCTGCTGCCACCAGTGGGATACGTTGCCGTTGATCATGATGCTTCTTTCCTGGCGCGAGCGCCGGTGGGTAGTTCCGGGCAGTGTGGTGCCCGATGGCATTGTGCGGCCGCTGTGCGAGCGGCGGGAGGCGACGCTAGGCGGCGAGCTCGGTGACGCGCTCGGGGCGCCAGGCGAGCTGTGCTGGGGTGTTGCCGGTGCCGAGCCAGTCGAGCTGCTCAGCCCCGCGGATCACGCCGGCTGCGTCGTCGCTGTCTTGACCGTCGAGCACGATCTCGTGCTTCCAGCCGGAGCCCAGATAGACGGACTGGCGGACGGTCACAGGCACCGCGCGGTAGCCGAGCGGCAGGTCAGCACCCACCGGGAACAGCTCACCGTTCTCCGGGCGGACGACCGTCACCTCGCGGCCGGTGGCGCTGGGCACCATCGTGGATTCGCCAATAAAGCCTGCCACGAACTTCGAAGCCGGGTTCTCGTACAGCTCCTTCGCGGTGCCGACCTGCTCGATCCGCCCCTCGTTGAACACGGCGATGCGGTCGGAGAGCGTGAGCGCCTCCTCCTGATCATGCGTCACGAACACGAACGTACGGCCGACGTCGCGGTGGATCCGGCGCAGCTCGAGCTGCAGCCGCTCACGCAGGTTCTTGTCGAGTGCGCCGAGCGGCTCATCGAGCAGCAACACCTTCGGCTGGAACACGAGCGCCCTGGCGAGCGCAACGCGCTGCTGCTGACCGCCCGAAAGCTCGCCGGGGAACCGATCCGCAAATCCGGACAGACCAGCGGTCTCAAGCGCCTCATGCACCATCTGTGTGGCCTGGGCCTTCGGGGTCTTGCGGCGCTGCAGCGGGAACGCGACGTTGTCGAAGACGCTCATGTGCGGGAACAGCGCGTAGTGCTGGAACACGATGCCAAGGTCGCGCTTATGCACCGGCACGTCGTCCATCTGCTTGCCGTCAATGCGCACACTGCCGGTCGTGAGGTCGGTGAAGCCCGCGATGAGGTTAAGGGTGGTCGTCTTGCCCGAGCCAGAGGGGCCCAGGAACGTCATGAACTCCCCCGGCTCAACCGTCAGGCTGACCTTGTCGAGCGCGATCGATTTCGGGTAGTGCTTGGAGACGCCGTCGAGGCGGATCTCCGCTCCGCGGTTACTGTGCTCGGACACGCTTTTTCCTTCCGGAGAGGGTGAGCCCCAAGATGACGAGGGCGGTAACAATGAGGAGGATCACGGTGGCCGCAGCGGCGAGCGTCGGATCCGTGTCTCGGGTGACGCTGGCGTACATCATCACGGGCAGCGTGTTCAGATATGGACTCTTAATGAAGAGGGAAAGCATCACTTCGTCGAAGGAGGTAACGAACGCGAACAGCGCGCCCGACACCATCCCGGGCACGATATTCGGCAGGGTCACCTTCAGAAACGTGGTGACGCGGTCGGCGCCGAGACTCATCGATGCCTGCTCGAGGCGGGAGTCGAAGCCCGCGAACCCCGCGGTGATCGCAACAACGGTGAAGGGCAACGCAAGCACGGTGTGCGCGAGCACGAAGCCGAGCAGCGTACCGACGAGGCCGAGCTTCAGGAACACTGCGTACAGGCCGATCGCGACGACGATTCCGGGAACAACCATTGGCGCGAGCAGCCCGAACGTGAGGCCCGCAATGAGCTTCTTATTCGCCATCTGCCGCAGCCCCAACGCAGCCAACAGACCGAGCAGGGTTGCGAGTGCCGCGACGAGGAGGCCGATGAGCAGGGAGTTGCCGAGCGCCGCGGTCCATTGCGGGTTCGTAAAGAACGACTCATACCAGCGCAGCGACCAGCCTGTCGGCGGGAAGACGAGTGAGGCCTTGTCGGTGAAGCTGAGCGGGATCACGATGAGGCTGGGGGCGACGAGCCATACAGCGACGATCATCGCGACGATCCAGAGGATCACCCGGGTAACGGGATGTGTTTTCAGCATTACAGCACCTTCACTTTGATGCCCTTGCGGCTGCTCAGCGTGGCGATGAGACCAATAATGCCGAGCAACACGACCGTGATGACGAGCAAGATCACCCCGAGTGCTCCGCCTCGACCCCACTCAAGCAAGCCTGAGACCTGTGCGTAGATCGATTGAGCGAGCATACTGTCGGACGGAGATCCGAGGAGCGCGGGCGTGACGTAGAACCCGAGCGCCTGAATGAAGACGAGCAGCGAGCCCGCGATCACACCAGGCATACTCAGCGGCACGAACACCTTCATGAACGCGACCGACGGGCGGGCACCCAGCGAGCGCGCGGCCGTGACGAGCCGCAGGTCGATGCCGCTCATCACCGCGTACAGCGGCAGCACCATGAACGGCATGAGCACCTGACTCAGCCCGATGATGACACCGGTGTTCGTACGCAAGAGTTCGAGTGGCCCGATCCCGACCACACCCAGCAGGTTGTTGACGACACCGTTGTCCTGCAGCAGCACGATCCACGCGAATGTGCGGATCATGAGCGAGGTCCAGAACGGGATGAGCGCGATGACCACAAGCGCCATGCGCGCCTTGGCGCTCACGATCGTCATGAGGTACGCGTACGGATACGAGAGGGCGAGGCAGATCACCGTGGCGATGAGCCCGTTACTAAACGTGCGGAGGATGACACCTAGGTTGTTCTCGTTGCTGAACGCCCACGCGTAGTTGTCGAAGCCGAGCGTGGGGTCACTGACGCTTCGCCAGACGCTGTCCAAGACGGGGTATGCAAATACCCCGAGCAGCAGCGCGTAGGCGGGCAGCAGAAGCAGCCACGCCCGACCGGAGGAGGCGCGAGGCGACTTCGGCTGTCGCGCCCCTCCGATCAGAGCGGTTTCAGTCATGGGTTAGCCCTGGATCCAATCGAGCCAGCGGTTGAGCTCGGTGTCGTAGTTTGCCGACCACCAGGTCGCGTCGGTTGGCACCATCACGTCTGCGATCTCCGGGTTCGTGATGAGGTAGTCCTGGCCGAGCTCGGTGAGGTTCGGCTTCGAATCCTTATGTACCGGCGAGTAGGAGGTGATCTCGCTCAGCTTCGCCTGCTGCTCAGCGCCGAGGTAGTAGTTGATGTATGCGAACGCCGCGTCGGGGTTCTTCGCATTCTTCGGCACGCTCAGCGCGTCAGCGACGACGAGGGACTGATCCCAGATCGGGGCATAGTTCGCGCCGTTCTCGACTGCGCCGAACCCGCGACCCGACCACACGAGCGCCATGTCAGCATCACCGGACTCGATCATCTGCTGCGACTCGGCGCCGGTCTTCCAATAGATGAGGTGATCACGCAGGCCGTCGAGCTTCGCGTAGACGCGATCCATGTCGAGCGGGTACAGCTCGTCGGGTGCGACACCCTCTGCGAGCAGTGCGCCCTCGTAGATGCCGGGGCCGATGTCCTCGAAGCCGGCGATGCTGCGCTTGCCGGGGAACCTCTCGGTATCGAAGAAGTCAGCCCACCCGGTGGGGGCTGTGGGATAGGCGTCCTTGTTGTACATAATGACGTAGCCGTACTGCATGGCAGGCACGTAGCAGTCGCCGACCAGGCCCTCTGGAATGTTCGAGGTGTCGACGATGGTGGTATCGAGATCCATGAGCAAGCCGTCTTCGCCACACTGCATGTCTGCCCAGATAATGTCACTGTCGACGATGTCCCAGGTGACCTGCTTGCTTTCGACCTGCGCCTTCACCTTCGAGTACTCGGTCGGGCCGTCGTCAAGCATCGTCGCGCCGGATTCCTTGGCGAACGGCACCGATGCCGCCTCAACCTGGCCCTCCTGGAACAGACCGCCCCACGACGACAGTGTGAGGGTAACTCCGTCGAGCGCACCTTCCTTCACGGTGCCCGCGACTGCGGGGCCGGAACCGAGGTCGACCTCGACCGGGGCACCGCCGCCGGAGCAGCCAACGAGGGTCGCTGCGAGGGCGAGCCCACCGACGGTGGTGAGCACGGTTCGCTGTTTCTTGATCATGTTTGATCTCCTTGCGTGGATGGGATGTATCTGGCTGGGAGCCGAGGCTGAGCCCGGCACGCGGTTACGCCTGGTTCTGCGGGTTGGGCTCGGGCGGCAGCGGCGCGTGGACTTCTTCGGCGCCGGTCGGCGGGCTGTTGATCCAGAGCACCTCGGCCGGCCCATCGGAGTGGTTCACGATGCGGTGCGGCACGGAGCTGAGGAACTCGATCGAGTCGTCCTTGTGCATGACGTAGCGCTCTGCGCCGAGTTCGAGCGTGATGGACCCCGCGACGACGATGAAGAACTCCTGCGCGTTGCCGTGCGAGTAGGCATCGGGGCCGGTGCTCCCGCCGGGCGCGAACGAGCCAGCGTAGATTTCGAGATTGCGCAGTGGCTCCTGCGAGATCACGAACTTCTCCGCACCGTCGAGCGGGAGCGTGGGTCGATCCGCCCCGCGAAGTACGCCGCGGGTGTGACCGTTCGAGGCATCGAGCAGGGCCGCCGGGGTCACGCCGAGTGCGCCTGCGATCTTGCGCAACGATGCCACCGAGGCGTTGGAATGACCGTTCTCGAGTTGGCTGAGGAAACTGGAGCTCACTCCAGCGGCAGTCGCGAGGCCCCTGAGGCTCAGCCCGCGCAGCTCGCGGAATTCGGCGATACGGCGGCCGAGCTCTAGTTCTTCACTCATGCGGATCCTCATCTGCTTCTGAGCGGGCCCCGCTGGCCGAGTTGGCCGCTTTGTCGAACACCGCTGTTCTCCTCACTGAACAGAGTGTTCAGTGGAATGCGTTCAAACGTACAGTGAGTTCCGCAAATCCGCAAGCGCCTCCAAACTCCTTGCACTGGCAGGCCGAAGCTGCCGAGCCCGGCGCTGCCCAGCCCTTCCCAGCGCGGCCAAGCAGACCCGCCGCGGAAACCGCGTACGCTGGTGTGATGCCTACCCGCTTTGAAGCTTCGATCCAGCTCGACATCCCACTTGAGATGGCGAAGCGCCACGGGATCCCTTCCCAGATCAGCCGGGCAGAGCTCGCCGAGATTGAGGCGAACCCCCCGGCCTGGCTGGTGCAGTCGCGCGCGAACCGCACCGGCAAGAAGCCAGTCTGGGCGACGCTCACCTGTGCGCTCTGCGGGGTCGAGGAGATTACTCGCCCGAAGAAGTGGTGGCCCGAGTTCACACTGCTCGCCTGCGACGACCACGACGCGAGCGAGCTAGAACCGGCAGCGCCGGGCGCCTCACGCGAGTTCACCTACGGGGTGGGCAGCCGCTTCTTCGGCGCCGTGGATACGGCCGCGTAGACCCACGCTGGCCCTACAACGAGCTCACTGACGTTACGCCCACAACCGGCTGCTTGATCGCATTGGGCCGGCGCACCCACATGGGACACCGGAACTCTCTGCGCTTCTGGGGAGCTCGCGGTATCTCTGGGTAGCTCGCGAGCACAGCAGGGAGCAGCTTGCCTCGGCTTGAGCCGATCCGGTCTCCTAGGAACTGCACCATGGTGAGTTGCCCGAAAGTGCGATTCCAGACCGTCCATATCGAGTCACACTGCAGGCGTCGGCGACCTAGCTACATAGAACATCTAGTCTTGAGCTGGCCGCGGTGCGAAATCCACGAGGCAGGTAGAAGCGCGCACCCGAGAAGCTCTACCGCCATCGAGTCCGGCAGCGACCCCCGGAACTGCCCTGGCCTGGGCCGCCCCGCTTCACCCCGGGCCGTGTTGCTTTCGCAGCCCAAAGAGACTGCCATCGGTCCTTGATGTTGTGGCGGCGTGGCCCACCCGGCGGTGTCGAGCTCGGGACGGACCCATGCTGACTCCGCTAGCCATTACCGTCACAACCCTCCTTTTTGGAGAGCCCCTATGCCGCTTTGCCCGGTCACCTCTCTGCCGTGTCACAGGCGGAGAATGCGTGGCAAAAAGATTCAAAATCTTTTTCAACAGACCCCGTTTTGGGCCACACCTGAGTGCTTGAATGTCGGTGGTGCGTGTTTGACTACCGTCATGAATCAATCACTGCAGATCCAGGACGAGGCCCTCACCGGCCTCGAAGACCAGACGCGTGAGATCCGTATAAGAGAAGCGTCCAGACTCGAACACCTCGCCCGCGGCTACCAGGCCGTCACTGGCGGGGAAATGGCCAGACGCGCCTACACCGCTGAAGCAGCGCTCGCGCT
>NZ_LOHP01000063.1 GCF_001482305.1 Leucobacter sp. G161
GGGGCTCTGGCTACGTGCTGGATGGGTGGGGAGGGACTGACACTCCCGGAACCATCCACACGTTTTGTCCTATAAGCCCCGTTACACACATTCTGGCCGGTAACCCGCGGCCTCACCCGGAGAACGCAGAAACCCCCGCCGCTTCCGCGACGGGGGTTTCTGGTGATGTTGTGCGCCCCAAGGGATTCGAACCCCTGACCTTCTGATCCGTAGTCAGATGCTCTATCCAGCTGAGCTAGGGGCGCAGTGTTAAACTCTCAACTTGAAATACATTACACGAAAGTTGGGCCATGTTCAAAACGGGGTGGGAGCCGCCTGCGCGAATTGCTCCCGAAGCTCACGTTTGAGGATCTTTCCACTCGGGTTTTTTGGCAGAATCTCAACGATGTGGACGATTGTCGGCACTTTGAACGCCGCGAGTCGCTCGCGCGTGTGGGCGCGGAGCTCTTCCTGCGTGGCGGAGGTTCCTGCGACGAGCACGACGGCCGCGGTAACGGTCTCGACCCACTTCGGGTGCGGTGTGGCGAACACTGCACACTCGGCGATCGCTGCGTGCTCGTATAGTGCCTCCTCGACCTCTCGGCTTGCGACGTTCTCGCCGCCGGTGTTGATCATGTCCTTGTTGCGGTCGACGATGCGCAGCCGGCCGTCTTCGTCAAACACTCCGAGGTCGCCCGAGTGGAACCAGCCGCCGCGGAACGCCTCGGCGGTCTGCTCCGGGGCATTCCAGTAGCCGAGCGCGAGCTGGGGGCTGCGGTGCACGATCTCGCCGACCTCGCCGACGGGGACCGAGTTGCCTGCCTCGTCGACCACGCGGGTTTCGACGTGCAGCACCGGCCGGCCCGCGGAGCCAGCGTGGCTGAGCTGCTCGTGCGGCGGGAGGATCGTCGCCACGGGAGCAAGCTCGGTCTGGCCGTAGAAGTTCCACAGTTGCAGCCCGGGAAGTCGCTGCTGGAGCTCGTGGAGCACCTCGACGGGCATCGCAGCTGCGCCGTAGTAGCCCTTCTTCAGGCTGGACAGGTCTGCGGTGTCGAAATCGGGGGAGCGCAGCAGTGAAATCCATACGGTGGGCGGTGCGAAGAACTTGGTGACGCGGTGTTCAGCGATCATGCGCAAGACGGTCGTTGGTTCGGGCGCAGGCAGCAGGATGCTTGTCGCGCCGAGCATGATGTCCGGCCCGAGGAAGCAGTCGAGCTGGGCGCAGTGGTAGAGGGGCAGCGCGTGGAGTTCGACGTCGTCGCCCGACATGCCTCCCTCGACGACGGCGCTCAGGTACTCGGAGCTCAGCGAGCGGCTCGAGTGCACGGCGCCCTTCGGCCGCGATTCGGTGCCGCTCGTGAACATGATGCGCAGCGGATCGTCAGGCCCAAGCGTCGCTGGGGGCTCGACGTCGGTCGCCGTTGCGAGCAGCTCCTCGAAGGGTATCCAGCCGCACGTTGGCGCGGTCGCGAGGTCGCTTGTGATCTCGACGAGCGTGTCGGCGCCCACACCTGAGTGCGCCAGCGCGGCTTCTGCGGTCGGCACGAGCGCGGATTGCACGATGAGCATCGTTGGCGATGATGCCGCGATGAGCGGCCCGATTTCACTGGGGGTGAGCACGAAGTTCAGCGGCACCAGGATTGCCCCGGCGCGGGCGGCCCCGTACGCGGTGACGGCGAACTGCCAGCAGTTGCGGCTGAGCAGCACGACCCGGTCGCCTGGCTTGACGCCAGCGTCGGTGAGCGCGTTCGCAAAACGGTTCGCGAACCTGTCGAACTCGGCGAAGCTCAGCGTCGTCTCACCATCAATCAGCGCCGGCTTGTTGGGGTGCCGTGCTGCTGTGCGCCGCAGGTGTTCCCCGATCGTGTCAGCCCGGGCCGTGGAAACGGTCGCGGAGAGTGCCTGATCGAACAGCATCGTGATACCTCACCTCGTTGTAAAGCAAATCACCCGCAGTGCGGGTGAACGTAACGATAGCAATGACAGCGGCAGACCTCTACCCTCCTTCGGGAGGTACGATGAAGTACGTGCCTATGAACACTGATAGCGACGAGCTCGCGATGCCGCACTTTCCCGAGCCGAGCGCAGAGCTCGCGCGAGCAGAGAAGCTCATCCTGGGAATTCCCGATTACCCGGCTCCCGGGATCATCTTCCGGGACATCATGCCGCTGCTCGCGGACGGTCGAGCGTTGCGGGCGACGGTTGACGCGCTCATCGCTCCTTTCCTCGGCACCTTCGATGTGATCGCGGGGCTTGAGGCCCGCGGCTTCCTACTTGCGAGTGCCGCAGCGTACTCGACAGGTACTGGCCTCCTGCCCATCCGGAAGGCTGGCAAGCTGCCCCGCCCCGCGGCGTCCGTCGGCTACGAACTCGAGTACGGTGTGGCCGAGGTCGAGGCGCACGATGATCTTCCCGCTGGCAGCCGCGTTCTGCTCATTGACGACGTGCTCGCTACCGGAGGCACGCTCGAAGCGGCCCGTGAGCTGCTCGAGATGCTCGGCTACACCGTCGCCGGTACCGCGGTGCTCTTCGAGATCAATGGCCTTGGCGGCCGTGCCGCGGTTGCGGATCCGAACCTCCACACAGTGTTCACCAGCGGCGTGTGAGTCCGCGGGCGAAGAAACGGAGCGGCTCGGATGCCGCGGCGGCCGCTGAGCTGCCGGGGAGCGATTTCAACCCGCTGAGCTCAGGGCGAATTCCCGATCCGCAGCCCGAGCACACGCCGCTCTTCAGATGGCTCGCGGGCAGACTCGACGGTATCGAACAGTTTCTGCGCGCACGTGGCGGGAAGGGTCTGCGCACCGGGATCCGCCTATTCTGGGGGCTGCTCGCCGCCATCGGTGTCTTCCTGCTCGTCGGCCCGGTGCTGAACAAGCCCATGAGCTTTGACGACGTTATTGCCGCCGCCAATGTCTCGGACGTTGACTGGATCGCGCGCGACGCGGCAATCGACTACGAGGTGGATCGCGCGCCTGACGGCACGTTCTCTGCGCGCGTCACGGAGCGCTTCCTCGCGAACTTCGCCAACGGGCCCGAGCCTGACGTGGTTCGCACACTCGTCACCGAGGTCAATGGAAACGACGCCGAGTTCGCACTGCTCGGGGCGCTGATTGACGGCGTGCCAGCCGACACCACGGTGAAACGGCATCCGATCACAACTGACGTCACGATGCGCGCCCCAGGCGGGGAGCGGCTCGACGGCGAACGCGAGATCGTGCTTGAGTACGAACTCCATCACCTCGCGCGCCCCGCGAACGATCGCGCAACGGGCGAGGCTATCGACGAGTGGAACTGGCCGCTCTTCGCGCCGAGCTGGCCGCAGGCAACCAAAGGCCTTGAAGTGTCGGTGACGCTGCCGCGCGTTCTCGATGAAGCGCTGGTACGGCAGCCGCATGCGACTGTCGGCTGGCTTCTCGTCTCTGGGAACGTGTGGCTCACGCCCAACACGGAAACCGCCGAAACCGTCAGTTACGCCTTTGAGAACACTGATTCGTTGCCGCCGCACGCTGACGTCTGGGTGGAGTTCTCCTTCGCCGAGGGCACGTTCGCGCAGCCCCAGAAGACTGCGCTGTTCTGGGTGCAGACTTGGGGTCCGTTGCTCCCGCTCGGGGCGCTCGCGCTGCTCATGCTGTTCGCGCTCGCCGCACGCTGGATCGTCTGGGCTGATTCTGCTGGCGAGCCGTGGTTCACCGCCCGCGACGAGCCGCCGTCGCAGCTCAGCCCGATGCTGGCAGCGGAACTCATGGAGAAGCCCCGACACGCAGAACTCGTCGCGGAGCTCGCCGCGGGGCCCCCTGAGCACAGCGGCGTCGGAGGCTCGCTACACGGCCTGTGGCTGCGCGCCATCGCCCAAGCTGGCCGTCGCGCCGGCAGGCTCGGAAACCTCCCAGCGGTTTTCCGGTGGCGATCCCGCTGGGCGCGGCAGGAAACCGCCGTCGAGCAGCGGCTGCGGTGGCGCCCTGACAGCTACGTCAGAGATACGTTTATTCTCGCGCCAATTGCGGTCACGCTGCTGCAGTGGGGCCTGCTCAGGCAGCTGTCACACCAGGTCATCCTGCTTGTCGTGTGGTGGCCCGCGCTGTTTGTGCTCGCCTCGACCGTGATCGCCGCTGTCGCGCTCTGGGCGGTCGCCCGTCCTCGCCCGCTGACGCGCAAGGGTGCGCTCGCGGTGCAGCAGCTGCGCGGGATCGACGTCTTCGCCCGCACGACGCGCCTGCTTGACCGCGGCCCGGTGACTGATCCGCTGCTGCCGTATGCCGTGTTGTTTAGTTCTCCGCGCACGGCTGGCAATGTGATCACCGCGCACGCTGAGCGTGACGCTGGTGAGCGGGGGCTTGCGGCGGGGTGGCGCGGTGAACACTTCCTGTCGATCCCGGCGCTACTCTCGCTTGTCGCCGCGGGCGCGCTCTTCGCGGGCTCGATTGTGCTCGTGAGCACGCAACCGGCGCCGTATGGGCAGGACGAGTTTCTCACCTGGCCGTCATCTGAGTCGCGCGGCTCGATTTGGTCGCAGACCGAGGGGTTCAGCATCGAAGCTGAGCTCACGCGAGACTCGACTGGTGGCGCCAAGCTCGCCGTGACCGAGCACATTACCGCAGGCTTCGCTGCCGGCGGTGCGTCCGTTCCACAGTTCGAGCGCGAGTGGCCGCGGGAGCGGCAGGGGCAGGATCTCGGTCTTGAGGTGGAAGCGGTGCTCGTCGACGGCGCAGAGGTTCCGTTCACGGAATCCGCTGGCTCGTCGACGACGAAGATCACGACCAAGCTGAGCGAGGTACGTAACGGCACACTTCCCGTCGAGGTGCGGTACTCGCTGGCGAGCCCTGCGGTCGAAGTGCGCGACGGTGGTGGCGTTGCACAGCAACTCCGCTGGACCGCGATGCACTGGTTCTGGGATGACACCTTTTACGCCGAACTGGCCAACCCATACGCGGGCTCCGAGCCCGTGCGGCCGATCAGGGTGCAGCTCACGATCGCGCCGGAGCTCGTCGAGCAGGTTCAGTCGGGCGGGTGGATCGGGCACGGCGACCCCAAGAAGATTCCGATGGAAAGCGGAACAGGTCTGAACGACTGGCGCACCGAACGCGACATGTACACCGATGCGGGGCGGATAGAGCTCCTCGTCGGGGCTCAGGAACTGGCGGCTGACGGCGCGCTTGTTGTGACGGTCGACGCCGATGAGGTGCAATCCCGCCCCGCGCCTCCGCCCGGGGAAGCGGCGAGCGCAGGCGACGCCGAGTACGTCGTCGACGCAACGCTCAACGCGGGCCTCGGCCAGCACGAGCTCGGTCTGGGCAGTGACCTCGGCGCAGTGTTGAACTTTGCCGACGGCACCTTCACAAATGTCACTGAGGGGGCGGCGAAGGCCTACCGTGCCGAGCGTGCAGCGCCGCTAGCAGGCCTGGCCGGGTTCACGGGGCTCGTGTTCGCTGCCGCGGCTGGGCTGTTCGTGTTCGCGCTGCGTCGCGCCGGCGCCGCTGGGCCTTCGATCGTGCTCACCTCGTTCGTCACGCTTCCGCTGCTCGCCACCGCCCAGGCGGTCGTCTTCTGGTGGGTGACCGGCCCGATGGCGGGAAGCGAAGGGGCAGCCGCTGGCCTGATCGTCGCCTCGCTCGTGATGTGGGCTGCGATCGCCGCGCAGTGGATCGCGGTCGTCCGTGGCGCGGCGACGGCCCCGAACCGAGCAACGACGCGCGACACCGCCGCGCAGCGGACGAAGTCATAGTTATCGCCTGTTAACTCCTCAGGTTGTGCGAGGGGTGGTGCATTTCTGGCCTTCGTGAGCGAGACTGGGATCGTGACTGAGAGCTTTTTTGCCGCAAGAGACCAATTGTTGACCCTGCAGGGCGACCCGGAGCGGGCTCGGGCCGAGTTCCGCTGGCCCGATGTCGGGGACAACTTCAACTGGGCGCACGACGTGTTCGACCTCATTGCCGAGGACAACGACACGACAGCGCTGTGGATCGCTGAGGAGACCGGACGGGAGTACAAGCGCAGCTTCCGAGAGCTGAAGCGACGTTCCGACCAGGTTGCGAACTGGCTGCGTGGCATCGGTGCCAAGCGTGGCGACATCGCGATGCTCATGCTCGGCAACCATGTCGAGCTGTGGGAGATCATGCTCGCGGCGATGAAGCTGGGCGTCGTGATCCTCCCCACGTCGGTCGTGCTTGGGCCGCAGGAGCTCGTCGACCGCGTCGAGCGCGGCAATGTGCGGTGGGTGTTCGCGGGCCCCGAGGACGCGGTGAAGTTCGCCTCCATTCCAGGCGACTTCCTTGGGATCGGGGTGCGGCTCGAAGAAGGCACGATGGATCAGCGCGCCGCGCTATACAACTGGGCCCGCTTCGAGGAGTCCCGTTCTGCGTCGGTCGCGCCCGTCGCGAAGCTGACGGCGAGCACTGACCCAGCGCTGTTGTACTTCACCTCTGGCACGACGAAGTTGCCGAAGATCGCCGTGCACTCGCACACGAGCTACCCGCTCGGGCACTTCACCACAATGGCGTGGCTGGGTGTTCGTCCGGGTGACGTTCACTCGGTCATCAGCGCCCCCGGCTGGGCGAAGCACGCCTGGTCGAGCTTCTTCGGCCCCTGGAACGTTGGCGCAACCGTGTACGTCGCGAACTACGCGAAGTTCAAGGCCGAGCGCATCATCGCCGAGCTCGATCGCGTTGGCGTGACGAGCTTCTGTGCGCCACCGACGGTCTGGCGGATGCTTATCCAGAGCGAACTGGGCGCGAAGCCCGCCGCGCTGCGTGAGGTCGTATCGGCCGGTGAGCCGCTCAACCCCGAGGTGATTTCGCGCATCGAGGAGAGCTGGGGGCTCGTGCTCCGCGACGGCTACGGCCAAACCGAGACGACCGCGACGATCGGCAACATGCCTGGTGAAACTGTGGTTCCCGGAGCCATGGGTAAGCCGCTGCCCGGCGTCGATATCGTACTCATCGACCCGATGACCGGCGAAGAGAGCGATGAGGGCGAAGCCTGCCTGCGGCTCGGGCCCGAGGACGGCGGTAAGGGTGCGGCACGACCGGTGAACCTCATGACCGGCTACTACGGCAACCCCGAGGCGACGGCGGACGCGATGGCCGGCGGTTTCTACCACACCGGCGATGTCGCGCAGCGCGACGAGCACGGCTCACTCACCTTCGTTGGGCGCACCGACGATATTTTCAAGGCGAGCGACTTCAAGGTGTCGCCGTTCGAGGTCGAGAGCGTGCTCCTCGAGCACGACTTCGTCGCCGAGGCGGCCGTCGTGGGGTGTCCCGACGATACGCGCCTGAACGTGACGAAGGCGTACGTCTCGCTTCCCGCCGATGTTGCGGCAACTGAGGAGACCGCGCGCGCGATTCTCGTGCACGCCCGCAAGGCGTTGCCCGCCTACATGCGCGTGCGCAGGGTCGAGTTCTTCGCGCTCCCGAAGACGACCTCGGGCAAGATCCGCCGCGTCGAACTGCGGCAGCGCGAGGAGGTCGCGCACTCGGCTGGCGAACGCATCGTCTCCGGGTGGCGCGAGGAAGACTTCCCCGACCTCAAGGACGCCTAGCCGGCCGCAGACAGCTCCGCGTAGCAGCGCTCGATCCGCTCGCGCCACCAGCGTTCGCGCTCCGGTGTGGCCCTGAAACGATCGAGCGCTGCGGCGTCAAGCGTCATACGGCGCACCGGCAGCTCGCCGCCCTCGGGGAGGAGCGGCCGGTCGACGACGTCGCCGGCGAGGAGCGCGACCGTGCCGAGCCCGCACGCGCCGGCGAGCACGCCCTCGGGGAGGGCCGCGGCAAGGTGCAGCCCCATGGAGACGCCGACCGAGGTGTCGAGCGCGCTCGATACGATCACCGGTAGCTGGGCCTCCGCAATGATCCGCAGGGCCGGGGCGATGCCCCCGAGCGGCTGCGCCTTCACCACGAGCAGATCCGCGGCGCCTGCGCGCGCGACAGCGAGCGGATCCTCCGCTTTGCGCACGCTCTCGTCGGCCGCGATCCGCAGTGCGACTCCCGCGTCCGCGAGCCGTTCGCGCAGCTCGGCGAGTTCCGGCACGCTCGCGCACGGTTGCTCGGCGTAGTCGAGATCGAACACCGCGAGCTGCGTGAGCGCCGCGAATGCGTCGGCGACGGACCAGCCACCGTTCGCATCCACACGCACGTGCGCGTCATCTCCGAGCGCCGCGCGGACCGCAGCGACCCGCGCGATGTCGTCGGCGAGCGTCTGGCCGCGCTCGGCGACCTTCACCTTCGCGGTGCGACAGCCGGGGAACCTGGCGAGCACGCCAGGGACCTCGGCGGCGAGCACCGCCGGCACCGTCGCGTTCACCGCGATGCGCTCCCGCAGCGTGCGCGGCACCTCGCTCCACCCGAACTCGATCGCGGCCGCCAGCCAGCGAGAGCTCTCCGCGTCACCGTACTCGGGGAAGGGAGAGAACTCGCTCGCGCCAGCTGGCGACTCGAAGATCACGGCTTCGCGTTCGGTGATGCCGCGGAATCTCGTGCGGGTGGGAATCGCGACCACGCGCGCGCTATCGAGGAGCTCCCTCAGCGGTGGAATCGCGGTGCTGCGCAGCCCATCTATTGCCATGCCCCGATTGTCTCACCTTGGTTAGGCTTACCTAAAAAAGTAGCTCTGACCAGGGTAAAGGCAAGCCTAACCTTGCTTGCGGTACCCGAAAAAGAGGCGCACACTGGGGGAAGAAACACCCCGAACTGGGGGAAGGGGATCCCATGACACTCGAAGCAACACGCACCACCACGACGCAGCTGGGGGAGCCCGCTGGGCAGTCCCAGACCGGAACCGACGCGCTCGCCGCGGGTGACGGCGGGCCAGAACCGCGCTCGGCGCGCATCGGTCAGAAGCTCAACTGGCTCCGCGCCGGCGTGCTCGGCGCGAACGACGGCATCGTCTCCGTCGCCGGCGTCGTCATCGGCGTCGCCGCGGCCACCCCGGGCAACACTGTCGCGGTCGCGACCGCTGGTGTTGCCGCGCTCGTCGCCGGCGCCTTCTCGATGGCCGGCGGCGAATACGTCTCAGTGAGCACACAGCGCGACACCGAGAAGGCGCTCATCGACCAGAAACGCCGCTCGCTCGCCGAACAGCCAGCGGTTGAGCTGCGCGGCCTCGCCGGGTTCTACCGCAGGCGCGGGGTGTCCGCGGCTCTCGCGACGCAGGTCGCCGAGGAGCTCAGCGCCCACGACGCACTTGCCGCACACGCTGAGGTCGAACTCGGCATCGACCCTGATGAGTACACGAGCCCGTGGGCAGCAGCGATCTCCTCGTTCGTCGCGTTCACGGTCGGCGGGCTGTTGCCGCTCATCATGATCCTGCTTCCGCTCGGCGCTGGTCGTATCCCGGCAGCGGGCCTCGCGGTGCTCGTTGGGCTCGTGCTCACCGGGTGGATCTCGGCCAAGCTCGGCGAGGCGCCACGGGCGCGTGCCGTCTTGCGGAACGTGCTTATGGGTGGCGCGACGATGATCGCGACCTACCTCATCGGATTGCTGTTCGGCGTCGCCGTCGGATAGCTAGGCTGGGGGGCATGACCAAGCAGGTTTCTGACATCTTTGATCCGAGCGTGTGGGAGGTCGCCCCCGGCGCCGAGGGCTACACCGACATCACCGCGCACCTGAGCCTCGACGGCCGCATCGCGCGCATCGCGGTCGAGCGGCCAGAGGTGCGCAACGCCTTCCGGCCGCACACCGTCGACGAGCTGTTCGACGCGCTCGACCGGGTGCGCGTGAACCCGAAGGTCGGCGTCGTGCTGCTCACCGGCAACGGGCCGAGCCAGAAAGACGGCGGCTGGGCGTTCTGCTCGGGCGGCGACCAGCGCATCCGCGGCCGCGACGGCTACAAGTACTCCGACTCCGAGACGGCAGTTGGCCCCGAGGCGCTCGCGCGCGCCGGCCGACTGCACATCCTCGAGGTGCAGCGACTCATCCGCTTCATGCCGAAGGTCGTCATCGCGCTCGTTCCGGGGTGGGCGGCAGGCGGCGGGCACTCGCTCAACGTGGTGTGCGATCTCACGATTGCGAGCCGCGAGCACGCGAAGTTCAAGCAGACCGATGCCGACGTTGGCTCCTTCGACGCCGGGTACGGCAGCGCCTACTTCGCGAAGCAGGTCGGCCAGAAGAACGCCCGCGAGATCTTCTTCCTCGCCCGCGAATACGACGCCGAGCGCGCCCGCGAGATCGGCGCCGTGAACGAGGTCGTACCGCACGCTGAGCTCGAGTCGACCGGCATCGAGTGGGCGCGCGAGATCCTCGGGAAGTCGCCGACCGCGATCCGCATGCTCAAGTACGCGATGAACGCCGTCGACGACGGCATCGTCGGGCAGCAGCTCTTCGCCGGTGAGACGACGCGCCTCGCCTACGGCACCGACGAGGCTGTTGAGGGACGCGACTCGTTCCTCGAGAAGCGCGACCCCGACTGGTCGCCGTTCCCGTACCACTACTAGGAACTGGCTGCGCTGCTGCGCTGCTGCGCTGCCGCGCCGCGGGGTCACGACGGAGGCCCGTTGCGCTCTGCCCAGCAACCCGGCCCCGTTTTTCCGTTCTGAGCCTTATACGGCCTGTGTAAGGCACAGAACGAAAAACTGGGGCTCGGAAGGATACTGGGGCGGGTCAGTTGGGGCCGCAAACTGATATGAGGGGTTCTTCACGGTTGAGCGTGTAGGCCTCGGCAAGCAGGAGCGCCGAACAGACATGCCCTGAGCAAAGTCAGGGTGTTTTCGCTGCTGATCAATCCTGACTTCGCTGAGGACATGTCTTCTGAGCGCTATTCAGGGGCGTTCTTTGCTGTGCAGGTGTAGCAGCCGTGGTGAGCGGGAGGGCTTCACAGTGGACCCAGCGGGCCGGAGGAAACCGCTCAGCGCAATCGGGCGCCGCCAGCTGCTCGCCGGCAGTGGGAGCCCCGCAGCGCTCAGACCCGGGCCACCCGGCTTCACCGCGGGAACGCGACGCACCTGCTGGCATCTGTGCGCGGAGCTGCCGCGGGCGCTTCGCGCCCGTGCCGTGGAGGGCAGGCGGGCCCGGGTCGCGCGCATGTCGCAGTAGTCGAGACGCGTTCGTCGGGCCTGGTGGTTATGGCCTTCCGGTGGTTCCAGAAATGCCTCACTCGCCACGTCCATTCGCCAGCACCGGGAGCCCCCACACCCCGAATGTGAAGAGCCACATGCGATTGGGGGCGAGCGTCCGGCACCGCCCATCGCACCTGCTCCGCCCCGAGTTTTCTTTGCTGAGCCTGATGCAGGCTGCAAATGCCTCGGAATAGAAAAATGGGGGGTGGGGGAGGGGCGCGCCTCCTTTCACCGGGGCGCGGTACCCTGGATGGGTGACCGCACCCCACGTTCTCCGCACGATTCCGGTTGAGGATCGCGCCTGGCTCATCGCCGCACTCGACGACGCCCTCGCTGGCGGCGCCCCAATTCTTCCGCTCGCTCCCGGGCTCGACCCGGGAGACCCCGAGATCGAAGCGATCCGCGCGCTCGCGCTGCCCGAGGGCACCGCGGTGGTGGTGCGCACCTCAGGATCGAGCGGGACGCCCAAAGCCGTCGCGCTGTCCCGCGACGCGATCGTGGCGAGCGCTGCGGCGACCGCCGAGACCCTCGGTGGGCCCGGCCAGTGGCTGGTCGCCCTCCCGACGCAGCTGATCTCGGGACTGCAGATGCTCGTGCGCAGCGCCGCCAGCGGCATCGAGCCCGTGTTCGCGCCCGCGGGTGCCGACGCGCGTGCGCTGCTCGACGCGGCGGATCAGCTTGCGCACGACCGGCGCTACGTGTCGCTCGTACCTGTGCAGCTCGCCCGGCTGCTCGATGTCGCCGAAGCCGACGAGGACGCGGCAGAGACGCTCCGCCGCTTCGACGCAGTGCTCGTCGGCGGGCAGGCGGTGTCGCTCGAACTGCGCCGCCGCGCCCACGCCCTCGGCGTGAGCCTGCGCCGGTCGTACGGTATGACCGAGACGGCGGGCGGCTGCGTGTACGACGGCGTCGAGATCGGGGACACGCTCGTGCGTATCCGCGGCGGCGAGGTGCAGCTGGCTGGGCCGACGCTCGCGCTCGGATACCTCGGCGACGACGCGCAGACCAACGACCGGTTCGTGGTCGAGCCCGACCGCGATGGTGTGCCAGTGCGCTGGTATCGCACCGGCGATGCTGGCGAACTGCTGGGCGGCATGCTCACGGTGACCGGGCGGCTCGATCGCGTCGTGATCTCGGGCGGGGTGAACGTGTCGCTCGACGAAATCGAGCGCGTCGCCCGCGAGTATGCCGGGTGGGAGAGCGCGGTCGCGCTCGCCACCGATCACCCGGAGTGGGGATCCCGCCCTGGGCTCGTCGTCGAAACGACGGCGGGCGCCGCACCGTTCGACGAGGTACGCGAGGGCGTGCGGGCGAGGCTCGGAGCCGCCGCAGCGCCCGAGTGGGCGACCGAGGCCGAGCAGCTGCCGCGCCTCGCGGGCGGCAAGCCAGACTATGCCGCCATTGACACGTGGATCCGCTCGCTGCGCCAAAGCCTGGTCCAGCTTGGCGGGACTATACGCGACGCAACCCCACCGGCCGAGAACGAGGAGACAGCGTGAGCACGAAGAACCCGAAACGATCGGGTAACCCCGCCCTGCGCGCCGTCGCCGACGAGCTGATCGCGGCCGGCGAGACCGGCAGAGTGACGTGGCGCGATTGGGTGTCAGGGGCGCGGCTGCGTACGCTGCCGCTCGCGATTGCCCCCGTCGCCGCCGGCGCAGGCATCGCGAACATGCTGCACGAGTTCTCGCTTACCCTCTCGTTGCTCGCGCTCGCGGTGGCCCTGCTGCTGCAGATCGGCGTGAACTACGCGAACGCCTACTCCGACGGCATTCGCGGCACCGACGCGTTTCGGGTCGGCCCTGCCCGGCTCACCGGTTCCGGCAGGGTGAACCCGAAGCGGGTGCTCACCACCGCGCTCGTGTTCTTCGGGCTCGCAGCGGTCGCTGGAATCACGGCCGTGGTCATCAGCGAACGCTGGTGGTTCCTCGCCGTGGGAGCGGTCGCGATCGTCGCCGCCTGGTTCTACACGGGCGGTAAGCGCCCGTACGGCTACGCGGGGCTCGGCGAGCTTGTCGTGTTCATCTTCTTCGGGCTCGTCGCGACCGTGGGAACGGTGTGGTTGCAGACCGAGATCGCGAACCAGGAAATGTGGGTTGCTGGCGCCGGTGTCGGGCTCTTTGCCGTCGCCGTGCTCATCGTTAACAACCTGCGCGATATCCCGACCGACCGCGCGGCCGGCAAACGCACGCTCGCGGTGCGGATCGGTGAGCGCTGGACTCGGGTGCTCTACGTCGTGTGCATGGTGCTGCCGTTTGGCGTCCCGCTGCTGTACGGCTGGGCATACTCGGGCATGATCCTGGTTTGGTTTGTGCTCGCTGCGGTCATTCCCGCGGTCATCATCACGATCACCGCGCGCACCGCACGCGAGCTCATCCTCGTGCTGCAGCTCACGAGCTTTGCGGCGCTTGCCTACGGCGTGCTGCTCGGGATTGCCTTCGCGTTCTGACGCCACTCGCAGCTCGTGAGGAGCGCGGCCGCGAGGAGCGCTGACCCGGCGATCCACGCCCAGACGGCTCCCGTGCCCGCGAGGATGACGAGGACGCCGGCGCCACCCGTGAGGGCCGCTGCCGCGGCGCGAGCGGGCGACGGGGTGGCCGCGGTGCGCACCCAGGCGAGGGCCCGTCGCTCGAGCCGGCACGCGCCGAGCACGGTGAGCGTCACGACAACCGCCACCGCGGCGAGCCAGGCCGGGCGTGACAGCCACCATTCGCTGCCGAGCGGCAGCGGGAGCGTGCCGCCGAGTGCGCCAGTCGCGGTGAGCAGCAGGCCAGCGAGCAGCACCGTCACCGGCATGTGCCACGAGTAAATCGTCATCGACCGCGCATTCAGGGCCTGCGCAATATCCCGCACTGCTGGCACGCTCGCGAGGCGTGCAAGGTGCGGCCTGAGCGCGGCGAACACCGCGAGCTGCACGACCCCGAGCAGCGCGAGCACAGCGGTGGGCGGGTTCAACGCCTCGAAAAGGTTTGCCGGTGAAGCCCCCACCGCGATGAGCGCGGCGCCACAGCCGAGCGAGGCAAGCGCGAGCCGGGGCCCTGGCACGATGCCGTCGGAGAGGAAGAACCCGAGCTGCTGCACGAACAGCCACACGAGCAGCAGATTCGCGAAGCCGATCGCGTCGACACCGGTGACAAAGCGTAGGCCATCGACGAGCAGGATTCCGACGCCGAGCAGCGCGAGCGTGGTTCGCGGGGCGCGCTCGTGCAGCGTGAGCAGGGCCGGGACGAGCGCGGAGCACAGCACGTACACGCCGAGGAACCAGAGGGGCTGACTCATCCGCCAGCCCGCGGTAGCGACGATCGAGGGGTCCACCCCGCTGAGCGTGAGCACGCCGAGCACGAGTGTCGTTGCCCCCGCTGCGAGGAGCGGTATCGGGAGGAGCCTGCCGAGCCTGGAGGCGACGTAGCCGGGCGCGGTCACCCCGCGGCCACGCTGTCTGCGGTAGTGGGTCGCCGAAGCGAAGCCGCCTGCGATGAAGAACAGTGGCATCATCTGGGCAAACCACGAGAACACGGTGAAGCCATCCCACGGTTCAAGCGCGTTCTCGAGCACGGCCTTGCCGCCCTGCACGCTCACGCCGACCATGAGCGCGTGCACGACGACGACCGCGATGAGGGAGGCGGCGCGCACGAGATCCACCGCGGCGTCCCGGGTGCCGGTACTCGCACGCGGTGTGCGGCCAGACGAGGCGGCAGACGGCGCGGATGGGGAGCTGATGAGCGACATAGTGGATCCTTCCGGGTGGAACACCAGCATCTCGGCATGGAGCACTGTGGCGCGTCACCTTCAGGAGCGAATCCCTACCCCTACCGGGGGACTACGCGGGGATCTCACGGCCGGGACGCGCCGGTCGCGCAAAATAAACCTTGCGCCGGTTCGATCAGAACGGATAGGGTGACTTCTTGGAATCCCCACGACCCGGAAAGGAGCAGTTCATGACTCGCGTCATCGCATTCACAGCAGCTGCTCGTCCGGGCAGCGCGCTGACCGGACATTAGTTCTGGGCCATTTTCGGCCTGCTCTTCCATCACCGCACTCGCGCCACTGGCGCAATCCTCTCGTTTAGGGATCATGTCTTCCTCATCTTCAGTATCACTGTCGTTGCCCCGGGCACTCGGCAGGCTCATCCCGTTCGCCAAGCCCGCCAAGTGGTGGCTGCTTGCGGGCCTCATCGTCGCGCTCGCCGGATCCGTCGCGAGCCTCATCATCCCCATCGTGCTGCAGGAGGTCGTTGACGGCCCGCTCCGCACGGGAGATCGCACCGCGATCCTCTGGGGCGTCGCTGCCGTGCTCGGGCTCGGCATCGCCGAAGCACTCTTCATCTTCCTGCGCCGCCGCTTCGTGCTGCGCCCCATGACCGAGGTCGAGTTCACGATCCGGCAAACCTTCTACGAGCGGCTGCAGCGCCTCCCCGTCGCGTTCCACGACCGGTGGCAGTCGGGGCAGCTACTCAGCCGCATGATGCAGGACATCGGGCTGATTCGCCGCTGGCTCACCTTCGGCCTCATCATGCTCATCGTGAACGTCCTCACCATGCTCATCGGCATTGGGCTGTTGTTCCGCTGGCACTGGGTACTCGGCACCGTGTTCTTCGTCTGCTCGCTCCCCATCTGGGTCGTCGGCTACCGCTTCGAACAGAAGTACGGTGCGCTGTCGCGCAAGAGCCAAGACCAGTCAGGCGATCTCGCGACCGCGGTCGAGGAGAGCGTGCACGGCATCCGCGTGCTCAAAGCATTCGGTCGCGGCGGGCACTCGCTCGCGAACTTCCGTAAGCAGGCCGAGACGCTGCGCGGCACCGAGATGGGCAAGGCCCGCGAGGTCGGGATCATGTGGTTCTGGTACGACCTCGTACCGTTCCTCGCGCTCGCCGCATGCCTCTTCACCGGCATCGTCCTCGCCGCGATGGGACAGCTCACCGTTGGCGAGCTCTTCGGCTTCTTCGCGCTCGCCGCCGCGGTGCGCTGGCCAATGAACTCGCTCGGCTTCCTGTTCTCCTTCCTCATCGACGCGCGCACCGCGACCGATCGCGTGTTCGAGGTCTTCGATGCCGAGATCACGATCACGGACCCGGAGCACCCGCGCACCGTCGAAGAGCCACGCGGCGAGCTCGCGTTCCGCGGCGTGCACTTCCGCTTCCCCGATGCGCGCGAGCACGAACGTGATCTCGTCGACGGCCTCGACCTCGTGCTGCGTCCAGGCGAGACGATGGCGCTGGTTGGCGCGACCGGCTCGGGCAAGACGACACTCACCGCACTGCCGACCCGGCTGTACGACGTGACCGCCGGCGCCGTCGAACTCGACGGCGTTGACGTCCGAGACCTCACACTCGAGGAGCTTCGGGGCCGCATCGGCGTCGCGTTTGAGGATCCGATCCTGTTCTCGGCAAGCGTGCGCGAGAACGTGCTGCTCGGGCGTGAAGACCTCGACCCTGAGAGTGCCGAGGCGGATCGCGTGATCCGCGAGGCGATCGATGTCGCGCAGGCGCACTTCGCCTACGACCTGCCCGAGGGGCTGAACACCGAAGTGGGTGAAGAGGGTATGAGCCTCTCCGGTGGCCAGCGACAGCGGCTCGCGCTCGCGCGCGTTGTCGCCGCGGGACCAGACGTGCTCGTGCTCGACGATCCACTGTCCGCGCTCGACGTCGACACCGAGGCGCTCGCGGAAGCCGCGCTTCGACGCGTGCTCGCAACCACGACCGCCCTCATCGTCGCGCACCGACCCTCGACCGTGTCGATGGCCGACCGCGTCGCCGTGATGGAGCGCGGCCGCGTCACCGCAGTCGGTACGCACAGCGAGCTGCTCCGCACGAGCGATCACTACCGCTACCTCATTTCCTCGCTCGAGCCAGGCGAGGAGGCTCCCGCCGCCGCCGATCCGGCAGTCGGCAGCCCGGTGGCCGGCGGCCCGCCACACCCCACAGATACCCCTGACACCACGACCAGCACCGAGGAGGTGGCACGATGAGTTCCGAGAGCGTGCGCGGCACGCGCGGCGAAGACCGCAGCAACTACACCCGCGAGGAGAGCCGTGCCATCAGGCAGCGGTCGCTCAGGCTCCTCGGCTCACTGCTGAAGCCGCTCCGCCGGCTCATCATTCTCACCGCTGGCGTCGTCGTCATTTCCGCGTTGTTCCGCGCAATCGGGCCGTCGCTCATCGCGTTCGGCATCGACGAGGCGCTGCCGCGTGCCGTGAACCACGGCGACTGGGGGCCGGCGATCGGTATCTCGCTCGCCTACCTCGCGATCGGCGGCGGGGGTGCCGCGCTGGTCGGCTGGTACGTCGTGCTCATCGCGAAGCTCACGCAGGCAGTCATGCTTGAGCTGCGGCTGCGCATCTTCCGGCACACGCAGCGACTCAGCCTTGAATTCCACGAGGGCTACACGTCTGGCCGCATCATCTCGCGCCAGACGAGTGATCTCGAGTCGATCCAGGAGCTGCTCTCTGGCAGCCTCTCGGAGCTCATCGACGCGGTGCTACTTGGGACGTTCACGCTCATCGCACTGTTCCTCATCGACTGGCGCAGCGGCGTGCTGCTGGTCTGTATGGGCGTGCCGCTGGCGCTGCTCATGTGGTGGTTCGTCATCGAATCCCAGAAGGGGTTCCGCGCGACCCGCACCGTCTCCGCACGGCTCATCGTGCAGTTCGTTGAGACGATGACCGGCATCCGTGCCGTCCAGGCGTTCCGCCGTGAGAAGCGCAACGACAAGGCGTTCGCGAAGGTGTCTGACGACTACCGTCGCGCGAACCTGCGCGTCGTCAACCTCTTCGGCGTGCTCGATCCCGGCCTGGTGCTGCTCGGTAACATCACCGTCGCGCTCGTGCTGCTCTGGGGCGCCTTCCGAGTGACCGACAATGCGCTCGCGGTGGGTGTGCTGCTCGCGGCCGTGCTGCACGTGCGCAACTTCTTCGGACCGCTCGAGGACATTGCGATGTTCCTGAACTCGTACCAGTCGGCCGTCGCGGCACTCGAAAAGGTCTCGGGTGTGCTCGAGGAGGAGCCGACGGTGCAGGATCCGGAGCGTCCGGTCGCCCTGGCCGCAGCGCGCGGTGCGCTGCGCTTCACCGACGTGAGCTTCCGCTACGGTGGCGCCGACGACCCACGGGTCGTGCTCGACGACTGCAACCTCGACATCCCAGCGGGGCAGACAATCGCGCTCGTCGGCACCACGGGTGCAGGCAAGTCGACGCTCGCGAAGCTCGTCGCCAGGTTCTACGACCCAACCGAGGGCAGGCTCACGCTCGACGGCATCGACCTGCGCGAACTCGACCCCGCCGACATGCGGCGCGCGATCGTGATGGTCACGCAGGAGGCCTACCTCTTTAGTGGCACTGTCGCGGAGAACATCGCGCTCGGGGAGCCCGACGCGACGCCCGAGCAGATCCGTGCGGCGGCCGTCGCCGTGGGTGCCGACGAGTTCATCTCGGCGCTGCCCGACGGCTACGACACTGACGTGAACAAGCGTGGTGGGCGCGTGTCCGCCGGGCAGCGCCAGCTCATCTCGTTCGCGCGCGCGTTCCTCGCGGACCCCGCAGTGCTCATCCTCGACGAGGCCACCGCCTCACTCGACCTACCGAGCGAGCGACTTGTGCAGGATGCGCTGCAGACGCTCCTCGCCGACCGTACCGCGATCATCATCGCGCACCGGTTGTCGACAGTGGCCATTGCTGATCGCGTGCTCGTCATGGAGCACGGTCGCGTCGTGGAAGACGGGACTCCAGCTGAGCTCATCGCCGCCGGCGGCCGCTTCGCAGGTCTCCACGCGGCCTGGGAGGACTCGCTGGCGTAGAGTGGGACCGTGCGAAAAGGGTTGGGAGCCGAGCTGCGTGCGCTCGTGACAAGCACGCAGCCTCGGCTACCCTGGCGCCGGATCGCGCTAGCGGCCATCGGCACAGGGGGAGCGGTCGCGGTACTCGGAGCGCTCGGCTCCTCGATGGATCTCACGCTCCTGTTTCTCGGCTTCGCCCCGAGCTGCCTGCTCGTGTTCGCGCTGCCCGAGGCGCCTGTCTCGCAGCCGACCGCGGTCGTTGGCGGACACATGGTCTCCGCCGCGATCGGACTCGGCATCGGGGCGATTCCGCACTCCGGCTGGTGGGATGGTGAGCTCGCCTCAGCGCTCGCCGGCGCGCTCGCGGCTGCCCTGTCGGTTGTCGCGATGCTCGTGCTCCGGGTGCTGCATCCGCCCGCGGTGGCGAACGCGGTCGTCGTGTGCGTGACGGGGGCCGGCTGGAGCTACCTGTTCGCGCCGGTACTGTTGAGCTCTATCGTGATCGTGGCTGCGGCGATGATCTGGCACCGCTTCAGCGGCGGAACGTACCCGCACCGGTCGACGATTCGGTAGACCGGACCCGCTCGGCCGCCGTCACTCAGTGTTGTCAGGCTGGCCGCGCTTGGCGCGCGTGGACCGTCGCGCCGCCACAGCGAGTGCGATGCCGAGCGCCGCGGTCGCCCCTGCGCCTACGATCCACGGGGTCGGGTTGAACCCGCCAGTGCTGGCGACGTCTGCAGCTTCGCTCGTGCCGGAACCCCTGGTGGGCGCCGGGTCATCGGGTGAGCGCGTTGACGTGTTGCCGGGCGCGGTGTGTCCGGGGCCGGTGGGCTCACGCGCATCCTGTGGGTCTGGATCGGTGCGCGGCTTGGGCGTCTTCGGCTGTCCCTCCTGATCCCGCGACTGCTTCTCCGAGCCGCGATCTGGCGTGTTCGGGGAATGTGGCTGCTGCCCTTGATCCCCATCCTCCGGTGTCGACGCTGGCTTCTCGTCGGGGGAGCCGACCGGCTCCACGGACACCGTGCAGCCCTGGACGGCCCGCGCCAGCACCTGCCCTGGTGTCCACTCCGTTGTCTCAGTGCTGAGCACGCCCGCCGTGACCTCCGAGGTCATGCCTGCGATGAGCGGGACGTCACCACCGACACTGTCGGGCACCGTGACCGTGAAGTCGAGTACGCCCGCCGAGTCTGCGGCGCGGGCGGCGGTTGGGCTGTCGCTCGGGTGGATCTGCGTGCCGTCTGCATCGCTGAGCGCGTCGACATCGTGCAGCCACGTGATCGTGCTGCCCGACACGGTCGCCGATTCCCACGGTGCGCTGGGAAGCTTGCGGTAATTGTCGATCGGAGCGTGGTCGTCGCCCGCCCCGCCGACCGCAACGCCCTGCGAGATCGACACATCGGAAACAGTGAGACCGTCGCCGACCGACACCGTGTTCGTGCTCAACCGGAGGTTCGGATCGAGGGGGAGCTTGACGAAACTGTCCCCAGCCTCGCGCTCAGCTGCGTGCAGCGTGAAATCAGTGATGGACACCCGGAAGCTCCGGCCTGCCATCCAGTCCACCTGAACGTGATGTGAGTTCTCTCCCGCAGGCGACCAGTGCGAGCAAACCGTGTTCGGGTGGTCCGCTTGCGCGGCGGTCGCGCCGACCGGCAGCGCAGAGCCGACGACCGCAGCGGCAACTGCCGCGGCGCCGATGGCCGTTCTGCGCATGCTCCCCCTTTGCGGTGCGAGTTGCCCACGCTACCGGACACGGGGCCAGGCCGTCGAGGGCATGCAGGGGATGCACAGGGGCGATGCAGGGAAAGCACTGAGCCCCACTCCGAAGAGTGGGGCTCAGTGTGTTGCTTGTCTATGGCGGAGACGGGGGGATTTGAACCCCCGGTCGAGTTTAACCCCGACCCTTCATTAGCAGTGAAGTCCGTTCGGCCGCTCCGGCACGTCTCCATGAGCAGGCAACGCCATTTAGTCTAACGGGAAAAACCTGTGCTCGGAAATCCTCGCGCTAGTAGTTTGTGCGCCCGACCACACACGATTCGACATCGGGCTTCAACCCGGTGATCTCAGGGGGAAGCTTGTAGCGCCCGTCCTCGCCCTGTGGGGCCCCGGTCTCGGCTGGCGGAGCCTCGCCCTCGGGCGTTTCCGTGGCGGGTGCCTCAGGCGTTGCTGGCACTTCTGCGGCTCCCTCAGCGGGTGGCGTGGCTACTGCCCCGCCTGTGCCGGTGACGTCGAATGCGGCGCCACTCTCGAGCGTGTCGAAGAGGATCGTGGCGAGCTCCGAATTGGGAAGGAGGCGACCCGACTCGTATGGGTGGTCGACCGTTGGGTACTGCACGAAGTTGATGTTCCCGAGGTCGATGTCGCGCACCGTCCCAGCAGCTGCCTGCATGAACTGCATGCTCTTCATGCTCTCTGAGAGCAGCATGTTGTCGACGGCGGCCTTGGCCAGGTTCCACACCTTGAACGGGTCGGTCAGCGTCTCCGCGCTCTTGAGCTTTCGCATGAGCGAGGACATGAAGACCTGCTGATTGTTGATGCGCGAGATGTCGCTGCCGTCCCCGACGCCGTAGCGGGTGCGGAGGAACTGCAGCGCGTCCCAGCCCTCGAGCGTGTTCATGCCCGCGGGGAGATCAAGGTTCGTCTTCGGGTCAACGAGGGGTTCGGTAAGGCAGACGTCGACGCCGCCGACAGCTTCCGAAATGCCAACGACGCCGTCGAACGTGATGACCGCGGCGTAGGGGATGTCCATGCCGGTGAGCTCGGAGATGGTGCGAGCCACGCATGGCAGTCCGCCATATCCCATGGCCGTGTTGAGCTGCTGCTCACTCATCGCCGGGTAAAAGTCTTCCTCGCCGTCCTCGCTGGGGCAGCTCGGGATCGGCACCATGAGGTCACGCGGGAAGCTGACGACGGTCGCGTTCTTGTGGTCGGCGGAGACGTGCAGCAGGAGGTTCACATCGTTGAGCTCGCCCTCCTCGCCGTCGTCGTATCCCTGGCCAACGCGGGTGTCTGAGCCCGCGAGGAGGATCGTCAGCTCGCCGTCGATTGACTGCGTACCTGCCCCGACCGCGGAGGTGTTTCCGCCGAGATCGACGGTCTTTGCGCTGTTGACGAATCCCCACACGGCGTACGCTGCGGTTGCGACACCGGAGAACGCTACGACGAGCAGCGTCGTGAGTAGGAACCGGCTGACGTTCTTCACGGAGGAAGAGCGTGGGAGCTTTCCGTGGCGTACGACTGATCGGCGCGGCTGCTCTGGCTGCGTCTTTCTCGCCATGCGGTAACTCCCTGTTCGTCGAAGCGGCACGCAAACATGCCGCGCGATCTTGCTAATTTACCCGATGCTTCTGGGCGGAGCCTGGAGCCGGCGAAGAGTTCTTGAAGAACGAAAGATGCCCCGAGCGAATCGCGCGGGGCATCTCGTGGCGGAGGGTAGGAGATTTGAACTTTCAAGCTCCACCCAACTCCAGCAAGCCTCACGGTGCACTAAATGGCATGATAGCAACGATCTGCGGGTGCTACACATGTAGCACCTGCACCCAGAAACATGATGATGCGCCAGCGGTGCCCCATCGTTTGCCCCATGGAAACGTCTGAGCTCACGCAATTCTGAGATTGCGCGCACCAGGTGTCACATTTGTTACACCTGAGCCGAACACACACAAGATGGCCTCTCTGCTGCAGAGGTCATCGACACAGACAGAACTGTCCACATGGTCGGATCTCAAATCCGGTCATCTTTACCCCCGAACCGGGGAAAAGGACCCGTTCTCAAAACTTACCCCAGGTGTAAAGACCTTTACAGGTGACCACTTCGTTGAGCTCAACAACATGATCGCCAAGGGTACTCAGAAGTGAGTACCCCATGACCTGCATCACACAGGCGATGCCGCTCGAGCTCCACGCCGCTGCCGCACCCGATCAAGCACAGTGGGCACGTGCAAAGCGAACCTACCGAGAACGGCGGTCAGGAGCAGCAAGCCCCCTCAAACCAAGACGAACCTCTCGCTCCTCCACAATCTTCGCCAACAAACCACCAGGCCAAGAATTCGACTCAGCCCACACAGACCGCGCCGCCTTCCACTCATCGAACGAACCCCACACCGACTCATCAAACCGCACCAACTCCACCGGCACGCCCTCCAGCCGGTCCACCTTCTTACGCCTCACCGCTTGCCCCCATACACTCCACGAGCCTTACCCGCCGCCGGCAAATCATCATTCGCATCAGGCACACCCAACGTCACCAACAACCGAGCCAAAGCAAGCCGCTGCTGCCGAGCCTCAGCCACAGCCGGATGCAACCTCGCACCCTGCGACGACGCAAGCATCAGACCCTCATCCGACACCAGACCATCCAAATCACCAATCCGGTCACGCACACGACACGCCTGCTCCAACTGCGCAAGCTCATGCTCCGCCAAATCAAACTCACCAGTAACCGACCTCCAAAGCCGCTTACCACCATCACCAAGCCCCCTAGGGGCACGTGTTTCACTCATAATCAATCCTTTCAAGGGTCATTCATTTCAAAGCTCGGAGGGAGCGATCGCTATGCCGCGGGGGCGAACCTGAGTGGCATAGGGGGCTCCCCTCCCCACCCTTCTGTTGGTATGGGTGAGGCCCGCCGCTCCTGGTGTGGAGTTGCGGGCCTCGGTGGCGCAGGTAGGTCTTCACGTCAATTCACTGAAACCCGCTCGCTACCTTCAGGCGAAAGGATGCCTGTTGACGCCTGCTTGTGTCACTCGCTTGTGAGTGAGAACTTTCCGATTCGGTTTGCCTTGACGACGTTCCAACCGATTCGCCAAGTCGCGCGAAGTGCAACGCTGTCGCTGGTGAAGTAGATGCTTTCGTCGGTTGCGACCTTCACTGGTCCGACTGCTGATGCGATCGCGCTGGAGTCGAGAACGATTCCGCTGTTGGCGCTGAGTGCGCTGGTGACTGTGACTGGCAGATCGAGCAGCATCTTCACGCTGTCGTTGGTGCCTGCTCCGAGTAGTGCGGTCTGTGCGCCGGTGCCGGTCTTGATCTTGCGGAGGGCGGCCCATGCGAGGGGGTCGAGGAGGATGCCGGTGGGGGTGCCCCCGTTGGATTCCAGGCCCGCCACCAGATCGATGAGGGGGTCAAGGTTCGCGGTGATGGGGTCGCCCTGAACGATGCCCGGAATGTTCAGGATGCCTGCAGGGGGTGCGGTGTTGCTGCCGGTGGGCTTGGGCTGGGTGAGGAATGCCTCGTTGCCCTTCTTCGTGATCGCACGCTGCACACTCAGCGAGAGTTCCCCCGCGGTGCCCTGCTGGTGGTACTGCTCCTGGGAGAGACGAACGAGCTGGGTGATCTTCGCCGTGTAGACGAGCACCTCGTCAAGCGTCGGGTTTGCCTCGGGGATCTCGGCTGCCTCGGCGGTGAACTGGGCGGTGTCGTCGGTGACGTATGCGACTCGCAGTGCGGGTGCGTCTCCCTCGATCACACCGGCAACGGTGGAGTGCTGGAGGATGAGCGCGTCGGGGACGACCTCGGCGGGGTTGAAGATGCTCTGATCCGGTCGCCATGCCTTGGACGCGGTGAGGGTTGTCTGGGTAGCCATTGTGGGCTCCTGTCCGGTGGCCTGAATAGAAGAAGGCCACCAACGAAAACGAGTGTGTTTCGCCGGTGGCCTCTGGCCTGTCCGGGTTGCCCCTGTCTGGGGCTTCCTTGCAGATAGTCGCGGCCTCGGGCCTGCGGTAGAACCTGCACTAATGATTCTACCGCAGACCGGGGACTTTTACCTCTTGGGGGCGAATGCCGTGTCGAAGTCGGCCTGTGGGACGAATGCGGCGGACTCGGCTCCTGCGCGTATCTTCGGTAGCTCGGTGAACATGTAGGGCTTGTGTTCCAGGAGTCCACTCATGAGCGTTTCGAAGGCTTCGGGGTCGAGGGTGCCGCCGTTGGTGAAGATTTCCTCGGTGTCGATCCCGGCGTCCTGGAGGGCGTCGAGGTTGAACTGTTTGCCCCCGATTGCGTGTGCAGTGAGGTGGGCGCGGAGAAGTTCGGTGCGTGCTGCGTGTAGCGAGTTTTTGAGTGTGTCGCGTTCGGTTTCGGTGTCTCGCAACTGGCGACGGTATTTCGCGGCCTCCCGTCCGGGCTTGCTGGTGTCGTCTGGCGTCTCGGTAGTGGGAGGTTCCAGTGTGGCCTCTGTCGTGGTGTCGGTCGGGTTCTCGGTCACGGTTTCCTCGGTCATTATTTGTTCCTTTCGTTGAGCTGCATTCGCAGCGCGTTGATGGTTTGGTCGCGTCGGGCGACTTGTTGTTGAGCGGTTCGTGCCGCCGCTTCGGCGCGCGTGACGCGGTCGCGAAGTGCGATGTTTTCTGCGGACAGCCGAACTGCTACTTGTCTGTCGCGGTCGCCGTCTTTGGCTTTGACTCGTGATGTGGCGGCTTCGCGCCTGAGCCTTTGCACGTACTCGAGAGTGAACGTCTCTGTCACGGTTGGGTGTCCCTTCGTTCGTGTGCTTCGGTGAGGTCGTGGATTCGATTCACGAATTTGTACGCATCGGCGTATTCCATGAACCCGGCCCGTTTGACTCCCATGTAGATGACGATGACGTGTCGGTCGGTTGTGCCGTCGTCGTTTCTGAACTCGTAATCTCGGGCTTTGAAGCCTGAAAACTTTTGGTGCATGTGATGCCCATTTCTTGCGTTGAGGGTGTGAGCGCTGGCGTTTTGACCAACGCTCACATCCGCATGATTTCAACGATCTAAGCGTTGGCCGTTTGCCCAGCGCTAGAGCCAATTAGAGAGATTCGCTCGGTCCTTTGACCTCGGTAGACTTCCTCGCGAATGATGACCTGCCCGTCGTCCTCGAGGTCATAGAGGGCGGCGTCGAGGTACTCACGAAGCCGACGAGAGAGCCCGGCTTGGATGCGACCCTTGGCGACTGAGTCCGTGCCGATGGTCTTGATTATGCGCTCCTTGACCTTTGCTATTGCCACGTCAGCAGCCCTCACGTCGGTCTCAACCTCGGCTTCACCTCGCAGCACGGCTGAGGCGCGGCTGCGGGCTTGCGTAGCGTCACGGAGCGCGTCCACACATGACTGCCTCACCCGGTCGGACTCTTCCATCACGAGACCAGACAGTCGCCAGTCCTCCTCATTGACGCCGGTCTTGCCGTCGAGCAGCGCGAGCAGTGCCGCAATCTTCAAGCGAGCAAGTAGCGCGTGACCGTCGAGCGCGTCGCCTTCACCTCGGAGCCTTGCGACTGCTGCCGTGGTGATCGTGGTTGCTGCGGTGGCGCACACCTTGAGCACTCGCTTACCGTCCTCTCGGGCGGGCACCTGGGGTGGTGTCCACTCGTGGGGCTCGAGCGGTGCCGGGGGTTGTGCTGGCGCGTCTGGGTCGGATGCCGTGAACCACACGAACCGCTGCGGAAACCCACCTGCCGATTCATCGAGCAGGGTTCCGGAGCGCTCAGGCTGCACACCCATAACCACGGCCATTCGGTAACTGTGTGCAGGCACGATGATTGACCGTTCAGCAGTTCGGTTGCGAAACCCGAGCGGTGCCCCATCCCACGCTTTGCGGAGCTCACTCGTTGTGGTGGAGCCGCTGCGGCCTGCAATGGCTCCGAGCGTGTCCACCTCGGCTATGTCGATCAACGCGCTGTCGGTGTGGATCTCGGTGATCGGGGTGCCGTCGTCAGCTTTCCCTGGTTTAGCGAATGCTGCCGCGATGCCTTCACCGGAACCGATGGTGGTTTCTGTAAACCTGAGCAGACAGTTTGTCACCCGAAACCATGATCCAGCGGCCCCTTGAGATGCCCCTTTGCCGCCACCTGATCTTGCGACGATTGTAAAGAACGGGTTAATGCTCGCGACGCTTCCCACGAACTCGGGCGTAACCACCTCCGGTGGGACTGCTGTTGCCACTCGGGCGAGCACACCGGCAAGCATGGCCGTTGGCGCCACTCTGCGGGCTTGTGCTTGTTGTCTGATTTGGGCGAGCACTGGGCGTGATTCCCAGAACTCACGCGGCAACCCTGATGCTGTTGCTGTCATTGGTATCTTCCACATCTGCCGCGAAGAAGGCGGCCTCTTGAAGTTTGAAATGATGATCGAGGCGGCGCTGGTAGACCTCTGCACGGTCTTTCGGTGCGTATGCCTGGAGGTAGGCGAGGTCGAGCTTGTGCTCGTACTCGCGGGCCTGCTGCTGTGCCACACTGGCCGCTGCCGCCCACCCCGCGTGATAGAACGCTTCGACCGAGAGGGGGAGTTCTCCGAGAAGGAGCTCCCCCCTCATCAGTCGATCAAGCCACACTTCGAGGTGACGGTCAGCGATCTCGCTAATGCTCTGGCGAGTCATTGCTGCCCCAGTCCACTCCTCGCACGACGTTGTCGAACGAGTAAGGCACGGTCTTGCCGTAACGGATCTCGTGGGCGATCTCGTGGAGTCTGGAAGCGACAGCATCTATCACGTCCGGCTCGTGGATCGAGAGCACGAGCTTGTCGCCGTCGTCGGAGAGAAACCCAGCCGCGCAGGTGCGTTCGTCGTGTTCGCCGGGGAACACAGGTACGACGTAATCGTTCGCGGTCATGCGCGAGTCATGGTTGCAGTTCACAGTCCACCCCCGATTCCGTGCTGGTCGGGCTCGCCTGGCTCGGTGTGGCGTACGAGCGGGTTCATGGTGACCATGAATCCGACGGCTGCGGCCTCGATCTTGTCGAGCTCGGCGCGCATGTTCTGGATGAACGCGGGCATCTGAGCGAGGGGGATACTCCAGTCGATGGACTCGCAAATGTCTATTGACGGTGAGCCCTCGTCGAGCACGAGGTCATGGCGCAGGACCGCGACACCGGTTTTGCGGCGGTCGTGCTTCATGTGGAAGTTGGGGCACCCGCGAGGGTTGGTGTGGTCTTCTTCGCACCACGAGCGTTCGGGGCAAGTGTTCGCGCTCATTATGCTGCCACCTCGCTCTGCTGTTCAAGGATGTGCACCGCGACGGCCTGCAGGGCTGCTGCGAAGGCGCAGGCCTGTTCCGGGCTGAACTCGAGTGCTCCGAGCTCGGTGTGTACCCAGACACTGTTGTCTGTGGCGAACACGGTCTTGTTGCCGACGTGAATATCGGTATCGAACTTCTCAGCCTGAACGGCTACTGTTGTAAGCATCGATGCTCCTTCTTCTTGCAAGTGGAATTGGTTTCGGTTTCTGATTGCCCCGCCTGGCCGCGGGGCTTTCTTCATTTCTGGGCTAGTCATCTTCGACCTCGAAAAGCTTGATGAACTTCTCGCGTGGGATTAGCACGCGCCGACCTAGCTTGATCGCGGGAATCGTCCCGTCTTTAATTCCCGCCGTGATGGTTCGCGGGTCCACCCCCGCAATCGCGCCGGCCTCCGCTCGAGTAATCGCGGCGAGGGTTGATTCGCGGGCTTCGGCCAGCGTCCCGATGGGTTTAGGGCTAGTCATTTTTTCCTTTCGTGAGGCACTTCGACCTGCCTCACCATGAGCGTACACGGTCGGTGAGGTTCATGCAACTACCTCACCAAACATCGAGGTGCCTTGCTATGCTTGGGGCATGACGGGTCAAATACTCACACCGGAAGAACTTGAGCGAGCCAAACCAAAGCTCCCCGACCCCTGGGTCGAGGAAGGGCTCTTGGACGCCGGACGACGCGACGCCATCGAATCAGTCGCGGGCATGGACCTCTGGATTGAAGATCTGACTGAGGGCGAGAAGCGTGGAGAGCTGAGGACACCTCGCGCAGCTTACGTACTAGGCCGCCGGTGGGTGCGCGTGCGCAACACGGAAACAGGCACTGTCGCCTTTCTCCGGCTGCAACAACGCGTCACGCCAGAGCAGCCTTCCGTACGGGTGAGTTCGGTGGTGCTCCCCTTCAACCCGGACAAGGATCTAACTGGTGCCGACCTTCGAAGCGTCCCCATCCAGGCAATAACCGCTGCATATTCGGCGCACGAAGACGAGGGAAACGCGAACCTCATGCGCTCACTATTGCTCATGGGGGAACTGGACGAGGACCCCATGTCACCCCTCCCTCCGGCGGAATCTAGCGACGTGTTTAGTGCCCGCGTTTCGCGGCAGTACATCGAGATCGAAAGGCAGCACCCTGAGCTGTCGCCTGTGGAAGAAATGATGAGAATAAACAGCGCGGCTCGGAGTAGCGTGCAACGATGGGTGACTCGGGCGCGCAAACGCGGGTTGCTGCCTCCGGCAGTTCAAGGCAAGCGAAATGACTGAGAAGCGCTCCCGCCGCCGCGGCAAGGGCTCGCTGCAGAGCTACCAGACCAAAGCCGGTGTGCGTTGGCGGTTCCAAATCTGGGTGCCCGTCGATCACGAGAAGCCCGAACTCGGAGACAAGAAGCACAGCCGTGCCGGATTCATGACGAGCAACGATGCCGACGATGCCATGCAGGACGCGCTCAAGAAGCGACGCGCTCAAGAGGCCTTCCACAAGTCGGTGCCGACTGTCAGCGAGTACGCGACCCAATGGCTCGAATCACTGCGCCTCGAAGCCTCGACAGTCGATAGCTACCGGCGATTGATCCGCAACCACATCGCGCCCTACTTCGAGACGCTGCCGATCGACAAGCTCACGCCAACACGCATTGCGCGCCACTATCGGGATCTTGAGAAGCACGGACGCAAGGATGCGCGTGGCCTCGGGCAAGGGTTGTCTGCGAACACGGTCAACAAGGTTCACATCGCGCTCGGCGCACTGCTCGAGGCGGCACTAGATGACGGCCTGATCTCTTCAAACCCTGCCAAGAAGAAGCGCACCGTGAATGCGCCCACAGGCCGCGATATTCGTGCCGCGAAGCCTGATATTCAGACCTGGACTGCAGCCCAGTTGCATGCCTTCCTCCGGTGGGATCGCGATGTTCACGAAGACGAGCTCTTCACGTTGTGGCGTGTGATCGCGTTCACTGGGTTGCGCCGTTCAGAAGCGCTCGCGCTGCGCTGGGAAGACGTGCACCAAAAGACCGCCAAGCTCAGCTTGCGGCGTGCCGTCAATATCGCGGACAGGCAGCACACCAAGAAGACCAAGACCGGCTCAGCCCGCTCGCTCGAGCTGGACGCTGAGACACTGCAGGCGCTCAAGTCACTCAAGGCGCTGCGCGGTTCGATCTCGCTGGATCTCGCGAGGCCGGAGGCGTACATCTTCGCCGGCCTCGATGGTGGACTCCGCAACCCTGACAAGGTGAGCAAGCGTTGGGGGACACTCATGAAATACGCAACCGGCGCAATTCCAGGACTTCCGCGCATTACCCTCAAGGAACTCCGCCACACACACGCCACAGTGCTGCTGGAACTAGGGGAGCATCCGAAGATTGTTCAGGAACGGCTCGGGCATTCGACCATCGCCACGACCATGAATATCTATTCGCACGTCACCCCGACGATGCAGCGCAGCGCAATCGACAGGCTCGCAAAACACGTCGACGGATAGCCCCTGCCCCATATTTCGCCCCATAGACGCGAAAAAGCCCCCGACCTCGGTAGTAAACTACCTGATCGGGGGCTAGTTCTTACTGGCGGAGGGTAGGAGATTTGAACTCCTGAGACGGGATCACCGCCTGCTTGTTTTCAAGACAAGTTCCTTCGGCCGCTCGGACAACCCTCCGCGAACGAGCCTAGCAAATAAATGAGGCTGTTCTTGCCAAATTTAGGCGCCGAGCAGCTCCGGGAAGCGCTTACGGAGCGCGAGCAGCAGCCCGCCGTCCTCTGCAGAGGCGGTCACATCGGTGGCTGCGGCCTTCACTTCCGGCACCGCCTGCCCCATCGCGACGGATACGCCGACGCGCCCTGCCCACTCGAGCATTTCGATGTCGTTGCGCCCGTCACCCGCGGCAAATACGTTCGACGGGTGAATGTCGAGCTTCGCGCGCAGCACTTCGAGAGCACTCGCTTTTGTGACGCCGTCGGGCGCGATATCGAGCCACGAGGTGGTGCCGACGGCGTACGAGACATGGGTGAGGCCGAGCGACTCGATTGCGGTGAGGAACTCCTCGACACGGTAGTCGGGGGAGAACACGATCACGCGGGCTGCCTGCACGCCGAGGAGATCCTCGAACGCAACCTGACGCTGGTTTGACGGCAGCGTGCCAGCGGGAATCGCTTTGGTGTAGAGGAACGCGCCGTCTGCAAGCTCGACCGAGAAGTGCGCTGTCGTGAGCTGGGGTCGGATCTTCAGCAGCGCGTCGGCTGGGTTGAAGGCCTCGACGTACTCGCGGCGGTAGCCGTGGGTGCCGAACGGGTCACGCTTGAGCGTGACCGCGCCGTTCGCGGTGACGACCCACTCGGGGCGGATCCCGAGTCGCTCCACGATGGGCAGCGTCGCGTCGACCGAGCGGCCGGTCGACACGATGACCTCGTGACCCGATTCGTGCAGCGTGCGGATCGCCTCCGCGAGTTCGGGATCAATGATCCCTCCCGCGGCATGGTCACCCGCGCCTTCAAATCCGTGACGAAGTACGGTTCCGTCGAGATCGAGGGCGATGATGTGGCGATCCTGCATTGTTTATGTTCCTTCTACCGGGCTGAGTACTTCGAGTCCGCCGAGGTATGGCCGAAGCGCCTCGGGTACGGTGACGCTGCCGTCTGCGTTCTGATGGGTTTCGAGAATGGCGACGATCCACCGGGTGGTGGCGAGCGTGCCGTTGAGCGTCGCAACGGGCGCGGTCTTGCCGCTCTCGGTGCGGAAGCGGGTCTGGAGCCTGCGCGACTGGAAGGTCGTGCAGTTCGAGGTGGAGGTGAGCTCGCGGTACGTGCCCTGCGTCGGCACCCACGCCTCGATATCGAACTTGCGGGCCGCGCTGGATCCGAGATCACCGGCGGCGACGTCGATGACGCGGTAGCTCAGACCGAGGGCCTGCAGCATTTCTTCCTGCCAGCCGACGAGGCGGTCGTGTTCGGCCTCGGCGTTCACCGGGTCGGTGTACACGAACATTTCGAGCTTGTTGAACTGGTGCACGCGGAGGATGCCGCGGGTGTCCTTGCCGTGCGAGCCGGCCTCGCTGCGGTAGCAGGTCGACCAGCCGGCGTAGCGGATCGGGCCCTTCTCGACGTTCAGGATCTCGTCTGAGTGGTAGCCCGCGAGGGCGACCTCGCTCGTGCCGGTGAGGTACAGATCCTGATCCTGCAGGTGGTAGACCTCGTCGGCGTGCTCGCCGAGGAAGCCGGTGCCTGCCATGATCTCGGGCTTCACGAGCGTCGGCGTGATGAGCGGGGTGAAGTCGTTGCGCATCGCGAGGTCGAGCGCCATGTTCATGAGCGCGATCTCGAGGCGTGCGCCGACGCCGCGGAGGAAGTAGAAGCGTGCGCCAGAGACCTTCGCGCCGCGCTCCATGTCGATCGCGCCGAGCATCTCGCCGAGCTCAAGGTGGTCGCGGGGCTCGAAGTCGAATGTGGGCACATCGCCGACGGTGCGGAGCGTGACGAAGTTCTCTTCGCCGCCTTCGGGAACGCCCTCAATGACGATGTTCTCGATGCGGGAGGCGATCCTGTCGAACTCCGCCCCGGCGTCCTTCGCGCGGGCGTCAGCGGCCTTCACCGCGGCAGCAAATTCCTGCGCCTCGGCGATCAGTGCGGGCTTCTCTTCTTTCGAGGCCGCCTTCACGCGGTCACCCATCGACTTCTGCGAGGCACGCAACTGTTCGAACTCACCGAGCGCTGAGCGGCGGGCGGCGTCGGCGGCAAGCGCCTCGTCCACCACCGACTCATCGTTCCCTCGGGCGCGCTGTGAGCGCTTGACGACATCGGGATCGTTGCGGAGGAGTACTGGATCGATCACATCGCTAAGCCTACCGCGCCCAGCTGGCGACTACGATTGACCCATGACTATGGTCCCTACGCGCGCGCTGCCTCACGCCGCAGTTGTGTACCACCCGTTGAAAACAGACCTCGCCGGGTTGCGCACGGCCGTGCGCGCGGCCGAGCTCAAGGCCGGCTGGGCCGCCACGCGTTGGTACGAGACCGCAGCGGAGGATCGTGGGACCGGCGCTGCCCGCCAGGCAATCGCCGACGGGGCAGGCGTGGTATTTGGTTCGGGCGGCGACGGCACGATCCGCGCGATCGCCGAGTCTATTCGCGGCAGCGGCATCCCGCTCGGAATTGTCCCGCAGGGCACAGGCAACCTGCTGGCACGCAACATTGGCATGCCGCTTGGCGATCTCGGCAAGGCCGTCGAGGCGGGCTTTTTCGGGCGGAACCAGCCCATCGATCTCGGGCTCATGACGATCGTGCGCCCCGCGGATGAGGCCGGTCATGTCGCCGAAGACGAGCACGCGTTCCTCGTGCTCGCCGGGATGGGGCTCGATGCGCGGGTGATCCGTTCGACACGGTCGACGCTGAAGAAGCGGCTCGGCTGGCTCGCCTACGTCGATGCGGGGGTCCGCACGATGATGAAGGACAAGCCACTCGAGCTCCACTACTCCATGGACGGTTCCGAGCTGAAGCCGCTCACCGTCTACACGGTGATGATTGGCAACTGCGGGCTGCTCCCCGGCGGCGTGCTGCTCATCCCCGACGCGAAGATCGATGACGGGTTACTCGACGTCGTCTCGCTCCGGCCGCTCGGCCCGTTCTCGTGGCTGCGCATCTGGAACAAGATTGGGTGGGAGAACGGCGTGCTTCGGAAGACGAAGACCGGCAGACGCATCATCGACCTCGTAAACGACACGAAGAACGTCACCTATCTCCGCGCTCGAAAGTACGCGCTTACCGTTGCGAGCCCGGAGCCGATCCAGCTCGATGGCGACGATTTCGGTCTTGCGGTCGAGGTCCGCGGGCGGGTGGACCCTGGTGCCCTGATCGTCCGCGTGCTTCCGGGATGGCATCTCCCTGAATAGCGTCACGGCGCATCCGTCGCCTTCGTGTCGGCTGCCTCTGCGTCTCCCGTGGCTTCTGTTTTCTTCTCGGTAGCATCTCCCGACTCGCCTTCGGCGGTGGGGGAGGCGCCGTCTGCCGTTGCTCCTGGCGTGCAGTCGCGGGACAGCGGTGGAAAGTATCCCGAGGGTGGCGTCGCCGGCTCCATCTTGCCGGGCTCGCCGGTGGTCCCGTCGACCTCGGCCGCGGAGAGCGGGAAGACGTTCCATGCCTCGGCGTCCTTCGCGAGAGGGTTGAAATCGTGCTGAATGCCGAACCCGCTGTTCTCTTCCCAGGACTCGGGTGGCTCGGATGCATCCTCGCCGAGGGTCGTGAGCGGATTGCCGCGCTGGTCGTAGAGGCGTACCGACTCGAGCGGGTTGCCCTCACAGTCGTAGGCGAAGATGTTCGTCACCTGCTCGCCGTTCTGGACAATGCCGTCCGCAGAGAAGTCCTCGTGGACGTACTCGACGCTCGGCGAAGTGGCATTTGCCCAGCTGCTGAAGAGAAACGGGAGCAGGAGCACCACGGCCGCGACGTTCCCGATCGTCCGTAGCACCTCGATCCAGGGGCGTGGCAGCCACCTGCCCCGGCCCCACTGCACGCTGAGCACGATGAGCGCGAGCGTAAACACTAGGGACCAGAACGAGATCGGCCAGCCGTTCACCAGCGGGTGGTTGAACACGACGAAGGCAGCCCAGGCGACGATGACTGCCCGGAGCACCCACCACAGCGGGCGCACGGAAACCGCGAAGTCACGGAAGCCGCGGCGGCCAGGGGTGGCGGCAAGCCAGCCCGCGGCGCGCTGCTCGACACTCGCGATCCGCTCCCGGAAGGTGACGCGCGGTGCATCGCCCGGGGCGCGCTCTGGCAGCCCGGCCGCCTGCCGCAGCTCTTCGGCGTAGTGCGCAGCATCGCCGAGCTCACCGCCGTCATCGAGCCGTTCGGTGAGATCCGCGCCGAGGCCGTCGAGGAGGTCATCGAGTTCGTCAGCCGGGAGGTCGCTAAGGTGAGAGCGCACCTCAGCAGCGAAGCCCTCAGCGCGCTGCGCGTTGGTGAGTGAATCGGTGGCGTTCATGCTGCGGGTCCTTCGCTGCTCGTAGGGCTTTCGGGTACTGGCTGTGGCTGCGACTGCGGGGAGATCAGCGCGGTGAGCGTCTCGGAGAAGCGCTGCCAGCCGATCCGCTGCTCGCCGAGCAGCTCTTGCCCGTTCGGTGTAATGCTGTAGTACTTGCGGTGCGGGCCGCCCTCCGAGGGGACGACGTAGGTCGAGAGTGCACCAGCCGCGTACAGCCTGCGCAGTGTGCCGTAGACGGATGCGTCACCGACTTCCTCAAGCCCGGCGTCGCGCAGGCGGCGCACGACGTCGTAGCCGTAGCCGTCTTCGTGGTCCACCACCGCGAGTACGGCGGCATCAAGCACGCCCTTCAGTAGTTGCGTCCCGTCCACGCGGACCCTCCTTCACCATTCCCTGTTACGCACTAGTGTGTATTACGTAATAGTGCGGTGTCAAGAACACCGCGTGTGCGTCGTAGAACGAAGCATCGTCCAACGACGGATGGGGCCGCGCACGGAGTCGAGTCAGCCGCTGCGCTTGCCGTTACGACGCTTGACGATTCGGCGCTTGCAGCGTTCACTGGAGGCATGGTCTTCATCGGATGGGCGCTCGCGGTGCTGGGCGTCTTTGGGTGTTTGTTCTCGGGGGCTCTCAGCCTCCGGGCAGCCCCAGAGTCCCCCGTCAAGATATGGGACGTCGATCCGGTGGCGCCGCACGCGGGGTGGATGCAGGTGATCGGGGTCCTGCTCGTGATTGTGGGCGGTGCGCTGCTCGACCAGCCGCAGAAATGGGTACTTGCCCCATTCCTCGTTTTCAACTTCTTGATCTGGGTCGGCATGCGTGCGGCCCACAACCGCCGGGTCGCGGGTCTCGATTTTTAAGCACCCGCCCCGCTGCGCCCGCGCCACGGCGCTCAGGTCATGGCAACTCAACGAAACAAGGAGTTCTCAGCCGTAAATCACTCCTGACTTCGCTGAAACAATGGCGACTGAGCGACTGAGCGACTGAGCGACTGAGCGCGTGCGCGGGGAGCAACAGCGCAGAGCGCGGTCAAGAGGCATGGGCAGGCGGAGGTGCGGCCGGGGGCCTCAGCACCGCAGTACCTCAGCCCCGCAGCACCTCAACACCTCAGCTCTCTTCGACGCCCTCGATGACCTCGCGCAGCCAGTCGCGGGCGTCGCGGAAACGGTCGTTGTCGTGCACCGGGCGGAACTCTGCCGAGATCTTGTCGGCCCGCGGGTAGGACCCGAGGAATACGACGTTCGGGCTCGACCGCTTCACCCCGAGCAGGGCGTCGGCGACGCGCTCGTCCTTAATGTGCCCCTCGGCGTCAATGACGAAGCGGTACCGCCCCATCTGATCACCGATGGGCCTGGAGGCAAGCAGCGTGAGGTTCACACCGCGGGTCGCGAACTGTTCGAGGAGGTCGAGCAGTGCGCCCGAACGGTCCTCGGAGAGCTCAGCGATCAGGGATGTCTTGTCGGCTCCGGTCGGTTCGCCAATCGGCACGACCCGGCTCACGAGCACGAAGCGAGTGACAGCGTCAGGATTGTCGGCAAGGCTATGGGCGAGCACCTCAACGTCGTAGTGGTCTTCGATGCCGGGGGGCGCGATCGCGGCGTCGATGTGTTTGGCGTCGTCGAAGAGATCGGCGGCGGCCTGTACGTTCGAGGTTGCCGGCAGGTGCAGGTGCGCGGGGCGTGCCCCGTCGAGCCACGTGCGGCACTGCGCATACGCGACGGGATGGCCAGCGACGACCGAGATGTCCTCGAGCGTGACGCCGGGGCGCGCGACGAGCACGAAGTCGACGGGCACGAGATACTCGCCGATGATGCGGAGCCCCGGGATGGTCGCAAGCAGATCTTGTGCGACGGTAACGCCGCCGTCGATCGAATTCTCGATCGCGATCATCGCGGCGTCGCTCGCGCCGGTCACGACATCATTCAGCGCCTCGCCGAGGTTCGTGACGGGATTCCAGTCCTGGCCCCGCGCCTCCTCGACCTGCTTGAGCGCAGCTTCGGTAAACGTCCCCGCGGGTCCCAGGTAGGAGTACCGGCGGAGACGTTCTGGGCGCTGTGACATGTGCCCAAGCGTATCGCGGTGGACCAGCGTGCCCTAGCCGGACGTCTGTACCCGCGCACGAAGCCCGCGAAGCGAACGCCCGCTGCCCGGAACGCTCGCTACCCGAGAGCGCGAGCGACGAGCGCCTGCGCCGCCGACTGCACCTCGACGAGGTGCTCGGGGCCCGCGAACGACTCTGCGTACACCTTCATCACGTCTTCGGTGCCAGACGGCCGCGCCGCGAACCAGGCGCGCGCGGTCTCCACCTTGAGTCCGCCGATCGCCGCACCGTTCGACGCTTCGGTGAGGATCGCAACGATCGGGTCACCGGCGAGCTCGGTCTCGGCGACGTCCGCCGCGGAGAGCGCCGCGAGCCGCGCCTTCTGTTCGGCGGTCGCCGGGGCGTCGATGCGCGCGTAGGCTGGCTCGCCGAAGCGCTCGACGAGGGCGGCGTAGCGCTCAGACGGCGACTGGCCGGTGACGGCCTGGATCTCGGCGGCGAGCAGGCAGAGCAGGATCCCGTCCTTGTCGGTGCTCCACGCGGTGCCATCGAAGCGCTGGAAGGACGCGCCTGCGCTTTCCTCTCCACCGAACACGACGGTGCCGTCGGAGAGACCGGGCACGAACCACTTGAAGCCCACGGGCACCTCGTCGAGCCGGCGGCCGTGCGCGGCGACGACGCGGTCGATCATTGCCGACGATACGAGGGTCTTGCCGATGCCGGCGCTCACGGGCCAGTCGGGGCGGTGCTCGAGCAGGTAGTCGATTGCGACCGCGAGGAAGTGGTTCGGGTTCATGAGCCCACCGTCGCGCGTGAGGATGCCGTGCCTGTCGGCGTCGGCGTCGTTGCTCGTGACGATCGGGTACTCGTCGCGGTACGAGGCGACGGTCGACATGACCTGCGCTGAGGAAGGGTCCATACGAATTTTCCCGTCCCAATCGAGGTGCAAGAAGCCGAACTGCGGGTCGACGCCAGCGCCGAGCACCGCGAGATCGAGCTCGTAGCGGTCGCGGATCGCCGGCCAGTAGGCGACGCTCGCGCCGCCGAGCGGGTGCGCTGCGAAGCGCAGACCGGAGTCGCGGATCGCTGCCACATTGATGACGTTCGCGAGCCCCTCGACGTAGGCGCCGAGGAAGTCGTAGGCGCCCGGGGTTGCCGGGGCGGGCGACTCGTGGTGCGCGAGCTCGCGCCAGGCGCCGCTCTCGAGCAGCTCGTTCGCACGGGCAGCGATCCGCCCGGTGACATCGCTGTCGGCGGGGCCACCGTGCGGCGGGTTGTACTTGATGCCGCCGTCAGCGGGCGGGTTATGGCTCGGGGTGACGATGATGCCGTCGGCGCGCTCCGGGTCGTCGTGTGCGCGACCACGGTTATGGGTGAGGATCGCGTGGCTCAGCGCGGGCGTCGGCACGAAGGCCTCGTCACCGCTGCCCGCGTTTGCGAGCACGTGCACGCCAGCGGCCGCGAGTACCTCGATCGCCGTGTGCTCGGCCGGGCCGGAGAGGGCGTGCGTGTCAGCGCCAATGAACAGCGGGCCGCGGATCCCGGCTGCGGCACGGTGCTCGGCGATTGCGGCGGCGATGGCCGCGATGTGCGCTTCGTTGAACGAAGCGGTGAGGGCTGAGCCGCGGTGTCCGGAGGTGCCGAAGACGACGCGCTGGACGGCGACGTTGGGGTCTGGCACGAGCTCCGAGTAGGCGCGGGTGAGGGCCGCCACATCGATGAGATCTTCGGGGCGGGGAAGCAAACCAGCGCGAACGTCCATACCCCTCAGTCTGCCAGGGCCGGGACGCTACGTCTCGTTTACCTACTACGAGTAGTCTGTGAGGCATGAGCGAGATGCAGCAGGGCCGTCCGTCAATTGAGTGCTGGCTGACCGATATGGACGGAGTGCTCGTGCACGAAAACCGTGCCATTCCCGGGGCTGCCGAGCTGATCGCGCAGTGGGAGGCGAAGGACCAGCCGTACCTCGTGCTCACGAACAACTCGATTTTCACCGCCCGCGACCTGTCTGCGAGGCTCGCGGCGAGCGGCATCAGGTGCCGGAGGATCGGATCTGGACGAGCGCGCTCGCGACGGCCGCCTTCCTCAAGCAGCAGAAGCCAGGCGGATCGGCGTTCGTGCTCGGCGAGGCGGGGATCCTCACGGCGCTGCACGACGCCGGCTACGTCATGACCGAGACGAACCCTGACTACGTGGTTGTCGGTGAGACCCGCAACTATTCGTTCGACGCGATCACGAAGGCGATCCGGCTCATCAATAACGGTGCCCGCTTCATCTCGACGAACCCGGACGCGACGGGCCCGAGCCCCGACGGGGTGCTGCCCGCGACCGGTGCGATCAACGCACTCATCACGAAGGTCACCGGCAAGGAGCCGTACATTGTTGGCAAGCCGAACCCGATGATGTTCCGCTCGGCGATGAACAAGATCGGCGCGCACTCGCACAACACCGGCATGATCGGCGACCGGATGGACACCGACATTGTCGCGGGCATGGAGGCTGGCCTGCACACGGTGCTCGTGATGACCGGCATCGCCGACCAGGCAGAGATCGAGAAGTTCCCGTTCCGGCCGGTCGAGGTGCTCGGCTCGGTGGCTGAGCTGCTCGACTAGCCGAAACGGGTCTCCCGCTCGGGCTACGCCCCGATCTTGCGGTAGCGCTCGAACCGGCGCGACCGGCGGTGCGGTGCGCGCTGCAACTGCAGCGTAGCGAGCTCCTGCGAGATCGCATCGCCCATCCGTGCGCAGAACTCGCGCGCCTCGTCGGTTGCGTCTGGCAGCTCCGCGACGACGCGATCCACGATCCCGTTCGCGAGCAGCTTGCCCGAGGCGACGCCCTGCTGCTCGGCGAGTTCGGCGGCGTGCGCGATGTCGCGGTAGACGATCGCTGAAGCGCCCTCGGGCGGCAGCGGCGACAGCCAGGCGTGCTCGGCTGCGATCGTGCGATCGGCCGGCAGGATCGCGAGCGCCCCACCACCGGTGCCTTCGCCGAGGATCACGGAGAGCGTTGCGCCGCGGTGCGTGGTGAGGTCGGCGAGGCAGTGCGCGATCTCGCGGGCGAGCCCACCCTCCTCAGCGTCCTGGGAGAGCGCGGCGCCCGGCGTATCGATGACGGTAACGAGCGGGAGCCGCAGTTCCTCGGCAAGGTGCATCGCCCGGCGTGCGGCTCGCAGTGCGCCCGGCCCGAGGGGCGCGTGCGAGCGCTGCGCGCGCCGATCCTGCCCGACGACGACAGCCGGCACCCCGCCGAAGCGGGCGAGGCAGAGGGACAACCCGGGGTCGCGCTCGCCCTGGCCGGTACCCGACAGCGGCACCACGTCGGTCGCGGCGAAACGGAGTAGTTCACGAAGCCCCGGCCGACGGGGGTTGCGCGACCGGGTCACCGAATCCCAGGTGTCGGCCGACCCACGATGCAGGTCGTCGGCGGTGCCAGGGTTCGCGGCACGGGCGACGAGGTCCGCGTGGGTTGGCGGTTCGAGCAGCCGGAGTGTGCGCGAGATGACGTCCCTGAGGCCCTCCGGCGGCAGCACGCCGTCGATGATGCCGTGATGCGCGAGGTTCTCGGCCGACTGGACGCCCTCCGGAAACGGCTCGTCGTAGAGCGCCTCGTAGACGCGCGGCCCGAGGAAGCCGACCAGTGCGCCCGGCTCGGCGACGGTGACCTGTCCGAGCGAGCCGAAGGAGGCGAGGGCCCCGCCCGTTGACGGGTGCCTGAGGTAGGTGAAGTACGGCAGGCCCTCGGCCTGGTGCACCGCGACCGCGGCCGCGATCTTCACCATGGCGACGAACGCGAGCGTGCCCTCCTGCATGCGGGTGCCGCCCGATGCGGTGGATGCGAGCACGGGGAGCCCCTCCGAAGTGGCACGCTCCATGGCCCGCACGAAGCGTTCTGCTGCGGCGAGCCCGACGGAACCCGCGAGGAACCGGAACTCGCAGGCAATGAGCGCGACGCGGCGGCCATCGATGAGGGCCTCGCCCGACACGATTGACTCGTCGACGCCCGATTTCTCGGCGGCCGCCGCGAGCTCGGCGAGGTACTCGGGGTTCGCGAGCGGCTGCTCGGGCGGCGTATCCCACGACTGGAAGCTCTGTGGGTCGGCAACGAGCTCGATGAGTTCGGCGGCGCTGTAGCGGCGGGTCGCGGTCATCGGACTACCTCCGTCTGCAGCCACTCGCGGATCGCGGCACCGTGCTCATCGAGCATCGGGGGCGCGTCGTGGCTGGTGCGTGCGCGCTCCTGCTCGCCGTCTGCGTCAACGTCGAAGAACCTGAGCACGGGCCCGGGCAGTGAAATCTCCCCAAGCGCCGAGTGCTCGACGTCGACGATGAGCCCCTGCGAGCGCACCTGATCCCACTCGTAGACTTCAGTGAGGTTGCGAACCTTGCCCGCGGGGATGCCCGCGGCGCTGAGTCGCGCAAGCAGCTCGGCCGCGTCGACGCTCGCGAACGCCTGTTCGACGAATGCGATCGTTGCCTGCCGGTTCGCGACCCTGTCTGGGTTCGATTCGAGCCCGGGGGTGCGCGGATCGAGACCAAACTCAGAGCAGAAGGCCTGCCAGAGCCTGTCGTTCGCGACAGAGATCTGCACCTGGCTGTCGCGGCAGCGGAACAGGCCGTACGGCGCGATCGACGGATGATGGTTACCCTGCGCCTCCGGGGTTTGGTCCGCGACCGTGACCCGGGTGCCCTGGAACGCGTGCACGCCGATGAGTGAGGAGAGCAGTGACGCGCGGACGACGCGCCCCCTGCCGGTGGTCGCGCGCTCGTGGAGTGCTGCGAGTACGCCGACGACGCCGTGGATCCCGCCGAGGAGATCCGCAATCGGGGTGCCGACGCGCTGCGGATCGTCGGGGCCAGGCCCGGTGATCGACATCAGTCCAGCCTCACCCTGCACGATCTGGTCGTAGCCGGCTCGGCCGCCCTCCGGGCCGTCGTGGCCGAAGCCGGTGATCGACAGCTGGATGAGGCGCGGGTTGAGTTCGGCGAGCGCGGTGGTGCTGAAGCCGAGCCTGTCCATCACGCCCGTGCGGAAGTTCTCGACGAGAATGTCGGCCCGCGCGATGAGATCGGTGAGCACCGCACGCCCGTCGTCGCTCTTGAGATCGAGTGCGATCGACTCCTTGTTCCGGTTGCAGGAGAGGAAGTAGGTCGAGTAGTTTTCGCCGTCGTTGCCGGTGACGAAGGGCGGCCCCCACGAGCGCGTATCGTCGCCGGTTCCGGGGGATTCCACCTTGGTAACTCGGGCGCCGAGGTCGCCGAGCATCTGCCCAGCGTGTGGGCCCGCGAGCGCTCGGGACAGATCGACGACGAGCAGCCCGGTGAGCGGGGCGCCCTCAGGCAGCGAAGGGGGTGTTGTCGGGGGGATCACGGCGTGCTCCTCCCTCCTTTCGAGAGGTAGTGGCCGAGCGTGCTCACCGCGGCGCGTACGCCGGTGGTGAGGGTGGGCTCGAGGTCCGGCAGGAAGAACGGCGAGTGGTTGACTGGCGGCGCGGGATGGTCGGCGGGGTAGGCCCCGAAGAACCAATAGACGCCCGGCACGCCGATGCTGTCGGCAAGGTGGCCGAAATCCTCCGAACCCATCGCGGTCGGCATGGTCTCAACCTGGGCGTCGCCGAGCTCAGCGACGAGGGCTGCACGGACGAGCGTCGTGTGCTCCGGGTCGTTGTAGAGCCGCGGGAAGCGAGTGAGCTCATCGATCTCTGGCGCGGGCGCCGCAGAGGCCGCTGCCTCAGCGTTGACGATGCGAGTGATCGCGGCGAGCACCTGCTCGCGCACCTCGGGCGTGAGCGTTCGGATGTTCAGCGTGATCTCAGCGCTTGCAGGGATGATGTTCTCTTTCAGGCCCGCATGGAAGGTGCCGCACGTCACCACCGCCGGAGTCTGCGGGGGCAGCTCGCGCGACACGATCGTCTGGAGTCGCGTAACGATGTGCGCGCCGAGCACGATCGGGTCGATCGAGTCCTGCGGCTGTGAGCCGTGCGACTGCTTGCCGTGCAGGGTGATCCTGAGCGAATCAGCGAGCGCCATCGTCGGGCCGGAGGCGAGCCCAATGCTGCCGGCAGGCGCTGCCGGGAAGACGTGTTGTCCGAGTACGACCTGCGGTTTCGGCGCGCGATCCCAGAGGCCATCGTCGACCATCGCGACCGCACCCTCGGCAGTTTCCTCACCGGGCTGGAAGATCCACACGATCGTGCCGGCCCAGTCGCCCCGCTGCTCGGTGAACAGCTCTGCGGCGGCGAGAGCGGCCGCGACGTGGGTGTCGTGGCCACAGCCGTGCATGACGGGCACGTCGGTGCCGTCCTTCAGGGTGCCCGTCGCCGTCGAAGCGTAATCTGCCCCGGTGTCTTCCTGGATCGGGAGCCCGTCTGTGTCCGCGCGGAACCCGACAACCGGGCCGTCGCCGTTGCGGAGCACCCCGACGACGCCGGTGCCGCCGCAGCGGAAGTGCTCGATGCCGAGCTCGGTGAGCCTGGCCTCGATGAACTCGGCAGTGCGATGCTCTTGCATCGACAGCTCGGGGGTGCGATGGAGGCGCTTGTACGTCTCGTGCAGCCGGTCGAGTGCCGAGTCGGTGAGAGTGGCGGAAAGCATGGGGGACTCCTTTGGTGCTCGTTAGTTGACCAGCACGGCGTCGCGCTGGCTACGGTCGCGGACGAACCACGAGATGACGATTGAGCTGATAACCGCGAGGGCGGTCGCAAAGATGGCGAGCTGCGGCACGAGCGGCACGACGACGAACTGCAGCAGCAGAGCGACGGCGATCGCCACGACTGTCGCGCGGAACTGCTTCATCGACACGATGCACTGCACGAGCACGGCGCCCATGAGCGAGGGCAGGATGTAGAGGCGGGCAACCTCGACGAACTCGGCCGGGATGAGTGACACGAGCCATGTGCCGAGGAGACCAACGAAGACGAGCAGGCTCACGAGGTGAACGGTTGCCGCCCCGCCGATCGCCATGACCGCGGAGATGTCGCCGCGCTTGGTTCCCGGCTTTGCGTTGATGCTTGACTGCGCGACGATCGCGGCGGGCAGGAGCTTGTTCGAAATGTTGCCGATCATGAACGCCTGGTACATCGCGGCGGATCCGAGTACGGGGAAATAGGTGAGGGGCTCGACGATCCAGAACACCGCGAATGTGGCTGCGACGGCGGCGAAGGCGACCCAGACCATCGTTGGGGTGATGTAGAGCTCGGTGAAGAACACCAGGTAGAGCGGGCCGGCGAGCGAGAGCACAAGACCGGCGAGCATTGTGAGTGAACCGTAACGCGTGGTCTGCCGTTCGAAGAGCTGCATGGCAGCGTCGGCGGTGCTCACTGAGGGGGTGGTAGTCGTTGCAGACATGAGAACTCCTGTGAGGTTACGAGGCGGTGTGGATGAGGAAGGCGCAGATGAGGGCGACGATGATGGCGATGCCCAGCGCCCACTCCTTCAACCAGCGCGCCTTGAGGAGGTGGGAAGCGAAGAGGCACAGGCCCATGGTTGCTGCCGAGATCAACACGACGATCAGGTGGGTGGGTGTCTTCGCGGTCTCGGCGACCGCGAGCATCGAGAACGCGCCGATGAGGGCGGCGGTCGGGATGAGGGCCATCACTGCCGGGTTGCGCTTCGCGAGCGTGGCGCTGCCGCGCTTGAGCAGCGGGGTCATGATCAGCGTGGAGAGCATCCACATGCCGCCGGAGAGGCTCATCGCAAGGAATGCGACCGCGAAGACCTGCTGCGTGTACGAGGCAGCACCGAGTTCGGCGCCCATCGACGTGGCTGCGATGCCGGCCGATGCGGTCTCGGTCGCGGCGGAACCGATGAGGCCGATCCGCACGAGCACCGCGGGGGTGCCAAACAGCGCGAGCAGCGAGATCGCGACGATGACCACAGCAAGCGAGGGGCCAATCGAGGCAACCGCGCCAGCGCGGAACGACTCCTTGACCTCGCGCATGGGCATCTCGATGCCCGGTGCGGCCTGTTTGGCGGCGCGGACATAGAGGATGGTCTGGATGAAGATCACGGCGAAGACGCCGAGCGCGCACAGCCAGAGAATGGGGGAATTCGCGAGGGCCCAGATATCAGTCGAGGCTGGGTTAGCTGCGCGGATGAGTGAGGTGTATTGCATGCCGTGCTCCTTTGCATCTCATGCGTTGAGAGATCTACTCTCGCACTCACCCTGAGGGACAGACGGCCCCCGGACAAGGGGCTGCGCGATGCCGCCACGGATCTGGCGAGATCCCCCATTTTCCTGCGGAAGCCTTGAATGCGCTTCTCGTGGGCAGTGAAGCGGGGGAAGCTCTCTTATAAGCACTTCAACGGCGAAAGGTCAGGCTTATGGACGAGATCCAGCAGTTCAGCGCAGTGGAGGTCACACACCTCATCCGGCGACGCGACCTCTCAGCTCGGGAGGCACTCGAGAGCCACATCGCGGCGATCGACGCACACAACGGCCCTATCAACGCCGTGATCACGACCGACTTTGAACGGGCGACAGAGCTCGCGGCCGCGGCAGACGAGCGAACGGCACAGGGCGCCCCCACGGGGATCCTGCACGGGCTGCCCATGACCCACAAGGACACGTTCAACACCGCGGGGCTCCGATCCACACAGGGATCGAAGGCGCTCGAGCACAACGTGCCGCAGCAGGATGACCTGCAGATTGCCCGGCTCGCCGCGGCCGGCGCGATCCGCACCGGGAAGACGAACGTCCCCGAGTTCGGCGCCGGATCGCATACGTTCAATGACCTGTTCGGTACGACGACGAACCCCTACGACCCGACGCGCTCCGCGGGCGGATCCTCCGGCGGAGTCGCCGCGGTCGTGGCCGCACGCATTCAGGCCTTCGGCGACGGCTCGGACATGGGCGGCTCCCTACGGATCCCTGCCTCCTTCTGCAACGTGTTCGGCCTGCGTCCCTCCTACGGAGTGATCCCCATGCAGAGCGCAGCGAACGCCTACTCGTGGCTCGGGCGCTCCGGACCGATGGCACGAACGGTCGAAGACATCGCGCTGTTCATGCGCGCGAGCACCGGAGCGACGAGTCTGCCGAACCCGAGCCCGCTCACCCCTGAGGATTTCGGAACCCCGCTGCCAGACCTCGCGGGCGTGCGCATCGGGTACAGCTTCGACTTCGGCATCGACATGCCGATCGAGCCCGAGGTGATCGAGGTGCTGCGCGCGCAGCTGCAGGTGTTCGAGGACGCCGGCGCGATCCTTGAAGAGGCGACGATCGACTTCAGTGACGCCGACGAGGTGTTCCAGGTGACGCGGGCATACGACTTCGCGACCGGAATCGGCCCGCTGCTCGCCGACTTCGGCGACGTCATCAAGCCCGAGGTGATCTGGAACGTGCAGAAGGGACTCGACCTCGACGGCGCGAAGATGATCTCCGCCCAGGCCGCGCGCACGCGACTTGAAGCCGGCGTGCAGCAGTTCTTCTCGAAGTACGACGCGTTCCTGAGCCCCGCCGCCCAGGTACTCCCGTTCGACGCGAGCTGGCGTTGGCCGAAGGATATCGCGGGCACGCCCGCAGAAACCTACCTCGACTGGATGCGGTCGGCGTGCGTGCTCTCGGCGACGAGCCTCCCCGTGCTCGCGATGCCGGGCGGCTTTACGCCAGCGGGGTTGCCTGTCGGCTGGCAGCTTGCCGCGAACCACTACCGCGATCCCGACCTGCTGCGCTGGGCTGCAGCTTACGAGCAGGCAACCGGGTTCGCGAAGCAGCCCCCGCAGCTCATCGCCGCCAGCCGGTAGAATACGAGCGGCGCCTCTCGCTCGGCCGCCAGTCAGAGAGGACGCCCTGATGCCCGCAGACAGCTTGAACGACCTGCAGCGGCGCATCGCTGCCGCGTTGCAGGTCGACGGGAGAGCTCCGTGGCGGAAGATCGCCGACACCCTCGGCGAACCTGAGCGCACTGTCGCCCGCTACGGCACCGGTCTGATCGAGAACGGCCGGGTCGTGGTGGCCGCGGTGAGCCACTCTGAGCATTCGATGGTGCTCGCCTGCAAGAGCGCCTCGGGAACGGCCCGGCTGAACGGCGAGGCGCTCGCGCAGCGCCCCGACGTGACCTTCTGCTACCTCACTACGGGCTCGGCAGATGTTGTCGCTGAGATCGGCTATCGCGAGAACCTGAAGGAGCTGCTCACCCTGCAGCTCCCGGCAACGGCGGGCCTGCAGAGCCTCACCGCGTTCCCGATCTTGAAGTACTTCAAGACGATCCGCGGGTGGCGCACCGGCGCACTCACCGAAGCCGAGGAGCAGGCGATGCTCTCGCGCACCGGCCCCGACCGTACCGAGTGGACCATCCCGGAGACGCGCGGGCCCAAAGACGACGACATCATCGGCGCGCTGCAGGAGGACGGTCGGGTCAGCGTTGAGGCGCTCGCGCGGCGCACCAAGATGAGCGAAACGTCAGTCGCTCGCCGCGTCGAATGGTTGCTCGGCTCCGGCCAATTTTCAATCAGGGCGCTCGTCGACCCGGCGCTCGTGGGCTTTGACGTCGAGGCCCTGCTCTGGGTGCGCGCGCCCTCACACAGCGTCGAGGCGCTCGGGCGTGAGCTGCGACAGTGGCCCGAGGTGCGCTACGCGGCGGCGATCGCCGGCGACGCGCAACTCATCGTCAACGTGACGGTCACCACGCACCTCGAGCTGTACCGGTTGCTGTCACGCGCCCTCTGGGAGGAGCACGGCACGCACGTGAGCACCGACCTCATCTTCGAGTCACGCAAGCGCGGCGGGAGATCGATGTAGCGCAGCGGCTAGCGTCGCAGTCGCTACTGCGGGGCGAGCCCGAGATCCTCGAGGCCGATCGCGAAACGGTACTCGTAGCCCGCCTCCTCGATGCGCGCCTTCGCGGGGGCCTGTCGATCCACCACGACGGCGACCGCGACGACCTCAGCGCCCACCTTCTTCAGCGCCTCGATCGCGGCGAGTGGCGAGCCGCCGGTCGTCGAGGTGTCCTCGACGACGACGACGCGCTTGCCGTCGAGATCCGGGCCCTCGACCTGTCGGCCGCGGCCGTGATCCTTCGGCTCCTTGCGCACGACGAACGAGTCATAGACCTGACCGCGGGCGACGCCCTGGTGCATGATCGCCGACGCGATCGGGTCCGCGCCCATCGTCAGCCCGCCGACGGCGACGACGCCGTCAATATCCTCGATGAGGTCAAGCATGACCTGTCCGATGAGCGGGGCCGCACGGTGGTCGAGCGACAGCTTGCGCAGATCGATGTAGTACGTGGCCTTCTTACCGCTCGTGAGCGTGAAGTCGCCGTGGAAGACGGCCTCCGATTTGATGAGTTCGATGAGCTGTTCGCGCGCGGTGGTCATGCTTTGATTCTAGTGAGAAGGCCGGTGCCACGCAGCGGGCGGGGTGGCGCCGAAGCCCCACCCCGCCCGCGGTTGCGCGCCGAAGCGAACTATTGCACGCTCTCCAAGAAGTTCCGCGTGCGCTGTCGCTGCGGGTTGTCGAGTACCTCGCTCGGCGGGCCCACCTCAACGACAACGCCGCCGTCCATGAACGCGACCTGATCTGCGACGCCCCGGGCGAACCCGATCTCGTGGGTGACGACGATCATCGTCATGCCGTCGTTCGCGAGCTCCCGCATCACGTCGAGCACGTCGCCAACGAGCTCGGGGTCGAGCGCGCTCGTCGGCTCGTCAAACAACATGAGCTTCGGGTCCATCGCGAGTGCGCGCGCGATCGCGACGCGCTGCTGCTGCCCGCCGGAGAGCTGCGCCGGGTAGTGATTCGCGAACTCGGTGAGCCCGACACGGTCGAGCAGTTCGAGGGCCCGTGCCTTCGCAGCCCCGCGAGCCCGTCCGGCGACACCGATGGGCGCCTCACAGATATTCTCGACAGCGGTCAGGTGCGGGAACAGGTTGAACTTCTGAAACACCATCCCGATGTTGGCACGCTGTTTCGCGATCTGGCGCGGCGTCATCTCGTGCGTTTTGTTCCCGGCCTGCCGGTAACCGATGAGATCACCATCGACGAGAATGCGCCCGCCGTCAATGGTCTCGAGGTGGTTCACGCAACGCAGCAGCGTCGATTTTCCCGAGCCAGACGGTCCGAGGAGCACGGTCACCGTACCCGCGGGAACCGCGAGGGAGATGTCGCGGAGCACCTGGTGGTTGCCGAAGCTCTTGCGGACGCGACGGATCTGCACGAGCGCGTCGGAGGCGATGGGCTCCGCTGCAGGAGCGGTCGGGCTTGCATCGGTCATCATTGTCATTCTCCGATCACCTCTGTCATCTGTGTGGGTGGCGCAGGGGCGGGGCCTGGCTTCCGCTTGTGCATCGCAGCGCGGAGCCGCTCAAACGGGGTCGGCGGTATATTGCGTGAGCTGCCGCGACCGAAGCGGCGCTCAAGGTAGTACTGCGGGATCGAGAGCAGGCTCGTCATGAAGAGGTACCAGACGCTCACAACGATGAGCAGCTCGACCTGCTTGAGGTTCGACGAGGAGATAATCGAGGCTTGCGTGTAGAGCTCAAGCACGGCGATCACTGAGAGCAGCGAGGTGTTCTTCAGCATCGAGATGAGCTCGTTGCCCATGGGTGGAATGATGACGCGCATCGCCTGCGGCAGCAGTACCCGCCTAAACGTGTACAGGGGCGACATGCCGAGCGAGTATGCGGCCTCGCGCTGGCCCTCATCGACAGACACCATGCCAGCCCGCACGATTTCAGACGAGTAGGCGGCCTGGTTGAGGGTGAGCGCGAGCAAGCCAGCGATGAGCGGCGTGACGAGCGTGTTCGTGTCGACCGACCAGAACTCGACGCCGGTAAACGGGATCCCGACACGGATCCGGTCAAAGAGCAGTCCGAGGTAGCCCCAGAGCACGATCTGCACCAGCAGCGGGGTGCCGCGGAAGGCCCACACGTAAAACCAGGCGACGCTTGAGAGCACTGGGTTCGAGGAGAGCCGCATGGCCGCGATGACGATCGAGAGGACCGTCGAGACGACCATCGAAATCACGGTGATGAGGATCGTGAGCCAGACGCCGCTGAGGATGCGGGCGTCGAACAGAAACGCCCCAACGGTGGTGAAGTCGAGATTCGGGTTGGTCGCGATGGTCGTGACGAACCAGACGAGAAGCGCGAGCACGATGACGGCGCTGATCCATCGCCACGGCCTGCGCAGCGGAACTGCCGTCACGTCATCATCGGTGTGCTGCTCAACGGGCGGTGCGGGAGGCGCGAGGGTAGACGCGGTCATCAGGCGTCCTTACCCTGGTTCACGTCGGCAGCGTCAACCGCGTAGGCGCCGATGTGGTTGCGTTCGAGGACCTGCTCGTACGTGCCCTCGTCGATGAGTGCCTGCAGCGCAGCCTGGATCGCAGCAACGAGTTCGGTGTTGTCCTTGAGGATGCCGATGCCCGAGTAGACCGGGTTGAAACCGGCCGGGTTGTTGGGGTCGCGTACGATCTCGAATGCGTTGCCGTCGTCGGTCGTCGCGACCACGTACTCGGCGACCACCGCGTCGGCTACATACGCCTGGCTCTTGCCCGCGCGCAGCGCGGTTTGTGCATCAAGATCGCTGGGGAGCTCCATCACCGAGACGTCGCAGTTCATGGCGCGGAGCAGGTCGCCCTGGATCGTCGCCTTCTGCACGGACACTGTCTTGCCGCACAGGTCCTGCTGCTCGGCGATTCCAGCCTCATTTCCGGCCTTCACCGCGATCGCGAAGCCACCGTGCGAGTAGTCAACGAAGGAGAGCGTCTGCTGGCGTTCCTCCGTGTCGTTCATCCCGCTCATGATCATGTCGCTCTTGCCTGCTTGCAGCGCCGGGATCACTGAGTCGAATGCCTGTTTGTTGATGACGACGTCGACGCCGAGCTTCTGACCGAGCAGCCGACCGAGTTCGGGATCGAAACCGACCTCCCGGTTCTTGTCGTCGTACATCGCCATGGGCGGGAACGGGATGTCGACGGCGATCGACAGCTTGCCTTTTTCTGCGATTGCGGCGGGAAGGAGTTCGGTGAGCGCAGGGTCCGCTGTCGTGGAGACCTCATCGGCGGTGGGCACGTTGGGGCCCGTCTGGGCCGCAGCGTCATCCGCGTCAGCGGCGGGCGAGCAGCCGGCGAGCAGTAGCGTGAATGCTGCGACTGCAGCGACAATGATCGGTGTCTTCTTCATGTGGGGGTCCTTCATCATTGGAGGGTGGGGGTGTTGCCGACGCGAGTGCGGGTCAGCGGGTGAAGGCGAGCACGGGTGCGTGAGTGGCGAGGAGGTCGTCGTAGGTTTCGCGGCGGGCCGCCAGGCGGGCAACCCCGTCACGCACGAACACGATCGCGGGTTTGAGTGCGCCGTTGTAGTTGTTTGACATGGTGTAGGCGTATGCGCCGGTGACGGGCATGACGATGAGGTCGCCGACTCGCGGCGCCGGCATCGGGGCGCCGTCGACGAGCAGATCGCCCGACTCGCACTGTCGCCCGACGACCTGAGCGCTGTCGGTCCAGGGCTCGTCGATCCGGTTCGCGAGGACCGCCTCGTAGCGTTGCTGCGTGAGCGCGATGTCCATCTGGTCCGCGAGCCCACCGTCGACCGCGACGAAGACCTCGCCGGTGCGCTTCACGGACACGACGCGGTAGATCGTCACGCCGGCGCGCGCCACGACGGATCGCCCGGGCTCGATCATGAGCTTCGCGTCGGCTGGAAGGTGGGCCTTCGCCGCAGCGACGACAGCGTCGAGGTACGCCTCGACGCTGGGCGCTTCTTCCCCGTACGTGTACTTCACGCCGAGTCCGCCGCCAACATCGTAGGTACGGAAGGTGCCAGTCGAGGAGATGTTCTCAACGGCCTGCGCGAACTGGGTCGTGTTCAAGATCTGTGAGCCGATGTGGAGGTGAACGCCCTCGAAATCGATGAGGGGCATCGCCCGCATGCGTTCGATCGCGGACTTGGCCTGGTCCATGGGCAGCCCGAACTTCGACCGCGCGCCGCCCGTGGCCTGCGAAGCGTGTGTTTCGGCCTCAACGCCGGGGATGACGCGAAGCAGCACCTTCTGAGGTGAGGTGAGGAGTCGCTCGAGGCGATCGATCTCGTCCTCGTTATCGACGATGATTGTGCCGATGCCTGCGTCGATCGCGAGCTGGAGCTCAGCGTCGGTTTTGGCGTTTCCGTGGAAGTGAATCCGCTCGGGGTCAACGCCCGCAGCGAGGGCAAGCTTGATCTCACCGCCGCCGGCCACGTCGACCGACAGGCCTTCCTCCTGCGCAACGCGGTACATGCCGACCGCGGGGAGCGACTTCGATGCGTACAGCACCTCGGAGTTCGGCCAGCGCTCGCGCAGCCCATCGATGAAGCGGCGGATCTGGCGACGCAGCCCCGCGTCGTCCATGACGTGCAGTGGGGTGCCGAATTCTTCGGCGAGTTCGCTGACCGCGACACCGCCGATGGCGAGCTCGCCACCCTCGGGCCCTACGACCCTGCTGGACTCCTCAGGGAGTATGCTCCACAGTTCTCCGAGCCGTGTATTGGCCGGGGCGGGCTGAGCCGTCGTGAGTTCGTTCGACAAAGGTGTCCTCCAGTTCGCGTCGTTGCGAAGCCAGCCTAGGACGGAGTGCGTGGTCATTTTTTGTGGAAATCGGATAGATTTGCCGAATGAATGCAGGAGAACCGCCAACACTGCTCTCGAGGTCGCTCCGGCTCGGGGAACTCGTCGACCATCTAGGGCCACGCACAGTGACCGCCCTCGGCGCGTTGAACGTCAACGTGCCCGTGCTCGGCACCGAGTTCTATGACGCGATGGACGAGCTCCCCGACCAGGCGGGCGTGCTGCTCATCGTGCCCTCGGGGTCGACCCTCGACGTCGTCGCACTGTCCGCTCTCGCTGCCCAGGCAGCAGAACTGCGCTACGCGGCACTTGCGCTCAAGTGCGCTGACGACACTGCTCCGACCATTGCCGCGATCGCGGAGACCAGCGGGATCCCGATCCTGCGCGTGGTTGAACGCGTTGGCTGGCGACTCTTCGAGGCGCTTGTCGGCGGCCTGCTGGGTGAGCAGCGCAGCACCGAGAGCGCGCGCCCAGATCACGGTTCGGAACCCCTGTTCGCGCTCGCCAACGAACTCGCGGGCCACTTCGGGGGTTCGGTCGCGATCGAGGACCTGGGGCGCAGAATCGTCGCGTACTCATCCGTCCCAGGCCAGCTCATTGACTCCCTCCGCACACGCGGTATTCTCGCGCGTCGGGTGCCCGAATCGCCGTTCAATGACGACCAGTACCGTTCAGTGATCCGCTCCGATGAGCCCATCAAGTATCCGCAGCTCGACGACGAACTCCCGCGAATTGCCTGTGCGATCCGCGCGGGCGCGCTACCGCTCGGTACGATCTGGGCCATCGACGCCTCGGGGGAGGAGGCACTCACACCAACGCAGGTGGAGCACGTGAAACGGGCGGCGGGGCTTGCTGCCGGACACATGCTCGACGATATTCGTGTCCGTGAGGCGGGGCAGGCGCCTCGCGAAGAGCTGCTGCGCACCATGCTCTCGGGCAGGGGCGTCGCGGGTTCCGAACTGGTCGAGCTCGGCATCCCCGAGGAACGCGGCGCGCAGCTGCTCGCGTTCGCCCCCGGAGCCAACGAACACCCGACCACGCTCGCACAGCTCCGGACGACCGTGCAGCGGCATCTCGCCCTTCACCGCCCCGAGACCGCGACCGTGGTGCGTCGCGGCCGCGTCTACGCCCTCATCTCGTTTGAAGAGCCCGCAGCGCTCGCACGCATCATCGACCCACTGCTACCGATCCTCGATAGGCTCATCGGCACCGACGACGGCGCGGGGATCGTCATCGCAGTGCCCGGCAGGACGCACAGGGTGGGTGGAGTCGCAGAGTTGCGCGAGCGAGCCGATTGGCTGTTCGACACCGCCGCCCAGTCGCCATTCCGAGCAGGCGACCGTGTCCTCACCGTCGAAGCGCTCCGCCCACAACTCCTGCTCTCGCGGGTGAGCGACCTGTTTGCTGCCGACGCCACACTCGTCGACCCCCGGCTCGACCGGCTCGCGAGGGAGCATGCGTCCGTAGCCGATGCCGTGCTCTGGTGGTGCGAATCCTTTGGAAACGTCACGCGCGCCGCGGCAGGAGCTGGAGTGCACGAAAACACCATCCGATACCGACTGCGGAAAGCGGAAGAGCTCACTGGGGTTTCTCTTGGAGACCCCGACACCCTCCTCGCCGTGTGGCTGCAACTGCGGGCGGCCCGCTCAGGGGCGCCAACGTAAGCTGGGGGCGTGAACGCAGCACTCCCTGAAACCCAGCTCGCCGAACTCATCTCGTTGTTCGAGCGCGGCACCGTCGCGGTGCTCACCGGCGCCGGAATGAGTACCGACTCAGGCATTCCCGACTATCGCGGAGCTGGCACGCCGCCGCGCACGCCCATGAACATCGCGCAGTTCACCGAGGACGCCCATTACCGGCGCCGCTTCTGGGCCGGAGCCCGGATCGGGCAGAACAGCATGAGCACAATCGAACCCAACGACGGGCATCGCGCCCTCGCGCGGCTCGAAGCCGCCGGGCACATCGAGGGCGTCATTACGCAAAACGTTGACGGCCTGCACAAGCGAGGCGGAACCCGCACCGTCGTCGAACTCCACGGAGGGGGCGGCACCATGCGCTGCCTCCAGTGTGGCGAACGATGGACGCGTGCGGAAACCCTCAGCTGGTTCGACACGCTCAACCCCGGCTACGCGGAGCGGAACGCCGACGCAGAGATCGCCCCCGACGGCGACGCACTCGTGGGTGAAGTGGAATCGGTACGGGTACCGCTCTGCCCGGGCTGCGGCGGCATGCTCCGGCCCGACGTCGTGTACTTCGGGGAGACCGTCCCCGTACCCGTGTTTGAGGCCGCAGCATCGCTGGTCGAGCGATCGACGGCGCTGCTCATCGCCGGGTCATCCCTCGCCGTCAACACGGGGATGCGACTCGTGCACAAGACCGAACGGCGGGGAAACCCGCTCGCGGTGATCAACCGCGGGCCGACCGCCGTTGACCGTCGCCCCGCCCTCGCCGTCCGCATCGACGCCGGCACCACCGAAACGCTCACGGCGCTCGCCGCAGCACTCGGAGCGTAGCGGGCTGGCGTTCTCGCGCAACTCCCCGCCGAAGTGCCATAACCTCAGCGAAGTCAGGAGCTTTTAACGGTAAAAAACTCCTGACTTCGCTGACGACATGGCAGTTGAGCGAGGCGCGGGCGGAGGCAAGCGCGGGCGCAGACAGGCGGGCGCGGCCTGCCTGCGGGGACAGCACAGAGGGTGGTTGCCTGGGCTAGCCCAGGCAACCACCCTCACGCGCGTTACTCGATGACGAGGACGAGGTCGCCTGCCTCGACACCGCGGGTGCCGTCGAACGCGAGGCGCTTGACGACGCCGGCGACGGGGCTGGTGATCGCGGCCTCCATCTTCATTGCCTCGATCGTCGCGATTGCCTGGCCCGCAGCGACCGAGTCGCCCTCGGCGACCTTCACGGTGACGGTGCCCGAGAAGGGCGCGGCGATCTGGCCGGCCGCGGTACGGTCTGCCTTCTCAGCGGTGACAGCCGTGACGGTGATCCGCTCGTCCTTCACGAACACGGGACGCAGCTGGCCGTTGACGCGCACCATCACGGTGCGCACGCCCTTCTCATCTGCGGCACCGATGGCTTCGAGGCCAACGTAGAGGCGCACGCCGCGGCTGAGGTCGATCGCGTGCTCCGCGGCGGGGTCGAGCCCGTACAGGTAGTCGCCGGTGTCGACGACCGAGAGGTCACCGAAGCGCTCGCGTGCCTCCTCGAACTGCGCGGTGGGCGCCGGGAAGAGTAGCCGGTTGAGCGTGCTGCGGCGTGACGCGCTGTCGCCGTCGAGCTTCGCCTCGTCCTCGGGCGCGACGGGCGCGACCTCGATAGAGACCTCGCGGCCCTCGAGCACGCGTGAACGGAACGGCTCGGGCCAGCCACCCGGGATCTCGCCGAGCTCGCCCGCGAGGAAGCCCACGACCGAATCAGGTACGTCGTACTTCTCGGGGTTCGCCTCGAAGTCGGCCGGGTCGGCGTCGACTGCTGCGAGGTGCAGCGCGAGGTCACCGACGACCTTTGACGATGGGGTGACCTTCGGGATGCGGCCGAGGATGCGATCCGCCGCGGCGTACATATCCTCGATCTTCTCGAAGTTCTCGGAGAGGCCGAGCGCGATCGCCTGCTGGCGCAGGTTCGACAGCTGGCCGCCCGGGATCTCGTGCGTGTACACGCGACCCGTCGGCGCGGTGAGGCCAGACTCGAACGGCTTGTACAGGGTGCGCACGGCGTCCCAGTACGGCTCGAGCTCGTACACGGCGTCGGGGTCGATGCCGGTGTCGCGCTCGGTGTTGGCGAGCGAGGCGACGAGGCCCGAGAGCGACGGTTGGCTCGTGGTGCCCGACATCGGGGCCGAAGCCGCGTCGACCGCGTCAACGCCCGCGGCCGATGCTGCGAGGAGGGTCGCGAGCTGGCCGCCCGGGGTGTCGTGCGTGTGCAGGTGCACGGGCAGGTCGAAGCGTTCGCGCAGCGCGGTGACGAGCTTTGCTGCCGCGGCCGGGCGGAGCAGCCCAGCCATGTCCTTGATCGCGAGCACGTGCGCGCCGGCGTCAACGATGCGCTCGGCGAGCGACAGGTAATAGTCGAGCGTGAACTTGTCCTCGGCTGGCGAGAGTAGATCGCCGGTGTAGCAGAAGGCGACCTCGGCGACGGCTGAGCCGGTCTCGCGCACGGCGTCGATCGCGACGCGCATCTGGTTCACGTCGTTGAGCGCGTCGAAGATGCGGAACACGTCGACGCCGGTATCGGCAGCCTCACGCACGAAGGCCTGGGCGACCTTCGGCGGGTACGGCGTGTAGCCGACGGTGTTCTGGCCGCGGAGCAGCATCTGAATCGGCACATTTGGCAGCGCCTCGCGCATCGCAGCGAGCCGCTCCCAGGGATCTTCGCCGAGGAACCGGAGCGCGACATCGTACGTCGCACCGCCCCACGCCTCGACGGAGAACAGCTGCGGCGTCATGCGGGCGACGTACGGGGCAACCGCGACGAGGTCTCGGGTGCGCACGCGGGTCGCGAGCAGCGACTGGTGCGCATCGCGGAACGTGGTGTCGGTGACGGCGAGCGCAGTCTGCTCGCGCAGGGCCTTCGCGAAGCCCTCGGGTCCGAGTTCGAGCAGCTGCTGGCGGCCGGCAGCCGGCGCGGGCTCGCTGAGGTCGAGCGACGGCAGCTTCACGGCGGGCTCGATCGTCTGCGGGCGTGCGCCGTTCGGCTGGTTCACTGTGACGTTCGCGAGGTGCTGCAGCAGACGGGTCGCGCGATCCTTCGGCTTATTCAACGTGAGCAGCTCGGGCCGCTCCTCGATGAACGCCGTCGAGACGTCGCCCGCCTGGAAGTCGGAATCCTCGAGCACCGACTGCAGGAACGGGATGTTTGTTGCGACGCCGCGGATGCGGAACTCAGCGAGCGCGCGGCGTGCGCGCACGACGGCGTCCTCGAAGGTGCGGCCACGGCACGTGAGCTTCGCGAGCATCGAGTCGAAGTGCGGGCTGATGTAGGCGCCAGGGTTGATGGTGCCACCGTCGAGGCGCACGCCGCTGCCGCCGGGGGAGCGGTAGGCCGAGATCCGGCCGAGGTCGGGGCGGAAGCCGTTCGCGGGATCCTCAGTGGTGATGCGGCACTGCAGGGCGGCGCCGTGGATCTGGATCTTGTCCTGCGTCAGGCCGAGCTCTGCGAGCGTCGCGCCAGCAGCGATCCGCATCTGCGACTGCACAAGATCGACGTCTGTGATTTCCTCGGTGACAGTGTGCTCGACCTGGATGCGCGGGTTCATCTCGATGAACACGTGCTCACCCTTGCGTTCACCCTCGGTGTCGAGGAGAAACTCGACCGTGCCAGCGTTCGCGTAACCGATCGACTTCGCGAACGCGATGGCGTCGCGGGTCATTGCGTCGCGCTGCTCCTGCGTGAGATTCGGCGCTGGCGCGATCTCGACGACCTTCTGGTGGCGGCGCTGCACCGAGCAGTCTCGCTCGAAAAGATGTACTGCCTCGCCGGTGCCGTCCGCGAGGACCTGCACCTCGATGTGGCGCGGACGCAGCACGGCCTGCTCGATGAACATGGTTGCATCGCCAAACGCGCTCTCAGCCTCGCGCATCGCAGCCTCGAGGGCTTCACGGAGATCCTCTGCGCGCTCAACGCGACGCATGCCGCGACCGCCGCCGCCGGCGACCGCCTTCGCGAACACCGGGTAGCCGATGCCCTCGGCTCCTGCGATGAGCGCCTCGACGTCAGTTGAGGGCGGTGTGGATCGCAGCACCGGCACGCCAGCGGCGATCGCGTGCTCCTTCGCGGCAACCTTGTTGCCTGCCATTTCGAGCGCCTTGCGGCCCGGCCCGATGAACGTGATCCCGACGGCCTCTGCCGCTGCCGCGAGCTCGGGATTCTCGGAGAGGAAACCGTAGCCGGGGTAAATCGCGTCAGCGCCGCACTCCTGCGCGACACGCACGATCTCGGCGATATCGAGGTACGCCCGCACGGGGCCGCCCTCCTTGCCGATGAGGTACGCCTCGTCTGCCTTCAACCGGTGGAGCGAGTTGCGGTCCTCATACGGGTAAACAGCTACCGTCTTCGCGCCCAGTTCATTTGCAGCGCGAAAAGCGCGAATCGCGATCTCTCCGCGGTTTGCAACCAGAATCTTTTCGAACATCGTCTTCGAGTTCCTCCCTTGGGTGGCCGTTCAGGTCTGTGCGCTTGGTAAGCGACGGGCCAGTGTCCGCCGCAGATCGTCCTGCGGCTTCTCAGCATGAGATTCGGAGCCTAGCCGTTGTTGTGAACAAGGGGCCCCGACCCCCGACCCAGACTAACGCACGTAATCGGCACCTGTGATATCTATCGTGCTCCCTGTTGTGTGCCTAGCCCGCCCGGTGGCGAGGAACGCGATCACTTCGGCCACATCGCTCGGCGGCGTCACCTCACCGAGCGGGAGGGCATCGAGCACCGACTGCTCGAGGGCTCCGTCTGCGAGATCTGTTGCGACCCAGCCGGGTGCAACAGCATATGCAAGTACGCCCTCGTGGCCGTAGCCCCTCGCAATCCCCTTAGTGAGTGCGAGCAGACCACCTTTCGCGGCACCGTATGCGAGGTGCTCGGCGTCATCACCCCGGTGAGAGGAGCGGCTCGCAAGGTTCACGATGATGCCGCCCCGGCGCTTGCGGAAGTGAAGGATCGCTCGACGGCTCAGTTCCGCTGGTGCGATGAGGTTGAGCCCGAGGTTAGCCTCCCAGCCGGCATCCCACTCGCTAGCTGGCTCTAACGACGACGGGAGCCAGGCACCCGCGTTGTTGACAAGCACGTCGATATGTCCGAAAGCGCGTTCGGCCCGGCTCCAGACCTCACGGGCTCCTCCGGCGTCCTGGAGGTCGCCGGTAACGAGGGCACCGCGGTTCCCGAACAGCGAGATCAGGCTGTCGGTGTGTGCAGAGGCGGATCTAGCGTGCACAATCACCGACGCCCCGCGCTGGTGGAGGAGCTGCGCTGTCGCGCGGCCGATACCGCGGGAGCTTCCGGTGACGAGCACGGTACGTCCAGCGAGCTCAAGCTTCGTGAGCGCGGACACTAGGCAACCGCCTGGGCGCCAGTGATCTCAACGCAGGCCCCGCATACAAACTCCGCCTCATCCGAGGCGAGGAAGGCGATGAGCGCCGCAACCTCGTCCGGCCTACCGATGCGCCCGAGCGGCACCATCGCATCGAGATCTGCGATCGTCTTGCCCTTTTCAGCGATGCCTCGCTCGAGCATCGGGGTGTGGATCTCACCCGGGCACACGGCGTTGACGCGCACATTGGACGGCGCATAGTCACGGGCAAGGCTCTTCGTGAAGGACACTACGGCTGCCTTCGTGACGTTGTAGGCAATGTGCCCGGGTGCCGGGGTCAGCCCCCATTGCGAGGCAGTGTTGACGATGGATCCTGTGCCCGCCGCGATCATGCCGGGCAGCACTGCTCGGCACATGTGGAACAGCGCGTCGACGTTGACCGCGAAGCTCAGCTCCCAGTCAGGCTCGCTTGTCTCGAGCAGCGCGCCGCGGCGCATCGCTCCAGCATTGTTCACGAGGACGTCGATTGCCCCGCTTGGAGATGCGGCCTCAACCTCTGCGACGGCAGCACGGCAGGCTTCGGCCAACGTGAGATCGAACACGAGTTCCTGGGCCTCCCCGCCCGCCTCGCGAATGCCTGCCGCGACGGTTACCGCATGCTCGGCAACTGCGTCCGCCACATAGACGTGTGCCCCCTCCGAGGCGAGCCGCCGGCAGGTTTCTGAGCCGATCCCGCCGCCCCCGCCGGTGACGAGTGCAACTTTGCCTGCGAAACGCTTCATGATGGTGTCTTTCTGCTGGGGGCCTAAGCGGCCCAGATGTCGCCGAGGGTATATCCCTCGCTGTACGGGTCAGACGGGTCGAGCTGCCATGTCGCGCGGCCGGTGATCCAGCCCCTACCAGTGACGGTCGGAAGCACAGCGGAGTGGCCGCCGAGGTCGACTTCGCCCACCAGGCGGCCGATGAACTCGGATCCGATGATGCTCTGGTGGGAAAAGTCCTCGTGCAGCGCGAGCTGGCCACGGGCGTGCAACGCCGCCATGCGAGAACTCGTACCGGTGCCGCACGGTGAGCGGTCGAGCACACCCGTCCAGCTCTCCTCCCGTAAGGGATCGAGCGGTGCGCTCGTGAGTACGTTCGCGTTGCGCGCCTGCTTTCCTGGCAACCTGTCTCCGTTGTGGATCAGCGCCATAGCAATTTTGTTGATCGACGGGTTGCTTGGGTGCGCAACGCTGATCTGCTCGAGTGCGGCCATTTTAATGAGCGCTCCGGCGCGGGTGAGCTGCTTTGCGTTCTCCGGGATGAGCTCAATATTGAGCTGTGCTGCGTCGAGCTGCACGAAGAACTGACCACCAAAGACCACGTCGACACGTAGTGCTCCGAACTCCGGCACTGTGATCGGACAATCAAGCTCTACCGCGTACGATGGCACGTTCGCGACAGTCACGGTCTCGACCTTGCCGTCGACGACGTGGGCCGTCGCTCGCACGACGCCGACGGCTGTATCGATCACCACCTCGGTTTCCGGGCCGCGCGCTGGAACGATCCCAGTCTCTATTGCGGCGGTGACGGCACAGATCGTGTTGCTGCCCGACATTGGAGTGAACCCGCCTTGCTCGAGCACGATGATCCCAAAGTCCGCGCCTGGGGTAACGGGGGAAACGAGGAAAACGCCGCATGTTGCCGGGTAGCCCCTTGGCTCCCGCAGCAGGAGCTTCCGCAGGCCGTCAAGCTCGCGCACGCAGTAGTCAAAGCGCTCGGCCATTGTCTCGCCGCGCACGAAGCGATCGGCGTTCGGAACAATGCGTCCAGGCTCACCCTCTGCGTGCACCTCGATAGTGTTGACCGAGAAGACTTCGCGCGTCATTAGGCGAGCAGACCGAGTCGATCGAGGGAAGCGGCAATCCGTTCGCGGTCTACGTCAGCGAGCGGCAGCAGCGGTTCCCGCACCGGGCCTGCAACGTGGCCACTGAGCTCGATCGCAGCTTTGATTCCGGCGGGGTAGTTTACCGACTCGAGCACTGAACTCAACTCCCACAGCGGTGCCCAGAGCTGGCGGCCACGCTCGAGATCCTTCTCTACAGCGATCGTCTGAAATAGCTCTGCGGCGTGAGCGGGGGCGATCGAGGCAACGCCCCATACCGAGCCCTTTGCTCCGAGGGAAATGCCGAGAAAGGTGAGGGTGTCCCAGCCATTGAATGCCGTGATGTTTTCGGTGCGGCTCGTGAGTATATCGGTGAGGGTGACGGCGTCTCCGGAGGTGTCCTTGAAATAGTTCACCCCGTCGATCGTGCCGATCTCTGCGAGCTGAGCAGCGTCGAGATGGATGCCGGTCGCGCCGGGAACGTTGTAGTACATGATCTCTAGGCTTGTCGCCGCAGAGACGCGGCGGAGGAATGCCATGAGCTGATCAAACGAGAGCGGGTCGTAGAACGGTGGCACCACCATGACGGCGTCCGCGCCGACTTCCTCCGCGTACGTCACGTACTCGACTGCCCCGGCAGTACTGGTGCTGCCGACGCCCGCGATGACCTTGATTCGCCCGGCGGCAGCTTCTACATTGAGGCGGATTGCGGCGCGGTACTCGGCATCACTCAGGCTGAAAAACTCACCGGTCGTGCCTGTTGGCACGACACCCGAGATCCCTCCGGCGACCATGCGGTCGATTTGATCCCGCAACGCGAGCTCGTCAATTGTGGAGCCGTCTGCGGAGAAAGGGGTGGGGATCGCGGCAAAGATCCCAGTGAGGTTGGCGTTCTTACGAGTCATGATTGTTCCTTTTGTGCGTGGGTACTAGCGACCGCCGCGAAAGCGGGCGGGGGAGAATGGGGCGAGCAGAGGAGACTCGTGCCCGTCACGGATGAGATCCGTGACGACTCGAGCCGTTGCGGGGGCGAGCGTGACTCCGAGCATGCCGTGCCCTGTCGAGACGAAGCCGTTGCTTAGCCTGGGGAGGCGACCGATGATGGCAAGCCCATCTGGGGACATTGGCCGCATGCCTGCTCGGGGCTTGATTTCCGCCTTGGCGGGAGGCTCCCAGTCTCGGAAGTACTGCCCAGGGGCGCGGAGAATCGCGTCAACGCGAACTTGGTTGATCTTTTCGTCCAGTCCGCCAAACTCCATCGTGCCCGCGAGCCTGAAACGGTCGCTTAGCGGAGTGGTGGCGACCTTCGCATCATGAAGGTTGGTTGCCCCACGTAGCCCGAAGGGGGCAACCTCAACGCAGTAGCCCTTCCCGGAGCGGATCGGGAGATTCGCGCCGAAGATCCGTGACAGCTCGCCGCTCCACGCACCGGCGGCAAGGAGGAAACGGTCTCCCGCGAACACCCTGTTGCCTGACGACACGCTCAAGATCCGGCCGTCGTTGATCTGCGCAGCGTCGATCGCCGCGTGCTCAACCACGTCAACTCCGAGATCCACAAGCTTTGCCCGCATTGCCGCGGCGAACCCGCCGGGGTCGAGGTGGAGTTCCTTCGGGAAGTACAGGCCACCCTCGACACTGTCGTTGAGCAGCGGTTCATGTTCGCGAACGGCATCACCCACGAGAGACTCCGGTGAAAGACCGTAGCGCTTCGTGAGATCGACATAGCCGAGGTGGTGGTGCATGAGCTCTTTGTCAGTGAACGCCATTAGGAGGCCCTGGTGGTGGAGCTCGTAGTTGATACCGTCGGCCCGGTAGTCATCGAAGAGATGCACCGAGTCTTCTGCAAGCGCGAGGTGCGCCGCGAACCCGGCCCGCTGCGACTTTGCATTGGATGCTCGAAACATGCCGAGCATGAACGAGATGAAGTCGGGCTTGAGTGACGGCTTGATGTAGAGCGGGCTGTCGGGCCGGGTCATCCACTTGAGCGACTGGAGCACGACACCAGGCCCTGGGACCGGGGCAGACTCGGCTGGAACGACCCAGCCGGCATTCACATCGCTCGCCCCCTGGCCGGTGTCCCGCTGATCGATTACGGTGACGGTTTCTCCCGCGCGGGCGAGGTGGTAGGCAGACGTGAGACCGATGACTCCGCCTCCAATAACGACTGTGTGCAACTCGGTATCCTTCCGAACCTAGTTGGCCGCTACGAAGTAGAGGCGCTTGTTGACGAACTCATCGATACCGACCGGCCCCATTTCGCGCCCAAAACCCGAGCGTTTAACACCTCCGAACGGAAGTTCTGCTGCCTCGGCCGCGATGATATTGACATGTGCCATGCCAACCTCGAGGCGTGCGGCGACCCTCGCAGCGCGGGCCTCATCCCTGGAAAACACCGATCCGCCGAGACCGAGCGCACAGTCGTTCGCGAGCTCGAGTGCCTCCTCATCGCTTGATACCCGGTATACGATCGCTACAGGACCGAAAATTTCCTCACTGTATGAGTCAGATCCTCGTGGTACCCCGGTGAGTACCGCCGGGGAGTAGTAAGCGGCGGACCCATCGCACAGTTCACCGCCAGCCTCGAGGGTCGCACCCGCGGCCACTGCGCGCGTAACCTGGGCGTGCACAGTTTCAGCCGCTGCGCGTGATGAGAGCGGTGCGTACGCACCCGGCGGGAGGTCGAGCTGGTCACCCGGGACCAGTCCCGTCGCGAGCTTTTTCAGCTCGGCGACGAACTCATCGTAGATGTCGGCCATGACGATGAGCCGCTTGTTCGAGTTGCAGACCTGGCCGCCGTTATAGACACGGAAGTTCCAAGCTTCTGCGGCAACTGCGGCCACGTCGTCAGCATCGAGCACCACCATTGGATCGATGCCTCCGAGTTCGAGGACGCATTTCTTCAGGTGGGTGCCGGCCTTGGCGGCGATGATGGCACCCGCACGCTCGGAGCCGGTGAGTGATACCCCCTGCACACGGGGGTCGGCGATCATCGTGGCGATCTGGGCATGTGAGGCGCGAACATTCTGGTAGGCCCCAGTCGGCACACCAGCCTGCTCCATGATGTCTTGGATGAAGGCCGCTGAGCGCCCACAAATATCCGCGTGCTTGAGGAGGATCGTGTTTCCGAGCAGCAGGTTGGGCGCAGCAAATCGAGCGACCTGGTAGTAGGGGAAGTTCCACGGCATCACCCCGAGGAGCGCTCCGATTGGAAGGCGCTCGATCATCGCTGTGCCTGGGATCGTGCTTGGGATTTCGTTGGCAGTGACCAGGCTTGGTCCGTGCACCGAGTAGTACCGGATGATGTCGGTGGCAAAGTCAACCTCATCGAGAGACTCGGGAAGAGACTTGCCCATCTCGAGCGAGATGAGTCGAGCGAGGTGGCTGCGCTGTTCTGCGAACAGGTCTGCGACCCGGCCAACAACGGCCGCTCGCTCTTGCACGCTGCGCTCACGCCAGCCGCGGTAGGTCGCATCCGCGCGCTCGAGGAAGCCCTCGATATCGGCGTCGGTTGCGGACTCAAACTCCTCGAGAATGTCGCCCGTCGCGGGGTTTTGGACCCGGTACTTTGCCATGTTATTCCTTGCCTGTGGCGAGGCGAGCCTCGCAGCGATGTGGGTATGACTGCCCTGTGGGCACAGCTGGACTGCGCCCCACAAGGAGGCGCTGAGCCAGTGGGGTGCACAACTCGGTTGTGCACCCCACCTCGTTAGAACCTGACCGCGTCGACGAACTTCTTCAGTTCGGGATGGTCGGTCTGGTTGAAGGCCTCGCGCGGTGTCGTGTTGACTGCGATCTCGCCTTCGTGGAAGAACACAAGGCGGTCCGCTGCTTTCGAGGCGAACGCCATGTCGTGGGTTACGAGGGCAACCGCAATCCCCTCGTCCTCCTTGAGTCGTTGCAGGACGCCAAGCACCTCGGCCGCGACTGGGGGATCAAGCGCGCTCGTGATCTCGTCACACAACAGCAGCTTCGGCTCCATCATGAGCGCTCGCGCGATTGCGGCACGCTGCCGCTCACCACCTGAAAGCTGGCTCGGGCGGCTATGCAGATGCTCCGACATCCCCACTTCCGCGAGCGACTTCTTCGCTCGCTCCATCGCCTCCTCCTCGCTGAGCCCGAGCTTCTTGCGCGGAGCAAGCGTCAGGTTTTTCGCAACGTCCATGTGTGGCCACAGGGTGTAGGACTGGAAGATCATGCCGACGTATGAGTCGACCTCTTTCCATACGGGCGTGCGCTGCTGGTTCTCAAAGACAATCTCGCCATCGAACATGATCCGCCCCTCATCGGGGTCTGTGAGCCCTGCGAGAGCGCGAAGGAGCGTGCTCTTTCCAGACCCAGACTTGCCAATGATGACGGTAATGTCGCCCATGAGCATATCGAAATCGACGTTCTTCATGACCTGGCGGTCTCCGAAGCTCTTCTGGAGACCGCGGGCGGAGACGAGTGCCTCGCCGATGGACGCTGTGATCGTCCGGACCCCACCCGATCGTGGCGCGCTATGCTCGCTCATGCCGTGACCTGCACTTTCGTTCCTGGGACCAGCTGGGCTGCGACGGACTTGCTCTTCTTGCCACCGCGGCTGTTACCTGCCATCATGTTGCGTTCAATGCGGCTGAGAATGAGCGACACCGGGAACGCAACGACGAAGTACATGAGTGCTGCGGTGGTGAGGATCTCAAGTGCACGGTACGACTCGGACGCGATCTTGTTCGCAGTGAACATCAGGTCAGCGACGGCGATCGTTGAGACCAACGCTGTGTCCTTGAAGAGTGAGATGTTCAACGACAGGATGACCGGGAGTTGCTGCCTGAGGGCCTGCGGTATGACGATGTGGAGCATCCGCTGCCAGTTGGTGAGCCGCAGCATCTTCCCCGCTTCGATCTGTTCGATCGGCACGGCCTGGAAGCCGGAGCGGTACGCCTCAGCCATGAACGCAGTGAGGTTGAGCGTGAGCGCGATAACAGCTGAGATGACTCCCGGGATCGTGATTCCCGTAAGCGTCGGCATTGCGTAGTACACCCAGAACAGCTGGATGAGAAGTGGCGTGCACCTGAAGAGCTCGATGTACCCCTGGGCAAGCCAACGGACAACCTCGATCTGCGACATGCGCATGAGCGCGACGGGAATGGCGAGCACCATGCTGATCGCGATCACGATAACCGCGATCAGCAGCGTCATGCCGAGGCCCTCGAGTAGCCTCGGGAAGTTGCTGGTGACGACATTCCAGTCGAAGTCGTAAGTTCTGAGCATCATGAGAGTAGTTAGGTAGGGTCCGTCTACTTCATCCGGAGATCGCCGAGGGTTTCGACCTCGATGATGCCGGCCTCAGCGAATGCGCGTGAGAGTGAACCGTCGTTCTGCGCTCCGCGGATGGCAATGTTCAGCACCTGCAACGAGCGAGGATCGATGTTTGCGTTGACGCCGTAGTTGGAATCCTGAGTGAAGATGGCGGGCTCCGGAACCACGATCTTGAGGGAGGGGTCCTTCTGGGCAGCATCTGCGACTGTGGGGAGATCTGCGAAAGCAGCAACAGCGCGCCCAGCTTTCATTGCAGTTACTGCGTTCGGGATGCTCTCGGTCGTCATCAGCTCGACTCCCAGGGACTTGATTGCGGGCTCATACGAGGTGCCGCTCGCCAGGGCGACAGGCTTGCCCGTGTTGACGATGTCATCAACGCTCGTGAGGCCCGAGTCGGCCGGGACGATGAAGACGCCCTGATAGGTGTAGACCGCGTTGGTGAACTGGATTGCAAGCGACCGCTCCGAGGTTGAGTCGAGGTACGCGGCGACATCGAAGCGATCCGCCTGTAGGCCGGACACCATCTTGCTCCACTCCGCGGCAACGGGGGTGAACTTCACGCCCATTTCGTCCGCGAGCTTCTGAAGGGGGAGGACGTTCGGGCCACCCATCTTCCCGTCGGGCTGCTCGGCAGTCATAGGAGGTGCCGAGGCGATTCCCACCCGAAGCTCGCCCTGCTTCTTGATCTTTGCGAGCCAAGCACCTTCGGTGGAGGCAGCTGGGCCACTCCCACCTCCGCCCCCGTTGAGGGTGGAGCCGAAGAATCCGGCTGCGACGGCCAGGATCACGGCGCCGAGAGCCGCGAGGATGATCTTGCTTGTCTTTGACATCGTTGTCTCTTTCAGTGTTCGGGTAAGGGCCGGACGTCGCCCACATCAGATGGACGCTGCGGAGTGGCGAGGGCGCCACCCAGACGTAACTGTCTTACAATCCGACAATAGCGTCATGCTGTCTTACAATCAAGCTGCCAGTGAAAATTGTCCTGAAAGTCGACAAACCCCTGACCTCTCCTGGGCCAAAGCGGCGGAGGTCAGGGGTTTCGGGGTGGGTTAGTTGACTTCGTAGCTGCGCCCGCTCTCAATGCCCTCAACCGAACGCACGAATGCGAGCCCAACGCGTTCCGAGGGCACGGGCTCAAACCCGGCGAATAGGGCATGGTACCCGTGTGCTTCCCGTAGAACCGAGGGGCTTACGGCATTGATTCGGATACCGCGCGGAAGCTCCGGTGCGGCGGCCATCACAAACGCCTCAATTGCACCGTTTGCGAGTGAAGCTGCCGCACCGGTGCGAACCGGCTCACGCGCGAGGATTCCCGTCGTGAGTGTGATCGATCCACCGTCAGTAAGGTAGGGGAGGGCGCTCGTAAATACGGCTAACTGACTGAAGACCTTCCCGCGGTATGCGGCATCGAAGTCGTCAAGGCTGAGGTCAGAAGCGGGCTTGAATGGTGCCGATCCAACCGCGCAGATGACCGCGTCCACCCGCCCCACTGTCTCGAAGAGCCGCTGAATTGAGGCGGGGTCCTCAATGTCTACCCCGGGGGTTGACGTGCGCCCAACTCCGATGACTTCATGGCGAGGAGCGAGTGCCGCAACGGCGGCAGAACCTATGTGGCCAGTGGCTCCGATGACAAGTGTCTTCATAGGCTGCTCCGTTCCGCGAGCATCATGGCGACGATCTCGTCCGCGCTCACGAGGGTGTGGGCGGAGATGGCGTCCCGGATCGTATCGAAGTCTCGGGTTCGCAGCGCTTCCATGAGGGAGAGGTGTATCTCGTACTCGCGCTCTGGGTCCGAGCGGCGCCGCTGGTCTTCCGCGAGCGCGATGGTGAGTTGGGCTGCGGTGACTGGCCAGAGTTTTTCGAGTAGAAAGTTTCCGGAGGCTTCCCAGATGCACCGATGAAACTCGAGGTGGGCGTCGTGCTGAACAACCGGATCCGAGTTGTATACGTTGACGGCGTAGGTCTGCCAGCCGCGCTCAATCGTTGCGAACTTCGCTCCGGTTCGGTCGTTGAGCACTGCTTCGACGGCGACCATGTCGAGGGCCGTCCGGCTGACTGCGATGTCGTGTATAGCAGCGGGATCGAGCTGTGCCACACGCAGCCCCTTGTAAGGCTGTTTGGTGACGAGGCCCTCCTCGGCTAATGCGTTGAGTGCTTCGCGGACGGTCGGGCGGCTCACGCCCAGTTGGTCGGCAAGACGGGCCTCAGTAAGCCTGTCGCCGGGGTTCAGGGAGCCGAGAATGATTGCTCTGCGGATTTCGAGCCTTACCGCGTCTCTGCGCGAAAGGCTCGTTATCTTTGCTGGACCTGAGACGCCGGGTCCAACTGGTCTGGAGTCGAGTGGGTGCATGGCTCTCCTGTTGAGCAGAATCACTGGCCGGTGTGCCGGGTAGGGCTACGTGCCCAAATTACAATATTATCTTATTGTCAGACAATGTGGTTTTGTCATCAAAGGGGAACACGTGGTTGATTTCAATCCTGCCAACTCGGAGAATACATCTCGCTCAGCATTGGGCTCTCAGATTCGGTTCGAGGCGCTCGAGGCCAGAATTCGATTTCTGCTTGAGCAAGCAGGGGCCGATCCCGGTGTGGCGGCGGTCCTTGCGGAGAACTGCGCCAGTTGCGAGCGTGACGGTGCGGTGAGCCACGGTGTGTTTCGGGTGCCTGGTTACCTGAAATCATTGCGAAGCGGCTGGGCCGACGGGGCTGCGGTTCCCCGAGTGGAGGAATCCAGTGCGGCATTCATTAGGGTTGACGCGGCAAATGGGTTCTCCCAGCCCGCGATCAACGCGGCATCCTCGGTGATCGACGAGGCGCTGGAGAGCGTAGGGGTTGCCGTGGTCGCAATCCGAAACTCACACCACTTTAGCTCCCTGTGGCCAGATATCGAGCCGTTCGCAAGACGTGGGGTATTGGGGATAACGATGGTGACGGGTGGTGCGTCTGTGATTCCCCGTGGTGCCGATCGAAAGATGCTCGGAACGAACCCGTTTGCGTTCGCAACCCCGGTTGCTGGGAGCGACCCCCTCGTCATGGACTTTGCAACCTCCACAATGTCCCATGGCGATCTGCAGCTCCGAGCTCAGGCAGGAGAACCTGTCCCCGTTGGAACAGGTACTGGCACGCATGGCCGCGACACGACCGACCCTGACGAGATACTCGAGTCTGGAGGGTTGCTCCCATTCGGTGGACACAAAGGAGCAAACATATCGATCATGGTCGAGATTCTGGCCTCAGGCCTCACCGGCGGAGCCTTCTCCTACCGTGACGACCTGGTGTTTGCCGAGGCCCCAGAAGATGGCGGTACCGCACGGACGGGGCAACTCCTGATCCTCATCGACCCCGAGCGAGGCGGAGACGGCAGCTTTGCTGACCGTATCGCGCAGCTTGTTGCGGAACTCCGTGCCTCGGGGCTGGAGCGGCTTCCCTCGGACCGTCGGTATATGGCGCGGGCGCGCGCCAATCGGGAGGGCATTCCCGTCACGGATGCCGTCAGAATGCTCTTTGCTGAGTAACGCGTGAGGCGCCGGTCCTTGGTGGCCCGTGGCGTGCGCCTCACGCGCGAGCGGTCGTTATTCTCCGCGCGAAACGCGGGTCATCTCGTCGCGCGAGACAACCTTGATGCGCGTGCGCCCGGCTGCTTCGCCAAGCGACAGTTCGTGCTCGTCGAGTCGGTGCCACCCGTCGAGGTTTGTGTATGGCACCCCCCGATTCGAGAGTAGCTCAGGAATGATGTTCGCGTCACCATGCTCGGGTTGCCACCATGTAGTCGAATCCTCCATAAGGCGCTCAAGCGTCTCCATAGCGTCCGATTTTGTGTGGCCGATGAGGCCGATGGGGCCGCGTTTGATCCACCCGGTCGCGTACACCCCGGGGATCTGAGCGCCCTCGAGATCGAGCACGCGGCCGCGGTCGTTCGGGATCACGCCGCGATTCTCATCAAACGGAATCTCGTCAAGCGGTGAACCGAAGTAGCCGACCGCGCGGTAGAGCGACTGCATCGGGATCACCTCGAACTCGCCGGTGTCGACGATGCCGCCCTCACCATCGGGCGCGGTGCGCTCGATCTTCAGACCGGTGACCCGGCCCTCTTCGGTGACGACCTCGACAGGCTTCGACCAGAAGTGCAGGTGCAGGCGACGCGACGACGGCTCGGTTTCGCCGGCCTCGCGTGCACGCTGCTCGTCCCGCCACTTGTCCATGATGCGGGTCATGACCGTGACCTGCTTGTTCTTCGCGAGCACCTCGTCGGCGTACGGGTCGGCGTGCGCGAAGTCGCGTTCGTCGATCACCATGTCGACGTCGCGCACCTCGCCGAGCTCACGGAGCTCGAGCGGCGTGAACTTCACATACTTCGGGCCGCGGCGCCCGAACAGGTGCAGCTCCTCGATGGGGTTCGCCTTGAGCCCGTCGTACACGTTCTCGGGGATCTCGGTGACGAGCAGGTCATCGGCGTGCTTGATGAGCATGCGCGACACGTCGAGTGCGACGTTGCCGTTGCCGATGACGCCGACAGACGCGGCCTCGAGTGGCCAGGTGCGCGGCACGTCAGGATGGCCGTCGAACCAGCTGACGAAGTCAGCGGCACCGTACGATCCCTCGGCGTCGATGCCGGGCACGCCGAGCATCGCATCGCGGATCGCGCCCGTCGAGAAAATGACAGCGTTGTAGTGCTGCTTGAGGTCGTCGAGTGTGAGGTCCTGCCCGTAGCGGACGTTGCCGAAGAAGCGGATCTCGCCGCTGTCGAGCACGTCACGCAGGGCGTTGATGATGCCCTTGATGCGCGGGTGATCGGGGGAGACGCCGTAACGAACGAGCCCATAGGGCGCAGGGAGTTGCTCGAAGAGGTCAATCTCCACCTCGAAATCACGTTCCGCTTTCAACAGCAGGTCTGCAGCATAAATGCCGGCTGGTCCGGCCCCCACAATGGCCAGGCGCATTTTGCTCATACCCTCGGAACTACCCTTCCCTCGAAACAATGGATTCCGCCATGCGCTCAAGCGCGCGCTTCACCGGCGATTTGGGCAGCACGTTCAGTGCTGCGACAGCTTCGTCGGCCCAACGCTGGGCGGTTGCCTCGGTCTCGCGCGTCACAACATGGTTGTAGAGCGCGTCAACCTCTGGATCCATGACCGACAGATCGGCGCCGTCAGCAATCGCCTGCACGCCCGCGTCGATGCGGGTGAGGAGCGCTTGTGCGTCGGTATCGCCTGATGCGGCACGGTTTCGAAGGAGGAGCAGGGGGAGCGTTGCGACGCCCGCGCGGAGGTCAGTACCCGCACGCTTGCCCGTTTGCTCCTTTTTTGGGGAGAGATCAATGACGTCGTCGATGAGCTGGAAGGCGACGCCGATGCGCTCGCCGTACTCGGTGACGGCGTTCGCGTGCTCAGCACTGCCGCCGCCGAACATGACGCCCATGCGTGCAGCAGTCGAGATGAGCGCACCGGTCTTGTCGGCGAGCACCTGAATGTAGTGCGCGATGTGCTCATCCTCGGGCTGCGGGCCGACGGTCTCGTGTAGCTGGCCGAGGCAGAGCCGCTCGAAGGTGCGCGCCTGGAGCAGGATCGCGTCCTCGCCCATGCCGGCGACGAGCGACGAGGCGCGCGCGAACAGCAAGTCGCCCGCGAGGATCGCGACCGAGTTCGACCACACCATGTGCGATGCGGAGACGCCGCGACGCAGAGTCGCTTCGTCCATGACATCGTCGTGATAGAGCGAGGCGAGGTGCGTCATCTCGACGGCGACCGCAGCGCGGCGGACGAGCTCGTTCGGGCCGTCTCCGAGCTGACTGGTGAGTACCGTGAGCATCGGGCGGATCCGCTTGCCTCCGGCCTCAGCGAGGTAGCGAGCGGGTGCATCCGCGACGGCAGAGGCGAAGCCGAGGTTCTCAAGGAGACTAGCCTCGATGAGGTCAAGCTCGCGCTGCAGTTCTTTCGCCTGACGACGATCCCCTGCGCTCTGGAAGAGTCGCATCGGCAACGCCTGGGTGGTCGTGTCAGCCGTGCTCTGGCGGATCACTCGTGGCCTCGCTCGTTCGTCTCGGTCTTCGGGGTGCTGGGCTTCGACGCGGCCGGCTTCTTCGCTGCGGGTTTCTTTGCGGCGGGTGCTTGTGTGCCGTCGGCTGCATCCTTCGCCTTCGGCTTAGTTGCCGCAGCCTTCTTCTGCGAAGGCTGTGCGTCGGCCGACTGCGTCGAGGGCTTCTTCGCGGCAGGCTTCTTCTCGGCAGGCTTCTTCGCTGCAGTCTTTTTCGCCGCGGGCTTCTGGCTGGCCGGCTTCGCTTCCGCTGACTTTTCGTCTGTGGGCTGCGCGTCAGCGGGCTTCGTGGCAGCGGCCTTTGCCGACTGTGCTGGCTTCGCTGCTGCGGGTACCGCTGGCTTGGCTGCGCGCGGTACAAACCCGCGGTGGAGGGCTACGATTCCGAGCGTGAGGTTACGGTATGCGACACGCTCCAGGCCCGCCTCGCGGAGCCAGCTTGCGAGCTCCTCCTGCGCCGGCCAAGTCTCAATCGACTCGTTGAGGTACTTGTACGCCTCGGCAGCATCGCGGTTGATAACACCTGCGACGCGTGGCAGAACGTGCCGGTTGTACTGCGTGTACGCCCAGTTCACGGCACCAGCCGGAGGCTGAGAGAATTCGGCGATGACGACCCGTCCGCCGGGCTTCACCACGCGCGCCATCTCGGCGAGCGCCTGCTTCGGCTCGGAGACGTTGCGGAGGCCGTACGAAATAGTTGCGGCGTCGAAGCTGTCGTCCTCGAACGGCAGCTGCGTTGCGTCTGCCCAGACGAAGTCGATGAGGTCATTGCCGGCGTTACGGCGGCGGCCCTCAGCGAGCATGCCCTCAGAGAAATCCGCGGCGGTGACGTGCGCGCCGTGCGCTGCGAGCGCTGCCGACGACGTGCCGGTGCCGGCGGCGAGGTCGAGGATCCGCATGCCCTTGCGGGGTGCGATAGCGCGAGTGGTCGCAATGCGCCACAGGCGGGAGTTACCGACCGACAGCACGTCGTTGAGGAGATCGTATTTCTGGGATACCTCATCGAACATGGCAGAAACGTCCGTCGCATGCTTGGTCGTGGTGTCTGGTCGAGTCACCGTTCCATCGTAGCCGGTTGTACCTCTGTGAATGCATGCAGTTGCTGGCGAGTAGATTGGGATGGTGATTACCGATGTGACCGGGGGACCTGTGGGTAACGTGCCGACGCTGCAAGCGGTGACGAGGGCGCTGCCCGAACTGCCGAATCTGCTGAGCTACGCAGACCCCGAATTCCCGCTCTTCTGGAACCGTGGCGATCGCGGCTGCGTCGGCGTCGGTGAGGCGCTGCGGCTCCGATTTGCAGGCCCAGACCGGTATACAGAGGCATCGCGAGTATGGCGAGAGATCGCCGCCGCTTCCACGGTCGACGACCCGGTCGGTATGCCAGGCTCCGGCCTCGTCGCGTTCGGCACCTTCGCCTTCGCAGACGAAAGCTCCTCCGAGAGCGTCCTCATCGTTCCGAAGCTCCTCATTCACCGGCACCGAGACATGGCCTGGGTGACGGAAGTGACCCTTCCGGGCGAGAACAGCGCACTTGCTGGGGCAACTGATCCCGCTTCTGTGCTGCCCGAACCTCGTGAACTCGCCGCGGCCGATTGGGCCGGTGTCGGACTGCTCGCGCCTGAGGTTGTAGCGATGCGGCTGCCCGAGGGCGGGTCGGACGGACCCAAGTTTGGTATTTCGGCCGGCGGCAGCCACGTCGACGCCTATCTCGCCGGCGTGCGGGATGCGACGGCGCGGGTGGTTGCCGGCGAGCTGGAGAAGGTCGTGCTGTCCCGCCAAATCGGGGGTCAGCTGGAGGCTGGCGCTGATCTGCGGATCCCGCTGGACCGGCTGAGCGAACGCTACCTCGACTGCTGGACGTTTGCCGTCGACGGCCTCATCGGCGCGAGCCCGGAGACGCTCGTCCGGTCCACGAGCGGCGCCGTCTCGGCACGCGTGCTTGCTGGCACCCGCGGCCGCCACTCGGAAGATGCGGCTCGCGACCGGGCGGCGAGGGACGAATTGCTCCGCTCTGCGAAGGAACAGCACGAACACGACTTTGCCGTGCAAAGCGTCGTGACCGCGCTCGCGCCGCACGTCACAGAGTTGCGCACGAGCGATGCCCCGTTCGCCCTGCAGCTCCCCAACGTCTGGCACCTTGCGACCGACCTGGGGGCAGCGCTCGGCGCCGAATCGACGGCACTGGAACTCGTGAATGCGCTCCACCCCACCGCCGCGGTCGCCGGCACCCCGACCGCCGACGCGGTCGCGATGATCGCCGAACTCGAACCGTTTGACCGCGGCCGCTACTCGGGTGCCGTCGGTTGGATCGACGCAGCTGGCGACGGGGAGTGGGTGATCGCGCTCCGCTGCGCGCAGCTCGGTGAACCTGACGCATCAGGCGAGCGGACACTCGTCGCGACGGCCGGCGGCGGGATTGTCGAGGGCTCCGACCCGCAGCACGAGCTTGGCGAGACGGTCTCGAAGTTCCGCCCGATCACCGATGCCTTCGCGCGCTAGCCGCTGCGCTCCTCGCGTCGCCTGCCCGCTCGCTTGCCTGGGCCTGCCTATCGCCGCGCCCGCGCCCGCGATCCCGACCCTCGGGCACCCCAAACGACCCGATTTATCCTGTCCGAGTCCTGCACAGCCTGCACAAGGCTCAGCCAAGAAAAACCCGGGCAGGCGGGATGAAGCTGGCCGTCCGGGGTTGCGCCGAAGCGGCCAGCTGAGAGTATGGGGGTGCCCGGAATTCATCATGTCGAAGTATGGCTCTCCAGCATCGCTGAAGCACGCGATGAGTGGGGGTGGCTGCTCGGCGGTCTCGGATTCACCCTCGAGAGCGAGTGGGCAGAGGGTCAATCCTGGGCAGCCGGTGGGGCATACCTGACGCTCACGACCTCTCCGAATCTGTCAACGCCGATGCAGGATCGGCGACGGCCAGGGGTCAACCACATCGCTTTCAAAGCAGGATCCGGCGACCGCGTCGATGCACTCATGGTGGAAGCCAAGCAGAGGGGATGGCGCGAGCTATATGCAGACCGCTATCCGCACGCTGGAGGTGCTGAACACTACGCCGGATGGCTCGAGAACGCCGCGGGGTTCAAGGTTGAACTCGTCGCGGACGACACCTGAGCCAGTTGGCTGCGGCCCCACTGGGGGCCGCGAAACCGCTGACAGCAACTGGGTGCCCTCAGCTGCGTGTCGGCCCCCGGAGTCCCCGCAGCATCCTTTCCGACCCGTTTTATCCTGTGCGACTCCTGCAACGCACGCACAAGGCTCGGAAAGGAAGACTCGGGGCAGAGAGGACGGCATGGCCGGGCAGGGACCCTACGGCCAGCGCAGCTCGCTCGTCTCGGCGAGCCTGGCCTGCTCGGCGACGACGTCGAAGTCTGCCGCCGGCCACTGCGGGTTGATCCGTTCGAGCTCGCCAATCACGATGCGCTGCACCGCGACCCGCGCGTACCACTTCGAGTTGGCCGGCACGACGTACCAGGGCGCATGTGGCGCGTTGCTGCGGTCGATTGCGGTCTGGAAGGCCTCCATGTATGCCGGCCATAGCTTCCGCTCGTCGACGTCGCCCGGATTGTATTTCCAGTGCTTCGCGGGATCTGCGAGCCGGTCGCTCAAACGTTCGGCCTGCTCTTGAGGTGAGACGTGCAGCATCACCTTCACGATGTGGACGCCCTCGTCGGCGAGGCGCTGCTCGAACGCGGTGATCGCACCGTAGCGGCGCTCGATCTCCTCAGCCGGTGCGAAGGATCGCACCCGCTGAATGAGCACGTCTTCGTAGTGTGAACGGTCGAAGAGCCCGATGACGCCGGGCCCTGGGACGCGAGGTTCGATGCGCCACAGAAAGTCGTGTGAGAGCTCCTCCTCGGTCGGTGACTTGAATGCGGTGAGTTCGAGGCCGTGCGGTTCGAGCTGGGCGAAGACGTGGTTGACGATGCCGCCCTTGCCTGCGGCGTCCATGGCCTGCAGCACGACGAGCACGCGATCCGGTGCACCCGCGCGGCTCTGTGCGAACAGTCGCTCTTGGAGTTCGCGTAGCTCGTGCGCTGCCGCCGCAAGCTCAGCCTGGCCCGCTTTCTTATTCGCCGTTGTCCCCGGGGTCGAACCGGGGTCGATCCCGCTGAGTGTGCACCCTTCGCCGACGCGCAGCAGGGTCGCTACGTCGCTGTCCCAGAACTCGTTCGCCATGTCGTCCCCCGTCATAGGCTCGCACGGGTGCCGGGTGGCAGCCGTCGCCGTACAGCAACTGTAGGGCCTGCGGGCCGGGGGCAACAGGCCTCGGGGCCGCACCCAGCGGCGGCGGATCAGACTGACGCTACCTCGCCGATCGGCACTTCGACGAGTGTGGGGCCCGTCACGGGAGCGGTGAAGAGCCGTTCGAGCTCGCCGCGGGTGGCGGCCCGGTGATACTCCCAGCCGTAGGCGGCGGCGAGAGATTCGAGGTTCGCGGCTTTGGGCGTCCGCATGACCCGCGTGAAGGCGCCTGGGGCGGTCGTCGCGGCCACCTCGAGGTTGTCGAAGATCGTACCGCCGCCGTCGTTGCCGACGACGAGCTGAATCCTCGGTCGCACCTCGGGGTCGTCCGAGAGGAGGAGCGAGCCGGCGTCGTGCAGCAGCGCGAGATCGCCGATGATGACTCGGGTGGTGCCGGCGGCGCGCGCCGGGTCAGGATCGACCTGGCTCGCGACGGCCACACCCATGGCGGTTGCGACGGTGCCGTCGATGCCAGCGAGTCCGCGGTTCGAGTGCACCGTGAGTTTCCGGGCTGGGGCGAGCGTATCGAGCACCCGCACGAGGCGAGACGCGGCGATGACGAGCCGGTCGTGTGGCCACGTGGCGCGCCAGACGGTCTCGACGAGCAGCTCGCGGGAGATGGGTTCCCGCTTCACAGCGACCTCGGCGCGCGCGTAGGCGTTGCGTTCCTTGTATCCGGTCTCGCGTGCGGCGTCGAGGTCTGGCTCGTGGACGGTGCTGCGCGCCCGCTGGAGTTCGCGGTCGGCGGCAACCCAGACGCCGAGCCAGCGACGGTGCACGCGTGGATTGTGGTCTGCCGCGATCGTGGCAGACGGTACGACCCGTGCGCCCGAGACTGGGGCGTACTGGTCGCCGGCGTGTGGGTCGACGACTATGACCTCGACGTCATCGCGCCCAAGCAGCGCGGGAATCTGGCGGGTTAACGTTGGGTGCCCGAACACGATCGCGCGCTCGGTGAGCCCGCCGATCTCGGGGTCGTCGATGAGTGTTGCGTACGCGGTGATCGCCTCGCGGCCGAAGCGGGAGCCGCTCACGACCTCGGCGAGTAGTGGGAGGCCTGCGTCGCGCGCGAAGGCTTCGGCCTCATCGCCGGCACCGGCGCCTGCGACGACCACGGCGAGGGCGTCATCGCGGTGGACGTAGCCGCCGTCAGTATCGGGAAGGAACGTCTGGAAGCGTTCGCCATCCGAACGCGACGCCGATCCCGGCGCCGCCGCGGCGTTGGCCGCAATGTTCTCGCGGGCAGTGGCTCCTTCTTCGCCGGCTGCCGCGAAGCCGGCGGCGATCATCTGTTCGAAGCCCGTGGTGCCCGACAGTGGCTCGACGAACTGCAAGTTGAGCTGCACCGGCCCCGCCGGTCGGTCCCCAGGGAACCCCCGGGCTGCTGAGAACGCGCGCGCCGCCAGTCGTCCCGGATCCTGCGCGGGGCCGCGACCAATGTCGCCGTCGACGCCGAACGTCGGTGGCGCAACGTCGAGCGAGAGCCGCGCGGCGCTGCCGAACATATCGAACTGGGTCGTGGTCTGGTTGCTCCTCGTACCGCGCAGCGCGGCCGGGCGATCCGCAGTGAGTGCGATGAACGGGACCCGGCCCTCGTGCGCCTCGAGCGCTGCCGGTGCGAGGTTCGCGACCGCGGTGCCGCTCGTGACGATGACGGGGGCTGGCAAACCGGTCTCGCGGGCAAGACCGAGCGCGAAAAACGCGGCGGATCGTTCGTCGACACGAACATGCAGCCGGATAGCTCCGGCCTCCTCAGCAGCAGCGGCCGCGAGCGCGAGGGCTTGCGACCGTGACCCGGGGCACACCACAACATCGGAGATACCTCGGCGAATGAGCTCAGCGAGGAGCTCTACTGCGAAGATTGACGCGGGAGCTGGCCCCGCGCTCACCGTGTCTTGTCCTGGTCCTGATCCTGGTCCTCGCTGGGCCGCGGCTTCCGGGGCTCCTCGCCGGGGAAGGTCTCGTCGTCGAGCTCCTTCAGGCGCGCCTCAAGGTCGCGGAGCGATTCGCGTTCGGCATCGCTGAGCTGAGGGCCGGTGAACCGTGGATCGTCGTCGGGCGCGAGATGCTTCTGCGTGCCAGGACCCGAGGTGGGGCTTCCCTTGCCGATCATCAGCCACAGCACCGCGCCGATGACTGGCAGCAGCACGATAATGACGATCCAGACTGGCTTGCTAACCCCGCGAGCGCGTGAGTGGTCAGTCATCGCGGCGTCAACCAACGAGTACAGTGTGAACGCTACCGCGATGACAGCGCCGATAATGATAAACCTGACCATGCCCTCATGCTACCCGGCAACCCTCCGGGTGAGGGGAGAGAGTGCACAGTCTGCCTCGGTAGACTCGGCGCTGTGAGTGAACAACGCAAAGCCTGGACCACCTACATTGTGCTGCGCCTGCTGTTTTTTGTGGTGCCGTTCGCTGCGCTGTACGCGCTCGGCCTGGCTCTCGGCTTCACGATGATGATGTCCGGCATCATCGCTGCGGTGCTCGCCGCGCTCATCGGTGTCTCGCTGTCGATCCTGCTGCTGTCGAAGCCGCGCGAAGAAGCTTCGGAGAGTATCTACGCGTGGCGTAACCGCGATCGGACTTTCGATGACGTCGCCGAGGACGCGGTGCTCGACGGTGAGGCTGACGAGCGCTAGCTCGCTGAACGGCGCACATCGTCGTTGGCGGTGTCCCCGTCGGCGTCAGAGACTGTCTGCGCGTCCGCGGACGGTCCACCGCCCGTCCGCGCTTGCTGTTCGCGAATGAAGTCACGCGCGGTGAACTGGTGCGAGCGCCGACCGTAATGGTCTGCCGTTATCCCGCGAATGAATGACCCGGCATCGACGTCGAGCGCGGTGGCGATGCGCACGAGCGTCTCGGCCGAGGGGCTCTGGACGCCCCGCTCGATTTTGCCGATGCTTGTCAGGCTCACTACTGCGAGTTCGCTCAGGTCGTCCATGGAGAGGCCACGTGTTCGACGTGCGTCGCGAATGCGATCTCCGATGATGTGGGCGGCTGGGGAATGGAAACTGGGCACCGTACTAGGTTCGTGTGCTGGGGCGATAAGCGCCAGAACGTAGACCGGTGGGTTGCATTTCACCCGGTGGAAAAGTACCTCACCGATTGCGCGAAAGCCGCAGGGCTCCGCGGATTCGCGGGAGCGGCGATCCACTGCGAGAACACGGGAAGCGCAGAATACACTTGAGTTTGTTCGCCGACCCCTATGTATTAAAGGACGACAGCACCCCGTGACCCAACAACCCGACAACGCCCCGATTCGCATACTGCTCGGCTGCGACACGTTCGCCCCAGATGTGAACGGTGCTGCGCGTTTCGCTGAGCGGCTCGCCGCCGGACTGGTGCGTCGCGGGCATGACGTCCATGTGGCCGCCCCATCGAAGAAACACCGGCTCATGGGCGCGTCGATCGAAACGATCGAGGGCGAGCGTATGGTGGTGCACCGGCTCGCCAGCTGGCGCTGGTACCCGCATGACTGGCTCCGGTTCGTGCTCCCGTGGCGAGCACGGCACTACGCCAGGCAGATCCTCGACCAGGTGAAGCCCGACGTGATCCACATCCAGTCCCACCTGGTGATCGGTCGCGGGCTCGCTCGCGAGGGCGCGAAGCGTGGCATTCGGATCGTCGCGACCAACCACATCATGCCCGAGAACGTGCTCGATTTCACGCTTCTCCCCGAGCGGGCGAAGCGGTTGTTTGTGCGCTGGGGCTGGCGCGACGCCGACCGCGTGCTGCGCAACGCCGCAGCGATCACGACGCCGACGAGGCGCGCGGCAGACTTCCTCGAACGAAACACATATCGGCGCGGAGTGCAGCCGGTGAGCTGTGGGCTCCGTGCGAGCGACTACACGGCAGTGGTCGGTCCGCGCGAACAGAACAAACTGGTGTTCGTTGGCCGCGTCACGCTCGAAAAAGAGATCGACGTCATCATCCGGGCGCTCGCCCGCCTCGACCCGGAGCTGCAGGCGACGTTCACCATCGTCGGCGACGGCGACCAGCGCAAGAACCTTGAGAAACTCGTCGCCGAGCTCGGGCTCACCGGACGCGTGCACTTCACGGGCCGCGTGAGTGACGACGAGCTGCGCCGTCACCTCACCGAGGCCACGGTGTTTGCCATCGCCTCGATCGCCGAGCTCCAGTCGATCGCAACGATGGAAGCGATGGCCTCTGGCCTGCCGATCGTCGCCGCCGACGCGATGGCGCTCCCGCACCTGGTGCACCACGGCGAGAACGGCTATCTGTTCCAGGCGGGGAACGACCGCGAGCTGTCTGAGGCACTGAAGAAGGTGCTCACGGCGGATCCCGCGGAGTACGAACGGATGCAGCAGGCCTCGCTGGCCGCCGTGCAGTCGCACGATATCGATACCACCCTCGACACCTTCGAAGCCCTCTATCGGGGCGCTCCAGCCGCGTAGCGCGCGATGCACATCCTCATCGTCACCGACCAGCACCCCGAGTCGCTCGGTGGCGTACAGGTCGCCCTGCGGCTGCAGCGGCGCTTTCTCGAGCGCGCGGGCCACACCGTGAGCATCGCGGCTCCCGCGCTGCATCGCGCGGGCTACGCGCCGACGCCGGCCGACCGCGACGCCTACATCGACCTCCCGTCGATGCCGATCACCAAGGACCGTGAGTACGGCATCAGTTGGCCGGGGAAGCGCACCGATCGCGCGCTGGATCGGGCGCTCGCCGCCCGCCAAGCCGCGGGGGCGCCGCCGGTGGATCTCGTGCACATCCAGGGTGACTTTTGGGGCGCGATGATTGGCCTCCGCGCAGCGAAACGGCACGGACTGCCGGTCGCGTTCACGATGCACAACAACGTTGACGAGGGGACGCGTGCCGTCACCCCGCTCGCACCCATCGCGTTCGCTGGCCTGCGCGCTTGGCGGCGGATCGCCGTCGGACGGATTCCCGCGGTCGCGCGCGCGCAGGTCGCTGAGAGCGACACTGGCGCCTGGCGGTACCTCGCAGAGCTCACTGCCGGTGCCGCACTCGTGACCGCGCCATCCGGGCACTTTGCGACGACGCTCGAAGCACACGGGGTTGCGCGCAGTGTCGAGGTGACCCAGGGCGGCGTCGACGACGAGCTTATCGGCGCTGTTCGCGCGGCTCCCCGGAGCGCACGCACCAGGCCACGGCTCGTCTGGCTCGGCCGCATGAGCGGCGAGAAGCGCGTGCTCGAGTTTATCGAGGCGCTCGGCCAGTCGGGGATCGACGCTGACGTCGCCCTGCACGGGGCCGGGCTGCTGCTCGGGAAGGTCGAACGGCGGATCGAGACGCTCGGCCTGCGGGATCGCGTGCGCGTCGCGGGTCCTGTGCCCTACGAGGAGGCGCTCGCCGCGATGCGCGACGCGGATGCGCTCGTGCAAACCTCGATCGGGTTTGAGACCCAGGGTCTCACTCCGTACGAGGCTGCGGCGCTCGGGACCCCGACGATTTTTTGCGACCCGAACATCGCGGCCGACCTTGCTGTGGAGCCCGCATGGCTCGCGCGAGATGCAAGTGTCGCGGCACTTGCGGCTGTGCTGCGGGAAGCGGTCGCCGGGATCTCCGAGCGTCCGGGAGTGCACCGCGTGCCGGAGGACGTTGGCGGACGGCTGCTGCAGTCAGCACAGACCGCAGGCATGGTGGGGTTGTACGAGCGGGTACTCAGCGCCTAGAAGCGCCAGGCGACTGCCTAGAAGCGCCAGGCGACTGCCTGGAAGCCTGCGGGCGGCTTGGGAACCCACGACTCGTGCGCCTGCACGTAGCCCGATCCGGTCGGAACGTTCGACTCGATGATCTGGTAGGTGCCGTCATCGTTCACGCCGGTCACCAGCACGGTGTGCACGCCGGAGACCCAGGAGGTCGGGAACTGCATGTGCTCGTACTGGATGATGTCGCCGGCAACTGCCTCGTTGGGGGAGAGGCGGAGTGCGCCCGCGTAGTTCGCGACGGGGTCGCCACCGCCGGTCCAGGCGCCGCTGCCTGCGCGGATCCAGCGCTGGGCCGAGACGATGCACTCGCCGGGGGCTCCCCAGCCGGTGGCGCGGCTCGTGCCCAGCTCTGACGTCGCTGCGGCGATAGCTGCCTCGACATCGAAGTTGTGCACGGCGTCAGCGTGCTTGCTCTCGGCCTCGGCAAGGACGGAGCTGATGGGAACGAGCGGAGAGGTATCCGTCTCAGTGTTCAAAGCTTGTGTGGTGAGCGAGACAGTCGGCGCAGCTGAAGCTGCCGTAAAGTCTTCGGTCTCGATTGCGCCGGCTGGCGCTGCTCCCAGTGCGAAGGTCACAGCAGCTACAAGCGTGACCACAAAGGGTTTGGCGGGTGATGGCACTCAGAGACTCCAAAACGTTGATTATTGCAAGACCGGTGGGCCAGCAACCTTTCTAGTATGCGTTACGTTTCCGTTACATTCAAGCTCGGGCACGTTTTCTCAGCTTTCCGGGGAGCGCGCTCTGCGTCCTTCCGGGGACGCTGGCTGGCCAGATCGGGGCGCATCCGCGTCGTTCGGTCGCCGGATTTCCGGCGGAATGTCGGGGTTTCACGGCCCTTGTGGGGGTGGTGGCGCACGGCGCCCCGCGAACACGCTAGACTTATCCGCGTTGGTTGAGTTCGCTCGACAAACATGGAGGATTCGCCTAGCGGCCTATGGCGCACGCCTGGAACGCGTGTTGGGTTCACGCCCTCGGGGGTTCAAATCCCCCATCCTCCGCCACAACGAAAGCCCCTGACTGCGTGTTCATTCACTGCAGTCAGGGGCTTTTGGGTTGTCGTGCCGCGTGCCCCGGTAGTGGGCCGGGCTCAACCGATCGGTTGATGTGGCTGGGGCAGTCACTTCATACGCTGGCAGATGAGACCGGGCACCGAGCCCGCGCAACTGCAGGGGGCTGAGTTGGATGACTGACTGCCGGACAACCACGAATATGCGTTTCACTGCGCTGCTTCTCGGGAGCGCGGTACTGCTGAGCGGCTGCGCGCCCGAGCCATCGAGCGCGCCGGAACGGGTGACGTCGGGCGCGACCGATGCGGCGGCAGCCAAGCCTTCTGCAACGCCTCAACCGGGCCCAGAAAACCCCGGCCTCGCGCAGGGCGCCCTCGACCAGCAGCTCCGCGACGCTGCCTGGGTCAACGATGTTAGAGCAGCTGAGCGACTCATCGAGTGGGGAGCAAACCCGAACGCACAAGATGAGACTATGCAGTCGCCGTATCTCATCGCCACGAGCGAGGGGCGATCCGAGCTTCTCGAACTCACCCTCGAACACGGCGCGGACCTCACCGACCTCGACAGCTGGAACGGTACGGGACTGATCCGGGCCGCCGAGCGCGGTCACTGGGAGGTATCAGGAATCCTGCTGCGCAACGGCATCGACTCCAGCCATGTCAACAGGCTGGGCTATCAGGCGCTCCACGAGGCAGTGATCCTGGGGCGCGATGACCCGAGTTACCACCTGACGTTGCAGGTGCTCGTGGCGGGAGGCGCGAGCCTGAATACGCCGTCGGGTAGCGAAGGCATGACGCCGCTGCAGATGGCGCATCATCGAGGGTTCCCCGGCCAGATCGCGGTGTTGGAAGCGCTGAACGCACCCGCCCCCGCAGTACCTGGCCGGGCCCTGTTTGCAGGTGCATCGGCGGGCGACGCGAATGCAGTGGCACTCGCGCTGCGGGCTGGTGCCGATCCGGCTGCGGTGGGCGACGACGGCCGGACCGCGAGGCAGGTCGCCGAAGACGCAGGGCACAGCGCGGCGGCATCAGTTCTGCGTGTGCTCGGTGGGTAGCGAGCGCGGGACACGCGGGACCCTGCGCTCGGCGCCTGTCAGAGCCTGACGAGTCCCTGTTTGATGGCGATCGCGATGGCGCTCTGGCGATTCTCCGCCCCCAGCTTCGTGAATGCGTGGTGAAGATGGGTCTTCACGGTCGCCTCGCTGATGTGGAGCCTCCGCGCCAAATCCCTGTTCGACAGCCCTGACGCAGCCAACTCGAGGACGGCGAGTTCGCGTGCAGTGAGTGTTTCGTTGGGATGCTGCTGGCGACCGTGGAGTCGTGCTGCGATCGGACCGGAGATTGCGGGTGCGCCAGCGGCGGCCGCGCGTATAGCCCGATAGAGCGCCTGCGGTCGGCTGTCCTTGAGGAGATAGCCGATCGCACCTGCCTCGGTCATGCGAACAATGTCGGAGTCTGAATCGAACGCGGTGAACGCGATCACTCGTGCCGCCGGGTGCGCCGAGAGGATTGCTCTCGTCGCAGCCACCCCGTCAGCTCGATCCTGCCCGAGGTCGAGATCGACGAGCGCCACCTCAACGCGTTCTGCGAGCGCGAGCGAAGCGGCCTCGTCGGCTTCCCCGGTCTCGGCGACCACCTCCAAATCGGGCTGCGTGTCGAGCAGCGCACGGATCCCGTGCCTGAGCACGGGGTGGTCATCAACCAGCAGGATGCGGATCATGCGCGGGAATCCTCCGGAATTACGCACGGCACGACGCACGCGATGACCGTGCCTTGGTCGATTGCTGATTCCAGGGTGAAGCGGCCACCCAAGTTTTCGATCCGCCACGCCATCGCTCGGAGACCGTAGCCGGCCTCGACAGGCTGCTCCTGCTCGGTGTTGAAACCGCGGCCATCGTCTGCGATGTCCACCCCGACCGCATCATCAAAGAACGTCAGTGTGACTCGCACCGTGCGAGCATCTGCGTGCTTTCCCGCGTTGACGAGCGCCTCCTGTGTGACGCGGAGCAGGGCGTGCGCGACATCGGCTTCGACCGCATGGTCCTCCCCAACGGCCGTGAACTCTGCTGCGTGCGAGTGCGCGAGGTCGCGCAGGGCAGCGCTGAGCGACTCCTGTTCCGCTGGTGCCTGGAGACCGTGCAGCAGCTGCCGAGTCTCCACGAGCGCTTCGCGGAGCACCTCCCGTACTTCGGCGATGGCCGCGTCACCGCGGTCCCGTGACTCATCCGTGGACTCGAGCAGCAAGAGGGCGCTTGCGGTGCGCTGCACCACAGTGTCGTGAAGCTCGCTCGCGAAGCGGCCGCGCTCGGCGAGCGCTCCGGCATCTCGCTCCGTGCGGGCGAGCTGTTCCCGGGTGGCCAAGAGTTCGTCGGTGAGGTGCCGTCGGTTCTCGAGCGTACGATCAAGCGCGACGTATGCCGTGGACACCACGATCCCGCCGAAGAAGGGGCCGAGAACCAGCCCGAGATCTTGCCCGTCGGACATGATGAGCAGTCCCGTACTGACCGTGACAACGATGCCCGCACTCGTGACCGTCGCCTGACGCCTCGGCAGCACGCGATAGACGGCGAAGATGAGTGCGAAGGCGCACCAGCTGAAGGAGGGCGCGATGACCGCCAGCGGCAGCCAGAGCGCTGTCGCTGTCAGGATCCCGATCGTCTGCCGTTTCCCCCGGTCGGCGCCGAGGACCGCGGCCGCGTAGGCAAGCGTCGACCCCACCGCAAGCGCGAGCGCCCACACCCCGACTCCGTCGAACGGGTGATTACTGAAATACCGGAAGACACTCACGGCCATCAAGATGCCAAATCCCAGGTCCACGGCGATATGCATCGCTGTGAGCGGCCTGTCGGGGCCGGCAGTCAGTGGGGAAGCGCGAGGATCCATCGCCTTCAGTATCCAGCATGGGGCCGGTTCAAGCCTCAACCGATCGGTTGATGTGTAACCTGCGCCGAGGCGAGACCCTGGGACAGCGTTCGTTGGACAGAACGAGGTGTCGGTGACCCACGCCACACCGGTCTGACGCGCGGGAAGAGTACCCATGACGAAGCGGCAGCCGCGGCCAATCATCCGGACCTTTGCCTTCGTGCTGGCGCTATGCGTATTGGCTGGCTGTGCGCCTACCTCGGGCGACGACCGGCCCACCCCGCCGAGAGAAACGCGGGAGCCGGCGGCGCCCATCCCCGCAGATCCCCCCAAGCCCCCGAGTGAGGCCGAAAAGGCCGCGGCGACTGTCGCGCTGCGAGACGCGACGGCGGCAGCGGATCTCGCCGGAGTGCGCTCTGCGATCCTCCATGGGGCGGACCTTGAAGCCACAGGAGAAGCAGGGCGCACCCCTCTAGTATCGGCAACGAAGGCGAACCAGGTCGAGATTGCGCGGGCCCTCCTCGAGGCCGGTGCCGACCCGAACGCGCAAGACGATATGCGAGACTCGGCGTTCCTGTACGCGGGGGCCGAGGGCTTAGACGAAATCTTGCGGCTCACGCTCGAACACGGTGCCGACGTCACCGCCGTCAACCGCTTTGGCGGAACAGCCCTCATACCGGCCGCTGAGCACGCGCACCTCAGCACGATGAAAATGCTGATCGATGCCGGGGTGCCGATCGACCACATCAACAACCTTGGATGGACGGCACTGCACGAGGCTATCGTGCTCGGAACAGGTGGTGATGCCCACCTCGCTGCGGTGCGCATGCTCCTCAACGCGGGCGCGAACCCCTCGCTTGCGGATGGCGGCGGCACGTCGCCGCGCGACCTTGCCGCGGCAAACGGCTACTGGGCCATTGCAGCTGAACTGGATGCGCATCTCACAGGCATCTGAGCGGCGGTTCCCGGTTCAACTGATCGATTGATGTGCGGGTTCTCACCCGGTTTTTGCGTGGTTCTCGGGCCTAAAACTGAGTGAGCGAGGCCGTTCAGCGCAGGCAGACACCGTCACCGGTATATAGATAGAAGGAAGTGCTCTTGAAGAACAAATCTCACGAATACACACGAAACACCGTGATCGCTTCGGCCTGTGTCGCCTTCGCGATCTGCGTTTTGCCGGCAGGACCAGCTATGGCCTCCGGGAGTGCAGTCCAGAGCGCCGCGGTCGTCACCGCCTCGGAGACCGAAGCCGCTGTGGCGCTTGCTGCGACGCCGTGGCAGACCACGGGAGCGGTGGATCAGGATGGTGCGCCGGTCGCGCTTGATGATCCGCGTGCGATGAACTTTGTGGGGAACGCCTATTTCAAGGCTGATGGCACGTTCACGATGTTCAACCTGGATGATTCCCCGAAGATGCAGGGTGCGTGGGAGATGCGCGAGGTTGACGGTGCGTTGGTGCGTTGGATTGCTGCGAAGGATCCTGCCGGTGCGGTGTTGTTTGAGCGGACGGTCCCGATTGTGGCGCTTGATAGCGCGGAGTTCACGTATCGGGTGGTGAGTGCGGAGGATCCGGCCTCATGGGTGGATATTGTGCATACCCCGACCGATCACGCGGAACCGGGAAGCGTCGAGGACGCCGACAGCGGCGGCGGTACTAGCGGCGGCGGCAGTGCCGACGGCGGCGGTACTAGCGACGGCGGCAGTACCGACAGCGGCAGTACCGACAGCGGCGGCAGTGCTAGCGGCAACGGCAGTGGGTCTCTAGGGAGCACAGGTGAAGCGGGACGCAACGGGGTCAGCGAGCCAGCGGAGGATACGGTTGGGACGGAGCCGCGGCAACTCGCCGAGACCGGTGGAACCGGCCCTTCGACAGGGATCATGGTTGCGCTGGCTGCGCTCGTGAGCGGGGCGGTGCTGCTCGTACGACGCGGTCTGCGACACGTGGGGAACTAGCTCGCCGGGAAGTGTAGATCGCGGTGCCTGCAGAGTCGCAGCCTTACTCGGCAGGCACCGCCAACGATGTGCCCGAACTTATGAAGCCACGGCTCTGGTCGATCCGAGCTTTGACACTCCCGGTATCCGAGATCCCAGACACAGTTCGACAACAAAACCGGCTGATCCAGTCCTCGTATGGAGCGGGATAGGTACTCTGGCTACATCCGAAGCCGCGTAGCTCGCTACACTCGGCATCGAGGTTTCAATGACTGAACACCCCACCTCATACAAGGAGGAATCAATGAAGATTCGCTACGCACTTCCCGCCCTCGCTGCGGCGGCGGCCCTGGTACTCACCGGATGCACGAACAACGCGGCTGAGGAGGGCACGGACGGCGACAAGGTCGATGCGTCAACGACCATCAAGCCCGACGAGGCAGCGGTAGCGCTCCTCCCGGAAGATATTCGCGAGGCGGGCACCATTCTCATCGGCACCGACGCCGAGTACCCGCCGAACGAGTACAAGAACGACAAGGGCGAACCCATTGGGTGGGGCGTCGATCTCGCCGAAGCAGTCTCCGCAAAGCTTGGGCTTACCCCTGAGTGGGAGATCCTCGGCTTCGACAGCATCATCCCGCGTATCCAGGAGGGCGTCGTCAACCTCGGCTCTTCCTCGTTCACCGACACGCTTGAGCGGCAACAGTCGGTTGACTTCGTGAACTTCTTGAACGCGGGTAGCCAGTGGGCTGCGCCAGCCGGCACTGAGGTTGATCCCGATAACGCGTGTGGTCTCACCGTCGCTGTGCAGACCGGCACCGTCCAGCACCTCGACGAGATGCCGCGCCGCGATCAGGAATGCAAGGACGCAGGCAAGGACGCCATCGAGATCTTGCCGTTCGAGGGCCAGCCCGAGGTGACGAACGCGGTCGTCAATGGTATGGCAGACGCCTTCTCGGCCGACCTTCCCGTCACAATCGACGCGGTCGACAAGCTCGGAGACCAGCTGCATGTCGTCGGGGAGATGTTCGACGCAGCGCCCTACGGCTTCGCCACCCAGAAGGACAGCGACATGACGAAGGCCGTGCAGGCTGCACTGCAGTCGCTCATGGACGACGGCACCTATCTCGAGATCCTCACCGAAGCAGGCTTCGAAGCGGGTGCGCTCACCGAGGCAACCATCAACGCGGCGACAGCCTAGTCGTGTGTAGCAGCGGGACGGCCGTGCGCAGGCTCGGCCGTCCCGCTTCACATCTCACGCACGCTTATTAGGAAGCAGAGATATGTCTCATCTAGTTGGTGATGCCAGCGAAGAACACGCGCGACCCGAAGCGCTTGTGGCGATCAAGCGACGCCACCCCTGGCGGATGCTCGCCGCGATTATTATCGTCGTCCTCGCGGCCCTGTTCATCTACGACTCAGCATTCAACCGGCCCGTGTACAACTGGCCAGAGGTCGGAAAGTACCTCTTCGATCAGCGGATCATCACCGCGATTGGCTACACGCTCCAGCTCACGGTCTATTCAATGGTGATTGCGATCGTGCTTGGCGTCTTGCTCGCGGTGATGCGGCAGTCGCCGAACCCGGTCGTGAAGGCGGTCTCGTGGGTATACCTGTGGGTCTTCCGCGGCACCCCGGTCTATGTGCAGCTGACCTTCTGGGGGCTCATCACCGTCGTCTATAAGACGATTACGATTGGCATCCCCTTCACAGAGGCGTTCGTGACCCTCACGACCAAGGATTTCCTCTCCTACTTCACGCTCGCGGTGATCGGGCTCGCGCTGAACGAGGCTGCGTATATGGCCGAGATCGTGCGCGCCGGCCTGCTCGCGGTCGACAAGGGTCAGGACGAGGCCGCGACCGCGCTCGGCCTCGGCTGGTGGCACACGATGACACGCGTGGTGCTGCCGCAGGCGATGCGTGTGATCATCCCGCCGACGGGCAACGAGGTCATCTCGATGCTGAAGACGACGTCGCTCGTCGCGGCAGTACCGTTCATTGGCGAACTGTTCACCCGCTCACGGGACATTGCGGGCGTCACGTACCAGCCGGTGCCGATGCTCATCGTCGCATCGGTCTGGTACCTCGTGGTCACCTCGATCCTCATGGTCGGCCAGTACTACCTCGAAAGGCACTTCGCGAAGGGCGTCGAAGCCCGGACCGACGTCCAGAAGCCCACCGTTGAAACGCAGTCGATCGGTGTAGTCGGCGAACTGCCAGAAGCAGACGGACCGGCCGGAGCCGGCCTAGGAGGCGGACGATGAATCAGACAGACACTCCCATGGTGAAGGCCGAGGCCGTCTCGAAGTCGTTTGGCTCGAACGAGGTCTTGAAGTCAATCTCGCTGGAGGTCAAGCGCGGCGAGGTACTCTGCCTCGTCGGCCCCTCGGGGTCGGGCAAGTCCACGTTCCTGCGCTGCATCAACCACCTCGAAACCATTAACGCCGGCCGGCTCTCGGTCGACGGTGCGTTGGTCGGGTACCGACAGCAGGGGGACAAGCTCTACGAGATGCACCCGAAGGAAGCCGCTGTGCAGCGCCGGGACATCGGCATGGTGTTTCAGCGCTTCAACCTCTTCCCGCACATGACCGCGCTTGAGAACGTCGCGATGGCGCCGACGTTGCTCAAGAAGGGGTCAAAGGCTGCGCTGCAGACGCGCGCGATGGAGCTGTTGGCGCGGGTGGGCCTTGCCGATCGCCACGACTACTATCCGGCGCACCTGTCGGGTGGGCAGCAGCAGCGCGTCGCGATCGCGCGTGCGCTCGCGATGGATCCGAAGCTCATGCTGTTTGACGAGCCGACGAGCGCGCTCGATCCCGAGCTCGTTGGCGAGGTGCTTGACGTGATGCAGGGCCTGGCCGAGAGCGGGATGACGATGATCGTCGTGACGCACGAGATGGGGTTCGCGAAGCAGGTTGCCGACAAGCTCGTCTTTATGGACGGCGGCGTCGTCGTCGAATCCGGGGACCCGGTTGAGGTGCTCACGAACCCGCAGCGGGAGCGCACGAAGGCGTTCCTCTCAAAGGTGCTGTAGCGGGCAGGACGCCCCGCGCTACGCGAACGGCCCCGGACCACCGTGCAAGGGTGATCCGGGGCCGTTCGCTGCCGAGTGGCGGAGGAGCTCTGCGTTAGCCGTTGACGCCGAGGTCCCGCTTGATCTTGGTCGTCGAAACGCCCTCGGTGCGGTCGAGGTAGACGACGTTGCAGTACGGCGTGAGGATCTCGAATCGCTCGTCGCCCTCCCAATCGCCGCCCATGACGACGGTGTCGATTTCGTACTTGCGTACGTCTTCGATCTTCTGATCCCACGAATCCTCGGGAATGACGAGGTCGACGTAGCGCACAGCCTCAAGCATGTTCTTGCGCGTTTCGAAGTCGTGGTAGGTCTTCTTGCCCTTGCCGGCGTTGAACTCCTCGGTGGAGGCGGCAACGACGAGGTAGTCGCCGAGGCTCTTCGCCCGCTTGAGCAGTCGGATGTGCCCCCAGTGCAGGAGGTCAAAGGTGCCGTAGGTGAGGATCCGCTTCATTCCGCCATCCTATTAGGGCTGGCAGGGTTCTATCGGCTTTCGTCAGCGGCCTCTGGTCGTGGACCTGAATCCTGCGTAGACTCGGGGCACATGTTTCACCGTTGAAAGGGGCGCGGGAATGGCTGACGAAACGAAGAAGGCGCTGCCGGATCACAATTCGGATCCGGCTCGGACGCCGGGTGACGGCTGGGTTGGCGAGGGAGGGGCTTCGCACCTCGGCCCCGCGACGCACACGTCGTCGGGCCGCGAAGAAGCCGACTCGACTGAGGTCGATGAGGCACTCGCCGAAGACGCTGCAGTCACCGACGACTCAGAGTAAACCACCTATGTGCCTCGCCCCTCCGGGTATCACCGGGGTGGCGGGGCCGACTCATGTCCGGGCTGCGAAACGCGGGCGCGGTCGGAAGTGCTACCCCTGCACGAGCAGGAGCACGCCGGCGATTGCGGAGACGACCGCAATGAGCAGTGCCACCGAGATGAGTACCGCGTGCACGGTGAGGAAGCGGGTCGCGCGGCCCTGCTCGTCGCGGGCGCGGGGATCCTGCGCCACGCGCGTCCAGAAGCGCGGCCACACAATGACGTTGTAGGCGGCGTTGATGAGCAGCAGGATTCCAGCGAAGACGACCATGGGGTCAGTCTACGGTCAGATCCCGCGCAGGCTCTGACCTAGGCTTGGCCTATGAACGGCTATAGACACATTGTTCGTAAATGGGTAAAGCCGGAGGATCTCAACCAGCACGACGCGCTGTTTGGGGGCAGGCTGCTGCAGTGGGTTGACGAGGAAGCCGCGATTGTCGCGGTGACGCAGTTGGGCACGACGGACGTCGTGACACGCCATATGTCGGCGATCGACTTTGTCGCGCGCGCTGCACGCGGTGATCTGCTCGAGTTTGAATACCGGGTTGCCGCGTTCGGCCGCACATCGGTCACGCTGAGCTGCAGCGTCGAAAACGCGGTGACGGGGCAGGAGATCCTGCGCCTCGACAGCATTGTGTTCGTTGCAGTCGACGACGCGGGGCATCCCGCGGCGCACGGCATCACGATGCCGACTCCCGGCACGGAGCGGATCCGCCATGCCGCCGCGGGGCTGCGCGCTCGCTAGTCGAGTGGCGTGACGTCGTAGGTCACCCACGAGGTCGGGGCGTTGAGCTTGTCGTAGACGCTGCGAGCGGTCGTGTTCGACTCGGCGGTGATCCAGCGGACCAGCCCCGCGCCCTCGTCGCGCGCAATCGCGCGGAGCCGCTCGATGAGCGCGTTCGCTGCGCCCTTGCCCCGAGCGGCTGGCGCAGTGAACAGGTCGTCGAGGTAGAGGCCGGTCGATCCCGCAATGGGGCGGGCGAAGGTGCGGAAGTGGGCGAGGCCGACGATCTCGCCGTCGAGCTCCGCCACGAGACCGCGAGTCTCGTGGCTCGGGTCGTTGAGCCAACCCCAGACGGTGTCGAACACGGCGGGTTCGTGCGGCTTCTCGTAGAAATCGCGGTAGCCGCGGTAGGTCGAGGCCCAGGCATCGCGGTCTGCGGGCGTGACGGGGCGGATAATGAGGTCGCTCACGAGAGTTTCTCCACTTCGACGAACACAATGTTGGCGGTCGAGTGCGGGTTCTCGACCAGATGCTCAGCGCCGGCGGGCCGCGTGTAGCTCACGCCGGTCTCGAGTGTTGCTTCGATGACGCTGCCGTCGGCGTTCGTCACGCGCATGGTGTCTGTGACGAGGGGGACCACCACGTACTCGAAGTCGTGGCGGTGCATCGGGATCGCACCACCGGGCTCGATGGTCCACCGGGTCACCCGGAAATGCTCGTTTTCGAGCTGCACGTCACCGTGCGATCCTGTGCTCATCGTTCCTCCTCAAAGCGCTCAACGGCCACCGTGCCGTCGTGAGGCAAGTCTAATGTGGCGGCGGCATCGGACTCGCGCAAAGAAAAGCTACACGTTCATCACAGAAAAGTGAGATGCTGAGAGAAACGCTCGCACATAAGGGGCGCTAGAGATCCTGATAGGAGCAACGAATCATGTCTGTAACTGATAGAACCGAACCCACGCTCGAAGCCCGCGCCACCGATGGCGCACGCGTGCTCTTCGGCGTCGGCGGACTCATTGCGATTGTGCTCGGCCTCTTCGTCATCTTCGCACCGAAGACGTCTGCTGGCGTCACGCTCACTCTCGTTGCTGCGCTCATCGGCGCCTACGCGATTGTGACGGGAATCGTCTACGTCGGCACCGCGATCTTCTCACGTGGGGTTGGTGGTTGGTCGCGCGTCGGCCACATCCTCCTCGGTCTGCTGTACGTTGCCGGTGGTGTCATCATCATGTCGAACCTCGTGTTTGCCGGTGTCGTCACCGCACTCATGTTCTCGATCATGGTCGGTATCCTCTGGCTGTTCGAAGGCGTGCTCGCGTTCGCGACCGCGTCGAAGTCGGAGAGCAAGGTGTGGAGCATCATCTACGGCATCATCTCGGTGCTCGCCGGTATTGCACTGCTCTTCTCGCCGCTCATGGGCGCGGTCACCCTCTGGTGGCTGCTCGGCATCTCGATGGTCGTTCTCGGCGTCGTGCAGGTCGTGCGCGCATTCCGCGTCGGCAAGTAGCCGTCTGAACACAACAAGGCGCCCCTCGAACGCGAGGGGCGCCTTGTTGTGTGTCTGGGGGCAGTTACGCCTGCAGCGACTCGGCGGTGACCTCGTCGTATGCCATCGCGAGAGTGATGAACTTCCGCAGGCAGACGAGGCCAGCCGACGCCTTATCGAATTCCGCGGCTACGAATCGGTCCGCGGTGATGAGCGACAGCGCCGAGCGGGCTGGCATGATGGCGCCCTTGAGTTCCTCGCCGCGTGCCGTCCCCGAGAGCGCCCGGAGCTCGGCCATGGACGTGAAGATTGGCAGTACGAGCTGGCCCTTCGTCGAGCGAATCGTGCGCACCCGCGGCCCCTTCTTCTTCGACGAGGTGCCGGTGACGTCGACGACGAGATAGCCCTCGCGGATGGCGTTCAAAAACGTCGCCAGGTGCTCGTAATCTGGCGTCTCCTGAAACGCGAGCAGTGCTGCACGCGCCTCGGTGTTCTCGTAGTTCTCGTCAACGCCCTCGGGGGTGTCCTGCATTTCGGCCATGTGACTAGCCTACGGGGCCTGCTCGTCGCCGATGCCGCGTGCGGCGAGCGCTTGGCCGGTGAGTTGCGCCTGGGAGACGGTGCGCAACACCAGCGGCACCGTGCGGGCGCGAAGGCTGCGCTCGAGTCCGCGTGCGCGCGCGGCAAGGAGCGTCTCGCGTGACAGCTCCTGCACGGCAGGGATCATGCGGATCGCGAGGGAAAAGGTGAGCGCAATCCGCTCGGTGTCGACCCCAAATCGCTGGAGCGGGGTGAGTGCCCACGCGATCGTCTCGAGCATGTCGCTCGCGCGCGTACTCGCGGTGACGGCGCTCGCCGCAAAGATGAGCGCGAGCAGGTCGGCGATGACTTCGGTGCCTCGCTCCCAGCCAGCGTTCCACGTTTGGAAGGCGAACAGCGGCACGCCGATCAGTGCAAAGGTGCGCGCGACCCGCCAGAAGTCACGGCCGCGGAGGCCGGCGATGAGGGCGAGCGCGACACCGATCGCGAGTGCGAGGAGGGCGCTGATCCACCCCTTCGCGGCGAGCACAGCGATCGCGAACGCGAACAGTCCAAGCAGCTTCGCGCCGGGCCGGATCGCGTGGAGCGGGCCGCGGTGGGTGATGTACGCGCCGAGCGCTGCTGGGGCACTCATGCGGACGCAGCGCTCGCGCGGTAGTGGGCGATGGCCGCAGCCGGTGCGCCGTCGAAGACAACCCGCCCCTGCTCGACCACGAGCGTACGATCCGCGCGCTCAGCGAGCTCGAGGTTGTGTGTCACGATGACCACCTGCTGGGGGAGGCCGAGCAGCAGGTCGCCGATGAGGCGTGTGTTGCGCAGATCGAGCAGCGTCGTGGGTTCATCGGTGACGAGGATCTGCGGGTCGGTCGCCAGCACGGTCGCGATTGCGAGGAGCTGCTGCTGGCCGCCCGAGAGCGCGTGCACGCTGCGCTCGGCAAAGCCGTCCAGCCCGAAGCGCGCGAGCGCGCTGAGCGCCGCGGCCCGGCGCTCGCCGGAGTCGCGGTGTTCTCGGCGAAGAGACAGCTCGACATCCTCGATGGCGGTCGGCATGATGAGCTGCGCCGAAGGATCAGTGAACACGAAGCCGACGGCACGCCGCACCGCAGCGCCATCCGTGACCGTGTCGAGCTCGCGGACCGTCACGCTGCCTGCGCTTGGCTCGACCAGCCCGTTGATGAGTCGGGCGAGCGTTGACTTGCCCGAACCATTCGCGCCGATGATTGACACCCGCTGCTCGGTGAGGGTGAGCGATACCGGGTGCAGGATCGTCGCCCCGTCGTGCGCGGCAACGGCCGCCTGGTTGAACGAGATCACCCCAGTGATCCTACGCGGTGACGGCCGCGCGGCCGCGTGGCGGGAGCAGCGCGGGGAACGCGCGGTGCACCGAGGTCGCGACGATCGCCATGAGCACGTCCTTGAGGATGTCGCCCGGGAGGAAGGTCAGCCCGAAGGTGAAGGCCTGAGCGAGTGTCATGTCTGCGCGCCAGGCCATGCCGAGGGCGCCGAGCGGGTAGATCACCAGGACCGAGGCCGCTACGCCCGCGAGGAGGATGAGGGGGATGCTCGTCGCGATGCGCTTGCGGGGGAGGCGTTCGACGATGAAGCCGGTGAGGAATGCGGCGAACGGGAACGACAGCAGGTAGCCAACCGAGGGGCCGGCGAAGGGGGCGAGGCCCGCGCCGCTCGCGGTGAAGACGGGGAGCCCGATCGCGCCGACCGCGAGCCAGAGGAGCACGGCGAGCGCGCCGCGCGATGCCCCGAGTACGGCGCCGGCGAGGATCACGGCGAACGTCTGCAGCGTGATCGGTACGACGCCGACCGGGATCGCGGGGAGTAGTGAACACGCGCCAATGAGGGCAGCGAAGCTCGCAATGAGTGTGAGATCGGTGGCGGTGCTGCGGCGCTTGCGCGCTGGGGCGAGGGCTGGCGAAGCGGTCATGCGGACTCCCAAGGTAGAACCTGAACGGTGTTCTGGTGAACGGTGTTCAGGTTACCGATAGAATGATGCAATGCGCAACACGAGAGCCGATGTGGTCGCCGCTGCGCTGCGCGTGCTGGCGGCGCAGGGGCTCGAATCCTGCTCGATGCGTCGCGTCGCGGCGGAGCTCGATGTGCAGCCGAGCGCGCTCTACCATCACGTGCCGAACAAGCAGAGCCTGCTCGCGCTCATGGCTGATGAGATCGTGCGGCGGGTGCGGCTCGACGGCTCGGATCCCCGCGCCCTCTGCACCGAGCTGCGAGCTGCGATGCTCGCGGTGCGCGACGGCGCCGACGTCGTCGCGACGGTTGAGGCATTCCGGCTCGGTACCTCAGTAGCGGAGGGGCGCCTCGCTGAACTCGTCGGAGCTGACGGGGCAAAGACCCTGCTGCTGTACACCTTCGGGCACACGCAGTCGACCCAGACGCATCGGCAGGCTGCCGAGTTTGGTGCGTTGCTGGATCTGCCGCAGACCGGCACGCCAGCGGCGAGGCCCGAGGAGGATCTCGACGGATCTTTTGCCCGCGGCATCGACATCATCCTTGCTGGGTTGGCCGCGGGTGCGCGCGATCCTGGCCGCGCGAATACCGGCGCGGGGCTGAAAACGGTCTGAGACTTCCCCCGAATACCAGTGTTTCCACTCAGATTCCCGCGAAATACTGGTCTCGTACCGCAGGAAACGAAGGGGGAATACCATGGGATTTCTTGATGAAGCCAAGCAGAACGCGGCGAAGGCCGCTGAGCAGGCTCATGAGGCTGTCGCAGATGGCGTTGACAAGGCCAAGGACAAGGTCGACGAGCTGAAGGCCGAGGCCGACGTGAAGCGCGCCGAGGCCGAGCGCGACGCCGTGAAGGCACGGAACGACGTCAAGGACGAGCTCCGCGAGAACTAGCCTCTCAGCACCCCGAAGCGCCCGGCGCCCACGACCCCGATGGGGAGCGGGCGCCGGGCGCTTCGGCGTTGAGGCTGCAGGGCTACGCGGATGCGAGCAGCCACGCCCAGAACAGCACTGATGCGACGATGATCGCGATCGTGGCGTAGCCGAACACGAGACCGGTGAGCGCCACCCCGCGACCCGCGCCGGTGTACTTTGCCCTGCGCAGCCCGGAGTGGCCCAAAATGATCGCGAGGAGCGCGGGGAGAAACGCGACCGCGCCAGCCACGATGCCAAAGATCGGGAAGGGGGACCAGATGCCGATGAGGCCACCGATGATCCCGAGGATTAGCGACGTGACCGCCATCGCGTTGACGGGTGGCGGCAGCGGCTGCTGGTAAACAACCTGCGGCGGTGGTGGCTGGTAGCTCATGCCCCGATAGTACCGGCGCCCGCTGCACCTGCACAGCTTGGGTGAGCGCCCCGGCTGTTACGCACTGGATCCGTAGACGTCGGCGTGCTCGAGCCGCAGCGCCTTCTTGTCGATCTTCCCGACGCCGGTGCGCGGCAGTTGCGCGACGTGCACGATCTCCTCTGGCAGCTGCCACTTTGCGAAGCGGCCATCGAGGCCCGCATGGAGCTCGTCGAGGGCCAACGGTTCTCCGTCGGTGGTCACCACGAGCGCAAGTGGGCGTTCCTCCCACTTCGGGTGCGGCACGCTGATGACGGCGGCGTCGGCGACGCGGGGAATCCCCACGATCGCATTCTCCATGTCGATCGATGAGATCCACTCGCCCCCGCTCTTGATGACATCCTTCAGCCGGTCGGTGAGTTTGAGATAGCCGAACTGGTCAACGCTGCCGACGTCGCCCGTGCGCCAGTATCCGTCGAGGAACCGGTCGGCATCGTCCTCGAGCTCGTGGTACCGCTCGGCGATCCAAGGCCCCCGCAGCAGCACCTCGCCGACACTCTCGCCGTCAAACGGCAGATCGCGATCCTCGCTGTCGACGACGCGGATGTCGATGCCGTTTACCGGCAGGCCCTGGCTTCGCTTGCGATCCCACATCTTCTCATCGCTCACGGTGCCGAGCATGGACGGCTTCAGACCGAGATTCACGCTCACGAACGGCGAGGATTCTGTGGCGCCGAACGCGTGTATGACGTTCGCTCCCGTGAGTTCGTAGAAGTCGCGCATGAGCGAGAGCGCCGGTTCTGTGGAGCCGGAAATGAGGCGTGCCTGGCTGAGATCTGGCATCGGGTCGAGGGTCTTGATGTAGCTGAGCATCGGTTGAAAGATGGCCGGGGCGCCGTTGGCGACCGTGACCTCCTCCGAGATGAGGGTGTCGACGAGCGCCGGGAGATCCTCCGCCTGGTACCGCCCCGGCAGAACAATCTTCGCCGCGCTGTAGACCGCGGCCTGCGGGAAGCCCCAGCTCTGGCAGTGGAACATTGGCGTGACCGGCATCACGGTATCGTCCGCGCTGATATCGAGGCTCGCTGCGCACGCAAGCGTGTGCAGGTAGATACTGCGATGCGAGTAGAAGATGCCCTTGGGGCGTCCCGTGGTGCCCGTCGTGTAGCAGGCGCTGTATGCCGACTTTTCGTCGATGATTGGCCAGTGGTATTCGGGATCCGCATCCGCGACGAGCTCCTCAAAGTGGCGCGCGTTCGGCAGCGTGGTCGTGATCTCCGACATCGGTCGATCCGACATGATTACCCACTCCCGCACCCCCGGGGAGTGCGCTGCGAGGCCCTCAGCGACGGGCAGCAGCGTTTCGTCGACAAGGATCACCGATGCGCCGCTGTGCGTTGTCACGTACCCAAGGTCCAGCGGCGGCAATCGCAGGTTCATCTGCAGCATGACCGCGCCCGTGCCCGGGATGGCCCAGTACAGCTCGAAGTGACGCTTGCTGTTCCAGTCGAGAATGCCGACGACGTCACCGGGCTCGACACCGATGGACTCAAGCGCATTCGCGATGCGCTGCGTCCGTGCGTACGCTTCGCCGTAGGTGTAACGGCCCCACTCGCCGTTGGTCGTGCGATAGACGATCTCCTGCTCAGGGAATGTTCGCGCGGAGTGCCTGATGATCGTGGTGGTATTGAGCTGGTAGCTGTCGCCCATCGTCGAGGGCTTGCCGGTGACGAACTTCGTGGTCATGATTCCTCCTTGAAATGTCAGACTGTCGCAACCGGCTAGGTGCTGGGATGCACGCGCGCCAGCGGGACATCTGCGTCTGCTGCGAGTGCGAGCCAGGTCGCGGTGGGGTGGGCGCGAAACGCGAATTCCAGCGCCTCACGGGTTGAACCGCCCATCATGAGCGCAAGGCGCTCGTGAAAGTGCGGCTCGAGAGCGGCAACGGCGATCACGCCATCGGCAGTGTCGTACAAGCCGTAAGCGGGATCCGCCCCGCCGAGCAGGCCGCCGGGCGTCGTCAAGCCAAAACGCATCGAGTCGCTGGCATCAGCTGCTGCCCGCTCGAGGGAAACGCGATGATGACCACCGCGGCCGCTGGTGGCGCGATTGAGGAGCGCGAGGAGCATCGCGGAGACTGCGCGCTCGGCCCCGAGGAGATCCGCGATGAGGACGCGCGGGATCAGCGGTGGCGTGAGCAACCCGTGTTCGGCCTGGTGCGTCAGATCGTGGCCCGGGCGCTCCGCGTCGTCGGACCCAACGATCTCGACGACGGAGAGCCGAGGAAGCCCGGCGACGATGTCGGGAAGGCCGAGCCGCTCTGCAGCGGAGGGACGCATCGCTGTGAGAAGAAGGTCGGCGCGGGCGAGCTCATCCGCAAACCTGTCGATGTCGGTCTCCACTTTCAGGTCGAGCCGAAGGATCGTCTGGCCGCGGGTGAGCTTCGAATACCAGCCTGGTGCCCCCTGCGCGAGCGCATCGCCGGCGGGCGGTTCGATCTTGGTGACGGTGGCGCCGAGCTCGTGTAGTCGTGCAGCAGCGAGCGGACCAGGGAGATTTGTGGCGAGAGAGACGAGGTGAATGCCTGCTAACGGTGAAGCTTCTGGCATAACCCACCCACCTTTCGACTACAACCGTATCGCTATTCGCTTGGTTGTGCTGCAAAAAGTTCTGGGTTGCGCCGTCCGCTGCGGTTGACGGGAGTGATGCTGCTCGATGGGGACGAGTGCGCCAGAAGTGCTACTGAAGGAGAGCTCCACCCCAACAGTGCAAGTCTTCAGGCACTTGAAGTAGAGATGTTTGGGGAAGCCGGTTCTTCGCAGTTGAGGGTGTGCCGGCAGGTGGCGAGTGGGAGGGTGGCCCCGCTTGGGGGTTCTTCTCGCTAGCGGGTGTAGTGGCTGGCGAGGTCGACGCGGGGCCGCGATGAGCCGGGCCATCGGGCAGCCTTGCGCAGGGCGCGCACTCAGCTGCGACTTGCGTGTCTCGGTCGCGACGTGCGTGTCTCGGTCGCGACGAAACAGCCGGTACAGCACACGTGCCCTCCGGAATACAGCACGCCTGACCCTGGGGGTCGGGCACGGATCGCCCGCGGCAGCCCGAACCTTGCTCACTCCACCCCGCGGCGCAGTGGCGTGCCGGGCAGTTAGAAAGGGTGCAGTGCGGGATCGTCAACCGCGGGATCGTCAACCGCGGGATCGTCAACCGCGGGTTCTTCAACCGCGGGATCGTCAACCGCGGGTTCTTCAACCGCGGGTTCGAATTGCACTTTGCGTTTCGGTTTGGGCCGTGAAGCCCGTAGCTCTGGGAGGAGGTCTGGTGGCAGGTCGATATAGATACGCCCAGTCGGTGACGTCCACTCGAGCACCCCGCCCGCGAGTTGTCTCACTGTCCAGTCCGAGTTGCCTTTCAGTGCGTGGTGGCTGCGGCACAAATGTGCGAGGTTGTCGGTAGCTGTGGGCCCG
>NZ_LOHP01000064.1 GCF_001482305.1 Leucobacter sp. G161
ACGGCTCCCGACCCGCCTCCGTTGCCGCGGTCCCGCCGGTGTCCGAGGACCCGGCGGAGCTCGGCGATTTTACGGCGCTCACCTACCAGATGCTGTCGGTGCTTGAGACGAGCAGCCCCTTTGACGAGCTCGCGCGCGTCGAGTGGATCGACGAGCTCGTCGAGGCTGGCCGATCCTCCGCTGCCGCCGACGCGTGGCTCACTGAGCTCGCCGCAACGAACCGCGCTGCCTACCAGCGGGGCGTGCGCCGCCGCGCCGGGAGGCTCCGCAAGGACGTCGTGCGGGCGAACCCCGCCGCGCTCGAGGCCGCGCTGCACCCCAACGCGCGCGCCCTCATCACCCGGATCGCCGACCACGGCGTGACGACCCTCATCCTCGACGAGTGCCACCACCTGCTCGACCACTGGGCCGTCGTGGTGCACTGCCTCGCCGGGCGAATCCGCGAGCGCGGAGTCGAACCCCGCATCATTGGGCTCACCGCGACGCTGCCGTCGGAGGACGACCGCACGCTCTACGAGAACTACACGGGCCTGCTCGGCGACGTCGACTACGAGCTGCCGACGCCCGCCGTCGTCAAAGAGGGCAACCTCGCGCCCTACCGGGACTTCGCCTGGTTCGTGACGCCCACCCCCGACGAGCTTTCGTTTCTCAGCACACAGGATCGGGAGCTCGAACAGCTCGTGTCCGAGACGCTTGCCGGTGCTGACGGCCTCGACTTCCTCGAGCACACGCTCGTGGGCGGCGGCGCGGGTGCCGGTTCAGGCGCGGGTGCCGGTTCGAGCGCGAGTGCCGGTGCCGCAGCCGAGGCTGGCTCATCGCTCTCCTCGCTCACCGCCCACGAGCTCGAGTCGCGGCTCGCGGCCGCCTTCAAGGCGGACCTCACGATCGCGGAGGCCGCGATCCGGGTGCTCGCGGAACTCGATCCTGAGCACGAGATCGTGCGCGCTGGCGGCCCCGCGGCCACCACGCGGCCAAGCACCGAGCAGCGGCTGCGTGTGCTCGCCCGCTACGCCCTCGAGCGCATCTTGCCAGACCCCGAGCGGGCGGCGCTGTGGGCGAAGACGCGGGGCGTGCTCGCCGACTTCGGCTACCACCTCACCGACCGCGGCGTGCGGCGGGGCCGCGATCCGATCGACCAGGTGCTCGCAACCTCTGCGGCGAAGGACAGCGCGATCGGCGAGATCCTTCGCCTCGAACTCGGCACCGACACCGGGAAGGACATACGCGCGGTGGTGCTCGTCGACTTCGCCGTGCACGGGCACGGAACCGCCTCGCGCGGTGACCGGGCCGGGGCCCTCCGGTGCTTTGATACGGTCGTGGCAGACCCGCGGCTGACGGAGCTCCGGCCCGTCATGGTCACGGGGCAGCATATGCGGATCGCGGCGCGCGACACCGCGGCGCTGCTGCCGCGGCTTGCGGCGATCCTCGGGCGCGAACTCGCCGCGAGCGAGACCCCGAACCCCGCCGTCGTAGAGCTCGAGACCGCGGGGCTCGGATCCGCCGCCGTGGTCGCCGCTGTCTCGCAGCTCGTCGCCGAGGGAAGCGTGCGGCTGCTCGTCGGCACCCGTGGGCTCCTCGGTGAGGGCTGGGACTGTCCCGCGGTGAACACGCTCATCGACCTGTCCGTCGCGGCAACCTCCGCTGCCACCCAGCAGCTCCGCGGCCGAACGCTCAGGCTCGACCCCGCCTGGCCCGAGAAGGTCGCGCACAACTGGACCGTCGCCTGCGTGCTCGAAGCCGACACGAAGCTCGACGGCACGAGCGACGTGACGCGGCTCACCCGCAAGCACGCGCAGGTCTGGGGGATCGCCCTCGACGAAACCGCGGCGGTCGTGCGCGGGCTCGAACACACGCTGACCTCGCGGCAGCTCGTGCAGCTTGACGCGCTCAGCGCCAAGCGGGTGCCGGCGACGCGCGCCGCCGACCTCAACCGGGCGACCGTCGAGGCGCTGCCGCGGCGATCCGACACCCGCCTGCAGTGGCGGATCGGCGAGGAGTATCTCGGCGAGGAGCGGGCGGCCCTGGCCATTTCCGCTCCGCCGAAGCGGCGCCCGTTCGCGAGCTCGGTGACGCTGCAGTTCGTGCTGCTGGTGCTCGGCACGCTGCTCGTCCTGGCGCTGCTGCAGCTCGAGCGTTTCGGTTCGCGGCTGCGCGAGATGCCCGTGGGCAGCGCGGTCGTGACGGTGCTGTTCGCGCTCGCCGTGACGCTCTGGGGCGCGCGGGATCTCCTCGGGGAACTCTGGCGGTCGGTGCGACAGCGGGCGCTGCCCGCGACCGCCTACCAGGGCGCGGCCTTCGCGATCGCTCGCGTGCTCCACACCCGCGACTTCGTGCGCGCCTTCGGCCGGGGCAACATCGTCGTCGTGCCGCAGCACGCGACTCCGAGGGTCGTCTCGCACTACACGGTCGAGGTGCGTGGCGGGTCGCTCGCGGAGCAGCGGCTCCTGCTCGACACCCTCGATGAACTCATGGCGCCGGTGCGGTCGCCGAGGTTTCTGCTTGAGATTGGCGTATCGCCGCTGAACCTGCGAAACCCGGTGAGCTGGCTCGCCGGAAGGATCACCTCACTACTGGGCGTGCGTACCCGATACCTCCAGGTGCCCGCGGTGCTCGGCAGGCGTCGCGCCGACGCGCAGCTGTTCGCGCGGGAGTGGACGCGTCAGGTGGGGCCCTGCACGCTGCACGAGATCGATTCGCCCGAGGAGCTCGCGCTGCTCACCCGCGCCCGCAAGCGGAGCGCCGCCCCGGACACCCGCACAACTCGCCGCGAGGTCTGGGCGTAGCCGGGCCGAGACGTGTCCGCCAAGTCAGCGAGCCGGCTGGGTCATGCTGGGCGAGGCTCGTGGCCTCGCCCAGCGGCACCCTACTTCGCCAGCAGCTCCGCGACGAAGTCCACATCCTTGTCACCGCGGCCCGAGAGATTCACGATGATGATCTCGTCGGTGGCCAGCGTCGGCGCGAGCTTCACGGCGTGCGCAACCGCGTGCGACGACTCGAGCGCGGGGATGATGCCCTCGGTGCGGGTGAGCAGCTGGAATGCCGCGAGTGTCTCGGCGTCCGACGCGATGACGTAGTCCGCGCGCCCGAGCTGCTCGAGCCTGGCATGCTGCGGGCCGACACCCGGGTAGTCGATGCCCGAGGCGATCGAGTGCACCGCCGACGGCTCGCCCGCGGCGTCCTGCAGCACCTTCGTGCGCATGCCGTGGAGCACGCCGGGGGTGCCGAGCGTCATGGTTGCCGCGTGGCGGGTGCCCTCGAGGCCCTCACCGCCAGGCTCGACGCCGACGAGCTTCACTGACTCGTCCCCGAGGAACGCGGTGAACAGGCCGAGCGCGTTGGATCCGCCGCCGACCGCCGCGACGAGGTAGTCGGGGAGTGTACCCTCAGCCTCAAGGATCTGTGCGCGCGCCTCGCGGCCGACGACGGACTGGAAGTCGCGCACCATCGTCGGGTAGGGGTGGGGGCCGACGACGGAACCGATCGCGAAGAAGTACTCCTCCGGATCTGCCGCGTAGGTGCCGAATGCAGAATCGACGGCCTCCTTGAGCGAGCGGCCGCCCTCCTCGACGGTGACAACCTTTGCTCCGAGCAGCTCCATACGCACGACGTTCGGGTGCTGCTTCGCGACGTCGATCGCGCCCATGTGGATCTCGCACTTCAGCCCGGTGAGAGCCGCGGCAGTGGCGAGCGCCACGCCGTGCTGGCCCGCGCCGGTCTCTGCGATGAGGGTGCGCTTGCCCATGCGTTTGGCGAGCAGCGCCTCGCCGAGGGTGTGGTTGATCTTGTGCGCGCCGGTGTGGTTGAGGTCTTCGCGCTTGAGGTAGATCTTCGCGCCGCCGAGCTTTCGGCTGAGGTTCTCCGCGTAGTACAGCAGCGAGGGCCGGCCGACGTACTTCGAGAGCAGTGCCTGGTACTCGGCCTGGAAAGCGGGGTCGGCGCTGGCCGCGGCGTACTCGCGAGCGACCTCTGCCATCGGCTCGACGAGGTGGGGCGGGAGCTCTGCGCCGCCGAACTCGCCAAAGAAGCCGGCCTCGTCGGCCTGGTAGTCGGGGTGCAGCGCGGGTGCGTCAGCCGTTACAGCATGCGCGGAATCAGCGTGAGACATGGGTGGTGAGCTCCTGGTGTTGAGCCTCGCACTGCGCCACCGAAACGAAAACCGCCCGAGTGACATGCACTGCGAGGCGGTGTGGGTTCTGGGTTCTGCGTAAGAACGTGGCCGCCTCTAGGCGAGCCACCACTCCTGGTTGAGTCCAATCTTGCGCATGGCAGGAGCATAGCACCTGGAACACCTGCGAGAATAGACGATATGCGTATTCTCTTCGCCGGAACTCCGGAATTTGCTGTGCCGAGCCTCCGGGCGCTCGCCGCGGCAGGGCACGACATCGTCGGCGTCATCACGCGCGAGGACGCGCCGCTCGGCCGCAAGCGCGTGCTCACGCCATCGCCCGTCGCGCAGGCCGCCGAGGAGCTCGGGCTCGAGACACTCAAGGCCAATCGGCTCGGCGAGGACGCGACCGCCTGGGCCGAGGCCCGCGGCGCCGAACTTGGCGTGATCGTCGCCTACGGCGGGCTGCTGCGCGAGCCGCTGCTGTCGCTGCCCAATCACGGCTGGATCAACCTGCACTTCTCCGACCTCCCGCGCTGGCGGGGAGCCGCCCCCGTGCAGCGGGCGCTCATGGACGGCGAGCAGGATCTCGGCGTCACCGTGTTCCGCCTCGTCGAAGCGCTCGACGCGGGCGACGTGCTCACGCGCGACACGACGAGCTTCGCGCCCGGCACCTCCGCAGGTGTTGCGCTCACCGAGCTGTCAAGCACGGGAACCGAGGCGCTCATGCGCGCGGTCGACCTCCTCGCAGAGAATCCCTCCGCGGGCGAGCCGCAGGTCGGCGAGGACACCTACGCGCACAAGCTCAGCCGGGAGGACGGCAGGATCGAGCCGCACACCGTCTCCGCCGCGGCCGCACTCGCGCACTGGGCCGGCGTCACCCCGGAGCCCGGCGCCTACGCGCTGCTCGGCGAGCAGGCGGTCAAGCTCACCGAGCTCAAGGCCTTCGTCGGCGATGTCCCGGCGGATCTCGCCGCGGGCGAGGCCCGGCTCGTCGGCAAGACCGCGCTGCTTGGCTTCGCCGAGGGCGCCCTCGAACTCTCACGGGTGCAGCCGGCCGGCAAACCCGCAATGGACGGAAACGCGTGGCTTCGTGGCCGCGGCGGAAAGGCGGAGCTCGCATGAGCCCACAGGACAACGGCGGATCCCGCGGCGACAGTTCTCGGGGCGGAGGGCAGCGCTCGGGCAGCGAAGCCGGTCGAGGCGGCACACGCGGCAACTCGCGGGGTGGCAACTCCCGCGGCGGAGGTCAGCGTGGCGGCCAGCGTGACCGCGCGCCGCGGGCCCGGATCTCGGGCGCCCGCATCGTCGCGTACGACGTGCTGCGCGACGTGGTCGACCGCGACGCGTACGCGAACCTCGCGCTTGCTTCCCGGATCCGCACCGCGCGCCTCGACTCACGCGACGCGGGCCTCGCGACCGAGCTCGCGGCCGGAACGCTGCGCGGCCTGGGCCGCATCGATCGCATCATCGAGCTCGCCGCCGGCCGCTCGACCGCGGACATCGATCCAGTAGCGCTGAACGTGCTGCGCCTCGGCGCGCACCAGCTGCTCTCGATGCGCACCGCGGCCCACGCAGCCGTGCACGAGAGCGTCGAGCTGCAGCGGCGCGTCGGCAGCGAGCGCGCGGCGGGCTTCGTGAACGGCGTGCTCCGGGAGATCGGGCGCGCGACGAGCGAGGAGTGGGACGAGCGCATCGTCGCCGAGGCGAAGACCCCGGACGAGGCGCTCGCCGCCCGCGCCTCGCACCCCGCCTGGGTGCTGCGGGCCCTGCGCGACGCGCTCCGCGCCGAGGGCCGCGAAGCAGAGATCGAGGCGCTGCTCGAAACGAACAACGCGTCCCCGCGCGTGAACCTCGCGCTGCTCGAGGGGGCTGGCATCACGGCCGAGGAACTCGCGGCGGTCGAGCCCGACCTGTTTGACGCGGTGGGTTCCTCTGCGATCGGGCTCGAGCTGCACGGCGGCGACCCCGCGCGCGCGATGGCGACGGCTGAGGAACAGGCAAACGTGTCCGCGGGGCTGCTCCGCGTGCAGGATCAGGGATCGCAGCTCGCCGCCCTCGCGCTGGTTCGGGCAACCCCCGTCGTGCAGGGTGAGCGCTGGCTCGACCTCTGTGCGGGGCCGGGCGGGAAGACCGCGATCCTCGCCGCTGAGGCGCTCGTCGAGGGCGCGACCGTGCGCGCGAACGAGGTGTCGGATCACCGAGCCGAGCTCGTCCGCGACTCCGTGAGCGGAGTTGCCGCGTTGCCGGGCGACGTCATCGAGGTCGTCTCGCACGACGGCCGCGAGGAGGACGCCTACGGCTGCGGGCGGGGCGAGCACGAGCTCTACGACCGCATCCTCGTCGACGCGCCCTGCTCCGGGCTCGGCGCGCTGCGTCGCCGCCCCGAGGCGCGCTGGCGCAAGCAGCCCGGCGATCTCCCCGAGCTCACGGCGCTGCAGAGCGAGCTTGTCGATGCCGCACTCGCGCACCTGAAGCCGGGCGGCGTGCTCGCCTACGTGACGTGTTCGCCGCACCTCGCGGAGACGCGGGTGGGCGTGGATCGGGCGCTGAAGCGCCACCCCGAACTGCGCGAACTCGATGCGAAGGCTGCAGTGCTCGCGGCGTCGCGCGAGGGCGAAGCACCTGATCTCGCAGGCGAGCAGCTCAGCGCGCAGCTCTGGCCGCACCGCCACGGCACCGACGCGATGTTCGTGTCGCTGCTTACGCGCGACAGCTAGCTGTACTGCGGCGCGCAAGCCGCCGTTCGAGGACCCCCTGACTCGCGAGGATTCCCAGCACGACGATCGCGCCGCCGAGCGGCTCGTTCCAGTGGATGCCTTCGCCGAGGAACAGCGCGCCGAAGGTGACCCCGACGACGGGGGTGAGGTAGGTCACCGTTGAGGCGCGCGCTGCGCCCCACTCCCGGATGATCCCCGTGTACCAGATGTAGGCGATGCCGCTGCCGAGCACCCCGAGCGCCAAGATCGCGAGCGCGACTGGCGGCGTGAGGTGCACCTCCCCGGTGGAGAGTACGGGGGCGGCGATGAGCGCGAGGGCGGTCGCGAGTGCCATCTGCATGGCAGCGATCGTGATCGTGTCGAGGTCAGTGTTGGCGAGAAAGCGGCGCATGTAGAGCCCGCCGAAGCCGTAGCAGGCGGTTGCGCCGAGTGCCGCCAGGACTCCCGGCAGCGAGCCGCTGCCGCCGTCGAACAGCACTCGCCAGGGCGCGACGAGGACAACGACCCCGAGGATCCCGATCCCGAGCCCGAGCCGTTTCGCGCGTGACAGCCGCTCGGTTGGGAGTAACAGTGGGGTGAGCAGCAACGTCATGATTGGCGTTGTCGCGTTCACGATGCTCGCCACGGTGCTCGGCACCATCGTTTCCGCCCACGCGAACAGCGTGAAGGGAATCGTACACAGCGTCGCGGCGACGACCGTGAGATGCAGCCAGATGCGCGGACTTCGCGGCCAAGCCCGGCGCGTGACGAGCATGATGCACACGAGGGTGGCCGCGCCCAGGCTCACCCGACCGAGTGCGACCTGGCCGGGGGCGAGCCCCGCCAGGCTGACCTTCATGAACAGAAAGCTTGACCCCCACACGAGGGCGAGTGCGGCGAACGAGAGGGCGGTCCGGGAGGCTCGGGGGTGCGGGGGCATGCGGCTAAGCTTAGAAATCACTCGAGCATGAAACAAACGAATGCTGCTCATGCTCACATGAAGGAGGCTCATGGTGCCCACGACAAAACAGCTGCGCGCATTCGTCGCTGTCGCGGACAGTGGATCCTTCACCGACGCGGCTGCCGCGCTCGGGGTCAGTCAATCCGCGGTATCGCACGCGATCGCAGGGTTGGAGCGCGAGCTCGCCGGGCCCCTCTTTGACCGGCGCACCCTCTCGCTCACCTCGCTCGGGCAACGGACCGTCGGGCACGCTCGTGCGGCATCGGTCGCGATCGAGACTCTCGAAGCAGCCGCCCGCGGCGATCGATCTGTATCTGGGCCTGTGCGCTTGGGCGCCGTGCCGACGGTCTGCCGGGGGCTGCTCCCCGAGCTCATCGAGGAGTGGGCCGCAGCGCTCCCAGATGTCCGTGTGGACGTGTTCGAGGGCGACGACGACGAGATGCCAGAGTGGCTCGAGAACGGATTCGTTGACATCGCGATCCTCGTCGACCCGGCCGAACAGCCTGCGCACTCCAAGGTCGTTGACGTCGACGAGTATGCGGCGGTGATTCGTGAGGACCACCCCCTCGTTGAGCTTCCTGAGATTCCCCTTGCCGAGCTCTCCGACGACGGCATGATCGTGTCGAGCGGCGGCTGCGAGACACACGTCCAGTCGATCTTCGCGGCCGCCGGAATCCCGCTTGAGGTGCGACACCGGGTGCGCGAAACGAGCACCCTGCTCGCGATGGTTGAGCAGGGGTTCGGTGTCTCGATTGTGCCGACGCTCGGGCGCGGCATGCTCCCGTCGAATCTCCGCATGCGGCCGCTCGTCGAACGCCGCGCGCGACGCCTCGTGCTCGCCCTTCCCGACAATCGAGATCCGCACCCGGTGGGAGCCGCGCTCCTGTCTCACACGAGGTCACGTCGGGCCGCTTCGAAGCAAGCTGACCGGGGAGCCGACGCGCTGCTCGAGGGGGAGGCCGCCGCGCGGATCGCGTAGGCTGGGAGTGTGACCGCGCAGCGCATCAACCCCAGCATCCTGTCCGCCGATTTCGTGAACCTCCAGGCAGAGCTCGAGGCCATCCGCGCCGCGGATCTCGTGCACGTCGACGTGATGGACAATCACTTCGTCCCGAACCTCCCATGGGTCCGCCCATTGTGGAGCGGATTCAGGCGGTATCGCCGATCCCGCTCGATATGCACCTCATGATCTCCGACGCCGACCGCTGGGCTCCCGGATACGCCGAGATGGGCGCGTACTCCGTGACGTTCCACGCCGAGGCGACGACTGACCCGGTGGCGCTCGCGCGCAAGATCCGTGACATCGGCGCCCGCGCGGGGATCGCGCTCAAGCCCGGCACCGACCCCGAGCCCTACCTCGAGCTGCTGCCCGAGTTCGATCAGGTGCTCGTGATGACCGTCGAACCCGGCTTCGGCGGACAGTCGTTCATGCCCGACATGATGCCGAAGCTGCGCAGGTTCGCAGAGGCGCGCGCGAAGCACGGACTCGACGTGTGGCTGCAGGTCGATGGCGGCATCACTGTCGACACGATCGGCATCGCTGCCGAGGCCGGCGCCGATACCTTCGTCGCCGGCTCGGCCGTCTACGGCGGGGTGCCCGAGGAGCGGATCGCTGACCTCCGCATCGCCGCTGCCCAGCACAAGCACTAGCCGCAGTTCCAGCGCCGGCGTTGGCGCAGTAATTCAGCGGTGCTGCCCCGCGGTGCCGCCCAGCGGTGCGGCCCAGCGGTGTGCGCGAGGAAACGCGGGCGCGGCAGTAGCGCCACGCTCGCCGTGTTAGTCTGACGACACTTGGCTCGGTAACGACGCCGGGCCGCTGATCGACAGGGGTGCCGCATGGCCGATGACGCAATCGTGGTGGCGCAGCAAGTGCTCGACTCGCAACCGTTCAGTCAAATGCTGGGGACCAGACTCACCCGTTGGAATGCCGAGGGGATTACCCTCGAACTCGACGTGCGGCCCGATCTGCTGCAGCAGCACGGCTTCGTGCACGGCGGCGTGCTGTGTTACCTCGCCGATAACGCGGTGACGTTCGCGGCGGGGCAGGTGCTCGGCACGAGTGTGCTCACGGCAAGTGTGAACCTGCACTACCTCAGGCCGGCCAAGGGGGAGGTCGTGATCGCGCGGGCGACCACGCAGGCGAAAACGTCGGGTCGGGCGGTCGCGACCGTTGAGATCTACGCGGCGACCGGTGGCAAGGAATACTTGTGCGCGGCTGGGTCTGGAACGGTGTCGGCGATTCGCTCGGAGGAGTCGACGTCAAGCCGATGAAACTGCGATCTGTGGGGGTTCCCGAGACGTCCTGGCATCTTTGACCGGTACTCTTTCACGAGTTACCAGTCAAGGACGAAAGGACCCCTTCGTGATTCTCGCGTTTTCCGTTGCCCCGAGCGGTGGCCAAGAGCACTCAGACGGATCGGTTGTTGAGGCGGTGGCCGAAGCGATCCGTGTCGTGCGTGATTCTGGCCTGCCCTACCGCACGAGCAGCATGTTTACCGAGATCGAGGGGGAGTGGGACGAGGTGTTCGACGTCGTGAAGCGCGCGACCGATGCCGTGATGCCGTTCGGATCACGGGTGTCGCTCGTCATGACGGCTGACATTCGCCCCGGCCACACGGGCGAGATTGACGGGAAGCTCGAGCGCCTCGAGGAGGCCGTTGCCCGCAGAGTGGGCGAGGCGAACCCCGACGAGGTGCGCGGGCGCGCCCGGCACGTGCGCACCGCCTAAGTCGGTCGGCGGTCACGTCCCGAAGATCTGGGATCGACGTTTCGTAGTAAGGAAACTTGAGTTTCTTGCATACGGAACGTCGATCCCAGATCTACGTGCGGGGGTGTGCCCAGGCTTGGCTGCGCGGGGCTGTCCCGGGCAGCCCTCGACCACCGGGCGTCAAGGACTCTTGACATGCAAGGTGTCGCCATCTACCCTGATGTAAAGGAAAGTTGACGTCAGGGGGTCCAGTGCTCGCAGCAACCAAACGCCGCGCATTCTGGGCGCTCGCGCGCACCGACGCGAGTGACCTGCTCCGCGAGAAGCTCACCTGGGCGTCGATGCTCGCGCTGATGCTCGTCCTGCTCGTCATCCACACCTCGATGTGGCTCGCCTTCGCGGTGACGGGGTCTGCCCCGCGCATTGCCCAGCACGACCTCGCAGCTATCTCGGCGACGCCACAACTTGTCGAGCCCCACGCCGCCGCGATCACCGAGCAGCTCGCGCCGTTCGTTGCCTCGGGCACGGGGGAGGTTGCGAACGTGACGCTGCGGGTCGACGCCGCCGCCGAGAGCACCGCCGCCGAGAACGGCACTGGGCGGGTGACGGTGACGCTGCGTGAATCAGGGATCGGCTGGGACCCGCTCTGGCAGGCGCTCCGCGTCGCGGGCATGCCAGCGGGGAGCATCGATGTGATCGCCGCTGAGGGGGAACCCATGCCGGATTTCCTTCGGCTGAATCTCGGCACCGAGTTCCTCGCGGTGCTTGCCTCGGTCGCGCTCATTGGAACCACCGTGCCGCTCGTCGCGGCACGTGAGCGCGGCATGCTTCGGTTGCTCGGCACCACCCCGCTCTCACGCCGACTGTTTCTCGCCTCACGTATCCCCGCGCGCCTCGCGTTGCTACTCGCCTGCACCGCAGGAGTCGTTGCAATTGGTCTCGCCCGCAGATACACCGAGGTGAGCGCGCTTCCTCGCTTCGCGGTGACCGTGGCCTTGGCCGCCGTCATGCTGTTTGGGGTCGGCGCCGTCTTCTCGGCCAGGGCACGCAAGGCGGAGGCCTCACAGAGCCTCATGGCCGGCATCTCCCTCGCCCTCGTCTTCAGTGCTGGTGCAGTGCTACCGGCAGAATTGCTCCCTACCCCGGCGCGGTTCGCCGTCGGGCTGCTCCCCGGCAGCTGGATCACGGAACCGGCGAGCGCGGACCTTGCCGGCACCACCCCACTGCTGCCTGTGCCCGCGTACTGGGCGCTCATGCTTGTGACCGGCATCGCCTGCTTCATGCTCGCGGTACAGCGTTTCACATGGGACGCAGCGCCGACAGGCGCGAATCCGCGCGGCGCACGAGGAACCACCGACCCGGCACCTCCCGACCCCGCCCCGACCGCACCCTCCCCAGAAGGAGCCCTCACATGACCGAACTCACCCGGAGCGAGCGCGCACACGCGCGCCGCTACACACTCCACATGGCGGCCGCATCCGTGCTCTTCCTCGTGCTCATGCTGTTCCTGCCGTTCGAGGCTGAGCCGGGCACGCCACTCGCCCTCGTGATCGCGCTCGTGCCGCTCGTCGCCGTCGCCTGGATGGTCTACGCCGTCGTACAGTTCGTGCGCAGCCTCGACGAGTTCATGCGGCCGCGCGCGATGACGGCCTCCGCAATCGCGTTCCTCGTCTCGATGGTGGCCGCGGTCGTGTTCGGCATGCTCGACGCCGAGATCGGGCCCGTGCCCCTCGCCGTGTGGGGAGTCTTCGTCATCGGCATGATGACCTGGGGCATCGCGATGCTCGTAATGAACCTCCGAGGGAACCAGTGAGAAACGACGTGCGCGCCCTCCGCAGCGAGGCCGGCTGGACGCAGGTCGAGTTCGCAGAGATGCTCGGGGTGTCGAGGCAGACGGTAAACGCGCTGGAATCGGGCAAGTACGATCCCTCGCTGCCGCTCGCGTTCCGCGTCTCGAGCGCCTTCGGCAAACCCATCGAACAGATCTTCTTCCCGGGGGAGACAGACGCCCCGCCCTCAGGGGGCAAGAAGTGACCGCGGTGATCTCCGTGCAGGGGGTGACGCGCACCGTCGGCGAGACCCAGATCCTGCGCGGCGTTGATCTCGACGCCTGGGAAGGCGAGATCGTCGGGCTGCTCGGGCCCAACGGTGCGGGTAAGACCACGACGGTCGACCTCATCGCCGGGCTCGAACGCCCAACCACGGGAACTGTCACGGTGCTCGGGGTGGATCCTGAACGGCACCGATCCACCATTACCGCGAGCGTCGGCGTGCAGCCCCAGGCGGCCGCGCTCTTCCCGACCCTCACCGTTGACGAGACACTCCGACTCTTCGCCTCCTTCCACGACGACCCGCTCCCGCTCGCCGAGCTCCGCGACCGGGTGGGGCTCACCCAGGTGCGGCGCACGCGCGTGAAGCACCTCTCCGGCGGGGAGGAGCGACGGCTGCTCATCGCAATCGCCCTCGTCGGCCGCCCCACGCTCGTGCTGCTCGATGAACCGTCCGCCGGGCTCGACCCCGAGATGCGGCGCGACATCGCGCAACTCATCAGGGACATCCGGGCAGCCGGAGCCACCGTGCTCATGACCACGCACCACCTCGACGAGGCGCAGCAGCTCTGTGACCGAGTCGCCATCATGGCCGAGGGGAGGATCGTGCTCTCCGGTTCCCCCGACGACCTCGCGCGCGAACTCGTCGCACCGAGCGAGGTGAGCTTCACCGTCGCCGCGGGAACCGACCCGGGTCTCCTCAGCGAAGCGGTGGGCGCCACTCGAACAGAGCGGGCGCTCGTCGCAGGGACACGGGTCACCGTGCCCGCCGACGACCCCGACGCGACACTCAGGCGACTCACCTTCACGCGGGGACTCCACGCCACCGGGATCGCCGTCCACCACCCCTCCCTCGAGGACGTCTACCTCGCGGCCGTCGGGCAGCCGGGAGAAAGCGCGCACGAATCCGCCGGACACGCGTCAGACCGGGTCCGATGATGCAGGGGAGGAACTTGCTTCGCGCCCGAGTAGCTCATTTCAGGGGGCAGAGCTTCGCCCAGACGCTATCAGGCGTCCTCGCGCTACACCGGGCAGCACTCACAGAGATCCGCAGGTTCCCGGTCACCACCGTCCTCGGACTCGCCATCCCGCTCGCAACCATCCTGCTCATCACAGCAACCGATCTGCTTCTCGGTGCGGCGGGGGAGATCACGCGCTCCTCGATGCCGATCCTGCTCGCGGTGCTGCTCGTCACCGCCAGCTTCGGCGCCCTCGCAGTACCGGTCGCAGAGGCGAGGGAGCGCGGCACCGTCAGGTTCCTCGCAACAGTCCCGCTGCATCGTGGAGCGCTCCTACTCGCGCACACGCCGATCGCGCTCACGTTAGCCCTGGTAGTTGCCGTCGCCGGGCTCGCAGCGGCTCGAACACCACCCTCGGCCATTCCGGGCGCGTTTGCGGTCTGCGCTGGCCTGTGCGCCATTGGACTCGGGCTGGGCTCCGTCGGCGGTGCGCTGGCCCGCCGTGGCTCCCAGGTTCGTGCGCTCGGCATGATCGTGCCTGCCGCCGTGCTACTCACTGCGGGGGCGTTGCCGTTCGAAGCGTTCTTGCCAGGGGCCGACTGGGTGCTTGGCTATGTCCCGACCACAGCGCTTGCGTATGTCTTGGCTGACACGCTCGCGGGTGGCAGGCCCGGACTCGGCCCGACAGCGTGGATCGCGGCGGGTGGACTGGTGCTGTGGGCGGTTGGGGTGACTCGCTGCAGGCGTTAGCGGGTGATGCATGCGAGATGTCTGGGCTCGACCGAGGTGCTGGCCGGGGGCGCGATCGCTCGACCGAGGTGCTGGCCGGGGCGCGATCGCTAGACCTGTAAACGACGCTTCGTATCGAGGAAACTTGAGTTTCTTGCATACGATGCGTCGATCCCAGATCTATGTGTCGGGCGTGGGGCGTGGGGCGTGGGCGCGGGGTGGCGGGCTTGGGGGGCGGTGGGCGTGGGCGTGTGGCGGAGGGCGTGGCGCGCGGGGCGGGGCAGAGCTAGTGCATGCCGAGGAGGCTGAGTGCCGCACCTGCCGCGGCGGCGAGTAGCACCACCAACCACAGCGGGGGCCGCCAGTAGAGCGCCAAGCCGCACCCGAGCGCGATGGCGAGCGCCCATGGGCCATTCCCCGCAGCTTGGGTAACGAGATGCGCCAGGGCGGCGGCGAGGAGGCCGACCACCGCAGCGCTCGCGCCGAGCACCGCAGCATTGCCGCGCGCGCTGCCACGCAAGAGCGCCCAAAACGGCAGCGCGCCGAGCAAGAGGAGAAACCCCGGTATGAAGATCGCGACGAGTGCGAGCGTCGCACCCGCGGCACCGCCCGGGCCTACATCAGCGATGGCGCCAAGGTAGGCGGCGAAGGAAAACAGTGGGCCGGGCATTGCCTGGGCGACACCGTAGCCGGCGGCGAAATCGGCCTCGGAGACCCAGCCGGTCGCGACGAATTCGGAGTGCAGTAGCGGCAGCACGACGTGGCCGCCGCCGAAGACGAAGGATCCAGCTCGGAGGGACGCCGCCACGAGGGAAAGCCAACTATCGCCCACACTGCGACCGAGGAGAGACGCCGCCACCAACAGCGCACCCAGAATGGTGAGGGAGGCGGTTCCGGTGCGGCGGGTGACTCGACCCCGATCGTCGGTCAGAGGCAGGTCACCCTCGGGTGCCCTCGCCGCGTCCGGAGAACCCGTCGCGCCCAGAGCGTGCGCTGTGTGGCGAGCAAGCGTTGAGCGTGCCGCTGCCACGCACCACCAGGTGCCGAGCGCGGCACCGCCGGCAATGACGATGAGTTGTGTGACGCCGCCGGGCCAGAGTAAGGCCGCTGTCAGCGCAGCCACCCCGATGGAGAGCCGTTGCAGGTCTGGGGTGAGCGTGCGCGCCATGCCGATGACGGCGTGCGCGACGACAGCGACCGCGACGGCCTGCAGCCCCACGAGTGCACCCGACCACAACGGGCCCGTGAGGACTTGAGTGCCGGCCGCCAGCAGATACATCAGTAGCGCCGATGGCAGCGTGAAGGCCGCGAACGCGGCCAGTGCACCGGGGAGCCCGGCTCGCCGCAGCCCGAGGCCAAACCCGGCCTGGCTTGACGCGGGCCCGGGGAGGACTTGGCAGAGAGCCACAAGGTCGGTGTAGTCGCGGTCGGAGACCCAGCCGCGGCGCGTCACGAGGTCAGAACGGAAGTATCCGAGATGCGCGACTGGGCCGCCGAAGGAAGTGAGGCCGAGGCGCAAAAACGCCCAGAAGATCTCGCGCACGGTTCCCTGTGAGGCGGCCGAAGAGGGGGAGCTTTGCTGCACGGCGACACCGTAGCGGTCCAAGGTGACGGGAAGGTGGCCACGGCTGTAGGCGGCGGCAGGCGCTAGCGGCTGCTGGTAGAGCTCGGTCTAGGCTGTGCGCCGCGAGTATCGTTGGCGGGCCGCCTCGCCGCTTGTGCCGAGCATCTCACCAAGCTCGCGCCAAGAGACGTGCTCTGATCTGGCGTGAGCGATGGCAGCGGCGAACTCTCGTTCAGCCTCGGCCCGCCGGCATGCCGCCATGCCGCCAAGCCGCCACCCTGTCAGCGTGGCTTGGCGATTGGATCGTGCTGGCTTCATTGCGTGGGCAACTGCCAAGACCTCGTGCCATTCGATCACGCCTACCTCGACAGGGTGCCGTCATAGTCAGGGCCGGTGTACATCGTCATGCTGTCGTCTGGTCTGGTCTGGTCTGGTGTGGTGGATGGAGTTGCGCAGAGCGTGGCGGATCGGTGACTCGGATGCCCCGTGCCGGTGTGCTGTGGGGAGGAAGAGGAGGTCGTAATCCATGCCTGCAAAGTTACTTTCCGCAAGTGGCTTTGTCAGTGACTTGCCGGGTGCCGGTGCACCAGCATGCGATTCCCTGCCTCAGATGCGCGGCACTACAGGAAAACCCGCCGCCCGCGGTCTTGGCGGTGCGAAAAGCCGATTTTCCGCAAGATGGCCCGGCGGTGGCACGGTGGGCGCTCGCGCCCTGATAGTCTTGACCCGTGAAAACCTTCGACACGCTCTTCGCCGAGCTCGCCGAGAAGGCCGCATCGCGGCCTGACGGCAGCGACACTGTCGCCCGGCTGGACGCTGGCGTGCATTCGATCGGCAAGAAGATCGTCGAAGAGGCAGCAGAAGTCTGGATGGCGGCCGAGTACGAGTCGTCAGAAGCCTGCGCCGAAGAGATCAGCCAGTTGCTGTACCACCTCCAGGTGCTCATGCTCGCGAAGGGCATGACCCTCGAAGATGTGTACACGCATCTGTAGCGTCAACGCTCGGCTTGAGCCCGCGTTGGCGCGTTTCGCTGACCTTTGAAACTCACTCGGCCGATCCACCCCGTGCCTCGGCCACGATGGAAGGAAATTTCCACATGCTGCGAATCGCAGTTCCGAACAAGGGCGCCCTGGCCGAGGTCGCTGCAGAAATGCTCGCTGAGGCCGGATACTCGGGCCGCAAGGATTCACGCAAGCTCGTGCACTCGGATCCGAAGAACGACGTCGAGTTCTTCTACCTCCGGCCGCGCGACATCGCGACGTATGTCGGGTCGGGTGCGCTCGACGTTGGTATTACCGGCCGAGATCTGCTGCTCGACTCGGGCTCCGAAGCCCATGAGATCGCCGAGCTCGACTTCGCTGACTCGACGTTCCGCTTTGCCTCGCCGGCGGACGGCGACGTGAAGGACCTCGAAGATCTCGCTGGCAAGCGCGTCGCGACGAGCTACCCGACGCTCGTCGATACCTTCCTCCGCAAGCGCGGTATCGAGTCCTCGCTCGTGAAGCTCGACGGGGCCGTCGAGTCGGCGGTGCAGCTCGGCGTCGCTGACGCGGTCGCCGACGTCGTCTCCACTGGTGCCACGCTCCGTGCCGCTGGCCTCGATATTTTCGGCCCGGTCATCCTCGAGTCCACCGCGGTGCTCATCGGTGGCCCGAGCCAGCACGCCGGCATTGAGCGTCTCATGCGCCGCCTGCGCGGCGTGCTCGTCGCGCGCAAGTTCGTGCTCATGGACTACGACCTCCCGGTCAGCCACCTCGACGACGCGATCGCGGTCGCCGGGGGCATTGAGTCGCCGACAGTGTCGCCGCTGCGCGATGAGGAATGGGTCGCCGTGCGCGTGATGGTGCCTGCCGACGAGGCGAACTTCATCATGGACCGGCTGTATGACCTCGGCGCGCGGGCGATCTTGGTCACCGCGATCCACGCCGCGCGACTGTAGGGGAGCGAATCATGACTGTTGCAGTACGTGTGATTCCCTGCCTCGATGTCGCCGATGGCCGCGTCGTGAAGGGCGTGAACTTCCTGAACCTGCAGGACGCGGGCGATCCCGTCGAGCTCGCCGCGAAGTACGCGGATCAGGGCGCGGACGAGCTGACGTTCCTCGATGTCACCGCGACCGTCGACGGCCGCTCGACGACCTACGACGTGGTCCGCCGCACCGCTGAGCAGGTGTTTATCCCGCTCACGGTCGGTGGTGGCGTGCGCGAAGCTGATGATGTCGCGCGGCTCCTTGAGGTGGGTGCGGACAAGGTCGGCATCAACTCGGGCGCGATCGCGCGGCCCGCGGTGATTGGTGAGATCGCCGATCGCTTTGGGGCACAGGTCATCGTGCTCTCGCTCGATGTGAAGCGCAGCGAGAAGCAGCCGAGCGGCTTCGTTGTGACGACGCACGGCGGTAAGCGTGAGACCGAGCTCGACGCGCTTGAATGGTGTCGCGAAGCGGTGGATCGGGGAGCCGGCGAGCTGCTCGTGAACTCGATGGATGCTGACGGCACGCAGGACGGCTTCGACCTTGAACTCGTTCGGAAGGTGCGCGAGCTCGCCTCCGTGCCTGTGATCGCTTCCGGCGGTGCCGGTGAGCTCGAGCACTTCGCCCCGGCGGTCGACGCCGGCGCGGACGCGGTGCTCGCGGCCTCGGTCTTCCACTACGGAAAGTTCACGATCGGTGACGTCAAGCAGGCGCTCGCTGACGCCGGGCACACCGTGCGACTCGGCGGGGGAGCCACCGCATGAGCGGGGGGCCCAGCGTAGCCGACACCGGATCCGACCCCTCCGCTGCCGAGGCCGCGATCGCTGAGCTGAAGTTCGGCGACGACGGGCTGCTCGCAGCGATCGTGCAGGACGATGAGTCAGACAGCGTGCTCATGCTCGCCTGGATGGACGCAGAGGCGGTGCGGCGCACTCTCACCACTGGCCGCGTCACCTACTGGTCCCGCTCACGCGGCGAGTACTGGCGCAAGGGCGACACTTCGGGGCACCGCCAGTACGTGCGCTCCGTGGCGAGCGACTGCGACGGCGACACCCTGCTCGTGCGCGTTGTGCAACTGGGAGCGGCCTGCCACACCGGCACCCGCACCTGTTTCGACGGACGCGATCTGCCGGCCGTCGCCGGCGACCCGTCGGCAGACTAACTGAGTGAACGCCTCAGCCTCGCCCCACCGTGGCGGGGCTGAGGCGTTTCTCGCAGCATGTGGGAACCCAGCGCAGGGTTCCCTCCGGAACTGAGAGATAGGCTGAGACCGTGAGCAACACCACTACCCGTGCAGAGTTCGATGTCGAGCGCCAGGCGCACGCCGTCATACCGGTTCGCCGCGAAATCTTCGCTGACGCAGACACTCCCGTCAGTATCTACCGCAAGGTTGCGGGGTCACGCGTTGGCACGTTCCTGCTCGAGTCCGCCGAACAGGGCGGCGTCTGGACACGCTTCAGCTTCGTTGGCGCCGGAAGCTTCGGCGTGCTCGGCGAACGCGACGGATTCGCCCATTGGACCCCGAGCAGCTACGCGTTCGGCGGCTCCGCGGGCGACGGTCCCGCGGGCAGCGGCGAGCCGCTCAGCGAGGAACGGCTGCTCCCCGGTGGCGTCTCAGCACTGCAGCCGGTCGAGGCATTGCGTGCCGCGTACGAACGCTGGAAATCACCACAGATTCCCGGCCTGCCACCGCTCGCGAGCGGCTTCGTCGGGTACCTCGGCTGGGAGACCGTACGCCAGTTCGAACGCCTTGATGCGCCGCCCGCGGTGCCGACGGGGCTGCCCACACAGGGACTGAGCTTCGTGTCCGAGCTCGTCGTCATCGACCACCGCGAAGGCGCGGTGATCCTCATCGCGAACGTCTTGAACGACGGCGCGCTCGGTGCGACGGGGGCTGCTGACGCGGATAGCCAGTGGGCTGACGCACAGCGCAGGCTCGATGCGTTGCAGACAGCGCTCGCGGCGCCCTCGCCGTCGCCGCTTGGTGTGCTCGACCGGGCCTCGCTGCCCGAGCCGACGCGGCTCACCACGACGCCCGAATATATGGCGACCGTTGACGCCGCGAAGCAGTACATTGTTGACGGCGACATCTTCCAGGTCGTGCCCTCGCAGCGCTTCGACCAGGAGTGCACCGCTGACCCGCTCGACGTATATCGGGTGCTCAGGCACCTGAACCCGAGCCCGTTCTTGTACCTCGTGCAACTCGAAGGCAACGACGGCGTCCCGTTCTCGGTCGTTGGCTCGAGCCCGGAGGCGCTCGTCACCGTGCAGGAGCACGGCCACGTTATGACGCACCCGATCGCGGGATCGCGTCCGCGCGGCGAGACCGTCGAGCAGGACAAGCAGTTCGCGAAGGATCTCCTTGCCGATGAGAAGGAGCGCGCCGAGCACCTCATGCTCGTGGATCTCGCCCGTAATGATCTCGCCCGTGTCTGCGAACCCGGCAGCGTGGAGGTGAGCGAGTTCATGGTCGTGCAGCGGTTTAGTCACATCATGCACATTGTCTCCTCAGTCGAAGGCCAGGTGCGTGCGGGACAGAATCCCATCGATGTGTTCAAGGCAACGTTCCCGGCAGGCACCCTGAGTGGTGCTCCGAAGCCGCGCGCGCTCGAGATCATCGACGAGCTCGAGCCGGTGCAGCGCGGGGTGTACGGGGGAGTGGTCGGGTACTTCGGGCTCGGCGGCGCAGCGGATCTTGCGATCGCGATCCGCACCGCTACGATCCGTGACGGCGTCGCAATGGTGCAGGCGGGGGCCGGCGTCGTTGCCGACTCGGTGCCAGAAACCGAAGACGCCGAGTGTCAAAGCAAAGCCGCGGCGCCCCTCCGGGCGGTCGCGATCGCGAACTCGCTAAGCAGGACGGAAATTCATGTCTGAGGAACGCCAGAGCAAGCTCACCAGTAAGGCGACCCTCATCGGGTTCGTCGTGATCGCTGGGGCGGGGGCGCTGCTGTCGTCGGTGCAGTCGTGGCTGGATATTGCGCTGCTGCCCGGCGCTGCAACGGTCGAGCGGCTCGCCGTGACCGGTCAGCAGATCAGCCCAGCGCTGACGATGATCTCACTGGCTTCGCTGGCGGCAGCCCTCGTGCTCACTATTGCGGGCAAGGGATTCCGTCGGGTGATCGGCGTGCTTATTGTCGCGCTCGGCGGCGGTCTGTCGTACGCCGGTGTTCGCGCGCTCATCGACCCCTTAGAGGGCGCGAGTGGATCGCTCGAGGAAGTCAGCGGGATTTCTGGTGAGGCTCAAAGCTCCCTGATTGACACCATGACGGTGTCGGTGTGGCCCACCGTCACGGTGATCGTCGGCGCGCTGCTCGCGATTGCCGGACTGCTCGTGCTGGTGTTTAGTCCGCGTTGGAAGGTTGCCGGACGCAAATATGAGACCGGCGGAGCGGCTCGCCCGCGCGGCGCGACAGCCCCGACAGACGATCGCATCTCCGAGTGGGATGCGCTCTCCGACGGCGGCGATCCCACCGACGACGAACATCGCTGAGCTGAAAACCCGCGCCAACACGCCGGATTGACCGTACGCTAGACCGGGCAGGTCGCGAAAACGACACGGCGTGAGCCGCGCCACGCGCCCTGCATTCGCTGAATGCTGGGAATTCCCGGTAAGATTGAGACGTCCGAATGTGCACACTGCCAGAGGAGATACATGAGTAACCCACACGGAGACCCCGGTCACGGCGATTCGCCCGCGGCATGGACGGCAGTGGTGGTGATGCTCATTGGCATTGCGGCCGGAACCGTATTCTTCTTCCTTCAGATGCCGACACTCGTATGGGTGTGCGTCGGCGTCGTCGCTCTCGGCCTGATCCTTGGCGCGATTCTGGCGAAGGCAGGCTACGGCGTTAAGGGCCCCCGTTTCACCCCGAAGTCACACGACTAACGGTGCTTGACCAGCTCCTCCAGGGTTCGCTCGAGGACGCGAAGTCCCGCAGGCAGATCCGCCCGCTCTCCGTCGTTGAGGCGGAGGCGCTGGCGCGCCCGGCTGCGCTTGATGCTCTCGAGTATCTCGCGCCCGCCGATCACATGCGTGTGATTGCCGAGGTGAAGCGTGCGAGCCCGTCCCGCGGAGATCTCGCAGAGATTCCCGAACCGCAGGCGCTCGCCAGCCAGTATGAGGCTGGCGGCGCCAGCGTAGTCAGCGTGCTGACTGAGGAGCGCCGCTTCAAGGGTTCGCTTGCCGACCTTGAAGCGGTTCGCAAGGCCGTGAGTATCCCGGTGCTCCGCAAGGAGTTCATCGGTGAGGAATACCAAATCCTCGAGGCCCGCGCCGCCGGCGCCGACCTCGTGCTGCTCATCGTCGCCGCGCTTCCGCAGGCGACGCTTGAGCGGCTCTATCGCTTTACGCTCGAGCTCGGTATGACCCCGCTCGTTGAAGCGCACTCGGCTGACGAGGTCGCCCGATCGGTGGATCTCGGCTCGCAGCTCATCGGCGTGAACGCACGCGACCTGTCGACGTTCGAGCTTGATCGCGAGCTGTTCGGCCGCGTTGCGGACCAGATTCCCGCGGGCGTGATCCGCGTCGCGGAGTCAGCCGTGCTCGGAATTGACGACGTCGTTCGGTACCGCGAAGCGGGTGCTGACGCGATTCTTGTCGGCGAAGCGCTCGTGACCAACGACCCGATCGCAACGCTGGCGTCTTTCCTGAGCGTGTAACCCTCACAACTCTCCGTCTCCTTTGAAAGGCGAGCATGTCAGATCAGACTTCAGTGACGAGTCTCCGAGATCAGCACGGGCCGTTTTTCGGCGAGTTCGGCGGTCGGTACATGCCGGAGTCGCTCATCGCAGCGATTGACGAGCTCTCCGACGCCTACGCTGTCGCAAAGGCGGATCCCGCTTTCCAGGCAGAGCTCCTCGACCTGCTGCGTGATTACGCCGGTCGGCCATCGCCGATCACGGAGGTGCCCCGGTTCGCAGAGCACGCCGGTGGCGCCCGCGTGTTCCTCAAGCGCGAGGATCTCAACCACACGGGATCGCACAAAATCAACAACGTGCTCGGACAGGCTCTCCTTACGAAGCGGCTCGGCAAGACGCGCGTCATCGCTGAAACCGGCGCTGGGCAGCACGGTGTCGCAACCGCGACGGCTGCCGCACTGCTCGGGCTCGAGTGCGTCGTCTACATGGGCGAGGTCGACACGAAGCGGCAGGCGCTGAATGTCGCACGGATGCGACTGCTCGGCGCCGAGGTCGTTCCCGTGACCACGGGGTCGCGTACGCTGAAGGACGCGATCAACGAGGCGTACCGCGACTGGGTCGCGACTGTCGAGAACACGAACTATATCTTCGGCACCGCGGCGGGCCCGCACCCGTTCCCTGCGATGGTCCGAGACTTCCAGAAGGTCATTTCTGAGGAAGCGCGCGAGCAGCTCCTCGCCAAGAACGGGCGTCTTCCCGATGCCGTTGTCGCCTGCGTTGGCGGCGGATCGAACGCGATCGGCATGTTTGACGCGTTTCTCGACGATGACTCGGTGCGTCTCTTCGGCGTGGAAGCTGCCGGTGACGGCGTCGATACCGACCGGCACGCCGCGTCGATCGAGCGTGGGAAGCCGGGCATGCTGCACGGTGCCCGCACCTACGTGCTGCAGGACGAGGATGGCCAGACGATCGAGTCGCACTCGATCTCGGCCGGGCTTGATTATCCCGGCGTCGGCCCAGAGCACTCCTGGCTCGCCGACATTGGCCGGGCCGAGTACATCCCCGCCACCGACGATGAGGCCATGCAGGCGCTCAGGCTGCTCAGCCAGACCGAGGGCATCATTCCCGCGATCGAGTCTGCGCACGCGCTCGCTGGCGCGATCCGCATCGGCAAAGAGCTCGGACCGGACGCGATCATCGCAGTGAGCCTGTCGGGCCGCGGCGACAAAGATATGGCAACCGCAGGCCGGTACTTCGGACTGTTTGATGGCACCGACCTCGATGCCGAAGGGATCACCGAATGAGCGCCTCGCGCGTTGAGGCAGCGATTCTCGCTGCGAAGTCCGAGCGCAAAGGAGCCCTCATCGGCTACCTTCCGGTGGCATTCCCCGACCTTGACACGAGCGTTGACGCGGCGATCGCGATGGCGCAGGCCGGCGCAGACGTTATCGAATTCGGGGTGCCCTACTCCGATCCGGTGATGGATGGGCTCGTCATTCAGGAAGCAACGCAGACCGCGCTCAAGGCCGGCTTCAAGCTCCCGCAGCTGTTCGAGGCGATCAGCCGCGTCACCGCAGTTGTCGATGCGCCTGTGCTCGTGATGACGTACTGGAATCCCGTTGTCCAGTACGGTGTCGAACGATTCGCTCGCGATCTCGCGGCTGCTGGGGGAGCCGGGCTCATCACGCCAGACATTACGCCCGACGCCGCGGCAGAGTGGATCGAGATCAGCGAACGCCTGGGACTCGACCGGGTCTTCCTCGCTGCTCCGACCTCAAGCGAGGAGCGGCTGCGCATGATCTCAGAGAGCAGCACCGGGTTCATCTACACGGTTTCGACAATGGGAATCACCGGTGAACGATCGGAGCTCGACGCGGCAGCGCGCGTGCTCACCGGCCGTATTCGCGCTGCAGGCAGCAACCTCGCGTGCGTCGGCATCGGCATCTCGAACGCTGAACAGGTCGCCACGACACTCGAGTACGCGGATGGTGCGATTGTCGGCACCGTGTTCGTCCGTGCACTCCGCGAGGGCGGGGTGCAGCGACTTGCCGAGGTGGTTCGCGAGATCGCAGTAGGCACCAGCAGATAGGATTGTCTCTGGTGCCGCGGGAAACCGGGGCAAGAGACATGAATTCGGCGGTTCGGGAAGCTGGCAGTGTGTATCGCCAGCGATCCTCGTTCCCCGGGCAGAGCCCGTGTGGACGCAGCCGCCAGTGAACAGATTCGCCCGCGAAAGAGGAGCCAATGATTCTCCCGCTCAGTATCCCGAGCCCCAGCTTCCAGTTCTTTCAGATTGGTCCGCTGACGATCCACCTGTACGCCCTGTGGATCATCCTCGGGATCGTCCTCGCAGCGATGTGGACCGGACGCAGGCTCACCCAGCGCGGCGCTGAACGCGGCGTCGTGCTCGACTTCACGGTGTGGTCGGTGCTGCTCGGCATCATCGGCGCACGCCTGTACCACGTGGTCACGCACTGGGGCTTCTACTTCTCCGCGGGTCGCCAGTGGTGGAACCCGTTCGAGAAGGACGCCATCTGGAACATCTGGGACGGCGGCATCGCGATCTTCGGTGCGCTGCTCGGCGGCGCCATCGGCGTGCTGATCGCGTCGCGCCTCACCGGCGTGCGCTTCCTGTCGTTCGCTGACGCGCTCGTTCCCGGCCTGCTGCTCGCGCAGGCCTTCGGCCGCCTCGGCAACTACTTCAACCACGAGCTCTTCGGCGGCCCCACCACGGCGCCCTGGGGCCTCGAGATTGCTTCCTCCAACCCGGCATTCCCGATCGGACTGCCGGAGGGGACGCTCTTCCACCCCACGTTCCTCTACGAGATCATCTGGAACCTCGTTGGGATCGTTGTCCTGCTCGCGATCGAGCGGAAGTGGCAGCTGCGTTGGGGCAAGCTCCTCGCGCTCTACTTCATCTGGTACGGCATCGGCCGCGCGATCATCGAGTCGATGCGCGTTGATCCGAGCCTGCTTTTCCTGGGCATGCGCACCAACGTGCTTGCCGCGCTCCTCGCGATCGTGCTCGGCGTGATTCTGTACTTCGTGCAGCGCCGCCGCCACGTTGGTATCGAGACCAGCGTGTACCTCCCCGGCCGTTCAAACCCGGCCGATTCGGTCCTCAGGGACACTGCGGACCCCGAAGAATTTCACCATGTGATTAACCGCGGCAACGCGGAATAGAAGGAGTAGCCATGCGCCACGCCAAGATTGTCGCAACCTGGGGCCCTGCGGTCTCAAGTTACGACCACACCCTCGAGCTCATCAGCGCTGGTGTGAATGTCGCGCGGTTGAACATGTCGCACGGCACCTACAACGTGCACGAGGGCATCTACCGGAACATCCGGCGTGCCGAGATCGAGGTTGCACGGCCTATCGCGGTGCTTGCTGACCTCCAGGGGCCGAAGATTCGCCTCGCAACGTTCGCTGACGGTCCGCACGACCTCGAGGTTGGCGATGAATTTGCGATCACGACCCGTGAGGTCCCCGGTGACCGCACGATCTGCGGCACCACCCATAAGGGGCTGCCGGGAGACGTGAGCGTCGGCGATCCGCTGCTGGTGGACGACGGCAAGGTGACGCTGCGCGCCACGAAGGTCACCGAGGACACGGTGTACACCGTGGTCGAGGTCCCCGGGACGGTGTCGAACAATAAGGGCATCAACCTTCCGGGTGTCGCGGTCAACGTGCCCGCTCTCTCCGAGAAGGACGAGGATGATCTGCGCTGGGCCCTGAAGCTCGGCGTCGATTACATCGCACTGTCGTTCGTGCGCGACGCGGCCGACATTGTTCGGGTACACGAGATCATGGACGAGGAGGGCACGCGCCTTCCCGTTATCGCGAAGATCGAGAAGCCGCAGGCTGTCGACAACCTCGAAGAGATCGTCGCCGCGTTCGACGGGATTATGGTTGCCCGCGGTGACCTCGGCGTCGAAATGCCTCTCGAGCGCGTGCCGCTCGTGCAGACGGAAGCGATCGACATCGCCCGTCGCAACGCGAAGCCTGTGATCGTTGCCACGCAGGTCTTCGAATCCATGATCGAGAACCCGCGCCCGACACGCGCTGAGGCATCCGACTGCGCAAACGCTGTCCTCGACGGAGCCGACGCGGTCATGCTCTCGGGCGAGACGAGTGTTGGAGCGTACCCGGTTGAGGCCGTGCAGACAATGGCGCGGATCATCGAGACGACCGAGGACCACGCGCTGGACCGCATCAAGCCGCTGACGGTTGCTCCGCGCAGCCAGGGCGGCGTGCTCACCCGCGCAGCTGCCGAGGTCGCTGAGTTCATCGGCGCCCGGTACATCTGCGTGTTTACGGAGTCGGGCGACACCGTTCGGCGTATGTCGCGTCTGCGGACACCGATCCCGATCATCGGGTTCACGCCCTCCGTCGCGACACGCCGACGCATGGAGCTCACGTGGGGCGCGCGCAGCATCGAGATGCCGCGCGTCGGGAGCACCGATGAGATGTTCGCGCAGGTCGACGAGATCCTCGAGCCGCGCGATAACATCGAACTCGGCGAGCGCGTCCTCATCATCGCGGGATCGCCTCCGGGCACCGTTGGCACGACGAACACGCTGCGGATTCACCGCGTGGGGGAGACGAGCGGAAATCTCGCTGCTGCTGGGCCTCGCAAGCACACGCTTGACGGCGAGTAGCTCGCTGGGCGGGTTCGTGCCCGCCTGAGGTCCACGGAACCGGTTCCAGTGCAGTAAACTGGAACCGCTTGCCGGATTGGTGGAATGGTAGACACGGCGCACTCAAAATGCGCTGCCGAGAGGCGTGCGGGTTCGAGTCCCGCATCCGGTACAAATAGGTAATACGGCTCGGGCCCTGGCTGAACAAGCTGGGGTCCGAGCCTTTTGCGTGTGTGGATGCCCGCGTGCGGCTACCCGTGTTCGGTGACGCGCCCGGTCGTTGGCCGTAGCCAAAGCCGAGCTCACGCATAGCGACCGCCTCGTTCGTCTGCTGTGAAGCTGATAATTTCACTAGATTTGCAGTCTCTTTTCTCCCACGCTGTGAAAACTGGGTGTTATCTAATCGAGATATCGTAAGCTTGAGGCGTGAATGACCAGAGTGTTGCACCGACCACGCCCAGGCGCGTAGTTGTCGCAGAAGACGAATCCCTCATCCGCCTCGACATCGTTGAGACGCTGCGCGACAACGGTTTCGACGTTGTCGGTGAGGCCGGCGACGGCGAGACCGCCGTCGCCCTCGTAAAAGAGCTCCGCCCCGACCTCGTCGTGATGGACGTGAAGATGCCGAAGCTTGACGGCATCTCCGCGGCCGAGCAGATCAACGAGGAGCACATCGCTCCCGTGGTGCTGCTCACGGCGTTCAGCCAGCGTGAGCTCGTCGAGCGCGCGACCGAGGCAGGCGCGCTCGCCTACGTCGTGAAGCCGTTCACGCCCGCAGACCTGATCCCGGCGATCGAGATCGCCCTCTCGCGCTTCCAGCAGATTGTTGCCCTCGAGAGCGAGGTCGCTGACCTCGCTGAGCGCTTCGAGACCCGCAAGCTCGTTGACCGCGCGAAGGGGATCCTCAACGACAAGATGGGCCTCTCGGAGCCCGAGGCGTTCCGCTGGATCCAGAAGGCGTCCATGGACCGTCGTCTGACGATGCAGGATGTCGCGAAGACAATCATCGATCAGCTGGGACCGAAGAAGGACTAGCTCACCGCTTCAACTCGGCGCCACGCCCGAACGAAAAAAGACCCCGCGAATCCGCGGGGTCTTTTCGTTTGCTGGGGGAGCGAGGATCGCCCTACTTCGTCGGGATCGACTTGTAGAAGTTTGTGATGCGCAACGTCGAGCAGCGGCGTCCGTTGTCGTCGGTGCAGATGATCTCGTGGACGGTCATTGAGCGGCCGGCGTGGATCGGCGTGCAGACGGCGGTAATGTTTCCAGTTGTGGCCGAACCCGTGTGCGTGGCATTGATGTCGACACCGACGGGCAGTTTTCCTTCGGGGGCGAGGAAGCCGGCGTGCATCGAGCCGAGGGTTTCGCCGAGTACTGCATATGCGCCGCCGTTGACGAGGCCGTAGGGTTGTGTGTTTCCCTCGACCGGCATCGTGGCGACGACACGCTCTCGATTGAATTCGGTGAGTGTGATTCCCATCGTGTGCGCGAGCGCTCCGAGACCCACCGAATTGATGTAGTCGAGGTCTGCGTTGTCTTCACCGGGGCGAACACCGAATCGGTTAGGGGCCTGAACATCCTGCTCGGTCATTGCCACTCTTTCAATGTCAGTCCAGCCTTGTAGGCTGTGTGTGTGTCGAATACCACTCAGCAGCCTACCCTCATGGTGATCGATGGTCACTCCCTCGCCTTCCGCGCTTTCTACGCGCTTCCGGTCGACAGTTTCCAGACGCAGACGGGGCAGCACACGAACGCTATCCACGGCTTCATCTCGATGCTCATCAACCTGTTGGCGAACGAGAACCCGGACGCGCTCGCGATCGCGTTCGATATCTCACGCCACTCGTTCCGCACCGAGGAGTACCCCGAATACAAGGGCACCCGCGGCGAGACCCCGGTCGAGTTCAAGGGCCAGATCCCGCTCCTCCAGGAGGCGCTCCACGCGATGGGCATCACAACCATCGAGAAGGAGGGGTACGAGGCCGATGACATTCTCGCGACGCTCGCGACCGAGGGGCGCGCCGGTGGCTACCGCGTGCTCGTGGTGAGCGGCGACCGGGACACGATCCAGCTCGTGAACGACGACGTGACGCTGCTCTACCCCTCGAAGCAGGGCGTGAGCGAGCTCACCCGCTACGACGCCGACAAGGTCATGGAGCGTTACGGGGTGCGCCCCGAGCAGTACCCCGAGATCGCTGCGCTCGTCGGTGAGACGAGCGACAACCTCCCGGGGGTCCCGCGCGTCGGCGAGAAGACCGCGGTGAAGTGGATCAACCAGTTCGGCTCGCTCGATGAGATCCTCAAGCGGCAGGACGAGATCGGCGGAAAGGTCGGCGAGAGCCTGCGTGAGAACGCACACCTCGCGGTGCGCAACCGCCGCCTGAACCACCTCATCACCGACGTCGAGCTCAACCTGCCGCTCGAGGGCCTGAAGCGCGGCGACGTCGACATGGACGCCGTCGCTGAGAAGTTCGCGGAGCTCGAATTCCGCACGCTGCTGCAGCGCGTTGCAAAGCTCGTCGGCGCCGAGGTGCCGACCGCCTCCGGCAAGCCAGCTGCCCTCGGCGCGACGCTCCCGGAAGCGCGACTGCTCATTGACGAAGAGCTTGGCGACTGGCTCGCGAAGGCCGAGAGCCCCGCCGTCTACCTTGCGGATGCCGCCGGCGGCATCGACGTGGGGCTCGCGACGCCTGAGTCGACCGTGAAGCTGCTCTGGCAGCCCGGCGGCCGCGATTACGCGCAGTTCGAGGCGTGGCTTGCGTCAGATGCGCCGAAGGTCTTCTTCGACGCGAAGGCGCAGCTGCGCGTTGCCGCAGCGGCGGGTGTCGCGGTTGACGGGATCGCGGGCGACGCGCTGCTTGCCGCCTGGGTGTTCCGGCCCATCTCCCCAGAGAAGACCATCGCCGAGGCGGTCTTCCGCTACCTCGGCGAAGAGGTGCCGACGGGCGATCCGAACCAGCTCGTCCCCGAAGAGGGTAGCGTGGCGACGCCCGAGCAGCTCGCCTGGTACATCGTGCGTGTGCACGCTGCGATCGTCGGCCGCTTCGAGGGCCGCACCAGAGAGGTCTACGAGCAGATCGAGCTGCCACTGCTGCCGATCCTCGCGCAGCTTGAGGCGCGCGGCGTCGCGATCGACCTGCCGCTGTTCGAGGCGCACAACGCCGAACTCACGGAGCGGGTCGCAGCCCTCGAGCAGCGCGCGTTTGATTCGATCGGGCATGAGGTGAACCTCTCGTCGCCGAAGCAGCTGCAGCAGGTGCTCTTCGAAGAGCTCGACATGCCGAAGACGCGCAAGACGAAGAGCGGCTATACGACCGACGCTGCGGCGCTCGCCGACCTGCAGCAGAAGCACCCGCACCCCTTCCTTGACTCGCTGCTCGCGCACCGCGACGCGAACAAGCTGCGGCAGATCATTGAGACGCTCATCAAGGCCGTTGGCCCTGAGGATCAGCGGATCCACACCACCCTCGTGCAGGTGGGCGCGAGCACCGGTCGACTCGCCTCGACCGACCCGAACCTGCAGAACATCCCGGTGCGCTCCGAAGAGGGTCGCCGCATTCGCGAGGGCTTCATCCACGCCCCCGAGTACACGACGCTGCTCACCGCCGACTACTCGCAGATCGAGATGCGGATCATGGCGCACCTCTCGGGCGACGAAGGCCTCATCGAGGCGTTCAACGCCGGCGAGGATCTGCACCGCTTCGTCGGCTCGCGCATCTTCGGCGTTACCCCGGCCGAGGTGACCAACGAAATGCGCTCGAAGGTGAAGGCCATGTCGTACGGCCTCGCATACGGGCTCTCCGCGTTCGGCCTGTCAAAGCAGCTGAACATCTCCGCCGGCGAGGCGAAGCAGCTCATGGAGGACTACTTCGAGCGCTTCGGGGGAGTCCGCGACTACCTCCGCTCCGTCGTCGAGCAGGCGAAGCGTGACACCTTCACCGAGACGATCTTCGGTCGCCGTCGGCCGTTCCCCGACCTCGCGAGCCCGAACCGGATCCTCCGCGAGAACGCGGAGCGCGCCGCGCTCAATGCACCGATCCAGGGTTCCGCTGCCGACATCATCAAGATCGCGATGATCCGCGTCGAGGATCACATGCGCGAGGCCGGCCTGAAATCGCGCATGCTGCTGCAGATCCACGATGAGCTCATGTTCGAGGTTGCTGAGGGGGAGCAAGAGCAGCTCGAAGCGATCGTGCTCGCCGATATGGCGGGTGCCGCCGAGCTCAAGGTGCCGCTCGAGGTGCAGTTCGGGCACGGGCCGAACTGGAACGCGGCCGCACACTAGCTGGTGCGGCGCAAGCGGATGCGAGCCGCCGAACAGCGGCGCGCATGCCTTCCGACGCGCCGCAGAACGTCACTTGCCCGGCGAAGCAAACTCGCGTTAGACTGAACTGTCACATTTGTGGCGACTACACCATGTCCACGTGTGGGACGTCTCGCGGAACAGAAGCAATTCGGTTCCGGCCACTTTGGCACGCACCCACCTGAATATCCTGTCCATTCTGGAGACCAATTACATGACGAACGCAACGACCACGAGCAAGCAGGTCGCAGTAAACGACATCGGCTCAGCCGAAGACTTCCTTGCAGCGGTCGAACTGACCATTAAGTCCTTCAACGACGGAGACCTCATCGAGGGCACCGTCGTGAAGATTGACCGCGACGAGGTTCTCCTCGACGTCGGGTTCAAGACTGAGGGTGTTATCCCCTCGCGCGAGCTTTCCATCAAGCACGACGTCAACCCTGATGAGGTTGTCAAGGTCGGCGATTCCGTCGAGGCGCTCGTTCTCCAGAAGGAGGACAAGGAAGGTCGCCTGATCCTGTCCAAGAAGCGTGCTCAGTACGAGCGTGCTTGGGGCGACGTGGAGAAGGTCAAGGAGACCGAGGGTGTCGTCACCGGCACCGTCATCGAGGTTGTCAAGGGCGGCCTCATTGTTGACATCGGGCTCCGCGGCTTCCTCCCCGCATCGCTCATCGAGCTCCGCCGCGTGCGCGATCTCACCCCGTACCTTGGCCAGGAGATCGAGGCCAAGATCCTCGAGCTCGACAAGAACCGCAACAACGTTGTGCTTTCGCGTCGCGCGCTCCTCGAAGAGACCCAGTCGGCGACTCGCTCGTCGTTCCTCGCCGATCTCAAGCCCGGCCAGGTTCGCAAGGGCGTCATCTCGTCGATCGTCAACTTCGGTGCGTTCGTCGATCTCGGCGGCGTTGACGGCCTCGTGCACGTCTCGGAGCTTTCGTGGAAGCACATCGAGCATGCCTCGGACGTTGTCGAGGTTGGCCAGGAAGTCACCGTCGAGGTACTTTCGGTCGAGCTCGATCGCGAGCGCGTTTCGCTCTCGCTGAAGGCTACGCAGGAAGATCCCTGGCAGGTATTCGCCCGCACCCACGCAATCGGTCAGATTGCTCCGGGCGCGGTCACGAAGCTTGTTCCGTTCGGCGCGTTCGTTCGCGTTGCAGACGGCATCGAGGGCCTCGTGCACATCTCCGAGCTGTCGGGTCAGCACGTTGAGCTTGCTGAGCAGGTCGTTTCGGCCGGCCAGGAAGTCTTCGTCAAGATCATCGACATCGATCTCGAGCGTCGCCGCATCTCGCTCAGCCTCAAGCAGGCGAACGAGGGCCTCGACACCGAGGGCACCGAGTTCGATCCGGCTCTCTACGGTATGACCACCGAGTACGACGAGAACGGTGAGTACAAGTACCCCGAGGGCTTCGATCCTGAGACGCAGGAGTGGAAGGAAGGCTTCGAGACCCAGCGCGAGAAGTGGGAGCAGGAGTACGCTGCTGCCCAGGATCGCTGGGAGGCTCACAAGAAGCAGGTCACCACGATGCTCGCAGAGCAGGCTGCTGCACCCGCAATGGACGCACCTTCGTCCTCTTCGGGCTTCTCGAGCGACTCGGCTTCGACCGGTGCGCTTGCTGACGACGAGGCGCTTGCTGCGCTGAAGGCTCAGCTCGAGGGCAACTAACCCTTAAGTCAACAGGCCCGGCACCCCTTCGGGGGCGCCGGGCCTTTTGCGTTGCGGCCGGAGGTCGGTCGGGTGCTGAGATCACGCAATCAAGCCCCTGTACCCTGGCCTGTTGAAAGCGTCTCAGTCGGAGGACGGGGTGAGACCGCGCACGCATGCGGCTTCGCCCACCAGCGGACGACTAGCGGTGTTACGCGATGTCCCCGACCGTCCGGTGCGCTCGTCGATTGCGAAGCCGCTTGACCCAGCGCACGCCCAACACCGCGAGCAGCACCATGGCGGCGAGTGCGACGAGCGGAAGGAGCACGGCGAGCACGGTGACCACGGCGGCGGCCACGTCTTCGAGCGTGCTCATCACGGACGCCCCGAGGCCGGCTGTCGCAAGGTTGATGATCGGCCGGGAGACAAGCTTGAAGACGTGGGGGACGAGGGCGATGAGTATCCCGAACACGAAGGGCCAGAACGCTGACGAGTTCACGAACGCCTCCGGATCAGCCACCGCGACAGTGCTGCTTGAGGCACCCGCGCTGAACACGAGACCGCCCGATGCCGGGCGCACGATGCTTTGGAGCACGTCGTTCACGGTATCGAGGGCTGGGAGCTTATCGACCACGATCTCGACGACCAAGAGCACGCCGAGGACACCGAGGGACCAGTCGTTTTCGATCCATGCCCAACTCTCTGGCAGGGCGAGTAGATCAGTGAACCGGGAGAGGAGCCCGAGCCCGAGCAAGGGAATGTAGGCGTTGAGTCCCGCGGCCGCCGCGAGCGACAGTCCGGTGATTGCTTCCAACATGATGGCCTCCTGACATCTAGCCTAGGGTCACGCTACCCTGGAAGTATGCAACTGCTCGCGCTCACTGGTGGAATCGCTTCGGGAAAAAGCACGGTGGGGCGTCGCCTGGCCGCGTTGGGGGCGGTGCGGATCGATGCCGACGAGCTTGCCCGCGACGCCGTGGCGGCAGAGTCGCCCGGTCTCGAGGCAGTCATCGCGCGCTTCGGCGCTGGCCTTCGCGCCGTCGACGGTGGACTGGATCGTGCCGCGCTCGGCGAGATTGTGTTTCGTGACCAGGGGGCGCTCGCCGACCTGAACGCCATTGTGCACCCAGAAGTGCGTCGCCTCGCAGAAGAGCAGGTCGCCGCAGCCCTTGCACGGGACGCTGACGCTGTCGTGGTCTACGAGATCCCGCTATTCGTTGAGACAGGCGCCCACGAGGGCGGGAGCGGCTTTGCGTGGGATCTCGTCGTCGTCGCTGATGCGCCGGCGGAGACGCGGGTGACGCGCATGATGAATCTCCGAGGCATGTCCGAGGACGAAGCGAGGCGACGCATCGCGAATCAAGCGAGCGACGCCGAGCGACGTGCTGTCGCCGACGTGATCATCGACACGTCTGGCACCGAGCAGCACACGCTCGATCAGGTCGACGCGTTGTGGGCCCGACTCACACAGCGGCTGTAATTCGCAGCGGTGCGTAGACGGGGGAGGCCTAGCGGCTGAACTCTGCGAGCCAGTTCAGCTGGAACTGTGCGACGGCAGCGATGATGAGGTACGAGATCAGCACGAGCACCCAGGCCCAGGAGTTGATCGCTGCGAACGCCTTCGCGACGCGGGGCGAGGCGTTGTAGTAGCCGTTTGCCTCCGGGCGGAACGCGGTGAAGAAGAAGAGCGGGATCGTCACCGACCAGACGACCATGCACCACGGGCACAGGGTGCCGAGGTTGAAGACGCTCTGGTAGAAGAGCCAGAACACGAAGACCGTGGCCAGCGCGAGTCCAGCGCGGTACAGCCACCAGAACCACGCACTGAAGCGGGCGCCGGCGAGCATCGCGACGCCGACAGCAATGGGAGCGATGAAGCCCATGAGCCCGAGGATGGTGTTGCTGAAACCGAACAGTGAGCCCTGTGGGGAGTCCATGTTCGGGCCGCAGGTCACGAGCACTGAGAGCTCGCAGTTGGGAATGTAGTCCGTCTGCTGCAGCGTCTTGATGTACTCGGTGGCGAGTTCGAATGAGGCGAAGAGCCCAATCGCGCCGAGAATGATGGTGGTGATTGCAAAACCACGGTTTTTGCCAGGCTGTACCTCGGTAGCGCTCATGGGTCGATAATAACTCGCGCTTCCTGAGACAACGCGACGCGCGAGCGTATCCTGCGAAGTTCAGGTTCTCCGTGACATAATGGTTACCGTTGGATAACGCCACGACGGCGGGCTCCACGTACAGTCTTTGACCACCCCATGGTGGTCGCGGCATTTGCCGAACGCTCACTGCATGTGAGCGAACCTCACAATTTGCGGGACTTACCGCACTCAATATTGGTTTCCGCGGAGCTTCTGGGCCGTGGTTAAAGGAGCACACCAGCAATGGTGAACACACAAGAGAACACCGAGGGCGCGAACACTACCGAGCTGGAGGCCGCGACGGTCACCGGCAGCGAAGGAGCAGACGCCGCGGCACCGCCCGCCGCTGCTCCGGAAGCCCCCGCCGAGCCCGAAGCGCCGGTCGAGCCTGCAGTGCCGGCCGAGCCAGAATCCCCGTCTGAGCCGGAGACCAAGATGTTCGCTGACGGGCTGCCGCTCGTGCTGCCGCTCTCGAACATGTCGCCAGAGGAGCGCTTCCGGGCGACCACGAGGCTCATCTTCCTCGCGCCCGACGTGCCTCCCGTGCAGCCGATGCCGCGCCGCAACGAACTGCGCAAGCTCGACGACATTCTCGACTCACGCTTCCCCGGCAACGACTCACGCGATCGTGACCGTGCGCCGCGAGAGCGTCACGACCGCGACGCTGAGCGCCATGACCGCGACGGCGACCGCGGTGAGCGCAATAGCCGCGACGCCGCGAGCCGCACCAACAGCCGCCGCCGCCAGAGCGTGCACGATCACGACGACGAAGAAGTGACGCGCCCGCAGCGCCAGGCGCCCGTGATCACCGAACCGCAGAAGCTGCGTGGCTCCACCCGTCTCGAAGCGAAGAAGCAGCGCCGCCGTGACGGTCGCGATGCTGGCCGCAAGCGGATGGTCATCACCGAGTCTGAGTTTCTCGCCCGTCGTGAGTCCGTCGATCGCGAGATGATCGTGCGGACGACTGCCGACCGGATCCAGATCGGCGTGCTCGAAGACAAGGTGCTCGTCGAGCACTACGTTGCTCGCTCGAGCGAGTCTTCGCTGATTGGCAATGTCTACCACGGTCGCGTGCAGAACGTGCTGCCGAGCATGGAGGCCGCGTTCGTTGACATTGGCCGTGGCCGTAACGCCGTGCTGTACTCGGGCGAGGTTGACTGGTCAGAGTTCGAGGGCGGCAACACCGCGCGCAAGATCGAGAACGCACTCAAGCCGGGCGATCCCGTGCTCGTCCAGGTGACGAAGGACCCCGTGGGGCACAAGGGCGCTCGGCTCACGAGCCAGATCTCGCTCCCTGGGCGCTTCCTCGTGTACGTCCCAGGCGGCGCGATGAACGGCATCTCCCGGAAGCTTCCGGACACCGAGCGTGCTCGCCTGAAGAAGATTCTCAAGGAGGTCCTCCCGACCGGCGCAGGCGTCATTGTGCGCACCGCAGCTGAGGGTGCGACCGAGGACCAGCTCACGCACGACGTGCAGCGCCTTACCCGCCAGTGGGAGTCGATCCAGGCCCGCGTGAAGAAGGGCGGCGGCCCGGCGATGCTCCACTCGGAGCCCGACATGCTCATCAAGATTGTGCGTGACGTCTTCAACGAGGATTTCCTGAAGATGAGCATCGAGGGTGCGGAGACGCACCAGGTCATCGAGGATTACCTGTCGGCGGTCGCCCCCGACCTCATGCAGCGTGTCGAGCGTTACGACGGAGATCGCGACATCTTCGACGCCTACCGCGTCACCGAACAGATTTCAAAGGCCCTCGACCGCAAGGTCTGGCTGCCCTCGGGCGGATCGCTCGTTATTGACCGCACTGAGGCGATGACCGTCGTCGATGTCAACACCGGCAAGTTCGTCGGCGCTGGCGGCAACCTCGAAGAGACCGTCACGAAGAACAACCTCGAGGCAGCTGAAGAGATCGTTCGCCAGCTGCGGTTGCGCGACATCGGCGGCATCATCGTGATTGACTTCATCGACATGGTGCTCGAGTCCAACCGCGATCTTGTGCTTCGCAGGCTCGTTGAATGCCTGGGGCGCGACCGCACGAAGCATCAGGTGGCCGAGGTCACCTCGCTTGGCCTCGTGCAGATGACGCGGAAGAAGCTCGGTCTTGGGCTGCTTGAGTCCTTCAGTGAGCCCTGCGATGTGTGCGCTGGTCGCGGCATCATCGTCCATCACGAGCCGGTGCAGCGCCACCGCAACGAGTCGTCGGGGCGCCAGAAGCGTAGCGGGAACAACGGCGGCGGCAACAGCTCGAACAGTGGCAACAGCCACGGCGGCAACGGCAGCGGCAACGGTGGTAACGCGAGCAACGGGTCAAGCAAGAACGCAAGCGAGCCCAAGGGGCAGGCGCACGCGATCACCGACGGAGCGAAGAACATGCTCGCTCAGGTCGCCGCGTCAACGATCCCGGCAGCGAAGTCGACAGAGGATCACGCTCCGGCAGCCGCGCTTGAGAGCGTCCTCGACGCACTCCCCGACGCGCCCCCCGCTGGCGCTTCGAAGTCGCGGAACCGTCGTGTGAGCTCGCGTGCGGGCGCTCCCGCAGCAACCACTGCGTCGAGCCCCGCGAAGTCCGAGCAGGCAGAGCCACAGCGCCCCGCCGCCGCGCAGAACGCGCCAGAGTCTTCTGCGCCCGCACAGGTGCCTGCTGAGACGCAGGCAGAGGCTGCCGAGAAGAGCGCGCCCACCCGGGCGCGGGCTTCGCGAGGCCGTGCCACGCGAGCGCAGACCACAGCTTCATCGACAGCTTCGAACGCCGGCACTGAGTCTGGTGCCGCGGCCGATACGTCGATTGAGAGCGCAGCAAGTGCGGGTGGGAAGGGGCTCGATCCAGAGCGCATGCTCCTCGACGCGCTTGATGCGCGCACGAAGGGTCGCGGCGAAGCTTAAGCTGACACGCCGACCCTCATTTGACCGGTAGCAGCAAATCGGGTTAATATTGACCGTTGTGCGTACTCGCTTTCGAGGCGGGAAGTGCACGTATGACTTCGATCGTGACGGGTTCGCGATTCGACACGATTAAGACAATCCACGAGAGATGGGTGACCAATTGGTTTACGCAGTAGTGCGCACAAGCGGACGGCAGGAGAAGGTCGAGGTTGGCTCGATCATCACTGTGAACCGTGTTGCAGGCGACGACAAGGGCAAGCTTGAACTCCCCGCAGTTCTGCTCGTCGACGGCGACAAGGTGACGACCGACGCTTCGGCGCTCGCCAAGGTGAAGGTCACTGCAGAGGTTCTTGATGACCTCCGCGGCCCGAAGATCGTCATCCAGCGTTACAAGAACAAGACCGGTTACAAGAGCCGCCAGGGGCACCGTCAGGATCTGACGCGCCTCAAGGTCACCGGCATCAAGTAACACTTTTAGACTCTAAGGAGACAGACAGATGGCATCCAAGAAGGGCGTCGGCTCCAGCAAGAACGGCCGCGATTCGAACGCACAGCGCCTCGGCGTGAAGCGCTTCGGCGGCCAGCAGGTAAACGCCGGCGAGATCATCGTGCGTCAGCGCGGAACTCACTTCCACCCGGGCGCGAACGTTGGCCGTGGCGGAGACGACACGCTGTTCGCTCTCGCTGCTGGTGCAGTCGAGTTCGGCGCGAAGGGTGGCCGCAAGGTCGTCAATATCGTCGCCACTGCGTAAGCAGACTGGTATCGACAAAGGCGAGCTTCGGCTCGCCTTTTGTCGTATCTGGCCGGATTGCGCGGGCGAACACGCCCGCGCGTGACGTAATCCGGCGTCGCTGGCCGCGCGCACATACACGCGCGTCCGGCACAATGTAGTTACTCGATCGCGTCTTCGGGGCGGAAGGAGAATCTCTCATGGTGACGTTCGTAGATCAGGTGGAGCTGCACCTGCAGGCGGGCCGTGGTGGGAACGGCTGCGTCTCTGTACGGCGCGAGAAGTTTAAGCCACTCGCTGGCCCTGACGGCGGTGCCGGCGGCAACGGCGGCACGATCGCACTCGTCGCAGATCCGCAGGTGACGACGCTGCTCGAGTACCACCGCAGGCCGCACCGCACCGCCGAGAACGGCGCGTACGGGGCAGGCGATTATCGCGCCGGCGCGCACGGCACCGATCTTGAGCTGCGTGTACCCGTGGGTACCGTCGTGAAGGATAAGGACGGCGAGACGCTCATCGACATGACGGAGCCGGGTACCCGCTTCGTCGTCGCTGAGGGTGGCCTCGGTGGCCTCGGCAACCACGCGCTCGCGAGTCAGAAGCGCAAGGCCCCCGGCTTCGCCCTCCTCGGCACCGACGGCTGGGCCGGCGATGTCACGCTCGAGCTCAAGACGATCGCTGATGTCGCGTTCGTCGGCCTGCCCTCGGCGGGCAAGTCGAGCCTCATCGCTGCAATGAGCGCCGCACGGCCGAAGATCGCCGACTACCCGTTCACGACGCTGCACCCGAACCTTGGCGTCGTTGAAGTCGGGGAGCACCGCTTCACCGTTGCCGATGTTCCCGGCCTCATCGAGGGCGCGAGCGAAGGGAAGGGCCTCGGCCTCGACTTCTTGCGCCACGTCGAGCGCTGCAGCGCACTGCTGCACGTGCTCGACTGCGCGACGCTTGAGCCCGGCCGCGATCCCATTTCCGATCTTGAGATCATCAAGAAGGAGCTCGCGGCCTACGAGGTACCGGAGGGGCAGGTGCCGCTGCTCGAGCGCCCGCAGCTCATCGCGCTGAACAAGATCGATGTGCCTGAGGCGCGCGAGCTTGCTGAGTTTGTGCGCCCGGACCTGGAGGCCATGGGCTACCAGGTGTTCGAGATCTCGACCGCGTCGCGCGAAGGGCTCCGGGAGCTCGGATTCGCGCTCGCAGAGATCGTCGAGACGGCGCGTGACAAGGAGATCGCGGAATCGGAGCGGCTCGAGCGCATCGTGCTCACCCCGAAGGCTGTCGACCGACAGCCAGGCTTCCGTGTCGTGACCGAGGGCGGCTCGTACGGCACGCTGTTCCGGATTCTGGGCCAGAAGCCCGAACGCTGGGTGCAGCAGACCGACTTCCAGAACGACGAGGCCGTCGGCTACCTCGCTGACCGGTTGCAGAAGCTGGGTATCGAGGACGCCCTCGTGAAGGCTGGGGCCGTCGCGGGATCCACCGTGGTCATCGGCCCCGGCTCCGGCGTCGTCTTCGACTGGGAGCCCGCGCTCACGAGCGCCGCCGAGGTGCAGATCGGTGTTCGCGGCAGCGACGACCGGTTTGACGGTGCCCAGCGCCGCACGAACAAGGAGCGCCGCGCGGACTACTACGAGCTCATGGATGCGAAGGCGGCCGCCCGCCAGCAGCTGGAGGATGAGCGCAAGGCAGGGATGTGGGAGACGGACGAGTGAGCGTCAGCCGCGGCGAATCCTTGCTGACGGCGAGGCGCGTCGTCGTGAAGGTCGGTTCTTCGTCTGTGAGCGGCGACAACGCCGGCCAGATCCCGACCCTCGTTGACTCGCTCGCGCGGCTGCACGCAGCCGGGGCAGAGGTGATCCTCGTCTCCAGTGGCGCGATCGCGACCGGGGTGCCGTTCCTCAACATTGAGGCGCGACCCGACGACCTCGCCACGCAGCAGGCTGCCGCCGCGGTCGGCCAGAACATTCTGGTGAACCGATATCAGCGTGCGCTGTCCAGCCACGATCTCGTGGCTGGACAGGTGTTGCTCACCGCGAACGACATGGAGAACCCGACGCACCGCGGCAACGCGCGGCGTGCCCTGGAGCGCCTGCTCGCGCTGGGAACCGTTCCAATCATCAACGAGAACGACACCGTCGCCACTCACGAGATTCGCTTCGGTGACAACGACCGGCTCGCGGCGCTCGTCGCGCGCCTCGTCGAGGCTGACCAGCTCGTCTTGCTCTCGGACGTTGACGCGCTCTACACGGCGCCACCCGAGGTTGCTGGGGCCGAACGCATCGCGCACGTGCCGTACGGCGACGCGCTCGCCGGCGTGAAGATCGGCGAGAGCCAGTCTGGCTGGGGCACCGGGGGAGCGACGACCAAGGTGCAGGCCGCGCGGCTTGCCGCCGACGCGGGGTCCACTGTGCTGCTGACCGAGACCCGGTTGTTGCCTGCGGTGCTTGACGGGGCGGATCACGGAACCCTCTTCGAAGCCGCGACGCGCTAACCGGGCAGGATCCGCTCCCGGGCTAGAATGGGGCCATGTCTAGCAATGATGCCTTCGTCGAGATCCTGACCCTGGCCAAGGGCGCCGCAAAATCGCTCGCCACGGCCACCGCCGCGATGAAGAACGCCGCACTCGAAGAGATTGCGCGTGGACTCGAAGGCGCGATCCCAGAGATCGTTGCCGCAAACGCATCGGATCTTGCGCGCGGCGAGGCAAACAACATCGGAGCCGGGCTGCTCGACAGGCTCATGCTCGATGAAACACGCATCCTCGGTCTGGCAAGCGCCGTTCGCGAGATCGTTGCGCTCCCCGACCCTGTCGGAGAAGTGGTGCGTGGCAGCACGCTGCCGAACGGCATCACGATCTCGCAGACGCGAGTGCCCTTTGGTGTCGTCGGCGCGATCTACGAGGCGCGCCCGAACGTCACGGTCGACATCGCGGCGCTCGCGCTGAAAAGCGGCAATGGGGCAGTGCTGCGCGGCGGCACCGCTGCAGAGGATTCGAACAAGGTCCTCGTGCGGCTGTTGCAAGAGGCCATCTCGCGCGCTGGGCTTGACGGCGACGCCGTGCAGACAATCGACGAGTTCGGGCGTGAGGGTGCTGGGCGCCTCATGCGTGCGCGCGGCTACGTTGACGTGCTCATTCCCCGTGGGAGTGCGGGGCTCATCGCTACCGTCGTGCAGGAATCGACCGTGCCCGTGCTCGAAACCGGAGCCGGCCTCGTCCACGTCTTTGTTGACGCGTCAGCGGACGCCGACATGGCGGAGGCGATTGTGCTCAACGCGAAGACACACCGCCCCAGCGTCTGCAACGCGGCCGAAACGCTGCTCGTGCACCGGGACGCAGCTGAGCGCCTGCTGCCCCGGCTACTCACCGCGTTGGGTGACCGCGGCGTCGCGCTCTTTGGCGACGAACACGCCCGGTCTGCGGGCGCCACGCGGGCGGCCGACGACGCGACCTGGGCTACCGAACACCTCGATCTCGAGATGGGGGTACGCGTCGTCGACTCGCTCGACGAGGCGATCGCGCACATCGAGCGGTACTCGACCAAACACACTGACGCGATCGTGACGAACGACTTCGCCAACGCCGAAAGGTTCCTGGCTGAGGTGGATTCCGCCGTGGTGATGGTGAACACGTCGACCAGATTCACCGACGGCGGGGAGTTCGGATTTGGCGCGGAGGTCGGGATTTCGACGCAGAAGATGCACGCGCGTGGCCCGATGGGGCTCGCCGAGCTCACGAGCACAAAGTGGCTTGTGCGTGGCACTGGGCAGATTCGCTAGCTAAACACTGTAGGCTTGTCGTAAGTATTTCTGCCATAGGAAAGGTCAGGGCTCTACATGTCATTTGCAGCCACGATTGCAGCAGCCGAGGGCGCAAGCCATGCCGTCACCGAGCTGCCGATCCCGGCGCCCGCATACGGCGTCATCGTGTTCACGATTTTCCTGGTGTCTGCACTGGTGACCTTCTCGTTCCGCGACGTTGCAAACCGTCACGCGGAAAAGGCAGCGGCGTATGCACGCGAGCACGGTGAGGCGCAGCAGCACTAATCGTGTCTACTCGGCGACGTGTGGGGGTGATGGGCGGCACCTTCGACCCAATTCACCATGGCCACCTCGTCGCCGCCAGCGAGGTAGCGAAGAGCTTCGATCTCGATGAGGTCGTGTTCGTTCCTACCGGTGAACCCTGGCAGAAGAGCAACGTCTCTGAGAGCGAGCACCGGTATCTCATGACGGTGATCGCCACGGCTTCGAACCCACAGTTCACTGTGAGCCGTGTGGACGTGGATCGTAACGGCCCGACCTACACGGTCGACACCCTGCGCGATCTTAAGCGGTTGATGCCCGATGCGGAGCTCTTCTTCATCTCGGGTGCTGACGCGGTTCAGCAGATCGTGAGCTGGAAAGACGTCGAGAAGCTCTGGGAATTGGCACACTTTATTGCGGTGTCTCGCCCCGGACACGAGCTATCTCTCTCAGGGCTTTCACACGATAACGTAAGCTTGCTTGAGATCCCGGCACTGTCAATCTCCTCTACGGACTGTAGGGAGCGTGTGTCGAGGGGCTACCCTGTGTGGTACCTAGTGCCTGATGGGGTAGTGCAGTACATCGCCAAGCATGGCTTGTATTCCGAGGAAGCGACAGACAGATGAGTGAGCAAGAGCACGAACGTCCGCTAACGCGCCGTGAACTACGGCTGCGCGAGCAGGCAGAGCGCGAGGGCGTCGAATCAATCGATGACCTCGTCGCAAGTGACGAACCGACCCCCTCCGATGAGGCCCCCGCAGCGGCAGATGATGTCGCTGCAGTTGCCGGCATTGAGGTGGAGATCGATCCGCTACACCCCGACGGCACTCCGCGCACTCGCCGTGAGATGCGCGAGCTGCGCGCTGCCGCGATCGCAGAGATCGTGGCTGAGCGCGAGGGCGACACGGAAGGCGAGCAGGGGACTGCTGCAGCCGACGAGGACGACTCGTACGGTGCTCCGACTGAGGCACTGAGCTTTGAAGACCTCCCGAGCGCAGAGGATGCAGCCGAGGACGAGCTCGAACTCGACGCGCCGACGGAGGCCTTCACTCTCGAGGACATCCTCGATGCTGCAGAACCGAAATCGCCCACGGGCGATGCCGAAGCCGTAGCGAACCTGTTTGCTGCTGACGACACCGACAGTGTCGAGGTCGTCGAAATCATCGACGACGTCGAAGTCTCCGGCGAGCCCACCGTGGTTGCCGACGTGGTTGAGGTCGACGTCGCTGATGTCGAGCCGGCGGAGGTCGTCGAGGGTGAAGCCGTTGAGGCTGAGGCCGTCGCGACCGATGAGGTCGCTGACGCAGTCGTTGTTGAGGAAACGCTCGTCGAGGAGGCGGTCGCTGAGCAGCCCGCACCCGAGGAGAACGACGACGAGTCGGTTGACACGAGCACTGACACTGCCGGGTATTCGTTCCCCGACATCCAGCCTCCTGAGGAATGGCGCTCGGTCTTCGATGACCCGTCACGAGCAGCGACAATCACGGCGCCCGGCGAGTCCGGCGACTTTGACGATCTCATCTCCCGAGCAGTCGCTCAGGAGGGGAGCACTGGCGGAACCGGTGCCTCGGCCTTGATTCTTCCCACGCACCCGGGTGACACCGGTGGACTGACCGGCCCGCTTGGGTCCACCGGTGAACTGTTTGTTACCGGCTCCATCGAACTTCCCAAGTCGATGGGGGAGACTGGCGGCCACTCTGGCATCCATGACTCGCTCGACTACGACCCGTTCCTGACTGGGGAGAACCCCGAGTCGTCGCGTCTTCCGGTGAGTCCGGGCCGATGCCGGTGTCGGCGCTCAGCGCAGTCAGCGCACGTCGCCGCCCAGAGGTTCCCGTTGTCGCGGAGCCGACGAAGGATCGCAGCAAGATGCCGCTGATCCTCGCGCTCTCCGGTGGCGGACTCATTGTTGTGGTCGTTGGCGGCGTGATCTTCGCAGCGACACAGGGACTGTTCGGTTAAATCGCTTTGAAAGGCACACACGTGGCAGAAGCCCGAGATACGCTCACCGATCTGAAGACCGCCGTCCGCGCGGCCGACGACAAAGGCGCGACGGCACCCGTCGCGCTCAACGTGGCGGAGCAATTCGGGTTCGCTGACGCGTTCCTGATCGTCTCCGGCAGCGTCGAGCGCAACGTGCAGGCCATCTCTGACGGGATCGAGCGCGCACTCAACGAAGCCGGTGCCCGCACCGTACGCCGTGAGGGGCGCGAGGGTGGCCGCTGGGTGCTGCTCGACTTTGGTGACATCATGGTGCACGTGTTCCACGAGGAAGAGCGCGAGTTCTATCAGCTCGAGCGTCTCTGGCACGACGCCCCGGTCATCGACGTTGCGGCGATGCTCGAGGTCGCCAACTCCTAGCCTCTGGCCCCGGGCGCGTCGATTTGCTTCGCAACATTGGGGCTGGTGTAGAATAGAAGAGTTGTCGGGCGAGCATTCGCCCGACTTCCCTACGGGTCTGTGGCGCAGTTGGTAGCGCACCTGCATGGCATGCAGGGGGTCAGGGGTTCGAATCCCCTCAGATCCACTCCTAAGTAAAGGCCCCGCTCGCGCGGGGCCTTTACTGTTTCGCGTTACTCGAGTGGTGAGCTGTTCGGAATGACTGGAAGCAGCACGTAGGGTCGCTGTTCCGGGGCTGACATCAGCGTGGTGTTGCCACCAAATACTTCCGGGACGCGCTCCTCGGTGTCCTGGTGGATATAGATGCCGTTGCCACGCATTTCGACGCCGTAGAGCCCAGGCCAGGGGCCTTCGCCTGGTAGCTCGACGTCGCGCCCGGATACAGTCACTGCGATCGTGTACCCCGCTGGCACGATGACACTCGTAGGCCAGACCTCGACATCGAGTTCGTAGACCTCGCCGGGCGCCACCGGGAGGGCTTCGTCGTGCGGGTGCCACGGCCGATAGGGTTCGCTGAGAGTCTCGTCGAGTTTGCGATGACTCATGCGCAGCCATCCGGTGGCAATCAGTCCGTGGGGGTCGTTTGCAGCGACGAAAGTAACGTCGTCACCGTTCGGGTCGAACACGCGTAGCGTCACGAAGACGTCGGCGTCCTCCGTGCTGCTGCTGGCGAAGAGCTTCGCGGCGATAGGGCCAGTGATCTCAAGTTCCTCCGTGAGCGGGGTGCTTCTGAACGTCGCTCCGTCTCCGGAAGCGGCGAACGTCGCATGTGACGTGGCAAGCGGTTCGGTAGGTGTGAGCCGCATGGTGTCAGCGTCGAGGTAGTACTTTGTCCACTGTGTACGGGCGAGCGGCCACTCCTGCTCGTCGCGGTCGGTGAAGGTGCCATCGACGTTGCGCAGCCGGAGGTGCACAGGGGCCTGGTGCCAGGTGTCTTTGCCCTTCAAAAAATGATCGAAGAACGCCAGCTGCATGGAGCGGCCGTACTCCGTGTAGAACTCGGTGAAGTGTTCGAGGCCGTGGATCTCAAGCCACTTGTGTTCGCTTCCTGCGCCCAGAAAGCCCTCGATGTTGCCACGCAGGTGCAGGGCGTTGCCGCCCCAGTTTCCGCAGGACAGCAACGGGACTGAGATGTCTGCGAGATCGACATTTCGCTCCTCGTAGTAGGCGTCGTACCACTCGTGGTCGAGGATGTCCTGCCTGATGTCGATCCGGTTCGCGTCGAGCTCGTCCTGGGTGAGCTCGGCCGGGCCGGATACCAGTTCGCCAGTGATGCGACTGGTGTGGCCGCGGGAGCCGAGGCCGTGCTGTAGGCTCTCGACCTGCAGTGGGTACCAGAGTGAAGTCATGTCGTGCTTGATGCCGCCGTGTCGCGCCGCCTCACGGTAATAATCGGAGCTGCCCTCGAACGGGCAGATCGCGGCAAGGTGTGGGGGGTTCATTGCGGCGACCCGCCACTGATTCATCGCGTAGTAGGAGATGCCGAGCAGGCCCACCTTGCCATTGCTCCAGTGCTGTACACCCGCCCATTCGATGCAGTCGTAGAAGTCCTGTGACTCACGCGGTGACCAGCAGTCGATCCTTCCGGGGGAGCGGCCCGCTCCGCGCGAGTCCACGCGGATCACCACGTAGCCTTCGGGAACCCATTTTTCGGGATCCACTGTTTCCCATGTCATGTATTTGCCGCTGGTGCCCTCGAGGATCTCGGGGTAGGCGGTGACGATGCGGTTCCACAGTGGAGCGTAGCCCTGCTCGAAGTGTAGGCCCTTGCCGTAGGGGCCGTATGTCATGAGCACTGGGTATGTGCCGTCGCTGATGGGCCGATACACGTCGCATCGCAGGACGATTCCGTCGTTCATCTCAATGGGTACGTCCCAGTCGATGCGCATGTTGTCCTTGTCGACTGTGCGCACGTAGCGGTCTTGTTTATCGTACATTCCAGAATCTCCCTTGATCTGCTCTCGTAAACTAACTGTACGTATTGCTAGTATGGCTCGCAACCCCGAATCCATGCACCGGAGCGAAGGAGCCCATGACATGCGTCACATCATCGACATCTCAGTCCCACTGCAGGCTGGAATTGCATCGGACCCGCCTGGGCACACCCCAGATATCGAATACCTCGACCATGATGCGACTGCTGCTGAGGTGGTGTCGTATTTCCCTGGCGCGGGCATCGGCGACCTGCCCGACGGTGAAGGTTGGGCTATTGAGCGCATCACTGCGACAACCCATACAGGCACTCACCTTGATGCGCCGTATCACTTCTCGAAGACTATGGACGGTGACAAGCGTGCCATCACCATAGACGAAGTGCCGCTGGATTGGTGCTTTCAAAATGGCGTCAAGCTTGACTTTCGACATCTGCCCGACGGCTACGTGGTGACTCCAGCCGACATTGATGCGGAGCTCGAGCGGATCGGGCACGTGCTGCAGCCGCTCGACATCGTGCTGGTGAACACGAGCGCAGGGGCTCGATACGGTGAGGATGACTTCCTCGCCAAGGGGTGTGGCGTCGGCCGGGAAGCAACCCTGCACCTGCTGCGACAGGGTGTCCGCGTGACCGGTACTGATGCCTGGAGTTGGGACGCCCCTTTCCGGTATACGGCCGAGCGATTCGAGCAGGGCCGGGATGCCGGGATTATCTGGGAGGGGCATCGTGCCGGCCGCGAGATTGGTTACTGCCACATTGAGAAGCTCGGGAATCTCGAAGTGTTGCCGCCACACGGATTCCAGGTGGCGTGCTTTCCCGTGAAAATTCACGCGGCGTCGGCGGGCTGGACTCGCGCCGTCGCGATCATCCACTGACCCGAACCTATTAGAAGGAGTAATTCGTGCGCATCGCATCGATCTACATCAACGGCACACGCCGCTTCGGGCGCGTCGAGGGCGCGACCTTCACGCCGATTGTCCATGGGCAAGATCCGCTGGATCTGCTCACGGCGGGGGCCGCGGGTGCGCTTGAATGGGGTGAGCCGGTGCCATTCGACCCGAATGGCGTGCTCGAGCCACCCTTGCCGGTTACCACGATCAGGGACTTCATCACTTTCGAGCAGCACACCGCTGGCTCGCTGCGGGCCGTGACGGGCAGCACCGAGGTGCCCGAGGCTTGGTTCGAGGCCCCGACGTTCTATTTCACCAACCCCCATGCAGCGGTGGGCTCAGGCCAGGAGGTGATCGTGCCGCCTGGCTGCGAAGTCTACGATTTCGAGCTCGAGGTTGCCGCGGTCATCGGCGCCGACGGCTTTAATCTCACTGTTGAGGAAGCGTGGGACCACATAGCCGGGTTCACGATCCTCAACGACTGGTCTGCCCGCGACCTGCAGCAGCGTGAGATGCGTGTGGGTTTGGGTCCCGTCAAAGGCAAGGACACTGCGACCACGCTCGGGCCCACGGTTGTGACCACAGAGGAACTCGCGGGGCATTTCTCTGATGGGCACTACGATCTGCAGATGCAGGTCTTCGTGAACGGCCAACTCATCGGCGGGGACTCGTTGGCAAATGTGGCGTGGACGTTTGCAGAGCTCGTGGCATACGCGAGTCGAGGCACGTGGGTGCGGCGCGGGGACGTGCTCGGTTCGGGGACGAGCGGGGGAGGTTGCCTCGCGGAGTTCTGGGGCTGGAACGGGGCACACGATCCGGCGCCGATCGCAGCGGGGGACACGGTCACCATGACCGTGCAAGGGCTTGGCACGATCTCGAACAGGATCGTTGCCGGGCCCCCACTGCAGCACGTTCCCAGAGCGCGACACGTAGAATGGACGCGGCCGTTGCGGGAGTAGGCGGTGGTCGGCGCCTAGCCGTGACGAATACCCGCACAGATGAAACTGTGCAGGTATTCGAGTCGGGCGCGGGCCCCGGCTTCGCCGACGATCCTGCGGCCGCGCTCGCCAACGTTCGTGGAGATGTGCGCGCCGACAGCGAACAGGTACGCCCACTCGTGGAAGCCCTCAGGCTTCCCGGGGATGATGCGTGAGAGGGTCGCGATAAACTCCCGTGCCATGGGGTCGAAGAGCGCGTCCAAAATGTCGCGATCGTACGCGTGCGGGTCGCCAGCCTCCCGCAGCACGATCGTCAGGTAGTTTGCCACACGCTCGTCGTTAATGCTGTTGCTGCTAAGCCTGAGGAATGCCGACACCGCTGCTTCCAGCGCGTCGGTTGCGGTGACGTCGATCTCGCGCAGCTCCCGCATGCGGCTCTCATTGAGGTGTTGGTGATGCTCAAAGATCGTGCGATAGAGGTTCAGCTTCGTTTCGAAGTGATACACCACAAGCGGCAGGCCGACACCAGCCTCGTCAGCAATGTTTCGCATTGAGGCGGCATCGAAGCCTTTGTCGGCGAATACAGTTTCGGCCGCGCGCAAGATGTCTTCTCGACGACTCGGTCTGCTCATGGTGCATCCATTATGGCATTGGGCCACGAGGTGCAGCCTGAGCTGGGGACCGCGTCGCTCCCGGCGCGAAGCCACGCTGTCGCATTCTGCTCCGGCTTTGACGCGTTCTGCTCATACATCAGATCTAAGTAAGGCTAGCCTAAGATCTGTGCGCGTGAGGCGCTCTGCCCTCGGAGCCCCGGGGGCACTTCCGTGTTCTGATCTGAAAGCAACCATGACATTTGTGATGCCCAACTATCGCCCCGCAGCACTGCTCTCCGGAGCGGTGGCCGCGCTACTGCTTCTCTCAGGGTGTGCCACTCCGGCAGAGAGCTCTGCGGGCTCCGCTGCGACTTCGGACACGACGACACCCAGCGCACTCTTGCCGGAGGCGGAGGGAAACACGAGCTACCCGCTCACGCTCGATACCCCGTTCGGCGAGACCGAACTCGTCGAACGCCCCGAGCGCATTGCGATCGTCACAACTGCTACACCAGATACCGATGCGCTGCTGGCGCTCGGCGGCATACCCGTATTCGCTCCGTCGACGATCGAGCGAAACACCTGGCTTGATGCGAGCCAGACCGACCGGATCGAGACCGTGTGGGAGGCAAGCCCCGACGTCGAGCTGCCGGCTGAGGCGGTTGCTGCGAGCAAGCCAGACCTCATCGTGACGCTACAGGCGCTCGACACCTTTGACCAGAAGACGTTTGACCAGTTGAGCGCAATCGCGCCCGTGCTGTATGCGGGTGTCGACGAGTTGAGCTGGCAGCAGCTCACCGAGACGCTCGGTGACACGATTGACCTCGGGGATAGCGCTCGTGATGCGGTGCAGCGCACGGAAGACACGATCGCGAAGACGCGCGAAGCGCATCCGGAGTTCGCCGGCAAGACGGCGACCCACGTGATTGCTCACTCTGAGAAGGCCGGCGCGTTCTATGCGAGCACGCCAGGCTCGAACACCGAGCAACTGTTCAACGAGCTCGGGTTCGTGCTGCCCGAGGCGGCACAGTCGATCGCGCCGGGCACCAAGATCAGCGATGAGCTCATCGGCCTCATCGACGCAGACTTCCTGCTCATCAGCACCATCACCGAGCCCGAATTCTTCTTGGATTCACCACTGCTCGAGACGGTTCCCGCGGTCGCCGAGGGGCGTGCGGTGATCGACCCAGCGGAGGAGGGCACCACGACGAACAACTTCGCGTGGGGCCTCAACCAGCAGAGCGTGCTGAGCATCCCGTGGCTCATCGAGCGCCTCGCAGAGATGGGGTCAGAGGCGCTCAACTAGCTGGGCCAGTTGAGAAGTCGAACGGGCATGACCATCCGTAATCGGTGCGCGGCCAGCAGCGGGCCGCGCACCGCACTCGCGCGGCGCCGCGCGATTGGTGCCGTAATCATCGCCACGGGGCTCCTCGTCACCGTGATGGCGAGCCTCGCATTCGGCGCGAACCCGTTGAGTGTCGGTGAGACGTGGGCTGCGATCTGGCGCCCCGACGGTTCGGAAGCCGCCAGCATCGTCTGGAAGCTTCGCGCACCCCGCACGCTCGCGGGCGTCCTTGTCGGGGCCGCGTTCGGCGTTGCCGGGGCACTCATCCAGGCGCTCACACGCAACCCGATCGCAGACCCGGGGATCCTCGGAGTGAACGCTGGAGCCGGGTTCGCGGTCACGATCGGGATCGGTGTGTTTGGGGTCACGGGTGCAAGCCAGTATGTGTGGTTCGCGTTTCTCGGAGCCGCGGCGGCAACGCTGCTCGTGTATCTCATTGGTTCCGTCGGCGGGGGAATGGCTTCCCCGGTGACGCTCGTGCTCGCGGGAGTCGCGCTCGGGGCCGTGCTGAACGGTTTTTCGACGTTCCTCTCCCTCCTCGACCCCGACACGTTCCGGGCAGTGCGGACGTGGGGGCTCGGGTCAATCGAGAACACCGGCCTCGCTGACACCCTCAGTGTGCTGCCGATGCTGCTGGTCGGCATGCTGCTGGCGGTGCTGGTCTCCGGCGCCCTGAACTCCATGGCACTCGGTGACGACTTAGCCGCGACGCTCGGTGTGCGCGTGGTCCGCACCCGGGTACTGGTGATCGTCGCGGTCACGCTGCTCGCTGGCGGTGGCACCGCGCTCACAGGCGGGATCGGGTTCGTCGGCCTGATGGTGCCGCACATCGCGCGCTGGCTGTTTGGGCCGGATCAGCGGTGGATCATCGCGACCTCCGCGCTCGCGGCGCCGGTGCTTGTGCTCTTCGCAGACGTCCTCGGCCGCGTCATCGCGCGCCCTGGGGAGGTCGAGGTGGGGGTCTTGACGGCCGTCCTCGGCGCGCCGGTGTTGATTGCGCTCGTGCGCGGGCGAAAGGTGAGTGGACTGTGAGCGTACGGGAGAAGCAACTGGATTTTGGCTACCGCACGCGAGTCATTCGCACGAGGTGGCTATCGCAGCGGATCCCGTTGCGAACGGCCGGCGTGTCGGCGGCACTGCTCGCAGTCGCCGTCTTCGTTGCCGCGTTCGCGATCCGCTTCGGTGACTTCCCGCTGACGGTGGGCGAAGTGCTCGCCGTTTTCCGGGGGTCAGGGGACGAATTTCACCGCATGATTGTGGTGGAGTGGCGCCTCCCGGTCGCCGTGGCCGCCGTCGTCTTCGGTGCACTGCTCGGCATTGGCGGCGCGATCTTTCAGTCACTCACCCGCAACCCACTCGGCTCGCCCGACATTATCGGATTCGATGCCGGTTCGTACACCGCTGTGGTGCTGTCGATTCTTGTCTTCGGCAGCTCGAGCGCTTGGTCCCTCGCTGCGGCCGCGCTCATCGGTGGGCTTGCGACGGCGTCATTGGTCGCACTGCTCGCGTACCGCAACGGCTTCCAGGGCTTCCGTCTCATCATTGTCGGGATTGGAGTATCGGCCGTACTTGGCTCGGTGAATTCGTTCCTCATCACCCGCTCGGACTCCACGGACGCGATCGCGGTGGGGTTCTGGGGCGCTGGATCGATCACCAGGGTGTCATGGGGCACCCTGCTGCCGACACTTGCGATCGCCGCGGTGCTGTGCGTTGCAGCGGTGGTGCTCGCCGCGAGCCTGCGTCAGCTCGAGCTCGGTGACGACGTCGCAAGAGCGCAGGGACAGCGGATCGGCGTGGCCAGGCTCGGCCTGCTCGTGCTCGGCGTGGCAACGACCGCGCTCGTGACCGCGGCCGCCGGCCCGATCGGTTTCATCGCGCTCGTTGCACCGCAGCTTGCCAGACGGCTCACCCGCGCGGCCGGGACGAGCCTGCTGTCAGCCGCGGCGATGGGAGCTGCCCTGCTCGCAACGGCGCACCTCGCATCTGTTCTCATCGCGCAGGCGTACCGCGCGATTCCAGTGGGACTCATCACCGTCTGCTTGGGCGGGCTGTATCTCATCTGGCTCCTGATCCGCGAGGCCCGCCGTGCGGGCGGCGCCTCCGCATGACTCCACTCCTCTCGAGCAGAAAGCACCGTATGGACGCGAACACTGTCCCCACACCAGCCGAGGCGCCAGACCGCCTCCGCATCGAGGCCGCAACCATCGGCTACGACCGTCGAGTCATCGCGCGCGATCTCACAACGCGGATCCCGGGCGGATCATTCACCGCGATCATTGGTCCGAACGGGTGCGGGAAATCGACGCTGTTGCGGGCGCTCGCGCGCGTACTCACGCCGAGCGCCGGACGAATCCTGCTCGACGGTGCGTCGATCAGTGCGATGCCGGCGAAGGTCGTTGCGCGAGAACTCGGGCTGCTGGCGCAGACCTCGTTCGCCCCGGACGGGATCCGCGTCGCAGACCTTGTCGCGCGCGGCCGTGCACCGCACCAGTCGATGCTGCAGCAGTGGCGTGCGGTCGACCAAGCGGCCGTCGAGGGCGCGCTCGCGGCGACGAACCTCACTGCGCTCTCCGGGCACCTCGTCGACGAGCTCTCAGGCGGGCAACGGCAGCGGGTATGGGTGGCGATGCTCCTCGCGCAGCAGACCCCGATCATGCTCCTCGACGAGCCCACCACGTTCCTGGATATCGCGCACCAGTACGAGTTGCTTGAGCTGTTTAGGACGCTGCACGAGAGTGGCAAGACGGTCGTCGCTGTGCTGCACGACCTCAATCAGGCTGCCAGGTACGCTGATCACCTCATTGTGATGCGTGAGGGTGCGGTCGTCTCGACCGGGCACCCAGCAGACATCATCACGCCCGAGCTCATCGAGACCGTGTTCGGGCTGCGCTGCCTGGTGCTCCCTGATCAGGTGACGGGAACGCCGACGGTCGTGCCGCTCGACCCGCGTGCCGCAACATTACCCTCGGGGAGTGCTGCGAAGGCGGACGGGCTCACGCCGTAGAAACCGCGGAACGCGCGCGCGAAGCTGTTCGGGTGCTGGTAGCCCACTCGGAACGTGACCGACGTGACCGCGGCGCCAGAACGCAGTAACCGCGCGGCCAACTGCATCCGCGCACGCAGCCGCCACTCGCTGAAGGTCAACCCGGTCTCGCTCAAGAAGGCACGCTCAAGGCTGCGACTACTCGTGTGCACTTCGACCGCCCAATCAGCGGTGCGGCGCTCGTCGCCGGGGTTGAACAGGAGCGCCTCAGCCACGGCCGCCGCGGTCGGGCTGGCCGGCAGCGGCAACTCCTCCGAATAGGTCGCGCCGCGCTCCAGAATGGAGAGCACCTGGCGTTGGACGTTCGCGCTCGGCCGGATGATCGTGCTGCGGCTCTGATACAGCGCAAGGAAGAAGCTCTGGTCGCGCTCGGTTATCGTGACAACGGTGGGCTCGTGCAGCACCGTTGCTGTCTCGCCGATGGGGAACCAGTACGGGAACACGATCGAGTCGGTTCGAACGTCGAGCGAGTGCGGCGTGCCGACCGGAAGCCAGAGCACCTCGCCCGCGTGCACCTCGGTCGCGTGGCCGGGGTGCGTGAAGCGCGTCGAGCCACGCAGCTGCCAAAACGCCATGTGCACGTCGTCATGTCGGATCTCTGGCACGGTGACGGCAGGAATCTGCAACAGGAGATCGACGGTGTGGGCGACCGAAGCGTCAGCTCGGGAGTACATTGCGCTTCCGTTCTGTCGGGGATGGCGCAGCACGGACTAGCCATGCGCCGCGCCAGAGGCAAGGTTAGCCTAACCTAACCTTGCCTCCGTGGCGCTTCGACAGCTCGAGTGACGAGGAGTGCGCAACGAGCGAGACGAGATGGCCCGCTGTTACTGCCGCCCGATCGCTGAACGAACTGCGTCCTCCAGTGGGATCAGGTGGCTGTGGTCGTCCGATCCAATGTCGATCCGGATCCACTCGACGGAGCCGGTGAATGAGCACCCTGCGCCGCGATCGCTGGTCACTGGCGTGCCTGTCGTGGTGCCGACGTCGCTCGATTCGTCAGCGGAAAACACGATGGGTTGGGTCGCATCGATCCGACCGCTCCCGACGGAGATCCCGTCAACGAACAGCGTCAGCTCGCCGCCCTTGCCGAAGCCGCCACCGTCGTACGCAAACTCGGCGCGGAGCTGCCGTGGGCCGTGGGGGATCAGGTCGCCGGAGGTGATGACCGTGGTGGACAGGCCGACGAAGTTGTAGGCAAACTTCAGTTTGCCCCCGTCGATGTAGAACGACCAGCCACCGAGGTAGCCGCCCTGGCTGAGGAGCACGCCCTCGGCAGGATCGCCGGAGACCTCGACCTGGGCGGTGACGTTGAAGGAGCGGTTCTTAATGCTTAGCACCGCGTTCTCACCGAGGCGACCCATGCCGGGGAAGAGGATCTGGGTGTTCCCGGTGATGAGCTGCGGGCGCCCAGCAGCTCGACCGGTTAGACCTCATCCGCCCTCACCACCGAGCCGATGACGTTCTGCTGGTACTACGGCGCGCGCGTCTCTTCGGCTATCACGGGCCCGCAATACCGCATTCCCTGGGACAATATTCAGTCGCTCTGGAGCGCCGGTCAGGCGAACTGGGGCGCTGTGCTCGATTACGGTCTGAACGGGTACGCCCCAGGGGTGCTGCCGCCGAACTCGCTCGGTCTTGACCTCGTGAACAATGCAACACGCAACGGGAATCCCGAGGCCGGGCCGACCGGCACGATCACTGAGAGCATGTGGTACGCATGGGTGCACGAGGACGGCTCGTTGGTCGAATCGATCAACACCGGGCCCATCCGGCTGACATGCAACAGTTCGCGCGATAGCCGCTCGTCGACTGAGCGGTACATCATTAAGAACTTGGCGCAGTCGGCGCGACCCGATGCTCCGGCGCTCGGGTGGACCATCGAGCAGGCCGAGCAGGGCCTGACCCAGCGCGTCGGCATCGACGGCTCGATCGACTTCTCCGGCGCGGGGGGTAACGGCTACTATCGGCTCCTCGCATGGCCGGAGGCTCGCGACCCACTCACGCCGAACGCGTCTCATGGTGCTCCGACGATTTCGTACACGGCCGCTGACCTGTTTGACGCGAACGGGTATCTTACGCCGCGGGCTGACAAGGAAAAGTGGACGCCGGGCAGCGTCTACTACCGATACGACATTCCGCTTCCGGACGCTCCAGTCATCACTGAGCCGCCGCACAACTCGCACACGAATGTGCCGGACTCCGTGACGATCTCGGGCACCGGCACACCGGGTCACACGATCTCGTTGAAGTTCACCGCCGGCACGGGGAGGAGGGCGGTGACCTCGGACCCAACGACGGTTCCGAACTGCCGCTCACAGGCGTGAATCCACTCGAGGCAGGCTTTACCGCCTGTTCGATCGATGACATCGACCTCACCGTCGCTGCCGACTGGGAACGGCTCAAGGGCATCGTTGTCACCAACGACCCCAACGGTGACCCCGTCGCAACAGAGGGGGGCACAACGCTCGCGTTGACCTGCGGTACTGAGCAGATGACATCGGCAGCCGATGGGACGACGGTGTTCAACCTCGCCGCCGACAAAGCCTACGTGGTCTACGAGAGCACGCTCGCTGCGAACGCGATCCCCGCCGCCGCGCCGACGCTCATCACCATTCCGTACCCCGGAAACGGGGAAGCGGGACAGCCCGAGTGGAACTACAATCCGCACATCTATCCCAAGAACTCGCTCGCGGGAGCGGGCGCGACGAATGACGGCGAGATCGTCGGCGATCAGATCACCTGGGACGTCACGGTCCCGATTGCGGCACTCGCTGACGGCGAGGTCTACAGCGAGCTGCGAATCAACGATCAGCTCGCGAGCTTCGTCGAGTACACGAGCGGTACCGTTGTGCTGAAGGATGCTACTGGAGGCGATGTCACGCTGGTAGAGGGCACCGACTACACCCTGAGCGCGCCCTCAGGTAGCGGGGGAGACGAGGTCATTTTGACAATGCTCGCCCCTGGCCTTGCCAAGCTCGACGCAAACATCGGTGGCAAGCTTGTTCTTACTATCGAGGCGAAGGCGATCGGCAGCGGATCGACCGCCAACGAGGCCCAGATCACCATCAACGGGACAACGACCGATCCCGGAACCGGGCCTGAGGTCACAGATCCTAAAGAGTTCTTCTCGGGCGCACACATCATGAAGGAAGCCAAGAACAAGGGGGCCGCCGCAAACGTCCCGCTTGCCGGAGCACAGTTCGACGTGTACGAGGCAGCGAGCGGCTCTACCGAGTGCCCGACCGAGCCTGACCCCGCTGCGGCCAAGGTCGTATCGGGTGCGGAATCGGGCGCCGATGGCAAGACGCCAAACGAGGTCCTCGCCGAAGGTGTCTACTGCGTGTACGAGACCGGTGTGCCGGCCGGGTACAAGGGTCTCAACGGCGGCATGCTCATGACCGTCGACGGAGAGGACTCGTTCGTCACTATCGTCAACACCCAAGTTGGCGCGGACGAGGGCGACCTGCCGGATCTACCGATCACTGGTGCAGTGGGCAATGTTCTGCTCGTCGCAGGCGGCGCCGCACTGCTGGTTGTGGCCGGCATGCTGATTGCTGCGCGACGCAAGCAGCAGCAGCTCTAGAAAGGAACCGAGGAAACGCGTCTGCCCTGGCCCACCACGTTGTGGGGCAGGGCAGACGCGGTCTCGCTGCGAACGAGAAACCGGTGAACAGGCAGCGCGAACATGACGTCCGGGCGGATAGAGGGGGACCGAGTGACAACGATAGATGCGCCAGCAGTGACACCTGGCGAAGCTGAGGCGCCGCCACCGGAGCCACGGCGCTGGCGGTTCGGGCTGCTGAACATGATCATCGCGGTGCTGCTCCTGGGCGGGCTGACGCTCCTGCTCTACCCGACCGCCGCGTCATGGGTCTCACAGCGCAACCAGTCCAATATCGTCTTTGATCAGACGCGAGCAAACTCGGAAATTGCCAGAGCGGAAATCGAGCAGGCCTTGTTTAAAGCCTCCGAGTACAACGAGGCGCTGGTCTCGGGGGCATTCCTCGAGTCCGGAGCGAATATCGCTGAGGGTACGGGAGCGGCTGTACCAGGGCTGGTGAATCCGCACGACTACTGGAACCTGTTGAACGCTGACCCAACTGGCACGCTCGCCCGTTTGCGGAATCCTTCGATCAGTCTCGATCTTCCTGTCTATCACGGAACGAGCGACGCGACCCTGCTGAAGGGCGTCGGGCACCTGCAAGGCACTTCGCTTCCGGTCGGCGGAGAAGGCACCAGGTCGGTGTTGACCGGGCACCGGGGTCTCGCAAATGTGACGATGTTCAGCAACCTCGACCGGGTGAAGACCGGTGACACGTTCAGCGTCGAGGTCCTTGGCGAAGTGTTGACGTATCGCGTCTTCGAGAGCAAGGTCGTCGAGCCTGAGGACACGGAGGAGATTCGTGCGGTTGCGGGCAAAGACCTCATGACGCTCATTACATGCACCCCGCTCGGTGTGAACACGCATCGCATTCTCGTGACCGGCGAGCGGGTAAGCCCAACTCCGCAGGCTGACCTCGATGCTGCAGGAGCGCGGCCTGAGGTTCCCGGCTTCCCCTACTGGGCGCTCGGCTACGCGGCCGGTCTTGGTGTGGTCGGGCTCTGGGTCTGGCGTACTGGGTATACAGTGCGCGGACGCACTGCTGCAATCGAATCTCGGACGTGAGCTGCTGCTGGGTGACCGCAGGGCTATCGTGCAGCCTCGACAGCCTCCTCGTTCCGGCCGGAGCAGAGAAGCCGAGCCAGGGCGGGGCGCTGTTCCAGCAGAGCATTGCCAAGGCAGCGCCGCTGGCCCCGACACCGCGAGAGGATCCGGAGCTCAGCTGGGTGTCGATCCGCCTGCGCCCCCATTCTCAAGCCGCTGGTTTGCGGCGGTGCGGTCGCGGTGAGCGGTAGCACGTCAGCGATGCCGACCCGCGTCGGCGGCCTTGCCACCGACGCGCGTGTGGCGGGATGCGCACACGGCGGCGGGCCGAGCGCCGCTCACTCTGAGCTGAACAGGCTGCTGAGATACATGGCTGTGGCGGCCGCCGCCAACAGGAATATTCCTCCCCAGCCGCGACGGCTGCGGCGGGCAGGTTGCCGTTTCGGGGTGAGGATCCACGCTGTCAGCATGCCAAACGCGAGGAGGGCGAGGACCGAACCGACGACGGTGAAGAGTCCGGACACGGCTATCGCTGCTTTCTCACTGAGAGGCCGCGGGCGAGGCCACGAATGTCGTCGCTGAGGGTTGTCGTGGTCGCCGCGGCGGTCGGTAGGGATTCGGTAGAGATGACGCTCAGCGCCGCAGCGCTCGCGGAGCCGAGCCCGAGGGTGATGATCCTGATGCCGTGACGGGTGAGCCTGTGCGCCTCTGCGCGCGCCGCGTCTTCGTCTCCCAAGTCGCCATCGCCAAACACGGCGACGACTCGATCAGTAACGTCGATCTTCATGAGCAGATCGCCGGCGAGCTCGAGCGCACTCGAAATGTTGGTGCCGCCCATCGGCGACGCCCCTTCGAGTAACTGCCGCACTGCGGTCGCGTCCGGGGCCGGGGCAACGTAATCCTCAACTCTGGTGTGCCACAGTGCCGCGCCGACGAGGTAGCCGCCGCCGGTCGCCTCCTCGACGAAGCCCAGTGCGCCTGTGATGGCAGCCCGCATGTTGCCACTCATGGACCCGCTCACATCGAGGAGAAGCATCACTGCCCCCGAACCCCCGAAACGTTCTTCGAGCTTCTTCAAATGGGGGCCGGGTGCAAACTCGGTCACGCCCTCAGCCTCTATGACCTTCTTCATCCAGGTTGTCATCGCCGCTACTTTCTCATCCGCAGACCGCTGGTGGCCTGGCGTTGTTCGCTGACTTCGGTTTCGTCGAGCACGCCGTGCATAAACGCCTCGACGACGACGGGCTGCTGCTGGTGCCCCGCAGTGGCCTCAAGACGCACGCGCCCGTCGGCTGACACGGTCACCCACAGTGACACCTTGCTGCCGGCAGGCGAGGCCGGGATGCCGCTGAGCTCGCCCTCGATCAGTGGGCGATTGTCCGCGACCTGCGAGGAGGAGACATTGCCGGCCTGTTCAAAGATCTGGATACGTGCGTGCTCTTGATTCGCGACCATGGTGGCGACAGCGTGCTCGTACCGGGTTACCGGCAATGGCGTGTTTGCGTGAATGAAGTGCGCCACGTAGGGTTCCTCGGTATATGGATCCCGGCTGGTGTGGATCAGCACGCCAATCGACCGTGGTAGGACCGAGGTGATACGGGCCGAATCGCTCGCCATGGCTTTGATGCCGTTCACGGTGATGGCGCGCCGCTCGCGCGCTGCGAGCAGTTGCTCGGCGTGGATCGCTGCTCCGCGCGCCACCGCCTTGTCGGGATCCGTGAGCAACACCGGAAGCGAGAACCGCTCAGCGAGGAGCTGGCGGATCATCGGCATGCGTGTCGAACCGCCTACCAGCAAGATCTGGTCAACCTCCGGCGCCCCGGCGTTCTGAGCTGACTGCAGGACGCGGTCTACGGCCGCAAGTGAACGGAGCATGAGATCCTGCGTGACCGCGATGAAGCCTTCGCGCGTCAGCGACAGGGTGAAGGTGCGACCGGCCACTCGGATCCGCTCGGTGACGGACTCTGCCCCGGTGAGTTTGCGTTTGATGCGCTCCGAGGCGGTGTGAATTGCGGCAATGACTTCTTCATCGAACCGTAACTCTTCAGCGTCCTCGAGGGTGTCAAACTCCTCCCACATGAGCTGTTGGATGCGTTCGTCCCAATCGAGCCCACCAAGCTTGGATTCGCCATCAACCGCCCACACCCGATGTTGTCCACGGTCGATACCGACAACCGCAACATCGAAGGTCCCGCCACCCAAGTCGTACACGAGTGATGTTTTCGTCGGATCACTGGCGAGGCCGTACGAGTAGGCCGCGGCAACTGGCTCCGGTAACAACTCCGGGCAGTCAAGGTTCGCGATGCGCGCGGCGGCGGCCGTCGCCTCCTTTTCGGCGATGCCGAAGTAGGCGGGCACAGTGATGACCGCTTGGAGATCTGCCGGGGTGACTCCGAGGGCCGTCGCCGCGTCAGCGGCAAGCTTACTGAGGATGAGTGCTGAAATTCCCTCAGGCGTGAGCGTCCGCTCCGCGTATTCCAGCGGATAGTCCTTGCCCATGTGGCGTTTGATACCCACGACCACGTTGTCAGGATCCTCGAGGAGGAGCTCCTTCGCGTCCTCTCCGACTGTGACGTCGCCACTTCCGGAGATGTGCACGACCGACGGCGTGAGCTCACCGCCTGAGTCGGTGACGATCACTTGCTCAGTGCCGTCGCTTGCGTAGTGGATGACACACGAATAGGTCGTGCCGAGGTCGATACCGATGCTGATGGCCATGGTGTTCTTTCCGAGAGGGGAGTAAAGCGCTATTCCTGTACGAGGCCGGAGAGCGCTGAAACGGTTGCCGGGTCTGCCAGCGCTGCGGGCGCGCTGCGAATGATGGCGAGCATGTCAGGGAGCGTGATGAGGGGAACCGCGCCTGGCCACGCTGTGCCTGGCGCGACGAGACCTATACCCGCATTCGTTGGGACGAGCACGACGAAGGAGCGCACGCGGTGCTGCGGAAAGATCTTCGGGAACCGCTGCTGAGCCATCGCCATATTGCGTGACATCTTGCGGGGCTTGCCAACCTGGCTGCCGGATGTATTGTCGCGGCAGAGCAGCCACTCCCCGTCCTCCGAATGCCAGGTCACGTCGCCCGAGCTGTAGTACTTGAGGTCGATGAGGTAGATTTCGTTGCCCTGCACGACAACGCAGTCCACATCGGTCTGGAACTTGGCGTCGGCGACGGCCCGACCGTCGTCTCCGGGCAACGCCACGGACCAAAACGATGAGACGTTGTCGATGAGGTCCTCTTTGCAGAGTGCCTTGTACAACGCCACCTCGCCCAGCTGGCCGGTGTACACCCGGTGTTTTTCGAACGAGGTGTCAAAGAGCCCGAGGCCGGCGATGCCGCGCGCGTTCACCGAAATCGGGGCGTGGTAGTCGCGCAGCACGCGCGGTTCAAAGCCGGTGGTGTGGCCCTGCCGGGAGGGACGATCAATCTGACCGTTTACTCGCGGAGGCGGAGGCGACGTGCGCGGCGCGCCGCTCGTCGTTCGCGGCTGGTGCTGCACAGGTGTCGAGCGCTGCGGAGTGGTGCGAGACTGGTGCGCTCGTGAGCGCGGTTTCGCTCCGCGTATGCCCAGCAGCTGCTTGATAAATTCGATCATCATTCCGCCTCGTGTCTGATCGATGCCTCGAGCGATTCGTTATAGGTGTATTCATTTGTCGCGTTGTCAATGACACTCAGACCAGATTCGCCGAGACCGTAGGTAACGGTGCCGTCCGTGGCCGCCCAGTAGTCGCCGCGGTCTTCGGCGGGGAGCTCAGCCCATGCGTCGTCGGGCCCCGACGCAATGAATGTGAGGGCGCCGTCGGAGTCCTGACACACGACGGCAGTGACGTTCGTCGTCTGCGCCTCGAACACCGCTTGGGTGCCGAGATTGCACATCGAGAACCAGGAGGCATCGCTGGCGTCGTCTTCGCTCATCTCCGCCTGGCTGTCGGAGCCCGACGGATCCCACGGCATTCGGAGCTCGCTATTGGCCCATGCGGACACTCCCTGGGAGAAGGAGAAGTAGTTGTGCCAGAGGCGTGCGCCGTTGTTGTCTGCCAATACCCATGACACCGCCCCGAAGAGCCCACCCAGCACGATAAGGATCTGCGCGATGGACACAAGATTTCGAAACACCCAGTACTTCTTCGGAATACCATCGCGCATCGTGTCGTCTGCGTGGGCACTCGTGATGCTGTCGGTGAACGGCTGATTCTGTGTGCCGTGATCGTTGAACTTCACGCTCCAACCTCACTCTTCTCGGGAGAACCGGAACTGGGCTGGTGCCCCTGTCCGTGCGGAGCCGCCGGGGTAGGGAACACGGACGTGCCGCCGTGCTGCATGATCGTCCAATCGATGACGTGCATGGGGCGCAGGGAAGCGGTAGGCGCACTCTCTACAGCGGAAGACACTGCGAAATAGCGTACGTTTGCGAAGTCCATTTCGAGCCTGGTGATCAACCGGTCCTCGCCGTGGGTATACAACCAATCTCTGACTCCGGCGCTCGTGTCCGGCAACGGCGTGGCCGGCATGATTTCAGCAATCACGTCCGCCTTCGTCACCACAACGGCGAGCTGCCGCTTGCTGAGGTCCTCGCCACTGTTTCGGAGCCGATCGACCACGCTTGCGTAGGCATCGCTGGTTCCTCCCTGAGCGACCTGGATCTTTCCGGCCATCGCGCTGAGCTCCAGCTCTTCGTGCACCTCGGGGATCGTCAACGGGTCAACGAGGAAGACGAGCGACTGCGAAATGTCGAGGTATCCAAGCTGCGTCGTGCCGTCCGCTCCGACAAAGTTCTCACCGGCTGCGTCCATGAGGTGCAGTTCGAATTCCCCCTCCGGGCGCTCTACGAGGTACGGGAGGCCCTCGGGGCGCTGCTCATGCCGCGTCTTGACGGGTGCCTGCCCCGCTGCTCGTTCGGCAACGGAAGCAGCGAGGAACTCCTGCGCGCTCGGATTCAGGGCCGTGATGCTCAGCCCTGAGGACACCCCTGAGCTACCCTCGTGCAGCGCCACGGCGGCACTCGCGAGAAACTGTGTCTTGCCGGCGCCGACCGAACCGAATACCGGTACGACAACCACTCGTCGAGTACCGCTGCCCTGCGGCAACTCCTCGTCGCAGTACGGGCACACCGCGACGAGGGTCTTCGAAGCCTTGGCGACGGTCACCGGAAGCTGTTCTCCGCAGGCGCAGATTCGGTGGCGAATCCCCAGACGCCCCGGAGCCATGTCGCGGTGCACGATGCTGCACTGAGGGTTCGAACAGCGAAAGCTTGGCATCGTGGTCGACTGGTAGCAGCGCGTGCACCGCACCGCCGCGTTGTGTCGCTTCATGAACCGGGCCTCCCGCCAACGCATGACACGCAGCGAGACTGCCTGTGCGGCGTTCACGACAAGCCGAAACACCGAGGTAATCGCGAGCCACAGCAGCGTGCCGAGGGCGACGCCTGCGATGAGTCCGAGCGTCGGAATGCCGAGGACGATCGCCCAGGTAATCGTAGAGAACATCACGGCGAGTAGGGCGGTCCCCTGGGGCCACCAGCCGCGACTCCTTCGCCAGATGCTCGCACTCAGCCGCCGGGCCTCCTGAATCACCGCGACCTGATCGTTTCGCAACTGGTAGGGCGCGTACAGCGGCCATGCAGCGTCCCAGCCGAAGTCTCGTGAGGCTCCTGTCGGGGCGGTTTTGAACACCGAATTGCTCCGCACTGCACTGGCAGAGGCGATCACGGGCTCGTTCTCAGTCTTTCCTCGCATCACGCGGAACGGAAATACCAGGCCGATGCCGGTGCCGACGATCAGGGCGACCCCAGCGACGATGACGCTCACACCGATGATGATGCCGAGGAGTCGAGCGACGAGCACGAAGCCGATCCACAGCGCCATGACGAGTAAGAAGATGGCGAGTGCTGCGAGCAGCAGGATTATGAGCAGCGGCATCGCTAGTCCTCTTTTCTGTTCTTGAAGATGCTCATGAACGCATCGGACTTTTCTTTCGCGCGCTCTCGAGCCGTGGGAATGTCCGCAATGAACTGCGTGAGGCGCTGGCCGCTCTCCTGGTAGTGCGGCTGGGGCGGAACCGTCCCCTGGAGCGCTTCAACGAGTGGCTCCCATGCCTCGGCGTCACGTCGCTTCACGTTGCGTGGCTCTTGTGCGAGGAAGGGGCCGAGGCTCGCAAACACGACAGCGTCAAGCGAATCGGTGATCCCCACGCGTTCGATCCAGATCGCGAAAGCGGCGATGTGCTCCGGGAGTGTGAGGCCCGTGAGTGCAAACCGCCAGTTCTCCGGTCCGGGGAGGCGGGGGGTTCCAGCGATGAATTCGGCCCGTTCAGTTGCCGGGACTCGCGCGATCTGCGCGGCTCGACGCAGGGACTCAAACTGGACAGCCGCGGGGACGAGCGTCCCAGCAGCCTCGGGATTGAGGAAGTCCCAGGTGCCTTCCTGCAACTGCCGTCGGTATCGACCGGAGATGCCAGGATCGTTGTGTTCGGACGCTGCTACCAGGCTCTTCATGAGCCCGCGTTCGATCGCGGCAGCCTCGTACCAACTGCCCACGCCCGCCGCTGCCACAGCCGGGGTTCGCATGATCAGGTCGACCGCCCTGTCGAGTGCTGGTCGAAGCTGCTGCGTGGAGAGCGTCGCGGCGAGCGGCTGTGCCACCTGGAACAGCGCAGGAAGGGCTTCGTCCGGCGCACCCAGCAGCAGCTCGGTCAGCGGCGCCGTGAATTGCTCCGGCTCAGCGGTCGCGGGCCACGCCCAATCTCCGGAGTGGCTGAGCTCCCGCGCCCAGATGCCCGACCATTGGAGTTCGGTGTCCTCGGCCAGCGAAGACAGCGTTGGCAGTACTACTGCCTCGGCAAGTGCCTCGAGCCCAGCGCCCATGGTGAACCGGGCGGCGCGGGCGGCGGCTCGAAAATCCTCCTCACCGCTCAGCTGGTGCATCGACACTGCGTCACCGAGTTCGTCGACGTAGATCTCGAGATCGTCGGTCAGACCGGCAGCGGCAAGCGCCTCAACGATCCGCACCCCGAGCTTCCATTCCTCGCGGCTTGAGATGGTGGTGCGTGCGCCGGTGACCAATTCTGCGCCCGACACTGCGAGCTCAGCGCCGAGGTGGGGCTCCCACCGCTGCGCAATTTCGATGATCTCGAGTGCGTCGAACGCGTCGAGATCGCTGACCCATTCCGCTGCTTTACGGGAGAGCGGCGTCAGGTCAATGTCGGTCACGGTCCGGTCGAGCAGGTTGATAACGTGCGCGCCAGCGAGCGAACCCTGTAGCAGGTCAGGGTGGGTGCCAATGATGTGTCCCTGCGCGCGAAACGGGTCTGCGACGAAGGCGCGGTATTCGAGTCGGAGCGCGTCGCTGTTCGAGATGAGGAGCGTGCCTGTAGCAATCCATCGCATCACGGTGTCGAGGTCGTCGTGCACGAGCACGGTCTTCTTCGGGTGCGCTGCGAGCGCGTCGGTGATCATGCTCAGGAACGCGGGAAGCGTTTGCAGCATCCACGGATCGTTCCGGAGCGCGGAGAGCAGCGCCTCAGCTTCGAAGGCAGGATCGAGTTCCAACGGTGCGAACCAGGGTTCGCACACTGTGCCGTCTGCTTTCTCGAGCGCCCAGCGCTTTGCCCCGTAGAGCTGTGCCGGGCGGTGGGGCTGGAGATCGTCGGCCGCCCCCGTGACAGCGGCCTGCGTAAGCTGGTTGCCTCGGCGGCCGTTGTTCGTTGTGCCGGTAGAGATGCCGCGCGAGAAGTAGTAGCCGTCGTCGATCACCGCGAACGCGCAAGATGGCGGATGCTCTCGCTCATCACGTTCGACTGGCCACTGACCGCTGATGCGATGAAGCATCCGCTCGCGGATTGCTTGCCGTTCGCGGCCGGTGATCCCCTCTGAGATGGCTTGGAAGTTGAAACCATCCTCGCCGTCCACCGACTCGTCCCGGGTGACATCGGTATAGATCGCTGTGTGAAACGCCATGGCACACCTACACTTTCTTCACCGGGATAAACCCCGAGTTTGAGAGCAGCCAGAGAATCGGATCCGCCACGCGGTGGGGAAGAAGGCCGCGGCTGCTCACCGTGCCGCTCTGATAGTCGGGCTCCGCTCCGAGCGCAGACACCCCGATCAGTCGGAAGGTCTCGTAGTTCTCGTTGAGTTTCCTGAGCAGGTTGTCGCCGCCCCACTGGGTAATCAGGGACGCCATGTGGTCGTGGATCGTCTGCGACTCCGCTTCATCGAAGGTGTTCTCGGCCGATTGCGCCTGCCGAAGTGGATGGTTTGCGGGCACCTGATCGAAGAAGGCATCAATTTTGGAGACCACAACCGCGAGCGGAACCTTGATCTTCTTGTTCGGCTTCACCTTGTGCTTCTCCTGCAGCACGTAGGTGATGCCGTCGAGCGCATCTTCCGGGGTGTTGTGCGGATCGGTCGTGATGCCCTTCTCACGCGCGGCCACCTGATTCTCGGGGAACGCGAATGGGTCGAGGAGCAGGATGACCCCTGAAGACTCGCCGAGATACTGCTGCTCCATTGCGGCCGCCTGGCTCGAAATATCCTCACCGGCGCTGTCATAGAACGAGAAAATAGTTGACTGCGTTTTCCCCTTGCGTGTGTACTTCCACTCGTACACCGCCGGCTCCTTTTTCGTGCGGCCAGTCGCTTGCGTCTGACTGGGCAGCACGCCCCCGGAGCGTCCCATGTTTTCCTCATTGTTCGCGAGCTCGCGCGCGAACCCCGCGGAGCCCCCGGGGGTATCGATCGAGGCGTCGAATCGGCGCGCCACGGTGCGGATCAGTTCCTTGTGTAGCACTGAGAGGAGCACGGTTTTGCCTGAGCTGCGCACCCCGACGAGCCCAAACATGGGTGATGAGTTGTCGAGGCTACGCGGGAGCAGACTGTGACAGGCCGGGCACATGCGTACGCCGCTCTCGCCTCCGCACCCCTGGCAGATCGCAGAACTCTTCGCGAGGATGTCGACCGCGTGCCCACCGGAGGGGTCGCTCCGGTTGCCGGCTTCATCGACGGGGCCGATTGACGGCATGACCGGGGTACTGTCCCCGAACGCCTCCAAGCGACGACTGTCAGACAGTGTGACGCACGGGGTGCGTCCCGGCAGACCGCGGCCGGAGCAGCGAAAGGCCACCTTGTTCACATCGAGCGATGCGTAGCAGTAGGGGCAAGCCGTGGCTTTCTTGCCAAAGATCGAGCTGAGCACTCTCACCCTTTCAGTTCAGAGGTCGGGGGCGGATCGAGTAACGATCCGTCTCGGGGAAACACGCACACCCAGAACGGCGAGGCTTCTTTCGCCAGTTGGATTGTGTGTTCGAACGTGGTCGACTCGCGAAAATCAAGGTCGATGTGTGCTTGCAGCGTGCCATCGGTGGCGTCAAACGGCATGACAGCACCCCGCTTGAGTACGATGTCTGCCGGGATCGTAAAGCCCGTCGCATCGGCGGTCGCGGTGATATGGCACGTGATCTTGCCGCCAAACAGTGCACGCTTGATGCTCATCCGGTACGTCGCTGCGTGCGCCGCCCGTGGATCGCTCAGCGGAACGGTGGCGGGGGTGCTCACCCACTCATCACCGTCGACGCGGACAACGGTCGCGATGGTGAGCGCAGCGATGCTCGCCGCACCGGCCAGCTTTGCGCCGCCGTCCGAGCGATAGCGAGCCTTCGTGACGCGACGCGTGCGCTGTCGTTCGCCGTCATGCCAGCCCAGCTCGATGATGTAGTCGCCCTCTGGCCACTCCCACGATACGCGCAGCTCGTCGCCGAATGCTTCAGTGACGATCTGGGTGGCACGGGGAGCGTTGCCCGTGACCTGGGAGTAGCCGACCAGGTAGCCGTCGTCGGTGATCGTGACGGGGGCGATCCGTACGACCTCGTGCAACTCGGGAAGCCGTCCGCTGGCACGCGTTCCGGTAGCGCGAACGCCCCCAAGATTGAGTCTCACGCCCTGCAGCGCAGTGAGAGCCGCGCCGTCAGTGAGCGTCCCCTCGGGCAGTGCAGCATTTCGAGGGAAACGCCACAGCTCGACTTCGAAGCCTGCACTGGGCGTCCACGTAGCGATGAGTTGTTCGCCGCCGCCCGCAGGGTCCGCAGCGACCTCCAGATCGGTGACTGTGCTCGCCGCACCGCGCGGCACGACCGAGATCGAGACCGGTGCAGACAACTGTCGTCCCGAGTCGAGGAGGTACCAAGAGTGGGCCGCGAAACGGTAGGTCGCGCCGGAGGTGAGCCCGGTTATCTGCAGTGTCGAGCCCTGGTGGACTTCGTGCTCGATACGCGTACCGTCTGGCATCGTCTGAGTGATACTGGTGCCCGCAGCGCCGCTGGGGTTGCTCCATGTCAGCTGCGCACTGGTTTCCGCGGAGACCGAGGCGAGGGCTGTCGGAGGGGGCAACACGGTGACCTCGGCCGTGGTGCCGTCGGAAAACAGTGTGCCGTCGCGCGTTGCAAAGACCGCGTAGAAAGAACGGCTACCGATACTCGGAGCGCTGTCGGTGTACGTGAGGGCGGCGACCCCCGCAGCTACCCGGTCGCCGTCACCGACCGTAGCCGGGGCGCGATCGAGCGAGCGAACTACCGTGTAGCTCACTTCACCTCCGGGCGACGGCGTCCAGGTGAGCTGGACTGTTGGGCCTTGCTCGCGCGCCTGGAAGGACACCGGGGCTGCCGGCGGGAGCGCGTCTCTGAGCGGGGGCAGGGTGGCGTCGCCCTGATCGATGCTGATCGCCGTCGCCATCGCAGCGCTGGCTGCGGTGAAGTCGCGGGCCGAGAGTGCGGTGTGATACTCCGACACAGCCTGCTGTTTTTTCACGCGGAGCTGGGCGATTTGCTCGGTGAGCGATGCGTGATCGGCCGCTTCTTCGCTGTCGCTCTCCAGCGCGCTGAGCATTCGTTCAGCTTCGTCGAGTTCGCCGCGACTCACAAGCTCGCGGACGTCGTTGAGCCCGAGCTTTGGCCCTGCCGCAGCCCCGCTGCTCGCGCCGAGCGCCGCGACTAGCCGCGAGGCATCAACACGGTCGAAGCCGATGGCGTGGAGGTGATCTCGAACCGCAAGCTGTGGTCTTCCGCGGCCCAGATGCGCCGTAGCGAGTTCGGCGAGGGATGAGAGTATCACTGCGTGCAACGCGCTGTCGGACGGGCATGCGGCCTTCATAGCGCCGAGGAGCTTCTGCGCGTTTTGGAGTGCGTTGGTGTCCCGCCCCTGCTCGCTCTTCAGGCGGGCATGTTCGATATCGGCCGTGGTGATGGGGCCAAGGGGCGTGCCCAGCCGTTCGATGAACGTGACATCGCGCAGGTCCTCCGGGCGATGCATAAGCACCACTTCAGCCATCGAACGGAACTCAGTGAACTGGCTCGTTTCTTTCCAGACTGGCTGTATCGCGGGAGGAATCCCCTCAGTTGGCAACGTAAAGCTCGGCTGAATGTTCAGGCCGTGCTGCGTCGCGACTGAGGCGATACTGCCATCAGTCACCGAAGAGATACCGATGGTCGCGAGCCGGGCCTTGAGCTCATCGAGAGCGACTACATCGAGCGGATACTCAGAGCGTAGCTGTTGCATGCCGGTGTCGAGAGCCGCGAGCTGGAGCTTGTGTTTGTCGGCCTGCAGCCCGCCCCAAAATGAGGGCTCAGTGAGCGGCTTTCCTTGAGTGCTCAGCACATCGAGGAGCTGCTTGAGGAGCTTTGCTGCCGGCAACTGCTGCGCTCGGTTCAGCGCGGGTTCGATCTTGGTGCGCCACTCCTTGAGCTCCGGTTCTGAAACTGGGGAGGGCACCCCAAACAACATCCCGAGGTCGAGCTTGGCGTAGCCGCCACTGCCGGGGTCACGGTGCAGCTCCGCGAGGACCTCGCGGAGCTGCTCGTAACCCTCCCCGCGCGAGTGCGGCTTCAGCACCGTATCGCGGTATTTCTTTGCGTCGAATGTAGCCACGGTACCTTCGGGTTCGTTTCTCGGGGAGCGGGGTGTGGTTATGAACGGAGGGTGAGCATGGCGACCTTGGAGGTCTCCTGAGCCACCTGCTCTTCGTCGAGGACACTCACCTGAGCTTCGAGCTCGACGGAGGCACCACTCGTGACATCGGTGACGAGCATCGTGACGAGACCCTCAGCGCTGATCTCAACGGTGATATCAACCGGCGCTCCGGCCGGCAGGCCGCTCGGGAGTGGGAGCTCTGCGTTCTTCAGCAGCGAGTTGTCAGCGACCACATCGGATTCGCGTTCGCCTCCCTGCTCATACATCTTGATGTCGAGCTCGGCCTGGTTCGCGACGACAGTTCCGGCATGGAGCGGCTCTGCGGTGTACGGAATCTTCTCGTTGGCGCTCGCAAAGAAGTGAATGTACCCTGTTTCGTCAGCCTCATCGCGTGCAAGCTGCACGCCAACGCCGCGGGAGAGGACATTCGCGATGCTCAGCGTCGCAGAGGAACCCGGGATAAACGCGAGCGGCGCCGCGTCAGCCGCCACCTCGACGGGTGTGTCCTCGTCGCCCGTGCTCAGTACCTCGTTGACGGCGGCCTGGCCGTACGCTGCAGCCCCCTTTGCGACGGCAAGATCAAAATCGGTGTCTTGAGCGTCCCATCCGAGCTTGTCCTTGAGCGCCGCTTTCACCGCGGGCATGCGTGACGAGCCGCCCACGAGCAGTACCCGGTCGACCGTGATGTTTGCGTCTTTCGCGGTTGCGGTCGCCAGGGTTCGCTCGGAGATCTCGATGGTCTGGGCGAGCAGGTGCTGAGTCGCCTCTTCGAAGTCCGCGCGGGTGATCTCAATGCTTGCGCGGCGACCATCGTAGGTTGGCCGCATGGAAGCACTGTCCCGGCGGGACAGTGTCTTCTTGAGCTCCTCTGCACCGAGCTGGAGGTCGAGCATGAACTCTTCGTCGTAGCGTGGGTCGTCATCACCGAGGCCTGCCTCAGCGATGAAGCGTTCGGCGATGAGGTTTACGAGCGCGGCATCCCAGTCTGCTCCACCGAGTAGGCGGTTTCCGTCGACGGCTACGACCTCAACGGAGCCGTCGCCGATCTTCATGATCGTGGTATCGAAGGTGCCACCGCCCAAGTCATACACCATGATCGTTTCGTTCCCCTCGCTGCGGGCGCTGATGGAGAGTGCCGCAGCGACGGGCTCGGTGACGATGCCGACAACCTCAAGGCCAGCGATCTGGCCGGCCTGCCGAGTGGCTTCGCGCTCGCGTACACCGAAGTAGGCGGGAACGGTGATCACCACCTTCGACACCTCGCTGCTCGACTCGTTGTTCGCCGCCGTTACGAGCTCTTTGAGGATGAGCCCGGAGATCGCCTCGGGGGTGTATGTGGTGCCCTGAAACTCCTGTGGGTACTCAGTGCCAATGTGGCGCTTGATCAGTAGGCAGGCGTTCTCGGGGTCACTGATGGCGACTCGTTTGGCTTCGGTTCCGACGATTGCATTCGAGGGGCTCTCGAAATACACCACTGACGGGGTGGTTTGTTCGCCCTCAAAGTTGGCGATGACCTCTGCGGCCCCGTGCTCACCGATCCGCGCAATCGCGGAGTACGTCGTGCCGAGGTCGATACCGTAGACGGAGTCGTTCATGCTGTCTCGTTTCTGTGCTGCTCTGGAGTCAGGGAGGCGGTCTGGGCCGAGTCGGCCGTAGCGGGTGACTCAGCGGGCGCGACGTCGCTCGGAGGGCCGTTCACCGTGGCGTCGGCAGGGGGAGTGAACGTGAAGACAGTGACTCGGGCCGGGAGGAGCACTCGCGCGGCACCCGCAAACCCGAACCCCTGACGGAGCACGCGTTGGATCTTGCCAGACCGCTCTTCCTCTGCTGTCTGGATGGCACGCTGCGCGTGATGGAGCTTGGCGTCGAACTCCCCGCCGACTGTGGCTTCCACGGAGGAAAGGTCATACAGGGCAAGCAGCTCCTCAATTGATTCTGCGAAGAATGCAAAATCATCCGCGGCCTGTGTGTTCTCGCTGTTGCCTTCGGCCGCGCGCTGCGCCTCTGCGTGGAGGGTGGCCAGGCGTTCAAACGTGGGCTTCAGGAGCTGACGCACCTGGTCTTGCTGCAGCGTTTCGACGTGGGCCTGGAGCGCTCGAGCGCTCTGCTCCTGCGCCGAGGTGCGATCGTGAAACCGATCAATTGCGGCACCAATCCCAGCGAGTATCGGCGCGATCTCGGCCGAGACTGCAGCTGCCAAGGCCGCCGTCGGCTCGGGTGTGTCTGTTGCGGTCTCGAGGGGCACGCCTGTGTCGGTGCACGTTGCGGGGGGAGTGTCGACTTTCGTGTCAGTCTCTACCTCCAGCGAGGCGTCCGGCTGGGCGCCTCCGTCCGTGTCAACGTCGGGTTCCCCGTGAGCCGTGTCGTGGGTGATGCCCGACCCTCCCGCGGCGACCGCTAGCGTGTCGTCCTGTGTGGCTGGGTCGGCACCGTCCGGATGCCCCGGCGTCACTGCCTCGCTCATTGTGCAGAAATCCCTTCGGTAAGCTATGCCCGCCACGAAACCCAGCGGGCGCTTTGTCGATAGACAGTCTACGCACAGTTTATACATAGGAAACGCAGGGGTTTGGGAGTGCGTGGATTTTTGCGGTTCGCCTCGCGGGTCGGGCGGTGACCCGCCACGGGGGCGCTGCCCGATATTAGGCGCGATATGTCTCGCATGTCAACGACGCTCGTCGCGATTGCTGTCGATGGGGTGGGCGATGATGCCCGCTGAGTCTGCCTCCCGCTCGTGTCGGTGGACGACACGAGCGGGAGGGGGTATTGCGCGGAGCGTCAGCGCGTTGCGCGGCTGCTCTTGCTGATGACGTCGACACCGACCGCGAGGAGGATGACGACGCCGAGGACCACGCGCTGCAGAATCGGGTCGACCTGATTCAGGTTGAAGCCGTTGCCGAGGATGGCGATGAAGATGGCACCGATGACCGTCCGCCACACGGCACCTGAACCGCCGGAGATTGAAGTGCCACCGACCACGACTGCCGCGAGAACGGCGAAGACAAACGTGAAATCGTCCCCGGCTCGGGCGCTCATACTCTGTGCTGAGTTCAGCACCCCAGCCAGTCCCGCACACGCACCCACGACGACGAAGGTCGACGCGAGGATACCTCGGGTGCGTATACCCGAGAGCCTGGCGGCCTCCGGGTTCGCCCCTGTGGCGTACACATAGCGTCCGTAGCGGGTCTTGGCGAGCAGGATCCAGAAGGCGGCAACTACCACGATCGCAATCACAGTCGCCGAGGTGAACGGTCCGATGCGCAGCATCGACAGATTGCGAAACGCCGGGTCGGTCGGGCTGAGGATCGACTGGTTGCTGACCAGGTAGGCAATTCCGAAGAAGATGAATGAGGTGGCCAGGGTCGCGATGAATGAGTTGATCTTCATGCCGACGACTGCCAGCGCATTGAGCGCCCCGCACAGCGCTCCCGTGGCGATCCCGGCCGCGACGGCGGCGGTGATTGACCCGGTTGCGATCTGCGTTTGCAGGGCGACCAGCGGGCTGAGGATATAGATCGCCGAGAGGCTGACATCAAATGCGCCAGCAATGAGGGTGAGGGTGAACGGGGCCGCCACGATGAGGATCGTGGCCTGCTGGTGCAGCACGTTGCTGAGATTGCCCGCCGTGAAGAACCCCGGGGTCGAAACTGCCAGCCCCACAAAGAGCAGGAGCGTTACCCAGAGGATGGCGTAGCGGGACATGGACTGCAGCGTTGCAGTGAGTGTCATTGAGGATCCTTCGTTAAATGGTTTCGACGGCTACAGCGGAGCCGAAAGCGAGGTCTGCGATACGTCGCTCGGTGACCTGGCCGTGATTCAGCGTGCCCGCGACCTGTCCGTGGTTCATGACGACGACTCGGTGGGCTAAGCCGATGACCTCCTCCATCTCGGAGGACACCATGAGAATTGCGAGGCCCTGTGCGGCGAGGCGCGCCAATAGGTCGTAGATCTGGCGCTTCGCTCCGACGTCGACGCCCCGCGTTGGTTCGTCCACAATGAGTAGCCGCGGCCCCGTGATGAGTGCTTTAGCGAACAGCGCCTTCTGCTGGTTGCCGCCCGAGAGGGTACCGATCGCCTGCCCCATGTGGCGCATGCTGATGTCGACGTCGTCCAAGAACGAGGCCACGAGGCTGCGTTCGGCACCGCTACGGACGACGCCCCACGTTGACACTTGCGGGAGCGCCGAGATCGATACGTTGTCGCTAATAGACGCGTCGAGGAACAGCCCCTGTGATTTGCGGGATTCGGGCAGCATGACGACCCCGAGGCTGACGGAGCGGTCAGGCGAACGCCGCTGGTAGCGCCCACCGTCGACGGCGACCGCGCCAGCGGCACTTCGGTCGGCCCCGTAGACGGCCCGGAGCACCTCGCTCCGCCCGGAGCCGACGAGCCCGGCAATCGCTACGATCTCTCCCGCGTGCACGTCAAAGCTCACCCCGCTGAACCCCGTGCCCGTGAGCCCCGCGACGCTCAGGCGAACCTCCGCCCCAGGCGCCGGGGGCTGCTTGCCGGGGAAGACGCTGTCGAGTGCCCGGCCGATCATGAGTTCGACGAGCGAGTCGGGAGTGTGCCCGGCTGCCTCGCCCGAGTGCACCAGCTCGCCATCGCGAAGCACGGTGATGTCATCTGCGAGGTCGAGCACTTCCTCGAGGAAGTGAGACACGTACACGATCGTGGTTCCCGACTCGCGGAGCCGCTTGATGATGGATCGCAGTCCGAGCGCCTCATCGGTTGCGAGCCGCGCGGTCGGTTCGTCCATCACGATGACGGAGGCGTTGCTGGCGAGCGCTCGAAGCACTTCCACCTTTTGCTGATCTGCTACGGGCAGGCTGCTCACTGTGGCTGCTGGATCGAGGGTGATTCCGGTGCGCTCAGAGAGCGCGCGAAAGCGCTCGCGGAGTGCGCTCGTGCGCACGAAGGGGCCGCGATGATCCTCGTTGCCCAGATAGACGTTCTCGAGCACTGACAGTGAGGGAATCAACGCGAGCTCCTGGGCAACCATTGTCACGCCGTGCCCAATCGCATCCCGCGGCGAGGCGAACGCGACGGATGCGCCGTCGAAGGCGAGCGAGCCGCTATCGGCCTGGTGTACGCCGGCGATGATCTTCCCAAGTGTTGATTTCCCGGCACCGTTCTCGCCGACGAGCGCGTGCACCGTACCGACGCGGATCTCGATCGACACATCGGTGAGCGCCCGCACGCCATCAAACGACTTGCTGATATTGCTCAGGCGAATGGCCGACGCTGCGGCCAAGCGGTCAGCCATTCCACTGCGCCGTGAACTTGTCGACGTTGGTGCCGATGACGAGGCCGTCGTCTGCGAGCTGGGTGACCGGGTCGATGCCGCCTGTCACGGTGCCCTCGCGAACGGCGTCGAGCATCGCCTGCAGTGCCAAGCGGCCCTCGTCTGCCGGCGCGACCGCGACGGAACCAAACCACGTCCCGTCCGCAATGCCCTGGAGCGCGGGTGCTGACGCGCCGACGCCGATCACCTTGGTGTCGGCGAGCCCGGCGTCGGTGAGCGCGAGCAGCGCGCCCCTGGCCTGCTGGTCACCGGTGGCAACGAACACGTCGAAGTCGGTTCGGGACTGCACGAGATCCTGGGTGGCGGTCATCGGCTCGTCGGCGCCGAGGAACCCTCCCTCGACCTCCGCGACGACCGTGATGTTCGGGTGAGCTGCTATGACCTCGTCGAAGCCTGCGCGCACGGCCTCGTCGTAGATGAGGCCTTTGATCCCGAACATGTACGCCACATCGCAGGTCGTCTCGCCGTCGCACGCCTGCACGGCGAGCTGGCCGAGTCGCTTGCCGGTCGAGGTGGGAGGTGTCAGGATCGACGCGGCGACGCCCTCGACCTGCACGTCCGCGGTGTCGTAGCGTTCGCCGACCAACTGATTCAATACGACGACCTCGAGGCCAGCATCGAGCATGTCTTGGATGCCCGGAATGATCCCCGTGCCATCAATCGCAGCGACGATTGCGCCGTCGTACCGCCCTGAGGCGAGCACGTCCTGGATCTGCGCCGTCTGGGTTGCCGCGTCGAACGTCGCGTCGAACTCAGTGATTTTCACGTTCTCTGCCGTGGCCAACTCATCCATCGCGCCGGACGCGGCACTGAGAATCGTGTTTGCTGAGCTAGCGCTGAGGAATGCGATCTCGGTGGGGGCGCCATCACCTTCGCCGGTGGCCGGGGGAGCCTGGGCGGCGCAGCCAGCCAGGGCGAGCGCGGATACTGCCAGGGCAGACAGCGCCGCGGTCGCGAACAGTGGACGGGACGTCAAGGAATACTTCATTGTAGTGACCTCTCAAAGCGGGACCGCGAGGAGGATCCCGTCGCAGCATGCACCGATCTTATGAGCGGCCAGAGCTGTCACAGCGGGGCAGATAGCTCAGTCAAAAACACCGCGATGGGCGCAGCGCCCAACGCGTTTGTGGCTGGCTACCGACCGATCTTGACGGTGCGGCAGGCGAGCTGGATCGCGAGCCGCTGGTCAGCCTCATCCAAGTCGATGAGAAGGAGTTCGCGGATCCTGGCGAGCCGATTCATGACCGTGTTGCGGTGCAGTCCGAGCAGATCGGCGGTAATCGTCGGAGACGACTCTGAGTCCAGGTACACCTCCAGCGTGCGCAAGAGCGAGCCATCGCTATCGTTCTCGGTGATGGGCCGGAGCATCACCTCCGCGATTTCTGCGGACTCTGCAGACGAGTACCAGCCGAGCAGGATGCGTTCGACTCCGAGCTCGTCGATGTTGTGGACGACCGAGGCGCCGCCGGCGGCCTGGGCAAGCGTTGCTGCCTGCTGGGCCTCCGAGAGGCTGCGGCGGAGCCCGGCGATCCCGTACGCTGGGCGCCCGACCCCGGTCGCGAGCCGCATGTCCTCGTACCCCTCGGCGAAGGTCGACATTGCACGCCGCATCCGTCTGGTGAAATCCACGAGGGCGCTGGTCGAAGGCTCTCGGTCGGCGAACGTCCAGAACGTCCAACCATCAGCGCGCTCGATGAGTGCCCCGATGATCCCGAATTTGGCGAGCGCAGTCTGGAGGCTCTCGGTGCGCGCGAGCACACGCAATTCATCGCCGTCGCCCGTGAGCTTGACGTGCACCGCTGTGCACCAGCCCTCGACTTTCCAGCCCGTGACTCCGATCTGATGCAGCAGTGCCGGTTCCGCGCCCTCGGACGCAATGATCGCGTTGAGCACGCCGAGGCGGAATCGTGCGTCGCGTTCCTGTGAGAGACGCTCAGACATGAGCCCGGCAACGAGATACCTGCTCGCGATCTCGAGGATCGTCGCTGCTGCTTCACGCCAGAAGGCAGTCGGAGCGTGTTTTTCGGTGACGAGCCAAAAGCTCGGCAGCTCGCTGCCCGCGAGCGCAATGGGGTGGACCGCTCGTGCCCGGTGGTCTGCAACGTGATAGGTGGAGACCGGAATTCGTTCCTGCCTGCTCAGCGGGCGTTCGAGAGCAGGGCCAGCCACGACAGCGCCGTCGATCCCGACGAGACAGGACGCTGCGTCGAGGACGGCGTCGATGACGCTCAGCACCGCAGCCGGTGTCTCCCGTCTGCCGATCCGGCTCATCCCAGCAACCGCGCTCACGATGAGCCGAGACAGGTTTCGCTCGGGTTCAGAAATCAGGTTGCGGAGCTCATCTGCGATGGTCAGCAGGTCAGCGTCCACCTCGACGAGGGGGAGCGAGAGCCTGCTCGCGAGTCGGCGTGGTGACAGCCGGATCTCGAGGCTCGGACTGGTGACGAGCACCATCGCTGCGCCTGCGTCGGCCGCCCACCGTAACGCGAGGTCAAGGAAATAGGTGTCAGTGCTCATCCGATCCCCGTCAAGCACGAGGATGACTCCCGGGCGGATCGGAAACGACTCACGGACCCGTGGGGCGATCTGTACGCCAGTGACTGGCATGTCTAGGCCTGCTTGGCCGCCGAGGAGCGCCCCCGCGTGCAGCACGGGGGCGCTCAAGAGCTGGCGGACGGTGATGCGGTCCGCCTCCGCGTGTCCGAGAGCCATGGCTAGATTCTGCCACGCGGAGCGATGCAGCTCATAGCTACGGCAGCGCGGTCCGCAGGAAGGACACGAGGTTCTCGGCAGCGACCGCGCGTGCGGCAGGCTCTCCGATGCGCGAGGCGAGCCGCGCCGTGAGCGAGCGGAAGTCAGCCGGGCGGACCAGGCCGTCGGTGTGCGCGATCTCGTCGAGTGACACGAGGAGTCCCGTGAACACCGGGTCGATAACCTCAGCGGTGTCCTTGATGAAGTCCGTGCCGAACGCCACCCCCTCGCCGCCGAGCCGCTCGAGCGCGTGCTCAACATGATCGATGTAGCTGTCGACAGTTGCCTCCGGATCGAGGAACGGCCCAAAGGCGTTCACGCACAGCAGCGAGCCCGTCTCGCGCATCACGGTCAGCTGTTCGTCATCGAGGTTGCGCGGGTGCGCATGGACAGCGTCGCAGGACGAGTGCGAGGCGATGAATGGGCGCTCGGCGACCTCAGCGAGATGGAAAAAGCCTCGCTTCGACAGGTGCGAGACGTCCACCACCATCCTGAGCTGTTCCATGCGTTTCACCGCGTCGACCCCAAGGGTGGTGAGCCGGCCCCCGGTATCCGTCTCCGCCACGCCGTCAGCCATCATGGTGCGGCGGTTCCACGAGAGCGAGGTCATGCGGACCCCGGCCCGCCAGAAGGCGTCGATGAGTTCGAGGCTGTGGCCGACGGGTTCTGCCCCCTCGATCGCGAGCAGCAGCGCGATCCGCCCAGAATCGAGCACCGCGTCGAGCTCAGCCGCCGACTCGACGATTGCGACATCGGCGGAGTGCTCGTCGGCGATCCTGCGTGCCTCCTCAAACAACAGCAGTGCGCGACGGAGCGCCCCCTCTCCGACGTACTGCTCCTCGGTGGAGACGGGGAGCACCTGAAGCTTGACGTTTCCCTCCCGCAACTGTGGCAGCCAGTAGTCACCGAACGGGTCGCGTTCGCCTCGCTCCCGTTGATACCGCACCGCCAGCAGCAGGTCGTTGTGGCAGTCTGCTACCGAGATACTCATCGGAGCAGCGGTCCTGCCGCCTTGACCTGGACTCGGCACGCTTCGCCGGGAACGTAGGTGAGTGGCACCTCAATGATGGAGGTGACGCGAACCGATGCGGGATCGGCACCCGAGCTCACCGCCGCGTCGATGGCAGCCCACCGCGCCTGCTCCAGGCAGGCGTCCCGCCCGCCCTCGCTGTAGCGATACACCTGATCGATGCTCCCAGAGGCCTCGGAGATGGCCGCGCCGTACGCGTTCGCGACGGGGTGATGGTTCGGGCGAATGACCTCGCTTGCGCCAGCAACCCTGTCCGCGACGAGGTGCGATCCGCCACCGACGGCGATGAGCGGGAGCTGATGCTTGCTCGCCTTCATCCGCTCAACAATGATGGCGATCTGATTGTCGACCCACGCGACCGCCTGCTCGACGATCTCCTGGGGAAGATCCTCGATCAGCGCCGGATCGCCGAACCCGGCGAGCCGGCCGGCGCTCACCGAAATGTCGGACAGCGTGAGCGTTGTGCCGCCGCGCACGAGCGCGTCGGTGGAGACACGGTAGCCCACGGAGTCGGGCCCGACCGTCACGCCGGCCCCACTGCCCCTGACGACGGTGCCGCCGCCCAGCCCGATCGACACGAGATCTGGCATACGGAAGTTCGTGCGGACACCGCCCACTTCGATGGCGGAAGCCGATTCGCGGGGGAACCCGTCGGAGAGGATGCCGACGTCTGCGGACGTGCCGCCGACGTCAATCACCATCGCATCACTCAGCCCGGCGAGTGACGATGCGCCGCGCATGGAGTTTGTCGGGCCGGAGCCGAGCGACAGCACGGGAAGTCGCATCGCGTCTTCCTCGGACATGAGCGTGCCATCGTTCTGCGTGATGTACGACTCAACGTCGAGCGCCTGCTCGGCGAGCGCCGCTTTGAACCCGGAGACGACTCCGCGAGCAACGTCCAGCAGCGAGGCGTTGAGGATGGTCGCGTTCTCGCGCTCGAGGAGACCGAGCGCGCCGACGCGATGGCTCAAGCTCACCGCAACGGCATCGCCGAGCTCTTCGAACAGGATCTGTTCGGCCCGAAGCTCGTGGTCCCGGCTCGCGGGGGAGAACGGCGCGGAGAGCGCGATCGTGTCCACGACACCGCTGGCCTCGGCCGCGAATGCGCGCACTGCGTCCTCATCCAGCGGCGAAATCTCGGAGCCGTCGTAATTGTTGCCACCCCGAATAATCTGGGTGGGGCCGAGGATCGTCTGCGCGAGGTCCTTCGGCCACGCCGCGCCGGGGCGCACACCGATGGACGCGGGGGCCGCGAGCCTGAGGGCGCCGACGCGCTGAAGCCCGCGCCGCTGGATCACGGCGTTTGCGGGGTGGGTCGTGCCGAGCATGGCCTGGCCGATCCGCCCCTTGTCGATTCCCTCGAGTACCTGTGCCAGCGCCATCCTGATCCCGTCGAAGGGATCGAGTGTCGTCGCAGCTTTCGTCGATGCGAGGACGTTCCCGTCAGCGTCAACAACGACGGCGTCGGTGTTGGTGCCACCGACATCAATGCCGATGCGTAGATCCTTAGTCATGCTGTTCCTCCGTTGAACTCGACGTAGTCGACGTCGTAACCGAACGCTTGGGGGCCTGCGACTTCGAGCATCCCGTCGCGGTGCCACTCCGGGGCGCACGGCATCCCGATGACTCGGACCCGCTGGCCGTATGCAAGTTGCTCCGTGGTGATCGGCTCCGCGGTTTCGTGGTCCACCATGCAGATGAGGTCGGGCGGGGTGAGGACGGTCTTCCCGTTTTCGATCGCCAGCAGCATCTCGTTCTGAATCTCAATGCGCATCGTGGTGCTCTGATCAGTGAACTTCTCGATGACTACCGTGCCTCGCGCGAAGCCGGAGGTCGTGCGGCGGTCAAGGTCGACGATCTTGCCCTCGAAGAGGGTGCGTCCGCCCGTCATCTCATACATGTCGTCCCACGACTTCGTGCCGTGCTGAATCTGCTGCAGCATCCGGCCGATGTTCTCGCAGTAAGTGAGCGAGCCGCGAATCGCCGCGCCCTTCGCCTCCGCAATCGTCATCGGATACGACGCGAATGAGTTCGCGAGGCCGAGGTTCATCGAGGATGACCGGATGAGCTTCTCTGCGGTGGCGTTCGAATTCGCGACGACAATGACCGTGTTGCCGTGTTCGTCGGCGAGTGCGACGGGTGAGGCCGAGATGCCCGCCAGCGTGAAGACAGTCATCTCGATCTGCGGGAAGGCTCGACGCATGCCATCGGCGTCGAGACAGGGGAGCCCCAGCTCAGCCGCAACCATGAGCGGGACGAGGGTGTTCATGCCGCCGACCTCGACCGGAATGATGGCAGCGATTTCCTTGCCAAGGTAGGAGGCGAGGGACTTCACCGCGTCGACATATAGCTGCCCGGAGGGGATCTTTTCAATGAGTACCGTGGGTGCTCCCAGCACGGCGATGCTCACAATGAGTGCGTCGTCGGGGAGTTCGTCGAGGCTGACGAGTTCGACCGCGCCGAAATCCTCGATCGCCTGGTGGGCCATGAGTTTGGCTTGGTAGGGGTCGCCGCCGCCCCCGTTGCCCAGGAGCGTAGCCCCCAGCGTGATCGCATCGAGATCCTCGACATCGAGTAATCGCATCATTGCGCCTTTCTAAGTGGTTCGGGTGTGGATGACACGCTAGGCGCTTGGCGTTGCCAGCAATATGTGCTGAAGGCTCATCTAGCAGCCCTCTACTGTGCGTTGTGCTGAGGGTATGCTCCTCGGCTCGGCCGCACAATGGGATCCGAGAGCCCGAGCGCGCGTTCGTGTCGCAGTTGGGCGACGTGAAGAAACGAGGAGCGAGATGTACGACTCACCAACCGAGCAGGTTGCGGCGGTGCTGACCCGGTTCGCGGCGGCTTGGAAACGTCTGGACGGTTCGGCGATCGCCGGGTGTTTTCAGGACGACGGACCTGCGACGGTGATCGGCACAGATCCCGGTGAATACACCGTGGGGATGGATGCGTACCGCGCTGGCTGGGCAGCCGGCGGCTACCCGGTGGCTGCGCGGACCTTCGACTGGGAGGAGCCGCCGGTGATCCGTATCGCCGGCACCGGTGCCTGGGCGCACGGCGTGATCGTGTACGACTTGACGCTCGCGTCCGGAGACGTCTCTCAGGGGCGAATGTGGATCACCACGGCGCTCGAGCGGTCGGCGCTCGACAGCGGAGGCTCCTGGCAGCTCGCGCACCTCCACGCCTCCTATGCCTAGCGGCGATCGCCCCCGATAAGCTGAGGCAGTTCCGTCACGCAGCTTGGAGGACACTGTGCCGAATCGTCAGAGCTCCCACCCGTCCGCTCGCCGTTCCAGCATGTTTCGACAGCGCGCCTCGGGACCGGCCACCACCGATCCGCGGGTCTCGCCCCGCACCCGCTACGTCGTGGACGGGCACCTCACGCCGGCTCCGGAACACGTGTCAGTTGAGGAGTCGCTGGCGTTCGCAGCCGAGGCCCCACACCGGATGGTGCTCAGCATCTTCCCGAGACCGACCGCGGGCGACGTCGACAGCATCGCGGCAGCGTGGGAGCTGCACCCGTTGCTCGTCGAGGATCTGCGCAACGCCGGCCAGCGACCGAAGCTCGAACGCTACGGCGACGTGGTCTTCCTCGTTGTCAGGTCTGCGCGGTATCTCGACGACATCGAAGACGTCGACTTTGCCGAGTTCCACGTCCTGCTGCGTCCGAACGCGATCACGGTGCTGTGCCAGGACGATCGATGGATCGACGGCCAGGAGGTTGGCGACCTCTACGAGAACTCTCGCGACACTGTCGCACACGGCGACGTTACGCTCTTGGACGACGCGCACCTGCTCGGTCTGGGGCCGGAGGCGGTGCTGTATCGGCTGCTTGACGCCATTGTCGATGGGTATCAGCCGGTGCTGCGTGGCCTCGGGGTCGACAAAGAGCAGATCGAAACCCAGGTCTTCAGCGGCGACTCCGCGGTCACCGAGCGCGTCTACCGCCTGAGCCAGGAAGTGATCGAACTGCAGCACGCGACAACATCACTCCAGGATGTCGTCGCAGCGCTGCGTGGCGGCTTTGAGCGCTATGGCATCCCCGAGCCACTCCGCGCCTACCTGCAAGACGTCGACGATCACCTCACCCGCGTCACGACCCGCGTGAGCGAGCTGCGCGAGGCGCTCACGCAGATCCTCAGTGTGAACGCCACGCTCGTCGCGCAGCGTCAGAACGAGGACATGAAGAAGATCTCCGGCTGGGCGGCGATCCTGTTTGCGCCAACGCTCATTGGGGCTGTGTACGGCATGAACTTCGACATCATGCCCGAACTACATTGGCGCTTCGGCTATCCGCTCGCGATCGCGGCGATGGCCGCGCTGGCCGTCACCCTCTATGTCATCTTCAAACGCAAGAGGTGGATGTAGCCCGCGACGTCCAGCGAGGCTAGGGAAGCAGCGGACCGATTGAGATCATCAGGCTGTACGCCATGATGATGATGAGCGAGAACCGGAACATCCGGCGTGCCCACGCGATGTCATCCTTGGCCCGGAAGCCCTGGATGCCGATGACGATCCACCAGACGCCGACGATGCCCATCACGATCGCGTACACCCAGCCGGTGTACCCGAGGAAGGTGAGCGCGAGCGACGAGATGACGTAGGCGATCGTGTAGATGAGGATCTGCACCTTCGCTGCCGGGATCCCGTGCACCACGGTAATGACTGGCACTCCCGCACGCGCGTACTCGTCACGACGGTACACGGCGATTGAGTAGAACTCGGGCATCTGCCAGAAGAAGATCGCGAGGAAGGCAAAGATCGCCGCGGCATCGACGGCACCGGTCACGGCAACGTAGCCCGCAAAGATCGGTGCTGCGCCCGAGATGCTGCCGACGAGGGTGCCGTGCACGCTCATCCGCTTCGAAAGCATGCCGTAGAGCACCACGTAGGTGAAGAAACCGACGAGTCCGGTGACGACGACGAGCCAGTTTGTCCAGGCGACGAGGATCCCGTTACCGAGTACGAACAGCACGATCGAGAAGATCACAGCGTTTCGCACACTGATGCTGCCGGACACGGTTGCGCGCTTCTTGGTGCGCTCCATCCGGTCGTCGATGTCGCGGTCGAGGACGTTGTTCAGTACGCAGGCGGCAGCGATGACGAGCGTCGTGCCGACGATCGTGGCAAGGAACAGCGGCCAGTCAAACTCGCGGATGATGCCGGCCGCGAGCAGGAAGCCGGCTGCGGCGGTGAGGACGTTGCCGTACAGCACTCCGGGCTTGGTGAGCGAGTAATAGCGCGCGATGGTGGCGCGCACCGAGTTGCCGTCTGCCTTCGATGCAATCTTTGCGTCGGTGCCTCGGCTGCGCTCAGAGAACACGACAGCGTCTGCGTTCTCGGAAAACTCGGGCGCGGTCTCGCTCTGTCGCGCGGCGGCTTCGCGGTCGCCGCGGGCAGCCCCGGGGACGTTCGGGAGCTGCTGTTTGTCTTCAGGGGACCCACTCACGGGCATACGAATCTAGCCTTTCTCAAGCCCGCGCGACCTTTGGCTGCGGGCCTGCCGCGTGCTGTGCGGCGTGTCTGCAACGCTGGCTCTGCCAGTCGCCGTGGCCGAAGGGCCGCAGACGTCTCCTATCAAATATACCCGTTCGAAGATGTGCGCAAGCCGCTCCGAGACGTTCGAAGCTCACGCGTGGCCCGTTCAGCGGCGATTCTTGGCAGAAAGAGGTCTTACGATGGGGGTAACTATGCGCGATCCCAACGGAATGACCGGCGGCCACGGAGCCTGGCGGGCTCAGGTCGACAAGCTCGTCGGGCTTGACGGATCGCTGGCGAGCGTGTCTGATCCGACGCGGGCGAGCCACCCCGGCCTGCTGCGGCAGGCAGAGCCAGACGCGGGCGCGCCTACCCAGCTCGCGCTGCAGTTCGAACTGCGGGAGCTGATTCCGCGATCCGCTGAGAACTGGAACGGGCCGACCTCCCGAGCCCTGAAGCCAGGTAACGCGCCAGGAAGCGGGGTGTTTCGGCTGGGTACCCGCCCCGCGATGCGGACCGAGCGCGGATGGGCGAGGGGCGGGCTGACCTGGGCGAATATCGGTCACCACGGGAGTCGACTCAGCCTCGATCCCGCGCAGCAGCGCTGGTTTCGCCAGTTCCACGCACTGCACCGGGCCGCCGAGGCGATCACCTTCGGGCAAGACCCCGATTGGGTGTTCCTCGACGAATTCGCGAGTCCGGCGCTGTGGACGCTCCTCGCGCAGGCTGAGACGCACGGGATCGCGCTCGTGGGCGCGACGAAACGAGCCACCGTGCAGCTTTGCGCGGCGGCAGAGCTCACGATTGACGTGCGGGGTGAGCTCGACGGCTCCCTCACACTCGCCCCGAGGCTGCTGCTCGACGGAGCGGAAGTGCCGCTGCGCGACGGCGGGGCCGTGAGCGATCACGGGCTGTACCTCGCCGGCCGCGGGGCCGACCGGTCGGTGTGGCTCGCCCCGGTTGCTGGCACCCTCACGACCGCGGAACGAACGCTCCTCACCGCGCCGGCCCAGGCCGGGGCGATTGCGGTTCCGGTGTCCGAACGGCCAGTGTTTCTCGCCGAGGGGCTGCCCGAACTACGAGCAAGCTTTGCGGTGGAGAGCGCTGACGGGAGCGTGATCCTTCCCGCCCCGCAACCGGCACTCATCGTGCTCACCGCAGCCTGGAGGAAGGGGCCGGCACTGGCGCTGAGTTGGCAGACTGAGGGGCCGCAGGGTGCGCCGGAGGTGCCACTCGCCGATGTGCTGCCTGGTGATCTCATCGGTGACGACTTCGTGCCCGAGGGCTGGCTGGCCACGCCGCTGCCGCCGGCCACCGAGCTTCAGGGCGTGGCCGCTGCCGCGTTCCTCGGGGGCGTGGTTCCCGCACTGAATCGGGTGCCCGGCATCGAGGTGCGGGTGACGGGCGATGCGCCCGACTACCGCGAACGGAGCGGCACGCCGCACCTCAAGCTCACCGCGGTGCCGAGCGAGAAGGAGGACTGGTTCGACCTCGGTGTGCTCGTCACCGTCGACGGCACGACCGTTCCGTTCGTGCCCCTCTTCAGAGCACTCGCGAAGGGACAGCGGCGACTGCTGCTTGTCGACCACACCTACCTGCAGCTCAATCATCCGGCGTTCGCGCCGCTGGCGGCGCTCATCGCGGAAGCCCAGGATCTCGACGAGTGGAAGACCGGGCTGCGCGTGAGCCGACACCAGGTCGCGCGCTGGGCTGACTTCGAAGACCTCGCTGATGAGAGCGTCGAAGCGGTCGAATGGCGGGCGCTTGTGCGCGAGCTTGGGGAGGAGCGGCCGACGCCGGTGGCCCTGCCAGCGCAGCTCACGGCGGAGCTGCGGAGCTACCAGCTCGAAGGCTTCTACTGGCTCTCGTTCCTCTGGCGCAATCGGCTGGGCGGGATCCTCGCAGATGACATGGGCCTCGGCAAGACGCTGCAGTGCCTCGCGCTCATCGCGCACGCGATCGAGGGCAGCTCGCCGGGGGAGGGGCGCGCGGCGATCGCGCCCGAGCGCAGGCCGTTTCTCGTGGTCGCACCAACATCGGTGATGAGCAACTGGGCGGCCGAGGCGGCGAAGTTTGTGCCGGGCCTCACCGTCCGGGTGCGCACGGCAACCGAGGCGACCTCGGGGCGCAGTATCGAGCGGGACGCCGCGGAAGCCGATGTTATCGTGACGAGCTATGCGCTCTTCCGGCTCGACTTTGCCGCCTACCAGGCTGTTGCGGCGGACCCTGATCGTGGCGTCGCCGGGCTCATCCTCGACGAGGCACAGTTCGCCAAGAACGCCCTCGCGCAGGCGAACGAACTCGCCGAACGGCTTCCCGTGTCTTGGAAACTCGCGGTGACGGGGACACCGATGGAGAACTCGCTGCGCGAGCTGCACGCGCTCTGCCGCGTCGTCGCCCCCGGACTGTTTCCCTCCGCCCGCCGGTGCGAGGAGGAGTATGTCCGTGCCATCGAGCGTCCAGCGCCGGGTGCGTCGGTTGGCGTGGGCGCCGGAAGCGGGCCTGAAACCCAGGCCGGGCTGCGACGCAGGCGTACCGCCGAGCTCCGGCAGCGGCTGCGCCCGTTCCTGCTCCGCCGCACGAAGGATCTCGTAGCGTCCGAGCTGCCCGAAAAGCAGGAGCAGGTTCTCGAGATTGAGCTCGATCCCGCGCATCGCGAGCTCTACGATGTCTTTCTGCAGCGGGAACGCCAGAAGCTCTTTGGGTTGATTGCGGATCTCGACAAGCATCGCTTTACGGTGTTCCGCTCCCTCACGCTGTTGCGCATGCTCGCGCTTGACGCGTCTCTCCTCGATGAGCAATACGCGGCGATACCCTCGGCGCAACCCGAGGCGCTCGCGGAGCACGCGTCGGCGCTCGCGGGCGAGGGGCGGCGTGCGCTCGTGTTCAGCCAGTTCACGTCGTTCCTGGATCGCGCGCGTGCTCGGCTGCACGACGCAGGTGTGCGCACAGTCACGCTCGACGGTTCGACGCGCAACCGCGATGCCGTGATTGAGCGGTTCCGCGCGGGTGAGGCCGACGTGTTCCTGATCAGTCTGAAGGCAGGCGGCGTTGGGCTGAACCTCACGGAGGCTGACACGGTGTTTCTGCTCGACCCGTGGTGGAACCCCGCGAGCGAGGCACAGGCGATCGACCGAACCCATCGGATCGGGCAGGGGAAGCCAGTGCACGTGCTGCGCATGATCGCGCTCGGCACCATCGAGGAGAAAGTGCTCGAGCTGCAGCGGCGCAAGCGCGCACTCTTTGACGCGGTCATCGACGATGAAGAGCTGTTCGCGCAGGCGCTCACCGCAGACGACGTTGCGGAGCTGCTCGGGCGCGTCGAGATGACTGGCCCGAGCAGCGTGCTCGACTAGAGCTTGATCACCGCACGCCCGCGCAACCGACCTGCTTCGAGATCTGCGTATGCCTCGGCGACCTTCGCGAACGGGTAGGTGTCGATTTCGTTGCGCAGAGCGCCGGACTCAGCGAGCCGGATCACGTCGTGCGCGTCGGCGATCGTGCTGCCCTGGAACGTGAACACCTCGCCGTCGCGGGGGAGACCACCAAACCAGGGTGCGTCGAGCTTGCCGCCGCCTGCGCCGACGAGGCCGTACGAGCCGCCGGGCGCGAGTGTCGCGATACCGGCAGCGATTGTCGCGTCGAAACCGGCGAAGTCGAGCACGACCGTGGCGCCGTGCGGGCCCGTGAGCTTCGCGAGCTCGGCGGCAGTGTGCTCGTTCACGCCCTCGCTCGCGTGGTGCGCGCCGAGCTCCTCCGCAATCGCGCGGCGGTCTGGGTTCATGTCGACAGCGATGACGGTCGCTCCCGACAGTGCTCGCACGAACTGGATCGCGAAGGCACCGAGCCCTCCCGCGCCGATGATCACGGCGGTAGATCCTGCGCCGAGCTTCGGCAGCACGCGTTTGACCGCGTGGATCGCGGTCGCGCCCGCGTCGGTGAGGGGCCCAGCGGTGGCCGGGTCGAGAGTGTTGAGGGGGATGATGCCTCGCTCGGAGTCGACGAGGACGTAGGGTGCCAGCCCGCCGTCTCGGCCGTAGCCGCGGCCTGCCGCGCCGAAGACGCAGTTGTTGTCTTGGCCGCGCAAGCAGAAATCACATGCTCCGCACGAGCTCGGAGACACGAGCGCAACGGGCTGCCCTGCGGCGAGCGCCGTGACGCCGTCCCCGACCGCGGCAACGGTGCCGCCTGTCTCGTGGCCGAGGGTGAATGGCATCTGCCAGCCCAGCGCCTCTCCGTACGCCTGTGGCATCTGCTGCATGCTGAAGTCCGAGTGGCAGAGGCTTGCTCCTGCGACCTTGACTAGGATCTCGCCTGGTCCGGGGGTAGGGATGGGCACCTCCATGAAACGGGCCGGCTCTCCCCAGGCCGGAACGCGGTACGCTTGCATCGTCTGTGAAGTAGTCACTATTTGTCTCCTTTGTTCCAATCAATCGAATTCTATCAGGTGGAGTTGTGGTTCCCCGGGGCAGTATTGGCATAGACCGTGTGTCCACGCTGAGGACGAATCCGCGGCCGACCGCGCAGCTCCACTAGGTAAATCCATAACCATGTCTAGGGAAATTCTCAAGCATTGGTTTTGTTGGCCCGCACCCCTGCCGTGGGCGTGGGAACCCGGGAGGGGGCAGCGGGGGAGAACCCTGCCCACCCGTTGCGGCACGGGCGTGTGTGTGTCTACGCTGGGGGCACTGACCGACTCGTTCGTTCGCAGCGGGCGGGCCACACCTACGTTGGGAGGCCGCATGACCCAGCCGTACTACGCTCCGTACCCGCCACCCCAGGCCGTCGCGAGCACTCCGTCACGCACCGGCGCTATCACGGCACTCGTGATCGGTGCGGTGCTCCTCGTCGTCGGGCCAGTGCTGGGCGTGCTCATCGGCAGCTTCGCCATGATCCCTCCCGCCCTCGACACCGCGACACAGGTCGTGTCGGTCTCGCCCAGCGGCACCGTCGACCTCCGCCGGGGCGCATCCGTCTACCTCATGGCGCCCGAAGCTGCGACGCCAGGCATCGGTGCCGACGCGTGTGTGGCGAGCACTGAAGCTGGCACGACCCTCCCTGTCGCCGCCGCACCCTCAGGGGCGTGGACGACGAGTTTTAGTGGCGAGCGCTACCGATCCTTCGCGACGGTCACCGCGGCCGAGGCTGGGATGGTGACGATCACGTGTGCGGACGCCCGCGTACCGGTGATGACGATGCCCGCGTTCAACCCTGGGGTGCTACTTCGGCCGCTCGCCTGGTGGGCGCTCGGCGGGACCATCACCGGGGTCGTCGGCCTGGTGCTGCTCATTCTCGGGATCGTCGGCCTCGTCCGTCGTCCCAAGGCGGCAGTTGCCTAACTGCGCGGCGGGCGGCGGGAACGCATGAGTCCGATACCCCGTTGGGCACTGCGGCTCGTCAGTGCGCCCGGAAATGTCTCCTTCCAGCGGTACCGCGAGACCCCAAGCGGCGACCTCGCGGCAGTCGCCGCCGCCTGCGAGGACAGCCTCGGCCTCACACCGAATGCCTCGCAGCTTGTGGCCGCCCGCGCACTCCTCGCGGGGCACGGCGTTGAGCTGGACACTGGCGAAGGCAAGACGCTCGTCGGAGCAATTGCCGCAACCTGCCATGCGCTCCGTGGCCGACGCGTACACGTGCTCTCCGTGAACGACTATCTCGCACGCAGGGACGCGGACTGGATGGGGCCGCTGTTCGCGGCATTCGGCGTGACGGTCGCAGCCATCGGACACGACACCGCGCATGACTCGCGCCGGGCCGCGTATCGCGCTCAGGTGCTCTACGCACCAGTCACGGAGATCGGGTACGACGTGCTCCGTGACGGGATTGCCTGGGAGGCAGCCGAGCGCGTCGATCCGCTGCTCGACGTCGCGATCGTGGACGAAGCCGACGCAGTGATGATCGACGAGGCCGTTGCCCCACTTGTGCTAGCTGGAGACAGTCCGCACGCACCTCTCGACTTCAGTCGCGAAGTCGCGATTGTGCGCACGCTTCGGCAGGGAATCGACTACGAGTTCGACGACCAGCGATCCACAGCGTCCCTCACCGAGCAGGGAATCTCGCGGGCTGAGACCGCACTCCACGGGGAGAACCTCTACGCGCATGCCGACGGAGAGCAGCTCTCACGCATCAACGTCGCCCTGATGGCCGTCACGCTCGCCGAAAAAGACATCGACTACCTCGTACACGGCAACCCACAGCGCGGCGGAAGCATCCAGCTCGTCAGCGCAAGCCGAGGCCGAACCACCAAGCTCCAGCGCTGGCCCGACGGGCTTCACGCAGCCGTCGAAGCGAAAGAAGGGATCCCGCCCAGCGAACCCGGAGTCATCCTCGACTCCATGACCGTGCAAGAACTCCTCGGACGCTATCGGTCGCTCGCAGGGATGAGCGGCACCCTCCTCGCCGTGGCCTCCGAGCTGCACGAGTTCTATGGGATACACACGGGCAGGGTGCAGCCCAACCGACCGAACATCCGCAGTGACGAGCCACCCACACCGGTGCTCGATCGCGCATCGAAACAGCGAGCCATTGTCGACGCCGTCACCGCCTGCCACCGCCGGGGCCGACCGGTCCTCGTCGGCACACAGTCCGTCGCAGAGTCGGAGGCGCTCGCCGCAGCGCTCGCCGGGAGAGAAGTGCGAGCGAGTGTGCTCAATGCCCGTAACGATGCTTCGGAGGCTGCCGTTGTTGCGGGGGCGGGAGACCTGGGCGCGGTCACGATCTCCACGCAGATGTCTGGGCGCGGGACCGACATCGTGCTCGGCGGGCCCTATGGAGAGCAGCGCGACGCGGTGCTCGCGTTGGGCGGGCTCCACATCATCGCTACCTCGCTCTACCCGTCGGCGAGGCTCGACGCGCAGCTCCGCGGCCGCGCTGGCAGGCAGGGTGACCCGGGCTCCAGCCAATCGTTCGTATCTATGGAGGACGTTATCGTCGCAGAGAATGCCCCGGGCTTCCTGCGCACGCGATTGGCGAATCGCGGGCAGGCACTCACCTCCAAGCGACTCGCCGAGATCGCCGCGACGTCGCAGGGGATCGCTGAGGCAGGCCGGCTGGATCAACACCGGGCGACCTGGCGCTACAGCCAGGCGATCTCGCTGCAGCGGCACCGGGTGCTCGCCGAACGCGCGCGCATCCTCGCCGAAGGCCACGCACTGACCGCCGTCACCGACCTGGATCCGCACCTCGCGTCCAGGTTAATCGCGGAAGCGGGATCGGGAGCCGCGGCGCGCGCCAGCCGCGATGTCGCCCTGTGGCAGCTCGACGCAGCCTGGAGTGAGCATCTCGCTGTGCTCGGCGAGATCCGCGACGGGATCCACCTCCGGGCCCTCGCCGACGCGGACCCGGGTGACGCATTCCACCTTGAAGCGCTCAAGGCGTTCGACGGGTTCTTTGACGGCCTGTACAGCGCAGTCGTCGGCGAGCTTGCGCGGCTCCCGGCTCGCGACCTCGCCGCTGCGGTCACGGCTGCCGTGCACCGGCCCTCGGCGACGTGGACCTACATGCTCGTCGACAATCCGCTCGGCACCAAAACAGACCGCGCCGTGCGGGGTCTGCAGCGGATGGTGCGGCGTATGGGAGGCGCTGGTCGCGAGTAGCCCGGGGCGCCGGTAGGTTCGGGGCGACGGTAGATCTGGAAACTCCGCAAGATATGTCGAATTGCCGGGAAACCGACATGGGGAACGGAATTTCCAGATCTTCTGCCCCCCGGCGCCGGAGTTTGACAGTACAGCGCGAGCGCGTATGCTGAGTTAAAGTCACTTTGACTATAAGTCGGATTCGGGTGGCGATAATGCGCCACTGTGCGCAGCAGAACGGGGCAGGGATGCAGTACGAACGCGCTAGCGTCACCGAACGCCGCTACTTGCCGCCTGCGGTCGCGGTCTCCGTGGTGGCATTTGCCTTGCAGCCCCCGGCTGACGCGGAGTGCGCGAGTCATGCGTCCCAGACAGGTAAGGCAGGTGCAGCGCCCGCATCGCCGACGATCTGGTTGCCGCTGGTCCGCCGCACTCGAGCGCCCTTTCTCGGGCAATGGGCTCTGCCCGGCGGTCCGACGGAGTGGGACGAGACCCTCGCAGATACGGCGCTGCGCACCCTTCGCGCTGCCGCGGGCCGCGAACCCGGGCACCTCGAGCAGCTGTACTCGTTCGGCGGGGTCGAGCGCTCGGCTGAAGCGCAGCGGCTCGTGACGATCGCGTACTGGGCGCTGTACGGGGAGCACGAACTTGCCGCCGAGCCGGTTGCCGTAGCGGGGGAGCGCCCGCACTCGCATCAGCCCGCGAGCATGCCGGAGCCGCCCGAACGTCCGCGGCGCTGGGATGATCCGCCGAGCCCGCCGGGTGTCCCTGAGCAGCACGAGGACACGGCAGGCTTACTCACGCAACCGGCCGGTGAGAACGTCGCCTGGTTCTCGGCTGATCAGTTGCCAGATCTCGCGTTCGACCACGCCGAGATCATTGACCACGCGGTTTCCCGGCTGCGAGCAAAAGCCGAGTATGCCGCCGTGGCGCACCGCTTTCTCGGACCCGAATTCACTCTCGGTCGTCTGCGCTCGGTCACTGAGGCGGTCCTCGGGCAGACCGTCGACCCCGCGAACTTCCGCCGCCAAGCGCTCGCCCGCGGGGGCCTCGTCGACACGGGCAAGGTCGAGTCCGGCGGCGCCCACCGACCCGCGAGGCTGTACCGCTTCAGCGAGACCACACCACTCAACGCATCACTCCCAACGAACGCGAGGAACACCCAATGACCAGCGTGCACGAACTCATCCGGGGCGCTGCCGCCCGTGAAGCGGCCGAGCGTCAGGCCGCTCCGGGATCCGGCCCCGCAGCATCTCGCCCGGCTGGCCGCCCGACCGTGCCCCCGCACCGCCGCCCCATCGCGCTCACCGCGACGACGGCTGCGGGCAGCGAGCTCTCCACCTGCGGCACTGAACTCGCGGACGACCCCTGGGCCATCGACACCGCGCCCGGCTACGGCCCCGGAGCTTCCGTCGCAGACGAGATCCCGCGCTCGGCCCCGCGGCAGGGCCCGCTGCCCGCGCGCTACACCGACGCGAGCGACGAGCAGCTCGACGAGTGGATCGTCGCCGCGAAGGAGGAGCTCGGTGAGCGGGTGCGGATCCTCGGCCACTTCTACCAGCGCGATGAGATCGTGAAGTACGCGGATTTCGTCGGTGATTCCTTCATGCTCGCGCAGGCCGCGAAGCAGCACCCCGAGGCAGAGTCGTTCGTGTTCTGCGGCGTGCACTTCATGGCCGAGACCGCCGATATTCTCTCGGGGCCCGAGCAGTCGGTGATCCTGCCGAACCTCGCCGCGGGCTGCTCGATGGCCGATATGGCGACGATCGAGCAGGTCGAGGCGTGCTGGCGCGAGCTCACGAGCGTGCTCGGCGTCGACGGCAGCATGGCCGCGGTCGACGGCGGGCTGCAGCCGGTGATCCCGGTCACCTACATGAACTCCTCGGCCGCGATCAAGGCGTTCTGTGGCCGCAATGGCGGCATCGTCTGCACCTCATCGAACGCGAAGACCGTGCTCGAGTGGGCGTTCGAGCGCGGCCAGCGCGTCGTGTTCTTCCCCGACCAGCACCTCGGGCGCAACACCGCGAAGGCGATGGGCATCACCGAAGCCGAGATGCCGCTGTGGCGCCCGCACCTCGCCCTCGGCGGCAACACCGCCGCGCAGCTACATGACTCGAAGGTGATCCTGTGGAACGGCTTCTGCTCCGTGCACAAGCGCTTCACGGTCGCGCAGATCGACAAGGCCCGCGTCGATTTCCCGGGCGTGCGCGTCATCGTGCACCCCGAGTGCCCGGCGCCGGTTGTTGAGGCGGCCGATGGTGCCGGCTCGACCGAGTACATTCGCAAGGAGGTGGAGGCCGCGGCCCCCGGATCGGTGCTCGCGATCGGCACCGAGATCAACCTCGTGAATCGGCTCCAGCAGCAGCGCCCCGACCTCACGATCTTCTGCCTCGACCCGGTGGTCTGCCCGTGCTCGACGATGTACCGCATCCACCCCGCGTACCTCGCGTGGACGCTCGAGTCGCTGCTCGCGGGCGAGACGCCGAACCAGATCAGGGTCTCCGAAGTCGTCGCGGGGGACTCGCGCATCGCGCTCGAGCGGATGCTTGCGGCGAAGCCGTGATCCTCGTCATTGGGGCGGGCGTCGCCGGGCTGTCGGCCGCGCTTGCCGCGGTCGCGGCCGGGGCAGAGGTCGAACTGGTGACACCGGGAACGTTGGCGACACCTGGCGGGCTGGCCGGTGGCAACACGGCGATGGCGCAGGGCGGCGTCGCCGCTGCCGTGGGCCCGGGCGACACCGCGGCCGCTCACCTCGCCGACACCCTGGTCGCCGGAGCAGGTCTTGTTGATGAGTCAGCGGCCCGCGTGCTCACCGAAGACGGGGCCCGCATCATGCGGGAGTTGCTCGCGGCCGGACTCCCGGTGGATCGCGGCCCCGACGGTGCGCCGCTGCTCGGCCTCGAGGGGGCACACGGCGTCGCTCGGATCCTCCACTCCGGCGGCGACCGCACCGGTGCCGCGCTGCACGCCTTCCTCGCCGAGCAGGCACTCGCGGCGGTGGCAGGTGGCGCGCTGCGGATCACTGAGCACACCCGGGCGGAAGCTTTGCTGCTGCGAGGCGGGGCAGTGATCGGCGTCGAGCTACGTGAGGCGGCGACTGGTGCGAGTAATAGCGCGCACACCGATGAGGCCGCAGGTTCGTTCGAACGGCTTGCCGACGCCGTGATTCTTGCGACCGGCGGCTATGCCGCGCTGTTCCCGCGTCACACCAACCACGCTGGCTCGCGCGGCGAAGGCATTGTGCTCGCCGCCCGCGCGGGAGCCCTGCTCGCTGACCTTGAGTTCGTGCAGTTTCACCCGACGGCGTTGCCCTCCGGCGAGCTCGTCTCGGAGGCCGTGCGCGGCGCGGGCGCGGTGCTGCTCGACAGCGGTGGCAACCGCTTCATGCTGCATCGACACCCGCTCGCAGAGCTCGCCCCGCGCGACGTCGTGTCACGGGAGATCCACCGGGAGCTCGAGCGGTCGCGCGCCGCGGGTAGCGGCCCCGGGAGCTCCGACGCCGGAACTGCCGACACGGGGAATGCCGACACCGGCACTGCGGACACAGTGTGGCTCGACGCAACCGGCATCGAACGTGAGGGCGGCCCGGGTGCGCTCCAACGACGCTTCCCCGCCATCTCTGAAGCTGTGACCGCGAACGGGTTCGACTGGACACGCGACCCAATCCCGGTCGCGCCCGCCGCCCACTACACAATGGGTGGCGTCGCGAGCGACCTCGACGGACGCAGCAGCGTGCCGGGCCTCTTCGTCGCCGGAGAGGTTGCCTCCACCGGCGTGCACGGAGCCAACCGGCTCGCCTCGAATTCGCTGCTCGAGGGCCTCGTATTCGGGGAGTGCTCGGGCCGTGCCGCGGCTGACTACGCTGCCGCCGGCGAGTCTCGCTGGGCGCCCGGCGCTTCCTTGACTGCGCTCGCACAGATCGCGGTCGACGTGACGCTTGCGGAGGTCGGGGCGTCCAAGGGCTCGGCAGACGCAGCGGGCGATTCCGCAGACGCAAACGCAAGCTCCGCGCTCAGCTCGACCGCCACGGCCGCCGAGATCTCGGCGGCGATAGAAGCAGGCCTTGGCATTGTCCGCGACGAAGAAGGCCTGCGCGCAGCGGCCGCCGTCTTCGCACGCGGCATAGGATCGCAGGCTGATCTCGCAGGGCTCCTCTGCGCGGCCGCGCTCGCCAGGCGCGAGTCGCGCGGCGCGCACCAACGCCGGGACTTCCCGCAGAGTGATCCAGCGCTCGCGAGGCGCTCGGCGGTCCGCGTGGTGCCAGCTGCGGCCGCGGGCCGCGCCGCTGGAAGTACCGCCTCCGCAAGCCCCGCCTGCGCAAGCCCTGCCTTCGCAAGCCCTGCCACTGCCAGCACTGCCGCGTGAGCTGATCCACAGCCCCTCCTGCGCCCCGCGCTTCCCCAGACACCCTCACAGAAGGAGCCGCCCCGTGCTCACCCCACAGATCATCACCGATGTCGTCGCACGCGCGCTCGCGGAGGACGCCCCCTGGGGTGACCTCACGGTCGAGCTCGCGATTCCCGAAACCGCGACGGTGGCGACGCGCGTCGTCGCCCGCGAAGCCGGGGTGTTTGCGGGTGGACCGCTCATCGCCGAGACGTTCCGGCAGGTGGATCCCCGGATCGCTGTCACCGAGCTCGTTCCCGAGGGCACGGCGTTCGGCGTCGGCGACGTGCTCGCCCACATCGCGGGGCCCGCGCGCGGCGTGCTCACGGGGGAGCGGGTCGCGTTGAACTTCAGCCAGCGCATGAGCGGCATCGCGACACTGACGGCGCGCTTCGTCGCCCTCGTCGCGCACACGAACGCGCGGATCGCCGACACCCGCAAGACGACCCCGGGCCTCAGGGCGCTCGAGAAGCACGCGGTCGCCGCGGGCGGGGGATCGAATCACCGCTTCGGCCTCTCCGACACGATCATGATCAAGGACAACCACCTCGTGGCCCTCGGCGCGGTCGACGCGGCATCGACGACGGCAGCACTGCGGGGCCTGCGCGAGCGCGCGGGGCACACGACGTCGATCATCGTCGAGGTGGATCGCGTCGACCAGATCGAACCCGTGCTCGCCGCCCGGCCCACTGGTGTGCTGCTCGATAACTTCTCGCTCCCGGAGTTGCGGGAGGGCGTCGCACTCATCGGGGATCGCGCGATCGCGGAGGCGAGCGGCGGCGTGAACCTCGACACGGTCGCGGGCATCGCGGAGACCGGCGTCGACGTCATCTCCGTCGGCCTGCTCACCCACGGCGCGCGTGCGCTTGACCTCGGGCTCGACGCGGAATGAGTAGCAGCCACTACCTCGACGCGGCCGCGACGGCCCCGCTGCGGCCGGAGGCGCGCGCCGCGATGCTCGCTGTGTGGGAAGCGGGCCAGGCGAACGCGTCGAGCGTGCACGGGCCAGGCTTCCGCGCCCGCGAGACTGTCGAGCGCGCCCGCGAGCAGGTCGCTCTGGCCGTCGGTGCCCGGCCGGGGGAGATCGTCTTCACCTCGGGCGGAACGGAGGCCAACACGCTCGCGATCGTCGGCCTCGCGCTCGCGAACCCGCGCGGCAGGCACATCGTGACGACAGCTATCGAGCACTCCTCCGTGCTCGAGTCTGCGCGCTACCTCGAGCGGGTGTTCGGCTTCGAGCTCACGGTGGTGCCGGTTGACGGCGCGGGCGTTGTTGATCAGGTTGCTGCCGTGGCCGCGCTTCGCCCGAACACGACGCTACTCTCGATCGGGCTCGCGAACGGCGAGATCGGCACGGTGCAGCAGCTCGCGGAGCTCGCTGCGCGGGCCCGCGCACTCGGCGTGCTCGTCCACACCGACGCCGTGCAGGCCGCAGCAACGCTGCCCGTCTCGTTCGCTTCGTCGCCTGAGAGCTGGCCCGGCGACGCGGTCGATGCGCTGACGCTCGCCTCACACAAGTTCGGCGGCCCACAGGGCGTCGGCGCGCTGCTCGTGCGGGCGCACCTGCCGATCGAGGCAGTGATCCACGGCGGCGGGCAGGAGCGCGGGGCCCGCTCGGGTACGGAGAACGTCGCCGGCATCGCGGGCTTCGCCGCCGCCGTGACTGCGACGGTGCGGGGGATCGGCGAGCGCGCGCTCGCACTCATGCAGAGCCGCGATGCGCTCGTGGCGCGTATCCTCGCGGAGGTGCCGGGGGCCGCGCTCACTGGACATGCGAGCGAGCGGCTCCCCGGTCACGCCTCGTTCACGGTTGCCGGCGTCAGCGGGGAGTCGCTGCTCGTTGCCCTCGACACCGCGGGGTTTGCCGTGTCGTCGGGCTCGGCCTGCGCCGCGGGCCAGTCCGAGCCGTCGCCGGTGCTGCTGGCGCTCAGCATCGATCCAGAACTGGCGCAGACCGCGCTGCGGTTTACGCTTCCCGCACCGCTGCCCGCCGAGTCGATTGCGCGGGTCGTTGCGGTGCTGCGCGGCGAGGCGGAGCGAGCTGGCCGGCAAGCATCGCCGCGAGCGCAACCCCGAAGCCCAGCAGCTGCAGCGGAGCAAGCGACTCGCCCGCAATGAGGACGCCCAGCAGCGCCGCCACGAGCGGTGAGAGCAGCCCGAGCAGTGCCGTCGAGGTGACGGGGAGCTGCCGGATGCCGGCGAACCAGATCGTGTAGCTCACGAGCGCGCCGAGCACCCCGAGCCAGAGATATCCCAGCACGGCCGCGCCGTCGATGCCCGCGGGCACGCCGTCGACGACGAGCGCTGGCGCGAGCAGCACGAGGCCGGCCGCCGTGAGCTGCCAGCCGGCGAGACTCATTGCGGAGACCCCCTCGGGGCGGCCCCAGCGCTTGGTGAGCACGACGCCGACCCCCATCGAGGCTGCGCCCGCGAGCCCGGCGGCAAGGCCGAGCGGGCTGAACGCCGCGCTCGGGCCGAGCACGACGAGGGCGACCCCTGCGACGCCGACGAGGCCCCAGAGGATCCGCCACCCCGAGAGTTTCTCGCCGAGGATCCACACCGCGAGAAACGCGACGACGATGGGCTGCGCAGCGCCCAGGGTTGCGGCGACGCCGCCCGGGAGGTGCTGCGCGGAGAGGAACAGCAGCGGGAAGAAGGCGGCCATGTTCAGGGTGCCGAGTACGAGGCTTTTCCACCACCAGGAGCCGCGCGGCAGCGTGCGCGTGATGGCGAGCGCGACGAGGCCCGCGGGGAGCGCGCGCATGAGCGCGGCGAACAGCGGGTGCCCCTCGGGGAGGAGCTGCGTAGTGACGACGTAGGTGGTGCCCCAGATTGCCGGGGCGAGGGCGGTAAGCGCGATGCTGCCCGCGCGGTTTGAAGATCCATTCACGCTTCAATCGTCGATCCCGCGCTACCAATCAGTCCAACACATTGTTGTCAGGGCATCTATGAACTGTGATCATAGAACGATGGAGCTTCAACAGATGCGCTACGTCGTCGCGGTCGCCGAGACCGGCAATTTCACCCGCGCCGCCGAGCGCTGCCGCGTTGTCCAATCGGCGCTGAGCCACCAGATCAAGGCGCTCGAACGCGAGCTTGGGCTCACGCTCTTCGCGCGCACGAGCCGCCGCGTCGAACTCACCGCCGCGGGTGAGGCCTTTCTCCCCGCAGCACGGGCCAGCCTGGCCGCCGCCGAGCGGGCGAAGGCCGAGGCCGCTGCTGCGACGGGGGAAGTGCGCGGCACGCTCGAGGTGGGCCTCATCCCGACGGTGACCGCCGTCGACGTGCCCGCGGCGCTTGCTGCGTTTCACCGCGCGCACCCGGCCGTGCGGATCTCGCTGCGCGGCGGCGGGTCCGACACGTTTATGACGGCGATCGCGGCGGGCACGCTCGATGTCGCGGTGCTCGGGCTGCCGGAGGGGGCTCCGGTGACGGGTGTCGCCTCGCGCGAGCTCGCCCGAGAGAAGCTTGTCGCCGTCGTGCCCGAGGGGCACGCGCTTGCGGGAGGCCCTGGTGGTGGCGCCCCCGCTATCACGCTTGCTGCGCTCGCGGCGCACGTCGAGGGCGGCGGGGCGACGTTTGCGGATTTCCCGGCTGGCACCCCCGGTCGTGAGCAGTCCGACCTTGCCTTTGCCCGGGCCCGGGTGCAGCGTGAAGTCGCGTTTGAGGCGCTCGACGTTGCGTTGCTCCTCGACCTCGTCCGTGCAGGGCTAGTGGTGACGATCCTTCCTCGGGGGCTTGTCGCCGGCGAGCCGGGCGTGCGCGCAGTGGCCCTTGGTGGCGGGCCGACTCGGGTGTCGTACCTTGCGTGGAGCGCGTTCAATCCGTCGCCCGCGGCGCTCGCGCTGCTCGGCGTTCTCGCGCTGGACAGCGAGCCGCAGGGTGTCGCGAACGGCGCCCGGGATGTAAAGCGTGTTTGACGTAAAGTGAGCTTGTCTGTAAAGTTTGCTGTACGTCGCGCAGGCCGTGCGATGCAACGCAGACAGCGAAGGACCGCGCCATGCAAGACTCCACGACTCCAACGATGACCACGACCGCCGCCAGTCGCTGGGGCCGTGCGCGCTTCGGCGGTGGCTTCGCCGGCCTCGCCCTCGCCTCAATCGCCGTGGGCGCGCTCCTCGCAGGAGGCATCGGATGGCTGTTCGCGAGCTTCGCGCTCACAGACCGCCCAGGCATCGGCTTCGCCTTCGTTGCTGCCGGGGTGCTGCCCGTCGCGACGATGCTTGGCTGGGCGATCTTCGTCGACCGCTCGACCCTCGCCGGCGCCGTTGAGCGGCCCGAAGAGTCGATCGAGTCCGTCTGGTACGAGAAGGCTGCAAGCGGTGCATTTGGCGACATCTTGCTCGTCGGAGGCATCAGCGCAGTCGGGTTCTCCATTATGCAGATCGACGCTCCGGTGATGCTCGTCGCCGCCATCGTCATCGGTTTCGCGATGCTCGACTTCGGTGTGCGCTACCTCTGGCAGCGTTCGGCGGCGAAGTAATGCAGAATTCCCTCCCTGAGCGCCGTCAGGCCCGCGGGTGGTCGCAGCAGCGGCTCGCCGAAGAGCTGGGGGTGTCTCGGCAGACCATCCTCTCGATCGAGAAGGGGCGTTTCGACCCGTCGCTACCGCTCGCCTTCAGGCTTGCGGCGGTGTTCGGCTGCCACATCGAAGAGCTCTTTACGCCTGAGGCGGAGTCGGGCGAATAGCCAGAGCTGAGCTAGCCGAGCTGAGCTACCCGAGCTGAGCCCGCCGAGCTGAGCCCGCCGAGCTGAGCCGGCCGCGCTGCAGCGTCCCGCAGCCGGCCCTTCATCCCTCGCGGGGTCACTACTGGGGCTCTCCATGTGTGAGGGTGCAGGCCTCAGCGACCAGGAGTGCTCAAGCGACATGACCTCAGCGAAGTCAGGAGCGATCAGCAGCAGAAAGCTCCTGACTTCGCTGAGGGCATGGCTGCTGAGCGACTCGAGCTGGGAGTGCCTTCGCCTTGCGAGGGTGGCGACCGTGACGAGCACGGGAATTGCTTCGACCCTCTGGCTCCGAAGCACACCCCTCACCGCAAGCGGGTATCGCCAGCTGCGCGCTGGACGCGGGCATCCCCCCGCAGCGGGCGGGCCGAAGCCACCCCACTTCAACACGTGAGTGGGACCCCTCGACCCGATGCGGTACCCGCGGGGCAACGCGCCGCTAGCTGTCCCTGACGTCCGTGAGTTCGCCTCGGCGGTGCATCCGGCCAGCGGAATCGAGCTCGAGCACCGTGTCGACTCCAATGCGCTCAAGGAACGCGAAGTCGTGACTCACGACGAGCAGCGCACCGCGATACGCATCGAGCGCCTGTGCGAGCTGTTCGACGCTCGCGATGTCGAGGTTGTTCGTCGGCTCGTCAAGGATGAGGAGCTGCGCTGGCGGCTCCGCGAGCAGCAGCTTCGCAAGGGCCACGCGGAACCGCTCGCCGCCCGAGAGGGTGCGCACGGGGCGATCCACGCTGTCGCCGCGCAGCAGCAGGCGGGCGAGCTGGTTGCGGATCGCGCCCGCGGGGGTTGCCGGAGCGACCTCCTGCACGTTCGCGATCGCGCTCGCGTCCTCGTCGAGGCCGTCGAGGCGCTGGGGGAGATGCCCAACGAATTCGGTGACGATCCTGCCCGACGGGCGGTCGGGGCTCGCCTCGGTGCCGTCGAGCAGCTTCTGAATGAACGTTGACTTGCCGCTGCCGTTCGCCCCGACGAGGGCGACCCGCTCGGGCCCCTGCACGGTCACCGAGGTGTCGCCGTCGGCGAACTCGGCGATGCGGCGGCCGCGCGGCACCCCGGGGTCGGGCAGCACGAGGTGGATGTGTTCGTCCTCACGCACTCGTGCGTCGGCGGCGTCGAGTGCAGATTGGGCCGCCAGCACCTTGTCGTCGAGTGTGGATCTCATTGCGCCGGCGGATTCCTGTGCGCTGCTTGCGCGCTTGTTCACGAGGATCTTGGGGAGTCCACCGTCCCGCTGGGTTTTTTTCGCGGTTCGTGCGCGCTGAGCGAGTTTTGATTCCGCCTCTTGACGCAGCCGCTTCTCGACCTTCAGCGCCTGCTGCGCGGCCTTCGCCGACTGCTGTGCTGCGGCTTGCTCCTGCTCCTGGTGCGCCTGCCACTCGCTGTACGGGCCTCCGAACGTGGTGAGCGTGCCTGCGTGCAGCTCGGTCGTGTGCTCCATGCGTTCGAGTAGTTCGAGGTCGTGGCTCACGACGACGAGGGTGCCTGGCCACTCATCGACGAACTCGGCGAGTTTTGCGCGGGTGGCGCGGTCGAGGTTGTTCGTTGGCTCGTCGAGCAGGGTGATGGCTGTGCGGCGGATCCTCAGCCCCGTAATCGCGATGAGCATCGCCTCGCCGCCCGACACTTCGGCGACGCGGCGATCGAGGTCCGCGCCTGAGAAGCCGATGCGGTCGAGCGCCTCGTCGGCACGCGACTCGATGTCCCAGTCGTCGCCGATGGCGTCGAAGTGCTGCTGGTCGACGTCACCGGATTCGACTGCGCGTATGGCTGCGAGGGTCGTGTGGATGCCGAGGAGTTCGGCGATCGTGGCGTCGCTGCGCAGCATGAGCGTCTGCGGGAGGTAGCTAACATCGCCGCTGGTATCGATGCGCCCCGACGTAGGGGTGAGCTCGCCGGCAATGAGCTTGAGGAGCGTCGACTTGCCAGCGCCGTTGCGCCCCACGAGGCCGGTGCGGCCGGTGCTGAACGAGCCGGTGACGCTATTGAGTGCGATTGAGCCGTCGGCCCACTCGAACGAGAGGTCGCGGAGGGCGATAGCTGATTTGAGATTCATGATGGGAGAGTGTCCTTCGTCGGCGACCGCAAAATGGGGTGCCGAAATAGTGCCTGATCTGTTCGCCAGCGGTGTAACCGGACCGGCGGGTGTGCGCTACTGAAGGGTGCTCCAAGCATGCGGGCCGAGCCCGGGCATGCGAACGTCAGTGGTAGCGCGATGGCTAGATGCCATCCACCTCAATCATCTCCATGGAGCTAGCGTAACACGCCTGCTCCACGCGGCTCCCCGGGCGTGTCGAAGGCCCGGGCGAGCCGTGCGAATACCTGCTGCGCGAGCGCGGCGGGTGTGCCAGCTGACCCGTCCGGGTCAGTCTCGCTCGCGGCCCAGTGCTCGAGGCCGAGGCGAATCGCGTCGGTGGCGATCGTGGCGAGGAGGCGGATCTCGAACGGAGCCCAGTCTGCGCCGAGGAGTTCGGTGAGGATCGGCCGCAGCCGCGCCTCGGAGTCGAGGTTGACCCGATACCAGGTGGCCTTCAGGGTCGGGGCGGAGGCGACGGTGCGCAGCACGTCCCGGGTGATGCGCAGCTCTTCGCGCTCCGCTGCACTGGTCGGGATGAGGACCTCGTCGATGAGTCGCGGGAAAAGCTGCAGCGGATCGCGCTCGGGTGCGGTCGTGAGCAGGTGCACCCAGTTTTCGGCGCCAGAGGTGAGCAGCGGGACGATCGCGTCTTCTTTGGCATTGAAGTATCGGTAAAAGGTGCGGAGTGAGATGCCGGCCGCAGCGGCGATCGCCTCGGCGGAGACGTGTACGGTTCCGTGCTCCGCAAACAACCCAGCGGCTGCGCGCGCGATCTCGAGACGCGTTGCCTCGCGGCGGCGTTCGGTGAGCGACTGTGCCGGGGGCGCGTCTGCCGCTGCGGCGGAATAATCCTGGGGCTGCATGGTTACACTCTATGACACAACGTGCCATGATGGCATGACGTGCCACGGCTGCCGTGCGTTGAGGCGGCCCTGGCTTTCACCGAAAGGACTCACCATGAACCGCTATGAAGGTCGCCGCGCGCTCGTCACCGGAGGCGGCTCCGGCATCGGCCAGGCCACCGTGCTCCGGATGCTCTCCGAGGGGGGCCGTGTTGTCGCGGCCGACATGAGCGAGGCAGGGCTCTCCGACACCGTCGTGCGCGCGGGAGCCGCCGCAGATCGACTGCACACGGTCGTGATGAACGTTGCCGACGAGGCGACCGTGCGCGAGGGCGTCGCCGCCGCTGTCGACTGGCTTGGCGGCCTCGACGTGCTGGTGAACGCTGCGGGGATCCTGCGCTCATCGCACACGCATGAGACCACGGTCGAGTCATTCGAGCAGGTGCTCCGCGTGAACCTCGTCGGGGCCTTCATCGTGATTCGCGAGGCGATCCCGGCGCTGCAGCAGGGGAACGGCTCAGCGGTCGTGAACTTTAGCTCGACGTCTGCGGACTTCGCGCACCCGTACATGGCCGCATACGCGGCGTCGAAGGGCGGCGTGCAGTCGATGACGCACGCGCTCGCGTCGGAGTATTCGAAGAGTGGCATCCGCTTCACTGCAGTGCAGCCCGGGTCGATCTCCTCGGGCATGACCGACGGCTCGGGCGAGAGCGGGCAGAACCGCGGACCGGGCCTGCCCGAAGACGCCGACATGTCGCTGTTCATGAAGATGAGCCCGGTGCTCGGACAGGGGTACGCCGGGCCCGAGTCGGTGGCGAGCGTCGTTGCGATGCTTGCGAGTGAGGATGGCAAGTTCATCACGGGCACCGAGGTGCGGATCGACGGCGGCACCCACTTCTAGCGAGCCCCGTGCCGGCGCGCCGAGCCTAGCCGAGCCGCGCCGGGCTCAGTGATCCACGCGTGCGAATGGGCGGGAAGGCCGCTACCCTCTCGCCCATTCGCATTGGGTTGCTTACTCCGCGAGCTTGCCGACGGGGGAGTCGTCGATGCCCTGCTCGGCGAGGGCCCGGAAGGATTCGGGTGCCGCGTTCGCCGGTTCGAACACGACGCCGCCGTCGGGTGTCCACACCATGTTGCCGCGCAGCTCGTCACACTGTTCGGGGAAGTCCGAGCGGTTGTGGGCGCCGCGGGTCTCTCGGCGCTCGCGCGCGCTCTCGAGGGTGGCGCGGGCGGCGAGCATGGATCCGTACAGGTCGAAGGCGTGCGCGAGATCGTCGAAGCCGGCGATGTCGGGGTGGGCGGTGAGGTTGTCGACGCGTTCGGCGAGCGCGTCGAGTTTTGCGAGGCCCTCAGTGAGGCCTGCCTCGCTGCGGACGACCCCGGCGTGTTCCGTCATGACGTTGCGCAGCTGGCGCTGCAGCAGCCGCGGGCTTTCCTCGCCGGTGCCGGTGAGGAGCCCCTGCATCTCGGCGCGGGCGGCGGCAACGGCGTGTGGGTCGCGGCGGATCGCGCTGAGCCCCGTGATGTAGTCGGCCGCGTCGCCGCCGGTGAGGCGACCGTAGACGAGGAGCTCGATGAGCGAGTTGCCGCCGAGCCTGTTCGCGCCGTGCAGGCCGCTCGCGGCCTCGCCGATCGCGTAGAGGCCGTCGACGCCGGTCGCATGCTCCTCGGCGCTCACCCACACGCCGCCCATCGAATAGTGCGCGGTCGGGGCGATCTCGATGGGGCTCTGCGTGATGTCGAGCATCTGCAGGTCGATGAGGTTGCGGTAGACGCGGGGGAGTTTCTCGAGGATCTGCTCCCGCGGCAGGTGTGAGACGTCGAGGAACACGCCGCCGTTCGCGGTGCCGCGACCCTCGGTGATCTCGGTGTAGCTCGCGAGCGCGACGCGGTCGCGGGTCGAGAGCTCCATGCGCTCCGGGTCGTACTTCTCCATGAAGCGCTCGCCGAGGGCGTTGCGGAGGATCCCGCCCTCACCGCGGGCGGCCTCCGACACGAGCAGGCCCGCGGCGTCGGCCGGCTCAAGAATGCCCGAGGGGTGGAACTGCACGAGCTCGGCGTCGCGGATCCTTGCCCCCGCGAGCGCGGCGAGGCGGAACGAGTCGCCAGTGTTCTCGTCGCGGCGTGAGGAGGTGTTGCGCCAGATGCGCGTGTGGCCGCCTGCGGCGAGGATCACGGCGTCGGCGTGGATGACGACTGGGGTACCGTCGACAATGTCGAAGCCGTACGCGCCGAACACCCGGCCGTCACTGACGAGCAGGCGCGTGATGTAGATCGAGTCATTGATGGGCACCTGCAGCTCCTGTGCGCGGCGCAGCAGGGTGCGCTGGATCTCAAGTCCTGTGTAGTCGCCCGCGTAGCAGGTGCGGCGGTAGAGGTGCGCGCCGAAGAAGCGCTGGCTGATCCGCCCGTCGGCCTCACGCGCGAACGGCATGCCCCAGCGCTCGAGATCCTCGATGCCGCGGGCCGCGTTCTTCGCGACGATCTCGACGATGTGCGGATCGGCAAGGAAGTACGACTCGCGCAGCGTATCGGCGGCATGCTGCTCCCAGCTGTCTTCGGGATCCATCATGCCGAGGGCGGCATTGATGCCACCGGCCGCGAGCGTCGTGTGAGCGTCGTGCTTGCGGCGCTTGCCGACTGCGAGAACCTGCACGCCGCGTTCGGCGAGTTCGATCGAGGCGCGAAGGCCGGCGCCGCCGGTTCCGATCACGAGGGCTGAGGTGGAAATGAGTCGTTCTTGGGTACGCGTTGCTGTCATGGGAATCACGTTAGAGACGCGGCTGCCATTCGTCCAATGAATGATTATCATCAGGACGATGTGGTTTGGCTATCGAGGGCGTACGCTTGTACGCATGAACCTTGAGCAGCTTCGCGGTTTCGTTGAGATCGCGCGGACCAGCCACTTCACCCGTGCCGCCGAGGCGTTGCACCTGACGCAGCCGTCGTTGAGTAGACAGATTGCGACACTCGAGGGCACCCTCGGCGTCGAGCTCTTCCACCGGGCCAGAGGAAACGTCACCCTGACCGCAGCTGGCGAGCGACTGCTACCCATCGCGAGGCGGATGCTCGCTGACGCAGAAATGGCGGCAAGCGAGATGGCGGAGCTCGCAGGGCTCGGACGCGGCCGAATTCGGCTCGGCGCAACGCCGACACTCTGCACCTCAATCGTGGTGGAGGTTGTCGCCGAGTTCGGGCGGCGCTACCCGGGCGTGGACATTGAGATCCTCGAGCGTGGCTCGAAGAGCCTCATTGTGGCGCTCGTCGAGGGGCAACTCGACTTGGCGCTCATTGTCACGAGTGTCTCCTCGGAATCGGAGCGTGCAGTGCTCGTGCGGGAGCCGATCCTGACCGAGCAGCTCGTCGTCGCCGGTGCGGCAGACGCGCCGTGGCCACCCGAGCTCGCGACTCCAGTCTCGCTCGAAACGCTCGCCCGCGTACCGCAGATCATGTTCCCCACAAACTATGATCTCCGGGCCGCGCTCGACGCCGAGTTCCGGGCGCGCGAACTCACCCCAACGTTCGCGGTCGAGGGTGTCGAGATGGACGCCGCGCTCCGCTTCGCCGAACGCGGACTCGGCGTCGTCGTCGTGCCCGCAATGGTCGCGATCGACAGGCCTGCCCTCCGCGTAGCTCCCATCGCCCACCCGGGCATCGCCCGCACCGTGAGTATCGCGCGCCGCAAAGACATGGCGCCGACACACGCCGGCGCTGCAATGCGAGCCCTCATCCGAGAGGTCGCGGACCGCTTTACCGGTGCCGATGAACGGCTGACTCGGCTGGTGCAACGGGTCGAGGCCGGAGACTAAGCTAGCCGCATGTGTGCTGGCTATGGGCTCGAGCTCTCCGGGCCGAACTCCGACAGGAGTGACCGCGCCGGGCGTCTGGGGGCGATCCCGCCCGGCGATACCGCCCACGGGCGCGCACTGCTCGAAGCGTGGGTGGCCGAGCGGCACGGTCGTGCGCGCATTACTGGACGTAACGCGCACAACCTGAATCCGCTCATCCGGGTCCACGACGGTGAACGCCAGTTGGTGCTCGGCTGGTGGTGGCTGCACGTTGGTGGGGAGCCAGCGAAATTCAGCGCCTTTAACTCCAGATCTGACCGCCTGGTCAGCTCCTGGCATGCGCCGTTCCAACACCGTGCGCTGCTGCCGGCGAACTGGTACCTCGAGAAAGGGGTGCGCTTCGCGCTTCCGGAGGGCGAGCAGTTCGGAATGGCTGCGGTGACCTCGCCAGCCGCCGAGAATCTTGATAGCTACTCGCTGGTCACCCGGGGCGCGCTCGGGGGCGCGGCCGAGGTGCATGACCGGATGCCGCTCGTGTTGCCCAGGGAGTTGCATGACGAGTGGCTCGATCCGGCACGCGCCGGCGATGCCGAACTCGTGCGCGCCGTCATTGCCCGGTCGGAAGAGATTTCCCGCGAGCTGCGTCCGATCGGGCCCGACAGTGCGCCGGGCAGCGCGCCAGGCAGGGCTCCGGGCAGCGCCCCTGGTAGTTCGACCACGCGGTCGTCGCGCCCGACCGACGAGCAGCCGACGCTGTTCTGAGTTGGCGCTGTTCTGAGTCGACACTCTTCAGAGTGTGCGTTGGCCTGGGCCGGCGCTGGTCTCAGCCGGCACCGGTAGGCCGTCCCCTCAGAGCTGCGGGAGCTGCGGGAGTCGCGCGAGCCGCTCGAGCGCCGTTGCGAGCGTTGCGTCGTCCTTCACGAAGGTGAAGCGCACCCAGTTCCGTAGCTGTGCTGCGGTCGCGGATCCATCTCGACAGAACGCAGCGAGCGGGACACAAGCGACACCGACGTGCTCGGGGAGCCAGCGCGCGAATGCCGCGCCATCCGGCACGCCGGCCGACAGAAACGGGGTCGCGTCCGCGCACACGAAGTAGGTCCCCGCGGGACGCACTGTGGTGAAGCCGGCCTGTTCGAGCCCCGAGACGAGGCGCTCACGCCGCGCATTGAGCGTGTCTCGTAACCGGGTGATATCAGTGTCACCCTCGGTGAGAGCGCGGGCAATTGCCGGCTGGAATGGCGCTCCGCCCGTGTACGTCAGGAACTGCTTGATGGCGAGCACGGCCTCAATGAGGTGGGCAGGGCCGGTCGCCCAGCCAATCTTCCAGCCCGTCAGTGAGAAGGTCTTCCCCGCTGACGAGATGGTGATGGTGCGCTCGCGCATGTGCGGCAGGGTCGCGAAGGGGACGTGGATCGCCCCGTCGAACGTGAGGTGCTCATAGACCTCGTCGGTGACGACGACCGCGTCGACGCGTGTGGCTTCCTCCGCAATTGCCTGCAGTTCGTCCCGCGAGAGCACGGTGCCCGTCGGGTTGTGCGGCGTGTTCACGAGGATCAGGCGCGTCTCAACGGTCACCGCCGAGCGCATTGCCTCGAGATCGAGCCTGAAACCACCCTCGTGCGGAACGAGGGGAGCGGTCGTGTGGGTGGCGCCGGCCATCGCGATTGCGGCGGCGTGCGAGTCGTAGAAGGGTTCGAGGGTGAGCACCTCGTCGCCGGGTTCAACGAGCGCGAGGATGGCGGCCGTGAGCGCCTCGGTCGCGCCCGCGGTCACGAGGACTTCGGTGTCGGGATCGAGCGCGATTCCGTAGTGCCGCGCCTGGTGCGCGGCGATGGCCTCGCGCAGCGCCGCAATGCCGCGGCCGGGCGGGTACTGGTTCTCGCCCTCGCGGATCGCATTGATCGCGGCTTCGCGGATCCACTCCGGCCCGTCCCCGTCGGGGAACCCCTGGCCGAGGTTCGCCGATTCCGTGCGAGCGGCGAGCGCGCTCATTTCCGCAAAAATCGTGGGTCGTACGACCCCGTCGCCCCCGGCGAGCCCTGCTGCGATCGCGACGTCTTTCCACCTGGCACCCATACCGACCACAATAGGAGATGCGGTGTCCCTGAGCGAGTGCACGCCGCACACTGTTACGACGGAACGAGGACTCACGGATGATCCACATCGACCGGCACGACCCCCACGCAGCGCTTGCGGCGGACCCCAGCGTCCTTGAACCGCTCTGGCTCGCGCTGTTTGACCACCACGTCGCGACCGGTGCGGCCGGGATGCCGACCAGGCCGCGCGCCGGGAGCTGGCAGCAACGGAGGGGGCACTACCTCGACACCATCGGCGGATCGCCGCAGGCGTCGCTCTGGATCGCAACCGATGATGGCGCGCCGGTCGGATATGCCCTGAGCTTCGAGGACACGCTCGACGGCGAGCGGGTCGAGGTGCTCGAGAGCCTGTCGCTGCTTCCGGAAACGCGAGGGAACGGCCTCGGTGGTGAACTCGTCGCCGTGGTCGAGGTTGCTGCGCAGGAGCGCGGGATAGCGAGGGGCGTAATCGATGTGATGGGCGGCAACGATCGGGCACTCAGGTTCTATCACCGCGCCGGATACGCACCGTACTCGCGGACGTGGATGCGTTCCGAGTTTCCCACGGGAGCTGTCCCTGACCTCGGGGACCTTGCTGAGGCAACTGCGCGGTTCGCGGAAATCGGTGTGCGACTCGAGGCGACCGGGCATCCGGACGACACCTGGGAGACCGCGGCGAGCGTGGCGACGCTTGCGGTCACCGGTACGGTTGCCGACGAGTACTCGCAGCCCGCCTGGTGGGCTGGCTTCGACGCGGGCCTCCGCGCTTTGGGCGACGCTGGGTACTGGACCGTCTGGTGTGAGCACCCCGAAGCCAGTGCGTGGGTCGGGACGGGATGCGCTGAGCGCGGCTTTCATCACGGTATGACGCGGGTCACGCGCGAGCTCACGGCGGCCGATGTGGCAGTTCGCGAGTACGATCGGATCCGTGGCGAATAGCACCGATGAAGTCCCGGCTCCCGTGGGGTGGCTGCGCGCGCTTGCGCTGGTCGGAGTCGGTGGTGCCGCAGGCACGCTGCTGCGCTTCGGCGCTGGAGAGCTGCTGCCGCTCGGCGGAAACATGGTGACCTTTGCGGTCAACATGGCTGGCGCGCTGCTGCTCGGGTTCGTGACCGCTCGGCTGGCTGGTCAGCGGCCCGTGGCCCAGCTATTGCTTGGCACGGGGCTGTGCGGCGGGTTCACGACCTACAGCGCGTTTGCTGCTGGCACTGCGGGCCTGCTGCTCACCGGGCAGCTCGCAGCCGCCGTGCTGCTTGCACTCGGCACGGTGCTGCTCGGTGCCGGAGCGACTGTGCTCGGGGTATGGCTCGGCGGGCGAGCGCGGCGTGGCGAGCGAACGCGGCGTGGGGTAACAGACGTCGCGGGAACGACCGAGGCTGCATGAACTGGTGCACGGTTGGCGTCATTTTCGCGGTCGCTCTCGGCGGCGGCGTTGGATCAATGGCGCGATATGCGGTCGACCGTTGGATCGGGTCGCGACCGTTCCCGTGGGGAATTACGGTTGTGAACATCACGGGTTCGTTGCTGCTCGGGCTGCTCATCGGGGCTCTCGCTGCGGCTGCAGGAGCGGACGGCCTCGCCGCCGCGGGAAGCGTTCTCGGGTCGGGCGAGCTGGGGCGACTGAGCGCCGGCCAGGTGACTGGTGGGGAAGCGGCAGTGGCTGCCTCCGCGGGGAGCGGGGCGTGGGCGTACGTGCTCTGGCTGGCGTTAGGCATTGGCTGCCTGGGCGGGTTTACGACGTTCAGCACGGCGAGCCTCGACACCGTGCGGCTTGCGCAGGAACGCCGGGTGGCTGCGGCAACGGCCAATGCGTTCGGCACGCTCGGGGTGTCCGTGGCCGCCGCTGTCGCTGGCATCGCCATCGCCGGGGCCGGAGTCAGTTTCGCCACGGGCGTCAGCTGAGCAGGCTTGGAGCCTCTGGTTTCTGGTTTCGGACTTCGGGCTTCGTGAGCCTGCCCGGGTACCCGGGCAGGCAACTGCCGGGGTCAAAACGGCTCCTCTGCCGGTGACTCGAATCTCACCTGGCGGCGCGGTTGGCCCCGGCCCTTCGGTTTGGGAGTGCATGACTGTGTTGTGGTTGCGCGGAGTTCGGGCAGCTGGTTCGGCGGCCGATCGGTAAGGGATCGGCCAGACGGGGTCGTCCACTGCAGCACACCGCCCTCGACCTGTTTCACTCGCCAGCCGCCGTGGTGCTTCATGGTGTGATGCCCGCAGCAGAGGAACGCAAGGTTGTTTGTCGCGGTTGGCCCGCCCTCTGAAGCAGGAATTGTGTGATCGAGGTCACAGTAGTAGACCGGGGCCCGACAGCCTGGGAATCTGCAATGCAGATCCCGCGTTGCAAGCTCTCGGTGCATGACTGCGGGTACTCGATAGCTGTCCACACCCAATACTTGGCCGTCACACGTGCGCACGACCGCCACATTCCAATGCTTCGCTTCGCCGATACTTGCCAGTGACTCTGTGAGGCTGATGGGGCCGTAGCCAACGAGCTCGGTCACTGTTCGCGTGCCCAATGTCGTGCTGCCTCCGGTGGCGGTGCCAGCCAGGATCGCGTCGATGGCCTCTGCCCGCACGGTGATCTGGACCCGGGTCTTGACGGGGCCAGCGTTTCGAAGCAACGCCTCGTCAGTGTCTGGTGTGCCTGCTGCGTCGCGCAGAATCAGCGTTGCAAGTGCGTCCGCACGCCGTTCGTCGAGCGTTCGTGTGTCGGCCTGAGGGGTATCGAGGGCAGTCTCGCCTGCCGCTGCACGCGCCCTCGCGGCCTTCTTAGCCTGTCGCTGACCGCTCTTTGCGAGGTCGGTGAGACGGTGCTTGATCGCGTGTGCCTCAAGTGCTGGCAGATATGCGACCAGGTCAGCCATCCCGTCCTCGCGGTCGTTCACGATGACGCGCCTGTGCTGACGCTCGCGGTGATGCCGCTCATCGATGGATTCGACCGACCACTGTTCGGCGATCCGTTCTGCAATCGGCGTGAGTCGATTCGGTGTCTCCTCGCGTGCGAACTCGAGCACGGCCCGCTCGTAGATCGCACGATGTTCCGTAGCGAGATCTTCTGAGGCCCTGGCCGACTCGACCGCCGCGGCAAGCGCGTCCGCAGGTGATGTGATGCCATCCGCTCCGACCGGTGGAACCATCGTTTCAGCCGCGTGAATGACCGAACCCGATTTCGAGATCACTTTCGCGTGCTGCAGGTCAATCTCGCCGTCGCGGAGCGCGGTCAGGGTGTCTGGATAGTCGGCAGTGAGCGACGAGGCGAGTCCCAGCTCGGTATCGGCACGGAATTCGGTGACGCGGAGGATCGCAGCGACCTCGGCACGGAGCGACCGGTAGCTGATCTCAGCGTTGGTCTTCGGGCCGCTCAGCGTCTTGACCTTCGCGTCAGCGTTTGTGTGGGTGGCGGCCTGCAGCGCGCGAGCGATGACATCCATGCGGCGGGCGGCGAGCTGCCGCTCGGCACGCACGATGTTCTCGAGCTCCGAGAGGAGCTCTTCTCGCTGCGTTGCTGAGGTGGACATGGACATAGTCCACCACCAACCACCGACATTTTGGGGTCGCAGAGGCGGGTTTCCGATCCAAATATTTCGGTGAAATTACGCGGATCTTTGTTGAGAGATCTACAACAAAGGCCACCCCGGCACCCGAAGATTCGCCCGGTGCCAGCACGCAGAGCACCGGTACCCGCGCGCAGAGCACTACTGGACTCGGTGCGCCTGAAACTGCATGCTCGGGTGCGCGTACGCCTCCTGCGATTCGACGAGCCGCAGCTCGCGCTCGCCGGACGCCAGCGTGTTCTCGAGTAGCGTGAAGACTGACGCGGTTGTCCGAGCAAGCGCCTCACCGGCATCGCCGGTGGCGCGGAAGTGGGCGGTGAAGAGCGCCGCGGTCACGTCACCCGAACCGTTTGCCTTCAGCGGGAGCCGCGGCGTCTCGATGAGCCAGGCCTCGGCCTCGGCGCCTCGGCCACCCGTCACAGCAAGCATCTCCATGACGTTGTCTGCTGCTCGTTCGGGGCGCTCGACGCTCGTCACGAGCACGGTCTGGGGTCCCTGATCGCGCGCCAACTCAACGGATTCGAGGGTCGACTCGAGCGACGCCGGCTGAGTGCCCGTGATGAAGCCGAGCTCGAACTGGTTCGGGGTGATGAGGTCCGCCGCGGGAATGACCCGGTCACGGATGAGGTTCTGCACTTCGGGCGCGACGTGGCAACCCGACTTCGCGTTCCCCAACACCGGGTCGCACGCGTAGATCGCGTCGGGGCTGTGGCGCTTGACCCGGGCCACAGCATCAAGGATGGCGTCGCCGATGTCGTCCCCACCCTGGTAGCCGGACAGCACAGCGTCGACTCCGACGAGGCCGCCGCGCTCCTCGATCCCGAGCACGATTTCCCGCACATCGGTGCCGGTGAGCATGGGGCCTCGCCACGCGCCGTACCCGGTGTGGTTTGAAAAGCACACCGTAAAGATCGGCATGACCTCGACGCCGATCCGCTGCAGCGGGAACACCGCGGCAGAGTTGCCGACGTGCCCGTAGGAAACGGAAGACTGGATCGAGAGAATACGCATGCTTCGATGCTGCCACTGGACCACTTAGTGGTCCACTTCGCGCGCTCTCGGGTGAACCAAGCAGCGCGCTGTGCGCTACACCGCCCGCCCCGGTGTCAGAATATCCCGGGGATCGAGCGTGCGCTTGATCGCGCGCTGCACATCGAGGGCCACCTCGTCGAGTTGCCACGGAAGCTCATGGTGCTTGACCAGTCCGATCCCGTGCTCGCCGGTGATCGTGCCGTTGAGCGAGAGCGCAAGTCGGGTGATGTCATCGATGAGTGCGTCGGCCTGGGCGAGACCCGCCGGGGTGTCGGGGGCGGCGACCTTGCAGTGCAGGTTGCCATCACCTGCGTGCGCGACGCTCGCAACCTCGATACCGTGACGTTCAGCGATCGCTGCGATGCCGGTGAACACTTCGGCGAGCGCCGACACCGGAACGCCGACGTCGCACGATACCTTGAGGCCGCGCGCGCTCAGCGCGGGGTTTGACATGCGGCGGGCTTCCACGAGCGAATCGTCGGCCGCGATCTGAGCGGCGCTCGCGCCCAGCCGGCGCGAGATGTCAAGGATCGTCTCAGCGTGTTTCGCGGCGTCCGAGCCGACGGTTTGGCCGACCAGGAGCGCGCCTGCGGGAATCCGCATGCCGCTCGGGAACACGTCCTCGATGATTTGCACGGTCAGCGCATCGAGCAGCTCGAGTACCTCGGGCCGTGCGGGGGAGTTCACGATCTCGGTCACGGCGGCGCCAGCCTCGGCCAACCCATCGAACTCGGCCCAGAAGGTCACAGGATCCCCTTCGGGCAGTGACTCCAGGCGAACCGCTGCCTCCACGATGACGCCGAGCGTGCCCTCCGATCCGACGAACAGTCTGGTGAGGTCGTATCCGACGACGTTCTTCCGCGTGAGCGCGCCGGTCCGGAGGATCCGCCCATCCGCGAGCACGACCGTCAGCGCCGACACCCAATCGGAGGTGACGCCGTGCGCGACGCAGCGCAGTCCACCGGCGTTGGTTGCGATGTTCCCGCCAACGGTCGACGTGCGTGCGCTTGCGGGGTCCGGCGGGAAGAACAGCCCGTGTTCGTGCGCAGCGGCATCGAGCTCGGCGGTGATGACGCCGGGCTGCACCACCGCGAGGCGGTCGTCAGGGGAGACCGAGACGATTTGGTTCATGCGCTCGAGCGAGACGATGAGACCGCCGTCGTAGGCCTTTGCGCCGCCAACGAGCCCCGTGCCGGCGCCACGAATGCTCACCGGGATCCCGCGTTCGTGCGCCCACGCGAGCGCCAGGGAGACGTCGTCCGCGGTCTCCGCGAGGACGAGACCCAGCGTCGCGCCCGTGAACACGGCGCGCGATGAGTCGTTCTCGTAGCCGTTTACGATCGTCGCTTCCGTCACGAGTCGTTCGCCCAATGCGTCGCGCAGTGCAGCAAGATCCGCGTTCTTCGTGTCCACCCGGGGCCTCCTTTAGCCGTCTGGCTCCAGCGTAGCGCGGCGGTGCCAGTCGGGTGTCATGGGAGAATGGCCTGGTGAATGAGCAGCAGGGAGCCGGCCGGTATGCGCCGAGCCCATCGGGGGAGCTCCACCTCGGAAACCTCCGCACCGCGCTGGTCGCGTGGCTGCTCGCCCGCTCGACCGGTCGACGCTTTCTCATGCGGATCGAGGATCTGGATCGCGCTCGCGACGCGGGCACGGCAGCAGCGCAGCTTGCGGACCTTCGTGCCATCGGCATCGATTGGGATGGTGAGCCCGTCCTGCAGACTGAGCGGGGTGCAGCCCACGACGCGGCCATCGCGCGGCTCGACGCAGCGGGGCTCGTCTACGAGTGCACGTGCACCAGGCGGGATATCCTCGCCGCACCGACCGCCCCGCATGCACCGCCTGGTGCGTACCCTGGGACTTGCCGAGATCGCACCCCGGCAGAACGCGCGGCAGCACGAGGTGAGATCGCGCCCAGGCAGCCCGCGCTCAGGCTTCGGGCCCCGGCAGCGATGTCTTCACTCAGCTTCGACGACCTTGTGCTCGGCCAGGTGACCGGAGACATCGACGACCTTGTGCTCCGCCGCGGCGACGGCACTGTCGCCTACAACCTTGCAGTGGTCGTCGACGACGATGCGATGGGTGTCGATCAGATCGTCCGAGGCGACGATCTCGCCCCGTCGACGCCGCGGCAGATTCTGCTGCAACAGCTGCTCGGGCTTCGCACACCCCCGGACGTCGCATACGCGCACGTTCCCCTGGTGCTCGGCCCGACCGGGGCACGGCTCGCGAAGCGCGACGGTGCGGTCACGCTGCGGCAGCTGGCCGAGAGCGGCACCGACGCTGCCGCGGTCCTCAGCACGCTCGCCGAATCGCTCGGGATCGCATCCCGTGGCGAACGGGTGACGGCTGAGCAGCTCATCGCCCGCTTCGATCCAACCGAGCTACCGCGTGAACCGTGGGTGTGGCTCGCCGAGTAGCAGGTGCGCCCTGCCCGATCGGCGCTTAGCGCTTGAGCGCGCGGATGATTCGCGCGATGGCGCGGCCCGCAACCCACACGAACGGAACGCCGACGGTGAGGAGCGCGATGAGGTTCGGTTCAAACTTGGTGTGCCCATCGCGCGTGACGTACGCACCGATCGGAAGCGACATGCCACCGCCACCGCCGCCCGAGCCCTCGCCCGAAATCGTGGCATCTGCGCCAGCGCCACCGCCCCCTTCGCCCGCACCGAAGGCGTAGCTGCCGACGGCAACAGGCAAGATCGTGACGCCGTCAACCTCGACGGCGTCGCCGTAGGCCGTGTTCACGCCGGTCTGAGTAACGGTGTCTGCGATGTGCTTGGTGATGTTAGCCATGGCCTCAGCCTACTTGCCCGCGCTGAAAGGGTGAAGGGCTTATTCCGTGTCGTCAGCGTTGCCGTGTCGCGGGCGCAACGCTGAGGGTTCCGGCCGCTTCGGCTCAACGTCGTCACCAGAGGACACGTGTTTGATGCGTCGCACAACCCACGGCACGAGGTGCTCGCGCGCCCAGACGACGTCTTCCTTGCGTGCCTGTCGCCAGGTGCGATCGGGGAGCGGTTCAGGGTCGAGCGGCTCCAGTTCGTGTGGCACGTTGAGTGCATCAAGCGCGGTGCGGGCGATCGTGTGATGGCCGAGCGCGTTGAGGTGCAGTCGATCGCCAGCCCAGTAGCGGCTGTCCTGGAGCTCCTCGATCGCCCACTGATCGACCACGAAGCAGTCATGGCGAAGCGCCACCTTGCGAACGTTCTCGTTAAAGATCGCGACCTTGCCGCGGATCGTGCGGAAGACAGGCTGGAAGGCCACGTCGACGCCGGTGAAGATGAGGATCGTTGCCCCGGTCTCCTTCAGCCTCGAGACGATGTAGTCGAGTTTCTCTGCGACCTCGTCTGGATCGGTTCCCGGACGGATCACATCGTTGCCGCCAGCGCACACGCTGACGAGATCGGGGCGAAGCTCCATCGCCTGGTCGAGCTGCTCGTCAATGATCTGCTGGATGAGCTTGCCCCGTACTGCAAGGTTGGCGTACGAGAACTCCTCACTGTGCTCCGCGAGGACCTCAGCGAAGCGATCGGCCCAGCCGCGAAGCCCGCCAGGGCTCTCGGGGTCGGGATCCCCAAGTCCCTCGGTAAACGAGTCGCCGATAGCAACGAAACGTGACCAGGGAAGCTCGACATTCTCTGCCGGTGGCTGTGGGGCTTCGCCTGCGCGAACTGCATCGTGAACCATCGTTGCGGTGCCTTTCCTTACTGAGCTCCCACGCTACTCGACACGTGGGGTAGGGCGCACCCCTTTGTTACCGGCCCCTGTGCCCGGCGCGTCGCCAAGCGTGATGCGCGGAGCCGGGGTGGGTGCCGAGGCATGTCTAAGCGTTGAGAGGTAGTCTAGGACGTTGTGATTGAATCGGCAGAAGACGGGACTCTCCTGCCGGGGACCTTCGCCGCCGAGCACCTGCCGCCCGCATATCCAGATCGGGCCGCGCGCGGTACCGCCGGCAGTCTCCGGGCATGGCAGCAGGAGGCAATCGACCTCTACTTGGAACGTAACCCGCGTGATTTCCTCGCTTCGGCGACCCCCGGCGCAGGCAAGACGACGTTTGCGCTTCGTCTCGCGGCGACGCTCCGCGGCAACAAGACGATCTCCCAGATCATCGTTGTCGCCCCCACCGAGCACCTCAAGGTGCAGTGGGCAGACGCGGCCGCACGTGCCGGCATTCGGCTGAACCCGCGCTACTCAAACAGCGACGGGTTGGGGTACGGCAGACACTACGACGGTGTCGTTGTCACCTACGCGCAGGTCGCGATGAAGCCCGTGCAGCACCGGCTCCTCACTGAGTTCACCGACACGCTCGTCATCATGGACGAGGTGCACCACGGCGGTGACGCGCTGAGCTGGGGCGAAGCGATCCGCGAGGCCTACGGCACCGCAAAACGTCGGCTGTCGCTCACGGGAACGCCGTTCCGTTCGGATGAGGCGCCGATCCCGTTCGTACAGTACGCGCCGCAGGGTGACGGTACGATGATGTCGCTCACCGACTACGACTACGGCTACGGCCGCGCGCTTGCCGACGGCATCGTCCGGCCCGTGATCTTCATGGTCTACGCGGGCAAGATGCGCTGGCAGACCAGCGCCGGCGAGGAGATGGAAGCCCGGCTCGGCGAGGGCAACACGAAGGACGTCACTAGCCAGGCCTGGCGGACCGCCCTCGATCCCATGGGGGATTGGATGGCGAAGGTGCTGCGGGCCGCGGATCGGCGCCTCACGGAGGTGCGGGAGCACATTCCGGATGCCGGTGGCCTCGTCATCGCGACGGATCACGCCTCAGCGAAGGCGTACGCGCACATGCTGCACGAGATCTCGGGCGAGGAAGTCGCGCTGATCCTCTCGGACGATTCAGGTTCATCGGAACGTATCGATAGCTTCTCTGCGGGAACGTCCCGCTGGATGGTTGCGGTTCGCATGGTGTCCGAGGGTGTCGACGTACCGCGCCTCGCCGTCGGCGTCTACGCAACAAGTTCATCGACGCCACTGTTCTTCGCCCAGGCCATCGGCCGCTTCGTGCGTTCACGGCGTCGCGGCGAGGTGGCGTCAGTCTTTATCCCGAACGTGCCGCCGCTCATGGAGCTCGCTGCGACCCTTGAAAAAGAGCGCAATCACGTGCTTGAAGGCCCCGGGTCTGCTGAGGAAATGTGGGACGCAGAAGCGGCCCTCATGGCCGAGGCCGAACGCGAGGACAAGGCCTCAGACGAGCTCATCGAAGACGAATTCAAGTACCAGGCGCTCGAGTCTGACGCCCACTTCGACCGGGCGGTCTTCGACGGCGCCGAGTTCGGAGGCTACGCGGAGGTGGAAAGCGAGGAGGAGCTCGACTTCCTCGGCTTCCCTGGCATCCTCGAACCGCAAGAGGTGAAAGCGCTGCTCCAGCAGCGCCAGTCGAAGCAGGCCCGACGCAGCGCGGCGAGCCAGGGCATCGTGGACCACCCGCCTGAGCGGGCGGAGGCCCCCGAAGCCCTGCACCGCACCCTGGGTGAGCAGCGCAAGCTTCTCTCGAGCCTGGTCGGGATGTACGCCAGAGTCAGCGGCGAGCCCCATAAGGACGTACACAACGAGCTTCGACGGGTCTGCGGTGGTCCGGCAGTGCCGCAGGCCTCCGTGACGCAGTTGCAGAAGCGCATCGACCTGCTGCGGCGGCGCCTGCGGCCGTAGGCTTGCTGGCATGGCAAAGCAGGACTCCGCGAAAGCTGCTGCGGCGACTCCGGCGATGCGCGCTCTGACGAAGCTTGGTGTGCCATTCACGGTTCGCAGCTACCACCACGACCCCGAAGAGACGGACTTCGGGGGAGAGGCCGCCAGAGAGCTCGGGCTTGACCCCTCAGTTGTCTTCAAAACGTTGCTCACCGAGGTCGACGGGCAGCTCACTGTCGCGGTCGTGCCGGTCGCGGGAACGCTCGATCTCAAGGCTCTGGCGGCCGCCTGTGGAGGCAAGCGCGCCGTGATGGCGGATCCCACGACCGCCGAGAGGAAGACCGGATACGTTGTCGGCGGCATCAGCCCGCTGGGGCAGCGCAGCCAGCTGCCAACGGTCGTCGACGCCTCGGCGCTAGCCCGAGAGCGTGTGCTCGTCTCAGGCGGGCGACGTGGACTCGATATCGAGCTCCGCGGCGAAGACCTGGTGCGGGTAACCCGTGCGGTGACCGCGAATGTCGGGCGTGTCTGAGGTGTTTGTGCGGTTGTTCCCCTCAGGACGTGTCGTGACACTCCCGGAATCGCGGCTCAATTCGCTTCGTGTTGAGATTCCGTGGTAAGTTATTCTCTGTTCGGCCGCAAGGAAATGAACAAGATTCGCGCGGATGGCGGAATTGGTAGACGCGCTAGCTTGAGGTGCTAGTGCCCGTATTAGGGCGTGGGGGTTCAAGTCCCCCTTCGCGCACGAGTCGCAAGAACAGTAAGGCCCCTGCTTCGGCAGGGGCCTTACTGCTTTTCCTGCTCTGCACAATTGCAGGTGTAGACCTCAGCGAGTACGGACGCTCACCTGCCATGACCTCAGCGAGGTCATGAGCCTTGTACTGCAAATCACTCCTGACCTCGCTGAGGTCATGGCTCATGAGCGATTCAGGCCGGGGGATGCCTTGGCCTTGAGCGTGTGCTGGTCGTGGCCTCCCCGTTTCAGCAGGGAAGCGGAGCAGTCTTGCCGAGGTGGCTTGTAGGCCACCCGGCTTCCTTCTCGGTGGCAGCAAGCGGCTGTCTCGTCACTCAGACGCTCTCAGACGCTCTCAGGGACTCCAGAGAGGCTTGCGGACCACTACTGTGCCGCAAGATCCGTGTTCGCCCACGCTACGGCGGCTAGAGGGCGCGTTGGCGATTGTTGCTGTTGGCGGTTGTTGCTGTGAGGCCTCGGCCGAGATCACAGGTGGGGAACTACCTCAGTGGGTCGTTCGTCGACCCGAGGCGCTCGAGCACCCGGTCGGGGATCACTGCGATCAGGGGGCGCACGAGGCGATATCGCCAGTCGGAGACAAGTACGGGGGTTCCGCGGTGCAGCGCGCGGAGGCCCTCGCGTGCGACCTTCGCCGTGTCCGCCCAGGCGATGCGTGGGAGTGCGGGGAGGTGATCCTCACCCATGCGCTCATGGAACTCGGTCGCAAGGAGTCCGGGACACAGCGCGGTGACCCGCACTCCGCGAGTCCGGTAGCGCGCGTTGAGCGAGCGTGAGAGCGACACCGCCGCGCTCTTGGCCGCACCGTATGTTCCGCTCGGCATGAAGGCTGCAGCGCTCGCGACGTTCATGATCCAGCCCGAGCGGCGCTCGAGCATCCCAGGCACGACCGCGTGCGCGAGCCGTAGGGGCACCCACGAGAGGAGTTCGTGCATCCTGCGTTCGTCGGTGATGCGGCTTTCCTCGAAGCCGGCGTAGACGCCGAATCCAGCGTTGTTGATGAGAATGTCGACACGGCAGTCGGGGTCTGCGAGCCGGTCAGCGACAGTGTCGAGGTCGCTCGCTTGCGTGAGGTCTGCCGTGAGTACGTCCACGGCGACGCCATGCCGGCTTCTCAGTACGTGGGCGAGACGCTCGAGCCGGGCGCCATCGCGCGCGACCAACACAAGATCAACCTTGAGCGCCGCAAGCTGCCGGGCAAATTCGGCACCCAGGCCCGCAGAGGCTCCGGTGATGAGCGCTCGGAACGCCATGGGGCTGTGGTGCCCGACTACTTGGCGGCTGCCGCGCGCTTGGCTGCCTTCTCGATCTGCTCCTGGATGTACGGGAGCGGATCGATGGGCACGCCCGAGCGGCGAAGTGCAAGGTGGAGGTGGTCGCCGAACGACATGCCAGTGTTACCGACTCGCCCAATCGGATCACCGATCTCGACCCTGTCGCCGACCTTGAGGTCGTGCGAGTCAACCTGCATGTGGCAGTAGCGGCTGGTGAGCGTCTCGTCGTTGACCTTGTGCTGCAATTTCGCACTGAATCCACAGCCGTCGCTCGCATAGCCCGCCTCGATAACCTCACCGGAGCCGATCGCGAGGACTGGGGTACCGCCAGGGGCAGCAATGTCTTGCGCATCGTGGAACTGCTCGACGGGAGCGGTGCGGTACGCGAAGCCGTCGGTGAGTGGGAACTCCCGGTCGAAGGCGTTGCGGATCTCGGTGTTCTCGAGCAGCGCCGGATCAATGAGCCCAGCCTCGGGAGTGATTTGCTTGTAGGAGCCGGGATCGACGCCGAGCTCGACCGAACCGATCGCGTCGAGTGCGTCCTGCCCGGCGACGACGTCCGAACTCTGCAGCTGCTGATCCGTCCGTGCGGCGACCGTTGCTGCGTCACCAAATGCCGAGGAGAATGCGGGCAGCGCGGTCGTCAGCGCAAGGGTGCCGACGCACGCGACTGAGAATGTGGCGGCTGCGAGTCTCCTGGCTGTCCGGCGCTTCGGTCGGGTCTGCGACGTGGTTGCTGCGGCGTCGTGCTGAGTGCTCTGAGTGCCGGATGTCAGCGTGAACTCGGGCAGCGGTGTCAGGAGGAGTCCCTTGAGCGGGTCAGTCTGCTTCGTGTGCGTGGCTGGCTGCGACGGTGCAGCGGGCTCGGCCGAGGAAGCGGGATTTGCCGGGGGAGCGGGTGCGTCTGCTGCGGCTGGCGCAGCCGGCATTGTTGTCGCTGCTGCCGTGTCAGTGTGTGCCGCGTGCGCAGTCGCTGTGTGTGAGTCGGCTGCTGACGCTGCGGACTCCCGCGACTCGGCGCGGAGGCGAGCTTCCCTAATGGAACGTCGACTCGGATACGCCGTGGGCTCTTGCGGAGAATAAGGCATGTAGTACAAAGCAGCGGCAGTTTGTGTTCTCGAAGGGCTCGGACCGCTTGTCTCCGGCCCCCCGAAGCTGGAATTGTGCAACCATAGCAGACCAATCTTGGCCGCGGTGGGAAGTGTTCGGGTCTCCACAACGGAAACCGAAACGGCTGGTGCTTCCCGACACCGAGCAGCGAGTTCGGGGCGGCGCACAGTAGGGCCGCCCCGCAAGCACCGTCACGATGTCGGCTTGAGCTCGATATGCGATCCCTGCCATCGGCGCCGAAGCCAGCGATCGTGCGAGGCGACGATCACAGTCCCAGGGAATGCGGCGACCGCCTCTTCGATGGCGCCAGCCAATGTCAAGGACAGGTGGTTCGTCGGCTCGTCGAGGAGCAAGATGTCCGGCGGGTCAGCGATGAGGATCGCGAGCGCGAGCCTGCGCTGTTGACCGGTGCTCAGCGCTGCGAGCGGCTGTGCTTCATCACGGCGGGCTAGGAGGCCGAACCGCTCGAGCGGGATCGCGGTCGCCCGCTCGATCCCAACACCGTCGACGTAGGTCTCCTGGACTGTGCGATGCGTGCCGACGCCGCGCGGATCGGCGAACATGTTTTCTTGTTCGAGGATGCCCACGCGCATGTCTGGCGCAATCGTCACCGCACCCTCATCGGCTTGCACGAGCCCGGCAATCGTGCGGAGCAGCGTGGACTTGCCTGCGCCGTTGGCGCCGGTCAGTAGCCACTTCTCACCCGCCAGTACCTCGAGCGACGTCGCCGGGAGTCGGCCCTCGACTGCCACGCGCATGAGCGTCACCGCCGGGACGGTATTGCCCGAGCTCACAGGAGGCCCGCCCGCAGAGCGTTCAGGCTCGCGTGCGGCGCCATTCGTCGCCGAAGGGGCTGCGATACCCGCGAACGTCAGGGGTGCGTGCGGCCGGCTGATCTGGCGCGCCGTGAGCGTGTCGAGCCGCGAGCGAGCGTCGTTGACGCGACGCGCGACGACGCGCGCGTTGCGATCCGCATAGAACTTTTGGGCCATCCGGGACTCCGACCGCGGCTTCCAATCGATGTGGCCAACGATCTGATTGTCGCCAACAGCTGCACGGAGACGGCGCAGCTCAGCCTGCTCGTCGGAATACTGCTGCGACCAGCGGCGGCGTGCGTCGCGCTGCGCGGTGGCATAGTCGGTGTAGCTCCCCGTAAACCTCGTGATCCCAATCCCACTGCCGGTGCCGTCCTGAACCAGTATTGCCGCGATGGATTCGGGCAGTGGCGCCGGATCGAGGTCGACGAGCGCGGTCGCGGCCTCGTCCAGGAACGCGCGATCGTGGCTGGCGAACAGCACCGGGCCGCGCCAGGTAGTGAGGGTGCGGGTGAGAAACTCGCTCGCGCTGTCGTCGAGGTGGTTTGTCGGCTCGTCGAGCAGTAGAACGTCTGGCGCGTTGAGCAGCAGCCATGCCAGTGATAGCCGGGCGCGCTGCCCGCCCGAGAGCGATCTCGTCGCGCGATCCCGCGGGATCTGCGCAATGCCGAGCCCGGCGAGCATCCGCTCAACGCGCGTATCGAGCTCCCACGCGCTTAGGCGCTCAACCGTGTCGAGCGCCTCCGCATAGGCGTCGCCTGCATCGGGGGCCTCTGGGTGCACGGCGAGTTCCTCGCTGAGCTGCTCGAGCGCTGCGAGAGCCGCACGCACCGGAGCGGTAGCGGCGTGGATCGCGGTGCGGATCGTGTCCGTCGGACCGAACGGGGGCTCCTGGTGCAGCAGTCCGATGCTCGCGGCTCGGCCACCGGGCGCGATAGCTGTCACTGAGCCCGCGTCCGCTCCGGTCAGGCCCGCGGCGATGCGCAGCAGCGTCGACTTGCCTGAGCCGTTCTCGCCGATCAGGCCGACTCGACTGCCAGCCGGTACGGCGAACGAGATGTCGGTGAGTACGCGGCGCGCACCGAACGACTTGGACACGCTGTCAAACCGAAGATGGGCAGAGAAAAGTGAATTGGACATAGAGCTCCTGAGACGTGTGCGGGCGCTGAACGCTGCCTGGATCTCGGATCTCTTGGCTGCGATGTCAGCACGCGGTGTGCTGGGACAGTGCGGAGCTGTTCACGATCTTCCTCTGCTCGGGGGACTGGGCGAGTCTAGTTTACTCAGGCACGAGCGTGGCGCGCTTGAGCGCTCGAGAGTGTCGCAGCTCACCGGCCTTCACCGTGATCACGCCTGTGACGATGAGGGCGGCTCCCAGCCACTGCAGCGGAGTGGGCACGACGGCGAGTAGCACGATGGTCCATACGATCCCGAATAGCGGCTCCGAGTAGCCCGTGAAGCTCGACACTGTTGCGCCGAGACGCCGTGAGGCAGCGACCCCCAGCAGGTAGGAGAGCACCGTCGAGATGAGCACCATGCCAGCAACGACGATCCAAGGCGACAGGGAAACGCCGGCGATGGTGGCGGGAGCCGACGTCACCTCGAAGGGGAGCATGCCAATGGCGCCGGCGACGATGAGGGGCACCGCGCCAACGAGCAGCCCGAGTCCGACGAAGGGCAGCGTGGGGATGCCGTGGTCGCTTGCTGCTCCCGTTGCGTAGTACGCTGCGTTGCCCGCTGCGGCCACGAGCGCGAACGCTATGCCGAGCGGATGCAGCGACACCCCGGCGAGCACGCCTGAGATCGACACGACCCCGAGCACCGCGATCCCGGCTCCGGCGAGTGTGACCCACGACGGCGCCACGCGGCTTCGGGCCCACATCCACAGCATGAGCATGACGGGGCCCGTGAACTCGATGAGGAGGGCGAGGCTGGGTGGAATGTACTGCACCGCGAGAAAGAACGCGAGTTGGCAGCCTGCGACAGCGAGGACGCCGAAGGCGAGCAGCTGTGGCCATGCGCGCCGCACGAGATCCCAGCGACCGCGCATGAGCGCAATCGTTGGGCCGAGCAGCACAATTGCAGAGAACGCGATGCGTGCCGTGGTCGCAGCGCCGGCGGACCATCCGGCTTGCATCAGCGCGCTCGCGAAAATGCCTGACAGCGCGAACGACGCGGCCGATCCGATTGCCAGGAGAAAGCCGGTGACCGCCGGGGCCTGCGCCGCAACATGGGGTAGGGGAGCGCTCGCTTGCATCATTGCCTATCGGTGCTGTGCTGGTGTGAATAGTTCTGAGGCTATCGCGTTCGTCCCGCTATGGTGGAGGCATGGCAAGCGAGCTCGATGTAGACCTGTCCGAAACGGCGCGGATCGCGCGCGACCTCATCCGGATTGACACGTCAAACCGTGGTGGTGGCGATGCGAATCCCGAGCGCCCAGCGGCCGATTACGTGTCGGCCTACCTGCGTGAACTCGGGCTCGATCCCGTCACGATCGAATCGGATCCTGGGCGAGCGAGCGTCGTTGCGCGCGTGGCAGGCCGGGAACCGAACCTGCCAGCGCTTGTGCTGCACGGGCATCTCGACGTGGTCCCGGCGGATCCGGCAAATTGGTCCGTCGATCCCTTCGCCGGGGTCGTCAAAGACGGCCTGCTCTGGGGGCGTGGCGCCGTGGACATGAAGGACATGGACGCCATGATCCTTACCTCGATTGCCGAGATTCTTCGCGCCGGCGAACAGCCCAGACGCGACGTCATCCTTGCGTTCTTCGCGGACGAGGAGAACGGCGGTATCTACGGCTCGCACCACCTTGTCGAGCACCACCCCGAACTGTTCGCGGGTGCCGGCACCGCCATCAGCGAGGTCGGCGGCTACTCGATTGACATCGCGGGCAACCGCGCGTACCTCATCCAGACGGGCGAGAAGGCGCTCGACTGGATTCGGCTGCGTGCTCGCGGTACGGCCGCCCACGGCTCGCGCGTCTGGCACGACAACGCGGTGACCCGACTTGCCGAGGCGATCGCCGCGCTCGGTCGGCACGAGTGGCCGATCGCGCTCTGTGACACGACCCGCGAACTCGTCGATGAGATCGCGAAGCTTGTTGGCGAGGACCCGAAGGAGATCAACCCCGAGGAGCTCGTGCTCAGCCTCGGCGCGGGGGCCGGCTTCATCCAGGCGAGCCTGCGGAACACCTCGAACCCGACGGTGCTCTCCGCCGGCTACAAGCACAATGTCATCCCTGACACTGCTGAGGCGCTCGTCGACGTGCGCACGCTGCCGACCGAACAAGAAGAGGTGCGTGCGGAGATTCAGCGCATCGTCGGCGACGACATCGAAATCGAGATCGTCCACTCGGACATCGGGCTCGAGGTGCCGTTCTCGGGTGAGCTCGTCGACGCAATGAAGGCAGCACTCGAAGCGCACGACCCCGGTGCGAAGGTCCTCCCGTATATGCTCTCGGGCGGCACGGACAACAAGGCGCTCGCGCGGCTCGGAATCACCGGGTACGGCTTTGCCCCGCTCAAGCTTCCGGCAGATCTCGACTTCCCCGGGATGTTCCACGGTGTCGATGAGCGGGTGCCCCTTGACGCGCTTGATTTTGGACACCGCGTGCTCGCGGACTTGCTGCGCGCTTACTGATCCCTCAGTTGCGCTTGGGCTAGTCTGGACGACGGCCCGCAGCGCGTGCCATGAGACGGAAGGCCACCACCGCATGGGTATTTTCGAGGCGATCATCCTCGGTATCGTTCAGGGGCTCACTGAGTTCCTGCCGGTTTCTTCGAGCGCACACCTCCGGGTGACGAGCGAACTCCTGGGCATCGGCGACGCCGGTGCAGCGTTCACCGCGATCACCCAGATCGGCACCGAAGCGGCGGTCATCGTCTTCTTCTGGCGAGACATTGTGCGCATCATTGGGCGATGGTTCCGCTCGCTGTCAGGCAAGACCGTTCCGCGGAACGACCCTGACGCGAAGATGGGCTGGTGGATCATTCTCGGCACCATCCCGATCGTCGTGCTCGGCCTGCTGTTCCAGGACGCGATTGAGACGACGCTGCGCTCGCTCTGGTTCACCGCTATCTCCCTCATTGTATTCGGCCTGCTGCTCGGCGTCGCCGACAGGGTCGGCTCGAAGGTGCGCCCGATCGAGAAGCTCACCTGGAAGCACGGCCTCATCTACGGTCTCGCGCAGGCTGCGTCGCTCATTCCCGGGGTCTCCCGCTCGGGCGGCACGATCACCGCAGGCCTCTTCATGGGCTACAAGCGTGAGGCGGCAGCCCGCTACTCGTTCCTGCTGGCGATCCCCGCTGTGCTCGGCTCTGGCTTCTACCAGGTCTTCAAAGTCATCAAGGCTCCGGAGAACCAGGCGCCGTGGAGCATGACGATTGTTGCGACCGTCGTCGCCTTCGCCATTGCGCTCGTCGTGATCGGCTTCTTCATGCGGTACATCTCGAAGCGCAGCTTCATGCCGTTCGTGATCTACCGCGTACTCATCGGCGGCGTGATCATCGCGCTGCTGCTTACCGGAGTCTTGACCCCCGGCGGCGAGGTCGCTGCCCAGGCTGCGATCGGAGCTACCCCGTGAGAACTTGGACCCCGCCCGTGATCCCCGAACTGCCGGGATCGGGTGAAGCGCCGAAGCTGTTCAACACGGCGACGGGACGCATGGAACACCCTGCGATCCAAGACGACCGCGCGACGCTGTACGTGTGCGGGCTGACGCCCTACGACGCGACGCACATTGGTCACGCCTTCACCTACCTCACGTTCGACATCATGCAGCGTGCCTGGCACGACGCTGGCATCGAGACGGTGTACGCGCAGAACATCACCGACATCGACGACCCGCTGCTCGAGCGGGCGAACGACACCGGTGTCGACTGGCGCGCGCTTGCCGACGAGCAGATCGGGCTCTACCGTTCCGATATGCACCGGCTCGGCATGATCCCGCCAGCTCACTTCGTTGCGGTGACCGAAGCCATCGATGAGATTGCCTACGGTGTGAAGCAGCTCATCGAGCGTGGCTTCGCGTACACCGTGCCGACGCCTGATGCGGAGGGCGACGACATCTACTTCGACGTTCGCGGTGCGCAGAAGGAATCGCAGTGGCGGCTCGGAGATGTTGCCCCGTACGAGCGTGACCTGCTCGAAACGTTGAGCGCAGAGCGCGGGGGAGACCCCGAACGCGAGGGCAAGCGTGACGTGCTCGATCCGCTGCTGTGGCGCGCCGCACGCGACGGTGAGCCGAGCTGGGAATCTGCGGTCGGCGTTGGCCGTCCCGGCTGGCACATCGAGTGCACCGTGATCGCACGGGAGGCGCTCGGCGAGCTGTTCACTGTGCAGGGCGGCGGGCACGACCTCGTGTTCCCGCACCACGAGTTCACCGCTGCGCACGCCACCGCGATCTCGGGCAAGCCGCTCGCGCACGCGTACTGTCACGCGGCACTCGTGTCATACGACGGCCATAAAATGTCGAAGTCACGCGGCAACTTGGTGTTTGTGTCGAAGCTGCTCGACGGGGCGCACGCGGGTCACTGCGTTGACCCGTCGGCGATCCGTCTCGCGCTCCTCGCCAACCACTACCGCTCCGAGTGGGAGTGGTTCGACACTGATCTCGAACGGGCCGAGCGTCGACTCGCGGCCTGGCGCGAGGGCCTTGAGCGCACTCCTGAGGAGCCTGCGTCCGCCGCGGTCGTTCTGCAGCAGCTTCGTGCAGCGATGGCGAACGACCTCGATACCCCCGTGATGCTCGCGACGCTCGACGCGGCGCTCGATGCTGGTGTCGACGATCCGTGCCTGATCGCCAACGCCGTGCATGCGCTGCTCGGTGTGCAGCTCCAGCCCGGCGAGTAACGCCAGACGAGTCGCCCGATGGCCCAGTTAGCGTGTGCTGGCTGGGCCGTCGGCGTCTGAGGGGCCTGCGGGGCCGGCTGGCGGTGCGGCGTCAGACGGGCCGTCGGTGTCTGCAGGGTCGTCGGCTTCCGGTTCACCGTCGCTGCCGGACAGCGTCTCGGCGTCGATCGCTCCGAACTGCCCGCGAGAGTCCTGCTCGAGGAACTTCTCGAACTCGGCCGCGAGCGCATCGCCCGTGGTCTCCGCTGCAAGCGCGTCGTCCCGTGCCTCTTCGAGGCTGCGGATATACCGGGTCATATCGTCGTCGTTCTCAGCGATCCGGTTGATATTGCTCTCCCAGTCGGTCGCCTGGGCGAAGAGCTCGCCGCGGGGGATGACGATGTCGAGCAGCTCTTCGAGCTTGTCGAGAATCGCGAGCGTCGCCTTTGGTGACGGCGCCGAGTGCACGTAGTGCGGCACCTGCACCCACAGCGAGAGGCTGTCAATGGTTGCGGCCTCGAGCGCGATGTCGATTGCGGTCACGATGCCGACGGGACCCTCGTAGTCGCTGCGTTCGGCGCCGTAGCGGTCGCGCAGGATCGGGTCTTCCGAGGTGACGCTCGTAATGATCGGGCGGGAGTGCGGAGCGTCTGAGTACATGGAGCCGAGCAGCACGACGAGATCGACGCCCCACACCTCCGCGAGTTCGACAACCTCGTCGGCGAAGTTCTCCCAATCGCGGCCTGGCTCGTAGCCGGGCATAAAGAAGAGGTCGTGCACGGGACTGCCGTCGATGCGTGTGATCGCGTCGCTGTCATGCGCTGGGGTGGCGTCTGCGGCGCTCTCGGCTGCTGCGAGCCCGTGCGTGGGCGACGGCCGGTGGACCGTCCCGTACAGCCGCGTGTCGGGCCAGTCGATGACACGCTGCCCCTGTTCGTCACGCTGCATCCGCGGGCGTTGGAGTTGGAGATCTACGAAGCTCTCGCCGCCTATGACGTGAAGGAGCTCGGCCTGCTGCAACCCAATGAGGTGCTGCAGAGCCTCCGATGTGGCGTCACCCGCATCGCTCCAACCTTGGAACGCTGCGATGAGTACGCGCGGCGCGAGGTCAGGTCCTGTCGAATTATTCACGCCCTCCAGACTATCTCCCACGCCCGAGGACGCAGACCGGCAAGCCGCACGCGCTCAGGAGGCCCGTTCTCTCCGAAAGCTCCCGGTAAGATCATTGGAATGACGACCGCGTTGATTCCCGCTGCTGCGCTGTGGGACATGGATGGCACCATCATCGACTCAGAGCCGCTGTGGATCCGCGCCGAGGTCGCGATGCTCGCACGCTTCGGGCTGCGCTTCCCGGAGGGACTCGAGACTCAGCTCGTCGGGCTTGGGCTCACCGCCGCGGCGACACATTTTCAGGAAATGGGTGTCCCGCTCTCGGTCGACGAGATCATCGGCGAGTGGACCGAGGCGCTCATTGTTGGTCTCGCTTCGGAGCAGCCGCGCTGGATGCCGGGTGCGCGGGAGCTGCTCGCCGAGTTCCGGGAACTGGGCGTGCCGAACGTGCTCGTCACGATGTCTGTGCGCCGCATCGCCGATGCTGTCGTCGCGCTGCTGCCAGAGGGCAGCTTTGACGCGATTATTGCCGGCGACGAGGTCGAACACGAGAAGCCCCACCCGGATCCGTACCTGCGTGGCGCTGCAGCCGTTGGCGTAGCTGCGCACGATTGCATCGCCTTCGAGGATTCCCTGCCCGGCGCGACAGCGGCGATGGCCGCCGGCTGCGTCGTGATCGCCACACCCGGGCTCGTGCCGCTTGATGACGCTGCCGCTCATGAGGTACGTGCATCGCTCACGGGCTTGACCGTGGCCGCGGTTGCTCAGCTCTGGGCTCAGCACCGCACCCACTCTGCATCCGTCGGCGCGAGCGCCACAACCCTCGCAACCGAGGAGAACACCGAGACTATGAACGCACACGACGCACACGACCAGCACCTCCCCGAGCAGTCAGGCGCGCAGCCTGCCCCGGCCCTGCGCGGACCATTCCGCCTCGGCGACCGCGTGCAGCTCACCGGCCCAAAGGGGCGTATGAACACAATCACGCTCGAGGCTGGGGCCGAGTTCCACAGCCACAAGGGCATGATCCGCCACGAGGATATCGTCGGGATCCCGGACGCATCGGTGATCGAGAACAACAGCGGCGAGGAGTACCTCGCGCTGCGCCCGCTGCTCTCCGACTTTGTCATGTCGATGCCGCGCGGAGCCGCCATCGTGTATCCGAAGGACGCCGCCCAGATCGTGTCGCTCGCGGACATCTTCCCCGGGGCCAGGGTCGTTGAGGCCGGCGTCGGCTCGGGTGCGCTGTCGCTGCACCTGCTCCGTGCGGTCGGCCCCGAGGGCGAGGTGCACTCGTTTGAGCGTCGAGATGAGTTCGCGGAGATCGCGCGTGCGAACGCGCGCGCATACGCCGGAGCGGACCCGGCGAACTGGACGGTGCGCGTTGGCGACCTGCAGGAGGAGCTCCCGAGTGCGCTCGAGGCCGGGTCGGTCGACCGGGTTGTCCTCGACATGCTCGCACCCTGGGAGTGCGTCGACGTCACGGCGAACGCGCTCTCACCTGGTGGCGTCGTCATTTGTTACGTTGCGACGGTGACCCAGCTCTCCCGCACGGTAGAGGAGCTCCGCCGGTCGGGGCTGTTCACCCACCCGCAGGCGTCGGAGACGATGGTGCGCGGCTGGCACGTTGAGGGGCTCGCGGTGCGCCCGGACCATCGCATGGTTGGTCACACCGGCTTCCTGGTGACCGCGCGGAAGCTCGCTCCCGGCACGCAGTTGCCGAGCTTGAAGCGACGCGCGTCGAAGAGCGACTTCTCTGAGGCCGACATGGGCAACTGGCTCCCCGACATGGGCCCGGACGCTGACCTGGACGCCTGGAGCGAGGAGAGCGTCGGTCAGCGCGTGAAGAGCGACAAGATTCTCCGTAAGAAGGCGCGCGAGGCGCAGCGCATCGCGGATCACCGCGCCGGAATCGACGCGCCGGCTGAGGGCACCCCCTCGGCGACTCCTGACCACGCGGGCGACTAACGCCCGAACCCCAGCGGCCACCCGGTAGGATGGGCAGGTTCGCATTCGACGCACTCGAGAGGTGTTCCATGCTTCGTCGCATTGCCCCGGCGGTTCTTACTGTCGCTGTCTCCGCCGCAGTCCTCACCGGCTGCAGTTCGACTGACGCCGTTGAGGTGGATCGTGGCGACTGCGCCGCGACGCTCGGCGCCGGCGCGCTCAGCGACAGCGTCGTAGTCCTCGGCGCGTTCGGCACTGAGCCGGAGGTGTCCATCCCGACCGAGACTGAGGTCTCGGTGTCGCAGCGCTCGATCGTTGACAGCTCTGGCGTCACCGCCGGCGCGAAGGTAGCCGGCAACGACACCATCGCGTCCGTGAACTTCGCGTTCTACGATCAGGCTTCGGGCGAGAAGCTCTTCGCGAGCTCCGGCTTCGGCGGTGCAGCAGAAACCAACGAGTTCTTCATGCTCGCAGCAGACATGATGAACCCGCTGAGCGCGGCCGTTGAGTGTGCGGCGCCCGGTGAGCGCGTGGTGCTCGCGATGAGCCCAGAGGACGCGCTGCCCCTGCGCCAGCAGATCGGTGGGACCCCGGAGTCAGCCCTCGTCGCGGTCATGGATCTCGAGGATGTTTCCGGCTTCAAGGCTTCCGGTCGCGAGAAGGGGCTCCCGAACGGGTTCCCCGCGGTCGTGACCGATGAGACGGGGCAGCCCGGGCTCGTTCTCCCGCCGCGCGAAGCCCCGGTTGGGCTGACCTCAGCTGTCCGCGTTTCGGGCGAGGGCGACGACGTGTCGGCTGAGGGGCGCCTGCTCGTGCAGATGCTCGCGGTGGGCTGGGACGGCTCCGTCCTCACGAACACGTGGACCGACGGCGGCCCGCAGATGCTCCCCGGCGAGACCGAGTCTGCCGCGCAGGGGCTCGCGTTCCGCGCAGAGTTGACTGGCAAGCCCGTTGGCTCGCAGGTTGTCATCACCGAGGGCGGCGACAACGCCCGGGTGATCGTGCTCGATATCCTCGCGGCGGGATAGTACGGGGCGGTCGTGGCCCGGTCTCAGATTCCGAGCGAAGAACGCGTCTTTAGCCTGGTGCTCGCGCTTGTCGCGAGTTCTGGGGGACTGACCAAGCACGAGCTGCTGTCGTCCGTCTATGGGTATGCCGATCGCTACCGTCGGGGAGCGCAGCCTGCATCACTCGAGCGACAGTTCGAGCGGGACAAGGAGCAGCTGCGGCAGCTCGGCATCCCGGTCGAAACGATCGACTCACCGGGAGAGCCTGGCAACAACCAGCTCGCCCGCTACCGCATCTCGAAGGCGGCACTGCAGGTGCCAACGGGGCTCGCGTTCACCGATCGAGAGCTCATGATGCTGCGCATGGCGGTGCTCGCCTGGCGCGAGGGCAGCCTGACTGATGATGCCAGGCGCGCGGCGATGAAGGTAGAGTCCCTGGGCCGAGGGCGCGATCCCCTCAGCCTCGGCGTGAGTGCAGGGTTCGGCACGTCTGAGCCGTCAGCGCCCGCGCTGCTCGCGGCCATCGAGGCCCACCAAATTGCTGAGTTCTCATACCAGCTGCCGCAGCGCGAGGTTCCTCTCGGCCGGCGGGTGTACCCGCTGCAGCTCCACCGCTTCGAGGGCCGCTGGCACCTCATCGCGTACGACCTCGACCGCGATGCCACGCGCGTGTTTCTGCTCGCGCGGATCTCGGGGCAGGTTGTCGCGCGCGAACGACGCCCGGAAGAGGCAGCGCGTCCAGGCGACGCCGCGGCGCTCGTCGAGCGTGCCGTCGCCGACATGCACCAGATCCAACGGGACACCCAGGTGCTGCTCCGGGTGCAGCCCGGTTCGCGTGCCGACGCGAGATTCTCCCGTGACGCGGCCGTGGTTCCCGTCGACGACGGCTCGCGGGTGCTGCAGTTTGGCACGGTTGACCTGCACGAGCTTGCTGCCCTGATCGCCGGCTACGGTGCGGAGGCAGTGGTGCTGGATCCGCCGGTGCTTCGTGACGCGGTGATCGCGTTGCTGCGCGCCGTCGACACCGCGCACGGCGGCTTTCCCAGTGCCGCAGATCAGGAGGGGGAGTGATGTCCCGTCAGATGCTGGCGAGCGACCGCGTGCTGCTGTTGCTCTCGCTCGTTCCGTACCTCCGCGAACACGGGCCGACGCCGATCGCCGAGCTCGCCCGCACGTTTGATGCGGATCCACGCATGCTCCGCTCCCTCATCGGGTTTCTCGGCACAGCGGGCATCCCTGGTGAGACGCTCGCGTACCAGCACAACGACCTGTTCGACATCGACTGGGACGCGTTCGAGGAGCACGATATCGTCTCGCTCACGCAGACCGTCGCCGTCGATGAAACCCCGAGGTTTACCGGTGTGGAGACCGCCGCCCTGCTGGCCGGGCTTGCCGCGCTGCGGCCCCTGCTCACGGCCAAGGATGCGCGCCTCGCGGCTGACCTCGGTGAACGGCTCGGCGCGATGATGGGCACAGCTGAGCTGCCGGCGGTCGTCGTCTCGCAGGAAGACCCACAGGGCGACCTCGCGGTGCTTGTCCGCGCGATCGAAGCGGAGCGTGCCGTGCGCTTCAGCTACCGCGACGCTGCAGGCACCGTCAGCAGCCGCACGGTCCACCCCGGCTCCCTGACCGAGCGCGAGGGCACCTGGTACCTCCACGGCTTCAACGTTGAGCGCTCGGCCCAGCGGACCTTCAGCGTGCCGCAACTCAGTGACCTGACCGTGCTCGACGAACGCCTCACCGCAGCGGCCGCTCCGCCGGATGGAGTTGCGACAGGCGCCACTGATCCCGCATCGATCGATGCTGGCGCGCGCGAGAGCAGTGAGATTCTCGCGATCGTTCCCACGCGCCTTCTCGGCGCGATCCGCGGCTTCGCGCCCCAGCAGGTGACCGGCGGAGACGTCGTAGCGACCCCGGGCACAACGCTCGTGCGGATCGACGCCTGGCACGCTGGAGCCGCGGTGAGGCTCGCCCAGCACGGGCCGGGCGAGATCGAGATTGTCGCCCCGGTGGCTGCCCGAGCGGCGGTCAGCGCGTGGGCGGAGTCGGCGCTCGCGGCATACGGCGAGTAGCCACGATCTTCGCAGCGGGAAAACGGTACACTGTCGCCATGGCGAAAGAGGGGCGCGAGACGCGCAACCGGCAGGGGCGTATGAGTCTCGGAGAGCACCTCGTCGAACTCCGAAAGCGCCTGATTATTGCCGCCCTCGGGCTCGTCCTCGGGCTCGTCGGCGGGTTTTTTCTCGTCAACCCTGTCTGGGACTTGCTGCGCAAGCCCATCAACGACCTCAAGCTGCAGGGTCGAGAGGCCGTGCTCACGTACAGTGCGATCACCGAGGGCTTTGACCTTCGTATCCAGATTGCGCTGTTCATCGCCGTCATCATCACCGCGCCGATCTGGCTCTATCAGATCTGGGCGTTCCTCGCGCCGGGTCTGACCCGCAAAGAGAAGCTCTACGGGGTCGGCTTCCTCGGTGCAGCGGTCCCTTTGTTCCTCGCGGGGATTTTTGCCGCCTGGATGGTGCTGCCGAACATCGTGAGACTCATGTCCACGTTCCAGCCCAGTGAGGACGCCTTCTTCCTGCAAGCGAGGCTCTACGTTGACTTCGCGGTGAAACTCATGCTCGCGGTCGGCGTTGGCTTCGTCATGCCCGTCGTGCTCGTCATGCTGAACTTTGTCGGCATCATCCGGGGGAAGACGATTCTCAAGAGCTGGCGAGTCGCGATCCTCATCATCGTACTGTTCGCTGCGCTCACCACCCCGGCCGCCGATCTCTGGAGCATGTTCCTGCTCGCGGCCCCGATGGTGTTGCTGTACTTCATCGCCGTCGGGATCGCCCTGATCCACGATCGCCGACTCGACAAACGCAGGGCGAAAGAGTTCGAGGAGTATGGCATCGACATGAGCGAGCCTGACCTCAGCGAACTCGACGACGAGGACTCCTCGGCATCCCAGAACACCAAGCCTCGAAAGGCGAGCCAAGACTCGTGAATGACGCACCCTCCCTGCCAGACGCGGGAGTAGCAGGGCCCGAAGCTGGCGCCGCAGACACCGCACTCGCGCACTTCGAATCCCGCCTGGAGTATCCGCTCGACCCGTTCCAGCGCAACGCCTGCGAGCGGCTTGAAGCCGGGCGCAGCGTGCTCGTTGCTGCGCCGACGGGTTCCGGAAAGACGACCGTGGCAGAGTTCGCCGTCTATCTGGCTCGCCGTGAGCGGAACACGAAGATTTTCTATACGACGCCCATCAAGGCGCTCTCGAACCAGAAGTTCCACGAACTCTGCGCTGAATACGGCGAGGACGAGGTCGGCCTCCTCACCGGCGACGTAAACCTCCGTGGCGATGCACCGATCGTGGTCATGACCACCGAAGTGCTCCGCAACATGATCTACGCCGATTCGAAGACGCTCACCGATCTCGCCTTCGTCGTGCTCGACGAGGTGCACTTCCTCGGTGACCGGTTCCGCGGGGCGGTGTGGGAAGAGATCATTCTGCACCTGCCGCGGACGGTTCGGCTCGTGTCGCTGTCGGCGACGGTCTCGAACGCAGAGGAGTTCGGCGACTGGATGCACGCGGTCCGCGGCGAAACCGACGTGGTGCTCTCGGAACACCGTCCCGTGCCGCTCTACCAGCACGTGCTCACCACGAAGGCGCTCATGCCCCTGTTCGTGGACCGCGAGGGCGAGCTGGCGCGCGCTGGCAAGGTGAACCCGGAACTCTGGATGCTGTCCGGGCGCGGACGCGGTGGCCGGGGAGGTCGCGACGGCGGGCGTGACGGCGGCGGTGGCCGTGATCGCGGTCGTTCGCGCGGCGGCCCACCACAGCGGCGGACCAGGCGGATCTCGCGCGGCGACATCGCGCGCGCGCTCGACGAGACACAGCTGCTCCCGGCTATTGTGTTCATTTTCAGTCGCAACGGCTGCGACCAGGCCGTGCGGCAGTGCATGTTCGAGGGCATCACCCTCACGACCCGCGAGGAACGCGAGGAGATCCGTCGAGTCGCCTTCAAGCTGGTGGACAGCCTGAGCGAAGAGGATCGCCGGGTGCTAGAAACCCGGGAGTGGATCGCCGGTCTCGAGCGCGGCGTTGCCGCGCACCACGCCGGGCTGCTGCCAGCCTTCAAAGCTGTCGTTGAAGAACTGTTCCAGCGCCGGCTCGTGAAACTCGTATTCGCGACGGAAACGCTGGCGCTCGGCATCAACATGCCGGCGCGCGCGGTGGTCATCGAACGGCTCGACAAGTTCAACGGTGAGCAGCGCGTGCCGCTCACCTCGGGGGAGTTCACGCAGCTGACTGGCCGCGCGGGCCGACGCGGTATCGACGTCGAGGGCCACTCGGTCGTGGTGTGGAGCGACGCCGTTGACGTGGAGGAGCTGTCCCAGCTTGCGGGGACCCGCTCGTTCCCCGTGAAGTCGACGTTCAGGCCGACCGCGAACATGGCGGTGAACCTGCTGCAGCGCCTGAGCTATACGCAGGCACGCGACGCCCTCGAGCTCTCGTTTGCGCAGTTCCAAGCCGACCGCGCGGTCGTCGATCAGGCGCGGGAGCTGCAGTCCGCACAGTCATCGCTCAAGGGCTACGAGAAGGCCGCTGCGCGCGCGCAGGGCTCGGACAAGAAACGCTGGGAGGATCGCGCGAGGAAGCTGCGTCGGCAGCTCGAGCGCGGCCGCAGGCAGGTTGCGAACCGCACCGGCACGATCGCTCGCACGTTTGAACGGGTCGTGGAGGAGCTGCTCGAGCTGGGTTACCTCTCGGGAGACACGCGCGACGGCGGGGTCGAGGTCGCTCCGTACGGGGAGATGCTGCGCCGCATCTATGGTGAGCGCGATCTGCTGATCGCTGAGTGCCTGAGGCATGACCTGTGGCGTGGCCTCGACGCCAATGGTCTCGCCGCGATGTGCTGCGCGCTGAGCTATGAGCCGCGCCGCGACGATGAGGCAGTGGATCGCGGCCCGGGCGGCAAGTTCGGCCAGGCCTTTGATCGGGTGCTCGACCGCTGGGTCGCCCTTGACGACCTCGCCGAACACTACCGGCTGCCGCGTGCCGACATGCCGCACGCCGGTCTCGCCGCGACCATGTATGACTGGTCGAAGGGCGCGACGCTCGAGCGTGTGCTTGAGTCGAGTGGGCTCGGCGCTGGCGACTTCGTGCGCTGGACGAAGCAAACCATTGACCTCCTTGACCAGGTGTCCCAGGCGTGCGACGTTGCGATCGCGCACCCGGATCTCAGTGACGACGCGGTGCGACTGGGCGTGCTCGGCGCGCTTGCCCGCGACGCGAAGCGATCGATCCGCCGCGGCATCGTTGAGGCGTCGAGCTCGTCATGACACCCGAGGTCCTCGACTCAGTGCCGACGACGGCCCGGTCCGTGACCGGGAGACTTCCGTGGTGGATCGCGGTGCCAGCTGCCGCGCTCGGCGGCCTGCTGCTCGACGTGGCGAACCCGGGCGCCGCAGTCTGGCCGCTCGTGTTTCCCGCGGTGTTTCTCATTGTCGCGAGCTGGTGGCAGCAGTCCATTCGCGGCGCGATGCTCGCTGGCGCGGCCGCTGGTGCGGTCTTCTGGATGACGCAACTCAGCTGGCTGACGCTCTACCTGGGCCCTGTGCCGTGGCTCGGGCTCTCAGCCGTGATGATTGCCTGGTTCGTGCTGCAGGGCGCCGCGACCGCGGCGGCGACCCGGGGGCTCGCTGCGCTCCGCGGACGCCCCTGGAAGCTGGCGAAGTATCTTCCGCCGCGGGTGGTGCTGCCACTCGCGCAGGCGCTCGCGGTTGCGGGCATTTGGGTGCTGCGTGAGGGCGTGCAGGGGAACTGGCCGTATGACGGCTTCGCGTGGGCGCGCATCGCGCACCTCTTCGCCGACAGCCCGCTCGGTGCGCTCGTCTCGTGGCTCGGCTTCGCCGGGCTGAGCGGTCTCATCGTCTTCGCGGTCGCCGTGATCGTCGCGATCATTGCGCAGCCGCGCACCTCGGCAGGGCTTGGCGGCAGGGCAGCATCCGGAACGGTTGCGGCGCTCGTTGCGGCCGCCGCCGTGTTCGGGCTCGCGTTCGTGCCGCCCGCGGGCCTCGAACAGACCGGCACGCTTCGCGTTGGGGCGGTGCAGGGCAACTCGAAATCGGGGATCTTCGACAATCGCGAAGCGGGCGACGTGTACGCCGACCACGTGCGCGGCACGGAGGAACTCCTCGACGAGCTTGAAGCCGCAGGCGATCGCGTCGACGTGATCGTGTGGCCGGAGAACTCGGCCGAGTTTGCCCTCCCCGACAATCCGCTGCGGGCGCGCGAGATCGCGCTGCTCTCCCGGCGCGCCGAGGCTCCGATCGTCGTCGGGACGATCCTCGCTGGCGACGACGGCACCTATACGAACAGCTCCGTCGTGTGGGGGCCCGAGGGCCTCGAGGATTCGCAGGCCGGGAACCGCTACGACAAGCGCTACCCCGTGCCGTTCGCGGAGTACATGCCGAACCGCAGCTTCTTCCGTGCGCTCGCGCCCGACCTCGTCGATCTCGTGCAGCTCGAATACGAGCACGGCGAGTTCGCTCCGGTGCACGGCGTCCAGGCGCTCGGCCGCGAGGTCGTCGCGGGCGTCGCAATCTGTTTCGACATCATCTTCGATGATCAGGCCGAGCAGATGATCGACGAGGGCGCGGAAGTGATCTTCGCGCCGACGAACAACGCCGACTTTGGTCGCACCGACGAGAGCGTGCAGCAGCTGCAGATCGCGCGGCTCCGCGCGATCGAGACGGGGCGCGCGGTCGTGAACATTTCGACCGTTGGAACGAGCCGGATCATCGCGCCCGACGGGCGCAACCTTGACGCTCTTGACACCTTCACACGCGGCGCAATGGTTGCTGACGTGCCGCTCGTCACTGGGGAGACGCCGGCGCTCCGGTTCGGAGCGCACATCTCAACGATGTGGATGATCGTAGGCGGCGCGGGAGTAATTGTCGGCAGCGTCACACTCGTACGCCGCAGGTACGCCCGCGCCAGCTAGACCTGGGTGGTACCGCTACTTCGCAGTGCCGCGACGGGCGCGCAGCAGCTTCAGCCGCTCCTCGAGGAGCTCCTCAAGTTCCTCGCGGGAGCGGCGCTCGATGAGCATGTCCCACGGGGTGCGCTGCGCGGACTCCTTCGCTTCGAGTTCAGCGCGCGCGGTGCGGCCGGCCTCGTCGTCAAGAAACCCGATCTCGCCGCTTCGCTGATCCGTCCACTCGGGCGGCGGCTCGGCATCGGCATCGAACGTGACAGCAAAACTGACGCCCTTGTCGGTGATGTACTCGACGGTGCGGCGCGGCGACAGCTCGACGCCTGCCTCGCCCTGCAGGCTCGTCGAGCCAATTCTGGACCCTTTAAGTGTTCGATCGGCCAATGAAGCCTCCCTCGCCTTCGGCGGTAAAGCTTCGCGCCATCTGGGTTGGCACTGCCGCCGAGTTATTCGCAGCGTATCGCGAATCGCGTGCCGAGTACACCCCTGATTGCTCGAAGCGAACCTTGGGCTTGACGGCTCCGGGCTTGCCGCAACCGCGCGAGGCATGCGGCCAGCGCGCGGCTCGTGGACTACGCTGAGACGAGTTCAAACGCCCACCCACTCACACACTGAGGGAACCACACTGTGACTGAGACCGCTGCCACCCCAACGCTCGACGCCGGAAGCCTCGCAGGCCGTAGGGCCCTCGTTACCGGATCATCCCGTGGCGTTGGTGCCGATACCGTCCGCTACTTTGCTGAGGCTGGAGCCGACGTTGTCGTGAACTTCCGCAACAAGGCGCCGCGTGCAGAAAAGCTCGGTGCACAGCTGCGCGAGCTCGGCGTGCGCGCGCTCGTGCAGGGGGCAGACCTCACCGACGAAGCATCGGTCGCCGGCATGATGGCAGACATCAAGGCGGAGTTTGGTGGGCTCGATATCCTCGTGCTCAACGCCTCCGGTGGTATGGAATCAGGGATGGCCGAGGACTACGCGCTGCAGCTCAACCGTGACGCGCAGCTGCGTGTACTCGACGCCGCGCTGCCCCTCATGGGTGAGGGATCGCGTGTCGTCTTCGTGACGAGCCACCAGGCACACTTCATCCGTACGACGCCGACGATGCCCGAGTATGAAGCAGTGGCGCTGTCGAAGCGTGCCGGCGAGGACGCACTGCGCGAGCGCATTCCCGCTCTTGCCGAGCGCGGCATCGGCTTCGTCGTCGTCTCGGGCGACATGATCGAGGGGACCGTCACCGCGACCCTGCTCAACCGCATGAACCCGGGCGCGCTCGAGGAGCGTCGCGAGCAGGCCGGCAAGCTCTACAACGTGGCGGAGTTTGCCGCTGAGGTCGCCCGCGCAGCTGTCGAGGACGTGCCTGCGGACAACACGCGCCTGGTGGGTGACGTCGCGAGCTTCGGCGCGTAACGCCCGATCGTTCAAGCTGTCCGCTTCAAGGTGGCGAGGATCCGCGCAGCCGCGACCTCGCCACCTGGCGGAGCGCGCCGCAGTCTGCGGTCCGCGGCTGCAACCCGCGCTTGCAACTCCTCGTCATCGAGCATCTCGGTCACGCATGTGCGGATCTGACTGGCTGTCGCGGTGCGCGCGAGCAGGCGCGCTAACCCCGCAGTCTCGAGCGTGCGCCCGACATGTAGCTGATCCGAGATCGGATTGATCGGCAGTACGAGTATTGGCACGCCGTGGGCGAGCGCCTTGAACGTTGTCGAGTGACCGTCATGACCGATGACGAGGTCGGTTGCGGGGAGCAGGGTCTCGTGCGGCACCCAGCCACGCACCTCGACGTTCCGGCGCCCCGGAGTTCACCGCCAAGATCAACCCCGCCGGTGGTGACGACAGCGTCGACTGGTAGCGGTGCGAGCGCCGCAACAAAGCTCCGATAGGTGGGAAGCATGCCCGGCCAATCCGTGGCGCTGAGCACCACCAGTACCCGGCGGCGGCTACTCCTTGCGGAGGGTTCGACGCCGGTGTCGGACGTTCCCACCCAGGCGTATCCACGCATACCTCGGGAGGAACAGCTGGGGTCGAGCTGCTCGTCTGTGAGCATCAGCCGGGTCGCTGCCGCATCCCAAGCAGCGCGAGCCCGCGGCCGGCGGGGCCGCGATCGAATGGCTGGGCCCAGTAGTCGCCGAGGGTGTAAAAGAGCACCGCGACGGGCCGACTGGCCGCGAGCGCGCCACGCAGCGGAGCGATGAGCGTACAGTCGACGACAGTGCCGTCGGGTTGTGCAGCTGCGACGAGCGTCCGCGCGGTACGGGTGGCGGCCGGTCCCGCGAGAAGGCCAGCCATTGCGAAGCCCTTTCGCAGGCCCTTGCCTCCGCGATCCGGAGTCACCGCAAGCGCCGCATCGAAGCTGGCCGTGGGAAACCCGATGCTGTCGGCTTCCAACCCGGCGAAGACGATCTCGACGCCGCGCCTGGTGAGGGCGTTGGCCACCGCGAAGGTTGGCGGGAGGTTACCGCCACAGCCTGCTGTGATGAAGAGTGTTTTCATCGCGAATGCCTTTCTCGGGACACGTGCGAACATGGTAGGCCGAAAAAGTGGCTAGCCGCAGTGAGGGCGGGGAATGGCTCAACCATGTGACGGCGGCAGCGCCCGAAGCGCCAGGCCCGCTGACGTCTGCCGTTGGCTGCTGGGCCGGTCGACTGTCGAGCGGAAACTGGACTGTGAACGGGAATTCTTGCTACGCTCAACAGTGGCGTGCTGGCATGGGGGCCCACGCTGCGATTCCGAAAGGTAGCCTCATGCGTTCGCTTCTCCTGAAAGGGATTGCGGTCTGTGCTGCGGTCCCGCTGCTCGTCACGCTGATCGGCCCGGCCGCCTCTGCCGAGGAACCTTCCGAACCCGACACTGGCACCACGCTGGTAGATCAGATCGTGGCCGCTGCGAGCGCGGGCAGTACGGAGCCGGAGAAGCTCGCAGCAGAGGTCGCGCTTCCTGTGGACGGGGGCGGCAGTCTCACTTTTGACGGTGCTGAGCGCATCACCGCCACCGTGCTCTTCGATGCGGCGCCGGGCGATCGCGTGCTTGCTGCGCTCGCGAAGCTCGCAGAAATCGATGAGGTATTTGACCGCTTCCCCGCGGCAACCGTTCGCGTCGACCCCACGCAGCTCGGTGAGCTCTCCGCCATCCCCGGGGTCGCGAGCGCCGTCCCGGCAATTCGTCCGTTCACGGGGAGAATCGCCCCCGCTCAGACCGCATCACTCCCGCACGCGGCGGCGGCGGCAGACAGCTGCGGGCCGATCCTTATCGAAGCGGACAGCCCGCTGCGCGCGGACTCGGCGCGTGAGCTATTTGGTGTGGACGGCACCGGGGTGACGATCGGGATCATCTCGGACTCCTTCGCCGCAACGACGCTTGCGACCTCGTGGGAGGAGGATGTGGCCTCTGGCGCGCTCCCTGGCCCGGGAAACCCGTGCGGCTATACAACACCGGTGACGCTGCTGTCCGATGGCATCGGCGGTGAAGATGAAGGCCGAGCGATGGCGCAGCTCGTGCACGGGATCGCTCCCGGAGCTACGCTCCTCTTCGCGGACGCTGGCACGAGCGATTATGAAATGGCGGACCACGTCGCTGACCTCGCCAACGCGGGCGCAGACATCATCGTGGACGATATTTCCTGGGGTCTGGAGCCTGCGTACCAGTTGGGTGTGCTCTCAGCCACGATCGAGAAGGTGAAGGCCGAGGGGGTCGCCTACTTTACTTCCGCTGGCAACGGGACTGGTCTTGGGGTGCGAGGGGCAAGTGAGGGGCGGCCAATTTCCTCTTGGAGTACCACCGCGTACCGTCCGATGGCCTGCCCTGACTGGCTCGTCACCGGGGAAGACGACGAGCTCGCAGCGCTTGACGAGTACGACTGTATGGATTTCGATCCCGATCCCGCGAACTCCGTGCCCTATGACACGCTGACGGTACGGGAATCGGACACCGACTCCGAGGTGTCAATGCGATTGCTCGGATCCATTGGCGAGCCCATGTTCGGCATCACTACATTCCACGAGTGGCGAATATTCCGTGTTGTTGCCGGCGCGGAGACCCCGGAGCTCGTTGGCGTAGCGCCGCAGCTCGCTGCGCAACTCCCGAGCACCATTGGGCAAATCACGGTGCCGCAGGGGTCTGAGTTGCGCGCAGTCCTGGTCCGCACCGGTCACGATCCCACCGCGCCGGCTCCCGCCGTGCGGTTCGGCTTCCAGCGGGGCGGTGACGAGATCGCCGAGCGCACGTTCCTTGGCGACGGCGTCAGCGACGTCGTGGGGCCGACAACGTTCGGGCACGGTGGCGACGGCAGCGCGGTGAGCGTTGCCTCCCTGGATTGGCGGGACCCCAGTGTCGTGCGTGACTACAGTGCGCTCGGCCCGTCGACGCTGCTCTTCGAACCCGTGCGGGATGATGCGGCAGCGCCCGCCGCGCCGCTTCCCGAGCCAGTGGTGCCTGGCACCCCGCACATAGCGGCGGTTGACGGGACGCAGACGACGTTTTTTGGGCAGGACGCAGGGGAGCCGGGTCGCCCGGAGTATCGTTTCTACGGCACCTCCGCAGCCGCCCCGCATGTCGCTGCCGTAGCGGCGTTGGCCCAGTCCTACCGGCCCGACCTGAGCGGTGCCGAGCTCACCACGCGTCTACTTGCGTCCGCTCGTGGAAGCGCAGACGGCGGGCCGGTGAACCCCTACACACGCTTCGGCATCTTGGACGAACACGTCTTTGGTGCCGGGCTCGTCGACGCCGAGGCGCTGCTCACGGCACTCACGCACGAGCCGAGTGCGCCGCAGCGATTGGCGGCTCGCGATCACACCCAGACAAGCTTCACACTGCAATGGGACCAAGTCTCGGCGGCAACGACACTCGACCTGGAGGTCGAACTGGTGGCAGTCTCGACTGCGCACACGGCCGTGGGCACAGCGGCGCCGGCCGGTGCGCAGCCGGTAGTGTCGACTTCCCTTGACGGTGCAGCTACCTCGCACAAGGTGGAGGGGTTGGTGCCCGGCGGGGTGTACACGGTGCGGCTTGCCGCGCGCAATCCGGCGGGGGTCAGCGACCCGGCGCTGCTCGAAGTATCGACCCTGCTCGAACCCGGCCCAACGCCGCCAGGGCCAACGCCGCCCGAACCCACGCCGCCCGGCCCAGCCGAACCCACCGCTTCGGGGACGCCGCTAGCCCAGTCCGGTAGTTCTCGGCCCTGGCCCGCGCTCTACGGGGCCGGCGCGCTCCTTATCTTCGGAATTGGGGTGAGCGTCGCCGCTCTGCGGCGACGTCCCGTAACCGCATAGCGTCGCACGAGCACGCAGCCCTGGCGCTCGGGCGGGCGAGGCACCATCCGTGCCTTGCCCGATGCGGCTATGGTGCGGCCTGGTGGCGGCGAGGCCGCAGAATCATGCGCTTTGGCTCCGTTTGGGCCGCACGATGTGCAGAAACTTCGCGTAAAGATTCGGTCGACCGAATAAACGGGTGCTATATTCAAAAGCTCCGCAGCTGCAACCGCGGGGATCGCGGCCGCTTGGCCGGGGAACGATGCCTTCGAGAGCAGCATCCGACCGGGTCACCGACGTCCCGCCGAGAGAAAGGACGTCGATGCGCACACCCATCGACCCCACACGCGTCACCGCGACGAGCTTGCCGCCTGCGGTCGGACTCTACGACCCGGCGCACGAGCACGACGCGTGCGGGCTTGCCGCAGTGGTGTCTCTCACCAGCGAGCCGAGTCATCGGATCGTCGAATTGGCACTCGAAGCCCTTGAACACCTCGAGCACCGTGGGGCAGTTGGGTCCGACGCGGGCACCGGGGACGGCGCGGGCATCCTCAGCGACGTGCCCGACGACCTGATCCGAGATCGCTGCGCAGCCGCTGGGGCGGAACTGCCCGAACCGGGGGAATACGCCGCGGGGCTCACGTTCCTGCCCAGGCCCTCGACCGAGCGCCGCGCGGTTCGATACTGCATCGCTGCGATCGCTGCGGAAGAGGGATTGCGCGTCATCGCCTGGCTGCCGGTCGGGCTAGACGAGTCTGTCTTGGGGGAGAACGCTCGGGCCGCCGCCCCCGCAATCGAGCAGCTCATCGTTGCTGCGGCGACTGGCAGTGCGAGCGACCCGCAACAGCTTGAGCGCCGCGCGTTCCGGGCGCGCAAGCGGATCCAGCACGAAACGGGGGTGTATCTCCCGTCCCTCTCGACACGGACGATCGTCTACAAGGGCATGGTCACGACCCTACAGCTCCCAGAGTTCTACGTCGACCTCGCGGATCCGCGGTTTTGCTCCCGGTTCGCGATCGTGCACTCCCGGTATTCGACGAACACGTTCCCCTCGTGGCACCTCGCGCAGCCTCTCCGGCTCGTGGCGCACAACGGCGAGATCAACACCGTCCGGGGCAATCGGAACTGGATGCGTGCGCGTGAGGCACAGCTTGAGTCCCCGCTGCTCGGCGACATCGCGCCGCTGCTACCCATCTGCTCGCCCGGAGGTAGCGACTCGGCAAGCTTCGACGAGGTGCTCGAGCTGCTCGTGATGAGCGGTCGGTCGCTGCCACACGCCCTCGCGATGATGGTGCCAGAGGCGTGGGAGGCCAACGCAGAGCTTGATGCAGAACTCGTCGATTTTCTCGAGTATCACTCCCTCGTGATGGAGCCCTGGGATGGGCCGGCCGCGATGATCGCGACCGACGGGAGCGAACTCGTCGCGCTGCTTGACCGCAACGGTCTGCGGCCGGGCCGCTATCTCGTCACGCACGATGGCCTCCTCGTCATCGGAAGCGAAACGGGTGTGCTCGACCTCGCCCCCGAGCGGGTTGCGCGCCGCGGTCGGCTGCTTCCCGGCAGGATGCTCGCCGTGAACCTCGAAACGGGGCACGTCCGAGGGGATGATGCGGTCAAGCATGAGCTTGCGAGCCTCGCTCCCTGGGGGAGCTGGCTCGAGGAGGCGCGGATCCGGCTCGCCGATGAGCCGGAGCGCGAACACCTCGTGCACCCACCGTCTTCCATCAGTCGACGACAGCGGACTTTCGGGTACACGGAGGAGGAACTCAGGCTTATCCTCACCCCGATGGCGCCCGCTGGCGGTGAGCCACTCGCCGCGATGGGTTCCGACACCCCGATCGCCGTGCTCAGCGAGCGGCCTCGCCACCTGCATGACTACTTTGTGCAGCAGTTTGCGCAGGTCACGAACCCCCCGCTGGATGCGCTTCGCGAGGAACTCGTGACGAGTCTGCGCGCGGGAATTGGTCCGCAGGAAAACCTCCTGAGCCAGTCAGCGGATCACGCGCGGCAGGTGATCCTCGACTTCCCAGTGATTGACAACGGGGCGCTCGCGCGGATTCAGCACTTCGGGGACGATCCCGAGCGCGAGCGTGCAGTGACGATCCGCGGCCTATACCCCGTGGATTTCGGCGCGCGGGGGCTCGCAGAGCGGCTTGATGCGATGTGCTGGGAGGCGAGCGCCGCGATCCGCGCTGGCGCCGAGTTCATCATTCTCTCGGACCGCGACTCGAATAAGGATCTCGCGCCGGTTCCGACCCTGCTCGCGGTGTCGGCCGTGCACCACCATCTCATTCGAGAGGGCGAACGGATGCGGGTCGCGCTCATCGCGGAGGCTGGGGATGTGCGCGAGGTGCACCACGTCGCCGTGCTCGTTGGGTATGGTGCGGCCGCAGTGAACCCCTACCTCGCGATGGAGAGCGTCGGCCTGCTCGTGCGCGACGGCTTGCTCCCCGGCCTCACCGAGGAGGAGGCGATCGGGAGGCTCATCGGGGCGCTCGGCAAGGGGCTGCTCAAAGTAATGAGCAAGATGGGGATCTCCACGGTGTCCTCGTACTGCGGCGCACAGACCTTTGAGGCGATCGGCCTGTCCCGTGAGGTCGTCGACCGGTACTTCACCGGCACGAGTTCGCGCCTCGGCGGCGTCGGGCTTGACGTGCTCGCGGCAGAGGTCGCCGCACGCCATCGCGCGGCATATCCGGACGACACCGCTCCGCTCGCGCACAAACGGCTCGAAACTGGGGGAGAGTACCGGTGGCGGCGCGGCGAGGAGCCGCACCTGTTCGACCCGGAAACGATCTTCAAGCTCCAGCATGCAACCCGCACGGGCCGGCGCGAGATCTTCTCCGAGTACACGGCGCGCGTGAACGAGCAGCAAGAACGGCTCATGACGCTGCGCGGGCTGTTCCGATTCAGCCCGCGGCGGCCCGCGGTGCCGCTCGACGAGGTTGAGCCCGTCTCCGAGATCGTACGCCGCTTCGCGACGGGCGCCATGAGCTACGGCTCGATCTCGCCGGAGGCGCACGAGACGCTCGCGATCGCGATGAATCAGCTCGGCGGGCGCTCGAATACCGGCGAGGGTGGGGAAGCAGAGGAGAGACTCACCGACCCAGCCAGGCGAAGCGCGATCAAACAGGTCGCGTCTGGCCGCTTCGGAGTGACGAGCATGTACCTGACGCACGCAGACGAGATCCAGATCAAGCTCGCGCAGGGCGCGAAGCCTGGCGAGGGTGGCCAGCTCCCACCGGGCAAGATGTACCCGTGGATTGCCCGCACCAGGCACGCGACGCCCGGAGTCGGGCTCATCTCGCCGCCGCCGCATCACGACATCTACTCGATCGAAGACCTCAAGCAGCTCATCTTTGACCTCAAGCGAGCGAACCCCGCAGCCCGCATCTCGACGAAACTTGTCGCGCAGAGTGGGATTGGTCCCGTCGCCGCCGGCGTCGCGAAGGCGCTGTCTGACGTGATCCTCGTCTCCGGCCACGATGGCGGCACCGGGGCCAGCCCGATGAATTCACTCAAGCACGCGGGCTCACCGTGGGAGCTGGGGCTCGCCGAGGTGCAGCAGACGCTCATGCTCAACGGCCTGCGCGAGCGCGTGGTGCTGCAGGCCGACGGCCAGCTCAAGACCGGCCGAGACGTCGTCATCGCAGCGCTGTTGGGCGCTGAGGAGTTCGGGTTTGCGACGGCACCGCTCGTGGTCTCCGGCTGCATCATGATGCGCGTCTGCCACCTCGACACCTGCCCGGTCGGCGTGGCCACCCAGAACCCCGAGCTGCGGGAGCGCTTCACCGGACAGGCGGCGCACATCGTGAACTTCTTCACGTTTATCGCCGAAGAAGTGCGCGAGATTCTCGCTGAACTCGGGTACCGCTCGCTCGCTGAGGCCGTCGGTGACGCGGCAGCGCTCGATGTCGACGAGGCGGTGCGGCACTGGAAAGCTGAGGGGCTTGACCTGACGGACGTGTTACGTGGCCCCGTGTTCGACGCGGACGAGCCGCGCCGCAACGGCAGGGCGCAGAACCACGAACTCGAGGAGCATTTCGATGTGCGCCTCATCGACCTCGCGCGCGACGCGCTTGACTCGCGAGCCCCCACGGTGATTGACCTCCCGATCCGCAACCTGCATCGCGCGGTCGGCACCATGCTCGGCCACGAGGTCACGCAGCGCTTCGGCGCCGCGGGTCTCGCACCCGAGACGATCGACGTGACACTCACGGGTTCTGCGGGGCAGTCGCTTGGCGCGTTCCTGCCGGCTGGCATCACGCTCAGGCTGATCGGGGACGCGAACGACTACGTCGGCAAGGGCCTCTCTGGCGGTGAGATCACGATCCGCACCCACCCCGACGAAACGCCGGACGGGAGCAACGTCGTCGCCGGGAATGTCATCGGCTACGGCGCGACGAGCGGTGCGATGTGGATCGCCGGCTCGGTGGGTGAGCGCTTCCTCGTGCGTGGTTCAGGCGCGACCGCCGTCGTCGAGGGCGTCGGCGATCACGCGCTCGAATACTTCACCGGTGGGTTTGCGTTGGTACTGGGCCCCGTTGGTCGTAACTTCGGGGCTGGGATGAGCGGCGGCGAGGCCGTGGTCCTTGATCTCGACCCCGCACGCGTGAACGCGGCGGAGGTCGCCTCGGGCGCCCTCGTGCTGCAGTCGCTCGGAGCTGTTGACGGGGACCCTACCGAGTCTGCGCTGATTGCCAAGATTCGATCACTGCTGCGCCGTCACGGCGAGCAGACCGGCTCCCGCACCGCCGCCGCGCTGCTCGAAGCCTTCAACGTTGATCCCGAGAGCACGGCGCGGAGGTTCACCCGCCTCATCCCGCGCGGCTATTCCCGGGTGCTAGAGATCCGCGAACGGGCGACGACGTCGGGGGCTGACCCCGACGGCGCGCTGGTGTGGAGTGAGATTGTGGAGGCGACCCATGGTTGATACGCACGGATTCCTGAAGGTCCGCGAACGGGAACTCGCGCCGAAGCGGCCTGTCGCGCTGCGGCTCATGGACTGGCGCGAGGTCGTCGAGCGCGGCGACGCCGCAGTGATCGGGAGGCAGGCTTCCCGCTGTATGGACTGCGGGGTGTCGTTCTGCCACCAGGGCTGCCCGCTGGGCAACCTCATCCCAGAATGGAACGATCTCACGCATCGGGGCCGAAGTCGGGAGGCAATAGACAGGCTCCACGAGACGAACAACTTCCCCGAGTTCACCGGACGGGCGTGCCCGGCACCCTGCGAATCGGCGTGTGTCCTCGGCATCAACCAGCCCGCTGTGACGATCAAGCAGATCGAAAACCACATCATCGACGAAGCCTTTGAGCGAGGCTGGGTGACACCGCAACCGCCCGCACGGCTCACCGGAAAAACAGTTGCGGTCGTCGGATCGGGGCCCGCGGGGCTCGCGGCCGCGCAGCAGCTCACTCGCGCGGGCCACACAGTCGCGGTCTACGAACGCGACGAAGCGCCCGGTGGGCTGTTGCGGTTTGGCATCCCCGATTTCAAGCTCGAAAAGGCGCTCGTGGCGCGCCGCATTGAGCAGCTCAAAGCGGAGGGCACGCGATTCCGGTGCGGCGTTGAGCTCGGCACCGACATGAGCTGGGGGGAGCTACGCAGACGCTTTGACGCCATCGTGATCGCGACGGGGGCTCCCGTGCCGCGGGAACTGGCGTTGCCTGGCCGCGAGTTGTCCGGAATCATGCCCGCGATGGACTTTCTCGTCGCTGCGAATCGAGTCCAGTCCGGGGCGCTGCCTTCCGCGGAACACGCAGGCTCGGTTGTGGACGCGGCGGGCAAGCACGTTGTCGTTATCGGCGGCGGCGACACGGGGGCCGACTGCGTCGGTACGGCGCATCGACAGGGCGCTCTGTCGGTCACGAGCCTCGCAATCGGCAAACAGCCTGGGGTGCTCAGGCCGACGGGGCAGCCCTGGCCGACACACCCGACGATCTTTGAAGTGTCAAGCTCACACGAGGAGGGGGGACACCGCGAGTATCTGGCTTCCACCGTCGAGTTCGTTGGGAAGTCAGCCGTGACCGGCCTGCGCGTCGCAGAGACCGGGTTCACTGACTCCGGTCGCGTGCCGCTTGCGGGAACCGAGCGTCTCATTGCGGCGGATCTGGTGTTGATCGCGCTGGGGTTCACCGGGCCCGAAGCAGTCGACGACCCGGCTGTCGCGCTCACGATGAACTCTGAGGGGAGCTTTGAGCGGGCGAGGGACTTTTCGACGGATCACCCCGGAGTGTTCGTCGCCGGTGACGCGGGGCGAGGGCAGTCGCTCATCGTCTGGGCAATCGCCGAGGGACGATCCGCCGCCGCCGCAGACCGCTATCTCACCGGGGGTACGGTGCTGCCCAGCCCGGTTGGCGCGTTCGACCGTGCGTTCGCTTAGCGCGAGGTACGCGACGGCCCTGACAGG
>NZ_LOHP01000065.1 GCF_001482305.1 Leucobacter sp. G161
GTCGCACACGGTGAGTTTCACCGAAGAGCTCTCGAGCCCAGAGCCCGCAGCCACCCACGACAACGGGACCATCACTCTCCCAGAAGCCGGCGTGTACCGCCTGACCTACACGGCAACACCTTCGTCGGTCACCACCCCGGCATCGGCATCAATTGCAACCGACGTCACTTCGACTTGCTCGCTGTACCATAACGGTACGCAGCTCCCCAGCTCCGTCGTTGACCTCCCAGTCCTCAACGTGAACGTCCCTCTCGTCCTCACAGTGCGGGTGCCCCTCCAGGGCGGCTCGTTTGGCACCACGACATACCTGGAGGCACAGGCAGGAGACACCATCTCGTTCGCGAGCGAACTCGCCCCGCATGTCCCCGCCGCAGACACCACGGTCACGCTCTCCGTCGAACGAATCGCGTAACCCTAGATGCGCTCTCGCGACTGGCCAACAGGGTGAAGAACGCAAGGTTGCGTTGCTCCACGGCGCGCCCCAACACTGCATGTAGCGTGTCATTATCAACGTCGAGCGCCTCAGCATCACTATCAATTCCGCCGGCGGCAAGTGTCTCGGCTATGCCGCTGCGCCGCGGCGGCGCAGTTCCTGCCGCGTTACCCCGTACAGTTCGAGCAGCGCACGATACATCGTCGATGCCGATCCGAACCCGGACCGCTCAGCGACCTCCCCGCTCGAGAGCGCGTCATGCTCGGGGTTCTGCAGCAGCGACCGCGCGACCCTGCCCCGCTCCCGACGGAGCTCAGCTGCGACGCTCGTCTCATGCCGCGCAAACGCGAGCTGCAGTTGCCGCACGGAGCAGCCGATGGTCTCTGCGAGCTCAGCCGTGTTGAACCCGGGGCGCTTGCACTCACGCGCGATCACACCGATGGCGTTACGCCACACGTCAGAGACTCCCCTGGCGGGCTGCCCCGACAGCATTGGGAAGCGGTGCCGCAACAGGGCTCCCGCCATTTCGATCGCGACGCGAGACACCGTCGCCGCGTCACCCGGGCTCACCTGGGGCGGGGCGGCGGCCAGCTCAGTCAGATAGCTGCGCATCGCCCGCTCAGGCAGCGTGAGTTCCCCATACACAGCAGCCACTTCGGGCAGGTTCGAGAGGAACGGCAGGAGCACCTCACGGTCAATCCGGACGACCAAAAACTTCCACGGCGTCAAGAAGCGCACGCGGAGCGGGAGGCCGCTTGGCGCAATCAGGAGCGGGGCGTCTGACTCAATCCAGGCTCCGTTCTCCAGGTAGGCAAAGGTGCCGCGTTCAACGAAAACGACATCGAAGGTCGGCATACCAGGCACCAACGGCCGGCGCTCGATCTCCGTCGGCCCTCCCGAGGCATCGATGACATACACCGGGCCGAACGCGTGGACGACCGCATCCATGGCGAGCGAATCGCGGCTGCGGGTACCCTCGCGCTGCAGGTCAGCGCTCGAAAACTCGGCCACGTCGCGGTCGGAGATCTGACGCGGGGCACTGGAGTGGGGCATGTGTCAACGGTACCGAACTGTTGACCGCCCCACGGCAGAGACACGGCCGCCTTGTCACACAGCCGCCTGTGTGCGCTGCATGCTTACTCGCGCCGTTTGCTGCGCCAGATCGTGCAGGGCTGCGTCGACCCACGCCGCACTCCGCGGCAGGGTTCAATGATGAAGCTTCCGTCGCTCTCGCGATAGTTTGCAGGGTCATCAGCATCGCATTCCTCGTAGACGTTCCAGAAGATCTCGCAATCGCAGAAGCCGCCGCGCCTGCCCAGGCGGTCGGCGAGCCCCGTGGCGGCGGGCGCTCTCAGATCTCGGAAGCGTTCAGTGAAGCGCAGCGTGGTGTCGCACCCGAACTCACCCAGTTGGCGGCTGACGTAGCACGCCAGACACTCTCGATGATTCGGAACTGCGAGCGTGGACGCGGCCTCACGCAGTAATCGTTCGGCGTACTCGGTCACTTCGTTGTGTAGAGGTTTCATGGGGACAGTATGCACTCGACCTCCGACATGTACACCTCACTCGTTGCCGAACAGGGAAGCAACGCAATAACACCCAGCCTGGCTGGACATCTCAGCTCAGGCCTCAGGGAGCACGATCACGGGTGCCGGGCCAGCCCACCGCGGGCGGGCAAGGAAATCACGTTTGCGTAACTTCAGGAACGCCGCTTGCGCATCAAGTTCGGCAAAATTCCCAACCGCCCACCACGTCACACACTGAGTCCCCCACAGGGCAGGCGGACCAGTACGCAACGTTCGTAGTGCACTAATTCGCAACTGCACCACGGAAAGTCACCACTTGCGGCCTTGTCGAGCCCTCACCTAGTGTCGGGTCATGGCTCAGGCACAGCAGCAGGTCACGGGGACGCCGCCGGGCACCCCAGACAACCACGCTGCCCGCGCCCTGCCGGATTCAGGGCCGGTCGCTGATGTCGAGGTCGGCCAGTTCCTGAACCGCGGCTTGTCCCCCGGACAAACCCCGCCATGAAACGCACTGGTACCTCTCGCCGCACGACTGTCGCCGCCGGAGGTACCGCGCGCCGGTCCACGGCGTGAGTGGGACGCATTCGTCACGGAACCCGAACACCCCTGGGGCAGCACGACCCCGTGCGTGTCCCAGCCAACCACTTCCGCACTGATCCACGCTGTGCTGAAAAGCTCACGGCGGGCGACGTCGCGCACCGTCGATGCGTGGCCCCCGCAGGCCGCGATGCTACCGCGCTGGCTCGCGCGCCGGTGGCCGAACACCCCGCACCGAGACGATGGAAGGACACCTATGCAGTCATTCAGCGATATCCCGCTGCACATTCAGCAAGCGCTCTCCGCGCAGATGCGCCGCGTGGTCAAACATCAGCTCGATCGAATGGCGCGCCAGCCTGGGGCAGCAGCCCAGGGCGGCGAAGGCGCGGGCCAGGCCAGCGGCCCGCTCTCATCGGATGCGCCCGGCGCGATCATCACAGCCGCCCGCGCCGAATATCTCGCAGAGCGTACGTTCTGGAACGTCGGCGGGCCAGACATGCACGAGACACGGGAGCTCACCTTTGATCTCTCGGGAACGCAGGTCCGAGCACGCATGCACCGCCCAACGGACGCGCCCGTTCTACCGGCGATCGTCTTTATGCACGGCGGCGGGTTCATGCTCGGAAATCTCGACTCCCACGATCGGATCGCGCGGGTCCTCGCGGGAGCCTCTGGCGCTGCCGTCGTCGCCATCGACTACTCCCTCTCTCCCGAGGCACGATTCCCCCAGGCGCTCCTTGAGTGCGCCGGAGCCATAGCTCACCTCTCGCTCGGCGGCGAGCGCTACGGTATCGATGGCGGACGTCTCGCCGTCGCAGGCGATTCGGCGGGAGCCATGCTCGCGCTCGGAGCGGTGCTCATGCTTCGCGACGAACCCGCTCGCGTGCCGGGAGCCGTGGCTCAGCCCGAGCGAGTCGTTGCGGCGATCAAGGCGATGCTGCTCTACTACGGCGGGTACGGCCTCGAGGACTCCCCGTCACGGCACCGCTTTGGCGGGTTCTGGGACGGTATGTCGCCCGACGACCTCGCCCTCATCGACGACACCTACCTCACCGAGCCCTCGGATCGAGACAGCCCGTACGCCGCGCTCCTCACCGCCGATCTCGACGCACCGCTGCCACCGGCGTTCGTCGTGGGCGCGGAACTCGATCCCCTCCGAGATGACACGGAGGCGCTCGCACTCCGGCTCGCAGCTGCCGGACACGACGTGCAGTGGTCGATCGTTCCAGGAGTGCTGCACTCGTTCCTCCATTTCGGCCGCATGCTGGATTCCGCGTCGGCCGCCCTTGCGGACGGCGCCGAGTTCGCGAGACATCGCCTTGCGACACAGAGCCCGACGCCCCCGGTGTTCGTGCGCTCCAATGGCAGTCAGGAGAGCCCCAGACAGACACGTTGACCCAAGCGCCAAGCCTCGCACCCTCGGCGCCTCACCTCCTACCCAGCATGCGTTGGGTAGGAACATGCGAAAGGAAGCGATTCAATGGTGAACAGTGCCCCCAGTGTGCGCAGCTCACAGCCCCGGCAGACCCGCCGCCGCGTTCTCGGAGCCGCGCTCGCGCTCGGCCTCGCCACCCTCCTGGCAGCCTGCGGCGGCCAGACGATTCCCGACGCCGGGAGTATTGGCCCAGGATCCCCAGTGGAGGGAGGCACACTCCGCGTCGGTTTCGTCGGCGGTGGCGCCGCAGACACCCTCGACGGCGCGGTCGCGACGAACCTCGGGGACATCGCGCGTGCCGTCAACATGTACAACTCTCTGCTGTACCGCGATGATGACTTCGCGCTGCAGCCGATGCTCGCCACCTCGGTCGAGCCCAACGCCGACGCGACGGTCTGGACGGCGCATCTCCGCACGGACGTGAAGTTCTCGGATGGGAGCCCGATGACCGCTGACGATGTCGTGGCAAGCATCGAGCGCATCGTAGACCCGGAGGACCCAAAGGTCGGCGCGGCCGGTCTCGGGCATCTGCGGGAGGTCGTCGCCATCGACGACGCCACCGTGGAGTTCCGGCTGAGCCAGCCAGACTCCGCGCTCGACGACGGGCTCGGGCAATACACCATGACAATCGTTCCTGAGGACTTTGACCCGGCGGCCCCGGTTGGCACCGGCCCCTTCATGCTCCAGAGTTTCGCCCCCGGGCAGTCGACTGTTCTCAAACGGAATCCCTACTACTGGGGTGACGACGGCCCGTTCCTCGACACGATCGAACTGCTCAACTTCAATGACACCGACGCGCTCATCAACGCACTGCTCTCGAGTCAGGTCGACGCGGTCGCCCAGATTCCCGCGGCCCTCGCCGAGGTCATCGACTCCGATGCACGCATGCATATCCTCGACTCCGAGACCGGAATGTGGTTGCCCTTTACGATGCGCACCGACGTCGCTCCCTTCGACGACGAGCGGGTGCGACAGGCGTTTCGCCTCGTCGTGGATCGCGAACAGATGGTCGAACAGGTGCTGTCCGGCTACGGCACAGTGGGCAACGACATGTTCGCGAGTTTCGACCCGGCCTACCCGGAGTTCCCGCAGCGCACGCAAGACATCACGGAGGCGAAGCGTCTGCTCGCCGAGGCGGGCTACCCAGACGGCCTCTCCGTCGAACTCGCGACAGCCCCCATTCAGGCGGGCACCGTGGAGGCCGCGCAGGTCTTCGCCGAGCAGGCCGCCGAAGCGGGCATCACGGTGAAGATCAATCGCATGGACCTCACGACCTACTGGGGTGACTACCTCGAGTACCCGTTCTCGCAGAGCTTCTGGTACACCCGCAACTTCCTGCCGCAGGCGAACTCGGGCGCCATGCCAGATTCGCCATTCAACGAGACCAACTGGACAGATGAGGAGTTCGTCGACCTCGTGGTGCAGGCCCGCGGCGAGATCGACGAGGCCGCGCGCAGCGCACTCATCGAGCAGGCGCAGGCGATCATGTACGAGCGCGGTGGGCTCATTATTTGGGGCTTCGCAAACCAGCTCGACGCCTACCAGTCCTACGTCGGCGGGCTCGTCCCGAATGCCACGGGGATTCCGCTCTCGGGATTCCAGCTGCAGCGCGTCTGGATTGGAGACATGTCATGATTCTGCGACTCATCGCGCGACGCCTCGCCATCAGCGTCGCGATCCTCATCGTCGTCTCGATGGTGATCTTTTTCATCACCCTGCTCCTGCCCGGCGACCCGGCACAGGCCATCCTTGGGCAGCAGGCCACGCCCGAACGCATCGCAGCGATCCATGAACAGATGAACCTCAACGAGCCGTCGTGGAAGCGCTACGTGCTCTGGCTCGGCGGGCTGTTCGTCGGGGACTTCGGGATATCCGCGGCGACGTCCCAACCCGTCGCCGCGCTCATCGGCGAGCGGGTGGGTGCCTCGTTGTTCCTCATGGTCGCAGCAGCGGTCATCTCGATCCCGGTCGGCATCATCGTGGGCATCTGGTCCGCGCTGCGCCGCGGCCGGCCGACTGACACGGTCATCACTGGCATCTCACTCGTGCTCGCAGCGCTCCCCGAGTTCGTTGTTGGCATTGCACTCGTCGCCCTGTTTTCGACCACGGTGTTTCAGGTCCTCCCGGCTGTGACGATGCAGCCCCCAGGGACGCAGGTCTGGGATTTCCCGTCCCAGCTGGTGCTGCCCGTGCTCGTGCTCGTGCTCGTCGTGACTCCGTACATCGTGCGCATGATGCGCGCGACAATGCTCGAGGTGCTCGATTCGGGCTACGTCGAGATGGCACGCTTGAAGGGCGTGCCGGAGCGCCGCGTGATCATGCGCCACGCGCTCCCGCACGCCATCGGCCCTGTCGCACAGGTCATCGCGATCCAGCTCGCCTGGATGGCTGGCGGCGTGGTCGTCGTCGAGTTCCTCTTCAGGTACCCGGGCCTCGGCCAGGCACTCATCGAGGCAGTGAACTACCGCGACGTGATGGTCGTGGTCGCGATCACCATGATCGTTGCCGTGATCTACGTCGTCGTGAATCTTCTCGCCGACATCGTCGGGATCCTCGCGAACCCGAAACTCCGCACTCGAGGAGGGAATTAACATGTCGAATTCGCAGAACACCTCCGGCTCGCAGCCGACCGACACCCTGTCAGCACAGGATCTCGCCCAGACGAAGTCCGCACACACCGGCGCAAACGTGTCGCTCACACACCGCTTCTGGCGGCAACGGCAGGCAAAGACCGGAGTGATACTCACCGCCGCCGTCGTGCTGCTCGCGTTCCTTGGCCCGCTCCTCTTACCGTGGGCGACAGGGTATACGGCGACAGAGTTCGCCAGCCGCCCGTTCCAACCCGACGGCCTGTTCGGCACCGACAACCTCGGCCGCGACGTGTGGTCACGGTTCTTGGCAGGCGGGCTCAGCCTGCTCATCTATTCCGCGCTCGCCACACTCGTCGGGCTCGTCATCGGTGTCGCCTTCGGCATGACTGCGGCGTATACCGGCGGCTGGCTCGACTCGCTCCTCATGCGCGCGAACGACGTGCTCCTCGCCGTGCCGCAGCTGCTGTTCGCACTGCTCGCGGTGACGGTGCTCGGCCCACAGGGCTGGGTGCTCGTCACCGTGATCGGTATCACGCACGCACCGCGGATCGCTCGAGTCGCGCGTTCTGCCGCACTCAACGTCATCAACGAGGACTACATTCTTGCGGCTGAGATGTACGCGGTCCCTCGCGGCCGGATCCTCACCCGTGAAATCCTGCCGAACATTACCGGTCCGCTCGCCGTCGAGGCGGGGCTCCGACTGACGTACTCGATCGGCGCGATCGCGTCGCTCTCGTTCCTCGGGCTCGGAATTCAGCCGCCCGCGGCAGATTGGGGCCTCATGATCAACGAGAACCGCATCGCGCTGTCACTCCAACCCGCTGGCGTGCTCCTCCCGGTCCTCGCAATCGCGATCCTGACCGTCGGTACCAACCTCATTGCGGACTCGATCGCACGCGCGTCCGCCAACACGAACGCAGGTGAGCAGTCATGACCCAGCACTCCCCCGTCGCGCCCATCGCGACGGATGCGCACAAGCACGGCACCGCCTGGCAACTTCGCATGTCCGCCGACGAGCCGATCCTCGAGGTCGACGATCTCACGATCGCGGCAACAGCGACCGACCTCGCTGTGGTGTCAGAGGTCAACCTCGACCTTCGAGCTGCAGAGATTCTCGCACTCGTCGGGGAATCCGGATCTGGCAAGACGACCGTCGGCCTAGCGATCCTCGGCCACATCCGCCAGGGTCTCGCGCACACCGGCGGCACGGTCACGCTCTACCCGTCTGACAGTCCGCAACCTCGGGAGATGCTCACGCTCGACGAGTCGTCGAGGCGCCAGCTCCGCGGTGCGCGCGTCAGCTATGTGCCGCAGGATCCGGCGCTCTCGCTCAACCCAAGCATTCGCGTTGGCGCACAGATTCGCGAGGTGCTCGACATTCACGACTATGGCGCGTCAGAGGCCGAGCGGGCGGATCGAGTGCGCTCGGTGCTCCGCGAGGTGGGGCTCCCGGATAGCGACGAGTACTTGCGCCGCTGGCCGCACCAGCTGTCGGGCGGACAGCAGCAGCGCATCGGAATCGCGATGGCGTTCGCGATGTACCCCGACGTCATCGTGCTCGACGAACCCACCACCGGCCTCGACGTCACCACGCAGGAGCAGGTACTCGACACCATTCGCGACATGACCGTGAAGAACCGGGTTGCGGGGCTCTACATCACCCACGACCTCGCCGTCGTTTCGGAGATCGCTGACCGGGTCGCGGTGATGCTCCGCGGCGAGATCGTCGAGGTCGGAGACACCAGCCAGGTACTTGTGCGCCCACAGCACGACTACACACGCCGCCTCCTCGCTGCCGTGCCCGATCTTGCAGGCAAGAACCAGCTCGGCAAGCTCTCGAAGATGAACGCGCGCACCACAGAGTTCTTGACGGGCGAGCTCGACATCCTCAAGCACACCGCCCCCGACATGGTCGTCTCCCGCTCAGGCAACGGCGACGGGGGTGGCGTCACCGGAGGTGGCGCCCACGATGCTGACGACGCTCCGGCCGGCGCGGCGCCGGTTGCGGGGGCGGCGCAGATCTCGATCCGCGACCTCCGCGTCGCTTACGGCAAGAACCAGGTGCTCCGCGGTATCAACCTGGATTTCGCGGCGGGCGAGAGCACGCTCCTCCTCGGCCAATCAGGATCGGGCAAGACAACACTCGCCCGATCCATCGCCGGCCTGCTCAGAGGGTATACGGGTTCCGTGAGCTACCACGGCGAGGAGCTCGCGACGTCCACGCGGGGGCGAACCCAGGAGCAGCGGCGGGAGATCCAATACATCTTCCAGTCCCCGTTCTCGTCGCTGAACCCGCGACGCACGCTCGGGCAGTCGCTCCTCGTGCCACTCGAGATGTCGAGCGAGCACAGCGCAGAGGAGCGCCGCGAGCGGGTGAGAGACGCCCTCGACGCCGTGCAGCTCGGCCGCCAGTTCTACGACAGGCGGCCTGGCGACCTCTCGGGCGGCGAGCGTCAACGCGCCGCAATCGCGCGCGCCCTCGTCAACATGCCATCGGTGCTCGTGTGTGACGAGATCACGTCGGCACTTGACGTCTCGGTGCAGGCGAACATCATCTCGCTCCTCCACACCCTGCAGGAGGAACGAGACCTCACCGTGCTCTTCGTCACGCACAACATCGCCCTGGCGCGCCACGTCGCCTCGCGCGTCGCCGTACTCAACCGCGGCGAGATCGTGGACGATGGCCCGGTGGACGAGGTCCTGAACAACCCGAAGCACGCCTACACGAAGGAGCTCCTCGCCAATATTCCGACGCTGTAGGGCCGCGCCCACGTATCCGCCGTGGCGCGAGGCGTTGAGGATGACGCTCGCGGGTGCCGGGTCAGTCGGTCACGGGCAGGCCCGCGAGGAATGCCTTCGTCTCTGCCACGACCTCGTCACTCTTCGTGTGATGCAGGTAGTGGTCGGCGTCGATCTCGCGCGTCACCGCATAGTCGACGGTCTCCGCCTGCGCCTCGTGCATCGCGTTCCACGTCGGGAAGTCAGGGTTCTTCGCCTGGTACATGAGCAGCAGCGGGAGATCCTTCGGGAATGTCTCGCCCGCGGCGCCGGCGAAGTTCTCCCCGAGGTGGTTGATCTCGTCGATGTAGGTGGGCGCCATCGAGTTGCGCATCGTCAGCACGTCGAGCCGCTCCCGATCCAGATCTGAGTACGCGGGGTTCCCCTCGAGCGGGCTGCCCGCGAGCGACGTGACGACCCGCATGATGCCGAGCCCCCGCAGCGCGGGGCCCGCTCCGATGATGCCGGGAACCTCGTCCATCCCCGGCTGCTCGGGCACCGAGGTGTCGATCCCGACAAACGCTGTGACCTCGTCGGGGTACGTGTTCGCATAGCGCAGGCCGTAAATCCCAGTGATCGAATGCCCCATGAGGATGTATTCCTCTGCGCCGACCGCGGCAACGGCCTCGTGGACCTCGCGCACGATGTTGTCCGTGGTGCGTGGCGTATCGGCCTGATCGCTGAGCCCGTACCCGAAGGGTTCAACGGCGATGATGCGGTATTCGTCCTCAAGCCCTGCGATCACGGGAGCGAAGTCGGCGACGGGCGAAGCGGTGCCAGCTCCGGGCGTGAGCACAATGGTCTGCTCGCCCTCGCCGAAGACTGCGACGTTCATCTGCTTCCCGTCAACCTCGACGAGTTCACCGTACGGTTCGAGGTCTGCGACCTCCTTGTTCGTGAGCACCACGTTGGCGATCGATGTCGTCGCGAGGGTCACGCCGACGAGCGCGACGACCGTGCCCAAACTGATGAGGGTGATTTTCAGGGGCTTCTTCACGGAGACCTTTTCGTTCGGCAGCGGATGCGGTGAAGGGTTAACTGTGTCATGGCTCGGGCGAATTGGCCTGGGAAATACCCGGGCAGGGTGCAGAACAGTCGCGGGTTACGCTGGAGGCGTGCCGTCGTTTCGTTGCTTCGGTGCGTCGCGAGATGAGGGGTGTCATGGGAGAACCGACGACGTGGACAGCCGGGGACGCTGAGGGGTTTCTCGCTGCGCCGGGCCGTGACACCCATAAGTACTCGCGCGGCGTGCTCGGCCTACGCACCGGGTCCGCCGCGTATCCGGGCGCTGCCGTGCTCGGCGCCGAGGCCGCGTGGCGCACAGGCATCGGGCTGGTCCAGTTCTCGCCGCAGCTCGAGGACGCCGAGCCAGCGTTCGGACTGCCCTCCCCCGCAGCGGCAGTCCTCGCCCGACGCCCGGAGACCGTCGTGTCCGAGGTGACGGGGCGCTGCGACGCGTGGCTCATTGGCAGCGGAACCGACCCCCGATTGCGGACGGCTGCCGAGCAGGCCGCATTGGAAGCGCTGCTGTCGGAGAGGAACCCGGTGGTCATTGATGCCGGCGCGCTCGATCTCGGCGCGGTCCGGTCGACCGAGCGCCGTCGCACCGCGCCCGCAATCCTGACTCCACACGCCGGTGAGTTCGCTGCCCTCTGGAATGCGCTGGAGGCGCCGCGCCCCACGTCGAACGCGGACGCGGCCGCAGACCTTGCGCGGCGCCTCGACGCGACGGTGCTCCTCAAAGGATCGATCACGATCGCCGCGGCGCCCGACGGCACGATCCTCCGGGTGGGGCCCGCTACCCCCTGGCTGGCCGCGGCTGGCACTGGCGACGTGCTCGCCGGGATCCTCGGCGCGCTCACGGCGAGCCACGCTGACGCGGTCCGCGCGAATCCGGCGCTCCTGGCGGAGCTCGGTGCTACGGCTGCGCTCGTGCACGATGCGGCCGCGCGGATCGCGGCGAACGATCCACACGGCCCACACTCCACGTCGGGCACCCCGATCACCGCGCTCGACGTGGCGGGCGCTATTCCCGCGGCGGTCGGGCGGCTGCGGGAGGCACGGGGCTGAGTACTCCGCTGAGCGCAGCGAGCACTGTGTCCCGGCGCAGTCGGGCAGGATCGTCGGCAAATGCTCCCTGCAACACCGACCCGACATGGGCGGCAGTGACCACCCTGGCGGCCTCCTCGACATCGGGCAGCAGCGCCCCGCCAACCGCATCGGCAATCTGGGTGAGCACGGGAATGAAGCCCGCTTGGAACGCCTCGCCGTGCTCGCGCAGCACCGCGCTCAGCGCCGGGTCCGCCGCCGCGCGCAAGCCATACAGTGCTCGCAACGCGTACCACTGGGCGTCGGCTGGGATGACGGCGAGCAACTCGTCGACGACCGCCTCGAGCGTGCCACCGGCCTCGCTGTCAGCGAGCCCCATCGGTCGAGGCGCCACCGCGTGGCTGCGCAGGCGCTCGATGAGGGCAGCGGTTTTCCGTTCGTACAGCGCAAAGAACACGTCATCGACCGTGCGGAAGTTTGAGTAGAACGCACCGCGCGTGAAGCCCGCGCGCGCACAGATTTCGTCGATCGAGGCGCTCGGCGTGCCATGCTCGGCGAAGAGCGCTTCCGCCGCGTCGATGATCGCCGCACGCGTGTGCGCTCTGGCTCGTCGCTTCGGCGCCGCGCCCTCGTGAGGCTCAGTGCCACCTGAGAGTTTTGGCTCGACCTTCGACATTTCCTCCCCTTCGCCGCAATCTCGATACATAATGAATTCAGTAGAAACTGTATCGAATACTCACGGTGAGCACATCACCAGGAACGAGGGATCCCATGCAATTCGCACTTCCAGCAGACGCAGCACAGCGGCCGATCGTCATCGTCGGCGGCGGCACCCTCGGGCGCCGCATCGCCGCGGTCTTCGCATCGGGCGGAGCTGACGTACGGATCGCCGACCTGCAGGAGGCCCAGCGCACTGGCGCACTCGAATACGTCGAGGCAACCGTGCCCGAGCTCACCGCTCGACTCGAATCGCAGGGCATCTCGGCAACGGCCGGAACCGTCACTGCCGTGGCAGACGTCGAGTCGGCGCTCCCCGGAGCGTGGCTCGTCGTCGAGGCAGTTCCCGAGCGACTCGACATCAAGCGCCCGCTCTTCGGCACACTGGACCGGCTCGCTGACGCAGACGCGTTGCTCGCCACGAACTCGTCCTCCTACGCATCGAGCAACGTCATCGACGAGGTCTCGAACCCGGAGCGCGTCTTTAACATGCACTTCGCCATGCCACCGCAGAGCATGGCCGTCGAGCTCATGAGCGACGGCCACACGACCGAGGGCCTCCTCGAAGCCGTTGCAGGCGAGCTCAAGCGCTTCGGGCTCGCGCCGTTCATCGCGCACGCCGAAAGCACGGGCTTCATCTTCAACCGCATTTGGGCTGCCATCAAACGCGAATCTCTCGCAGTGGTCGCCGCTGGCGTCAGCACCCCCGAGGACGTCGACGCGATCATGCAGGCCAACATGGGCATCGCGGTCGGCCCGTTCGCGCTCATGGATCAGGTCGGACTCGACGTCGTGCTCGACATCGAACAGCACTACGCCGACGAGAACCCGCACCTTCCCGAGGCACCGCGCGAGCTCCTGAAGACCTACGTTGCGGCGGGCAAGCTCGGCCGCAAGACCGGCGAGGGCTTCTACAGCTACGACAAGTAGCCGATGACACCGGGTGCGATCGCCAGCCTTCCTGGTCGGCGATCGCACCCGACTCACGCACCCCGTTTACTCCTCCGGATGGAACGTCAGCACGAGCTGTGCATCCTCGATCGCGTGCACCTCGTGCACGACATCTCCAGCGGCACGCACGAGCGCGCCCTGCCCGAGTTCGTGCGCGTGGCCTCCAATGTCCATAGTGACGCGTCCGGAAGCCACATGGATGAGCACCGGAACTCCAGAGACATGCTCGGCGAGCGTGACACCGGCCGGGATATTCAGTGTCCGTACGCGGAGCCGGTCGCCGTCGAACACCCTCCCGACACTCACCCGCCCCTCACGCGTCGGCGCGAGGGAGACAAGCGCCGGGATGCCGGTTGCGAGGATATCGAAATCATCCGCGTGGTCAATCATACGTGTGTGCTCTTTCTGTTGCTGGGGCGGCCCGTTTAGAGGAGCCGCACCCGTTTGCGTTCAACCTCAATGAGGGTTTCGTCTTGCATGCGTCGCAGTTCACGCATGAGCGCTTTCGGGTTCACTCCAAGGTAGTCTGCCCAGTCAGCTCGCGAATACGGGAGGAGAATCTCGCCCTCACTGGAACGGCCAAAGGACTCGAGCGACATGAGGATCCTGTTACGCAATCTCGGCTCCGCAAGCAGATTCAGACGCACGCTGAGGTGCACGAGTTTCTTTGACATCTCCTGCACGAGGTTCGCGTGCAATCGGGCTGCACCACGCTGGCTCGCCCCGAGCAGCCGGCCCCGGTGGAGGAGCAGAACCTCGGCGTCGGTGAGCGCGACGATTTCCACCGGCGAGGGGCCGTCGCTCATGACCACAGCTTCCGCAAACGAGTCCCCCGGACCGAACCGCTCGACGATTTGTGTATTGCTGCCGCGGGGCACCGTCGCTTGGACGGCGCCGGTAAGCATGACCGGGAAGAAACTCATCCGCTCCCCGATGCGGATGATTGCCTCTCCCTGCCGATAGCTCTGGGTGATCGCACGGACTGATTCGAGGAGTCCCGCGTGTTCCTCGCGCGGAATGCCCGCAAATACGCGGGAGCGATAGGTTGCGGCTGCGTGGTTCGCCATGCCTCTCCTCACTTCTTGCCGTCACTGGACGAGAGCGTGAGCGTGTGTGCGTCGAGCAGTCCCGCGTCGTCACGACCGTGCGTCGCGGCAAGCACCGTCCGGCCTGCCGTGCGAGACCTGAGGTACCCAACGACTGTGTGTTTCGTATCCCAGTCGAGTCCGGTGAAGGGTTCATCGAGCAGGATCAGTGTGCTCGGAGCGAGCACCGCACACGCGAGCGACACCCGGCGACGCATACCGCCAGATAGCTCACGCACAGGCTGCGCAAGCGAGCGCTCGGGCAACAGTTCAGAGAGCTCCTCACGAATCCACGGCTTCGAGACGCGGCGGTCCGGGTGAACGAGCGCGACGTTCTCCACTGGGTTCAGTGTTTCACTCAGGCGATCTTCTTGGAACATCACCGAGAGTGCCCTCGGGTCAACACCCAAGATACGGCCGCTATCAGCCTGTTCGAGGCCCATCATGAGCCTGAGCAGGCTCGTCTTGCCGACTCCAGACGGACCCATGAGACAATACCTGCCACCTGCGTCGAGCCGGAAGCTCACGTTATCAAGCACCTGGTGTAGTCCGAAGCGCTTCGACAGCCCGTCAACACGGATGTCCCCCACTATCACTGCTCCTTCCCCAGCCAGCCGCCGCACGGGCGCGAACACCAGCGCAGCACAAGCATCACTAGTCGTTCACAGAGGACGCTCAACACCATGACAACCACCGTCCACGCAAACAGGGTCGGCGTATCGAGAAACGTCTTCGCGGTAAACAGCTCCTTGCCGATAGACCCTGTGGTCGTCGCAAACAGCTCTGCCATGATCCCCGCCCGCCAGCTCATCCCCACGCCCACTTTGCATGCGTTGGTGAGGAACGGCATGAATGCAGGCCGTGACAGATACCAGAAGCGCTTCCACTTGGAGAGACGAAAGACCCGAGCCCGCTCAAGATCCAGCACGCTCACCGCCCCCAGCCCAGTCAGCATGCTCGTGTACACGAGCGGCAACACGATAAGAAACGCGAGCCATGAGGTGAGCGCCTGGCCACCGAGCCAGATGAGCAGCATGATGATGAAGGACACCACCGGAACTGTCTTGATCACGGACATGAACGGCGCGAGGAGTTCACGGAACCACTGCAGGCGGTGGCCAACGACAGCAAGAAGAATCCCTGCGGCAAGCGCGGCGCAGAAGCCGAGCACGATACGCCCGAGCGACGACCCGGCGATACCCCAGAATGCCGGTTCGGCGGCCGCGGCGATGAGTGCTTCCAACGTGCGGATTGGGCCCGCCAGCAGGAGCCGGTTGTCGACGATTTGGTCCGTGAGCTCCCACAGACCCAACCAAAACAGCACAATCGCAGTCTTGCGGAGATACCAGGATCGGCCGCGTGACACCGGCGTCCGGCCGCGGGTGCGCTCGACGTTGTTCGCGCTGGCGAGGGGCGAGAGTCCTTGCGCCGAAGCGGCGTCTGCGGCTGCCCTGGCCTGGTCAGTTCCTTCGGTCGTGCTGCCTGTGTGGTGAACCACCGTTCCCGCTGACTGCATCGCTGCGACGAGGTCGCGCGGATCGGTACCATTCGCGACGAGTTCGCGGAGCACGGGAAGCATCGCAGAGGGGTCAATACCCGCCGGCGCGTGTGCGCGCATGAGCGCGAAGAGTTCTCCGTCACTCCACTGCGCGTTCCGCGCTCCCGCTGCACCGCTGGTGGCTGTCTCGGGTGTGTCTCTCACGAGGCGTCCGCCGACACCCGGTCGCTCTCGGTGAGCGTCGGTAGGTCCAGTTCGAGTGCACCGATTGGGGGCATGTAGTAGAACCCGTTGTCGGGGAGCGAACCGCCTACCGCTGCCGGGTTTTGCGAGTAGATCGCCGACAGAAATCCCGCGAGCGAATCGTGCATCACTTCACCTGTGAGACTCACGAGGCTGCAGAAGGGCATTGCGGCCGCGGCCACCTCATTGTTCAGGAACGTTCCGAGTTCCTCCTGCACCGCAGCCGCGGCCTCAATGTTGTCGAGAGTAAAATCGACTGAGGATCCCGCTTGCTGCAGGTATTCGATGACTGCGGATTCGTGTTGTTCCAGGAACGCACGGTTCACGATGGTGTGGGTCGTCACGGCCTGCGATCGATTCGTGTTCGACGGCATCTCGTCCCACGCGGCCGTGAGGTCGACCGGCGTAAACAGTTCGTCGACCATGGTGCGGGCGAGTTCGACAAAGGGCTGCGGCAATACGGCTACGCAGTTCTCCTCGCTCTGGAGCAGGTTGAGGACTTCGAACGGGGTCGCCCGATACGACATGTCGACGTCGTTGCCGAGACCATATCCGTCGAGCACTGTCGCAATCGTAAATTCTGGCGTGCCGTGTTGCCCGATCGAGTAGACAGTTCTGCCTCGCAGATCATTCATGCTGGTGATGGTCGGGTCGGTGGTTGCGACGTAGAGCACCCCGAGGTTGCCGACGTTAATCACCCGCACTTCGGTATTGATGTCGTCGTTGTTGTAGAGCACGGCGCCGATGTTCGAGGGGAGCGTGACAATGTCAAATTCACCCCGGTTGAAGCGAGCTGCCAGCGTTGCGAAGTCGATCCCAGTCACCTCGAATTCAAATGAGTGGTAGGTGTTCCCCGCCTGTGCCGCGAGAAGAAACTGGCTCAGCCCCATCGACGGCGGCCCGAGGATGAGTCCGACCCGCACGTCGACCGGGTCGAGACTTCCCATGAGTGGCCGGTTTTCGATGCGGGGCGGTCCTCCTGTCACCGGTGCTGGGTCTCGGGGCGTCCTTGCTGCGCATGCGGTCAGCATGTTGAGCGAAGTGAGCGCCCCGAGCGCCCCCAGGAATCTCCTGCGGGTGACCGTCTGCGAAGACCGCCGCTCGGCGTCGGGGAGGTTACTCGGCAGCATGGGTCGATGAGCCGGGCTTGACCGCCACGATCCCCACAGCGATAAGTGCGTCTCGGTGACGCGTGAATGTGCGCCGCATCGCGAGCACGCGCTTGCGCTCTGCTGGCATCCTGAGGACGTTGCCCGCGAAGCGTGCCGCACCGCCCAAGCCTTCGTCGGCTATGATTCGGCTGGGCTGGAGAAGCCGCATCGGCGCGAAGTGGGTTGCTTCGTGTACCTCGAAGCCGACGTCTTCGAGCAGCCCCCGCCACTCCATGTTGGTGAGGGGACGAGCGTTCACCTTGATCGACTGCGCGAGAGCTCGCTGAATGTCCTTCTTGGTGTCCTCGGGAAGCCCGTCAGGGGTGAGCCCGAGTTCGTGAATGACGTAGCGGCCACCGGGCCGAAGTACGCGAAGCGCCTCGGCCATCATGTCGCGTTTCGACCGGTCAGCCTGCATGGTGAGCATAGCTTCACCGAACACGACGTCTGCGCTGCCGTCCTCAAGACCCGTGTCGGCCGCGTCAGCTTGCAGGACCGCCCCGTCGAGCCCGAGCTTCCGATTTACCTGAGCGACCGCCGCTGGGTCGCTGTCAACTCCTCGGTATGAGCCGGGTTGCCGCCTCACAATCGCGCTCGCAGTGTGGCCGAGCCCGGGAGCGAGTTCGACGACGTCACTCCCCGCGATCTGCGCCGCATCGAGCATGCGCTCGGTGAGCTCACGGCCGCCGGGGCGGAGCACTCGTTTGCCCAGTTTGGCGAGCAGCCAATGCCCAGCCATGGTAGCGACAGGGCGATCATGTTCCGGAAGGACTGCTGGTGTGCGATTCATGAGAAATTCCTTACTGTGAGAGAAAGTGAAGTGTGGCGCAGGGCTCGTTAGTCTTCGACGAGTGGGCGTCTGATCCGGATCCGATGTCTGGCCAGGAGGGTGGCCCCGCCCGCAAGAGCAATGAGCGCCCCGATGCCGATGGCGGTCGCCACCAGCGACGATGAATCGAGGCCGCCGGTCGAATCAGCGGTCACGGGACTTGAACGCGAGGACGAACCGGTGCCAGCCCCTGCGAGCTTCGATTTTTCGTTTGCCTTGCGTGCCGCTTCGAGCGCATCGAGCGCTTTCGCCGCATCCGCCGAGTCCGCATGCTTGGCGAGCGCAGTCTGGATGGCGCTCGGAATCGCTCCGCCGCCGGAAGTGGGCACGCCAGACAGATTCACTTCGAACGCCGCGGGCCACGTGTGCTCTCGGGTGCCGCCAAAGATTGGACCGCCGATACTGTACGCGAGGTCGCCGATCGTCACCGACGCAGTCATCGCGCGCGCGATCGCTGACGCGGTGGGGTCGATGCGGCCTAGGTCCACGGTGACGCTCGAAACCGTCGAGCCGCCGCCGGTGCTCACAACTCCCCCTCCCGAAATGCTGCGCACGGTAAGAATCCGGTCCTGGATCACTACGGGGACTGTCACCCGAGCTGCCCCATCTTGGGACACGATCAGCGTGGCATTGTCTGCGACAGGGTCTTTCGGAGGGAAGGCACCGCTCGTGATGTGCGGGTCAAGCGGCAGCCCAGTGTCCGCACGGCTAAACCAGATGTTTGCACTCACCGGGTAGCTTCCTGGTGCGAGCTGGGTGTCTGCGACCGCACCACGGTCGATGCTCGCAGGGAGCCTGCTGCCCTGCTTGCCACCGGAGCCACCCTTGCCCCCAGCACCGCTGCCGGTTCCAGGGTTAGGACGCTGCCCTCCACTGCCCGAGCCGGTTTGGCTGCCCCGGGTTCCACCGGGGATCTTCACCTTGGTGTCTGCGGACAGCCATGTGGCGCTGGCGTAGTCGACCGCAAGGTGAATATCCCAGGTTTTGTCGAGCTGCAGTGGTGCCGCATACACCCGGCTCCGGGAAAACACGTAGTCCGATTTCGTGCTGTCCAGGCTGAACACTGCCTGCGTGATGCGCCCGCCAGTGTTGGCCCCGTAGGTTCGGTTATCGCGAGCGACACCGGCCAGCTCCACCCCGGCTGAGGGCGTGCCCAGCTGCATGAGCGTGAAGGCAGGGTTCGGCACGTCGACGATGAGTGAACGTGTGCCGCGCTTGTCCACGATGAGCGAGGCGTTGTCGCGCACTGGCGTGGTCGGGATGCCGTAGTTGGGGTCACGAGGGTCGACAAGTGGATTCTTGGGGTTCGTCATGTACGCGGTGAGCCCGAGAATGTCGTTCTTCGCAGCGGGGACGAACAGGTTCGCGGTGACTCGATATGTCCCGGGTAGCCATTCGTCGGGGAGTGCTTCCTCTCGCACGGACAGCGTTCCGCCCACATAGCTGAAGCGGTAGTTCGTCGCGCTTCCACCAACCGGGGTGAGTTCGTACCGCGCGCCAGCCGTGAGGGCACCCGGCGGTGCGATGACTGGGCTCACAAAGCCCGCCGCGGTCGCCGCAGTCTCATCGTTGACAAAGCCGCGGTAGCTGAGCGCAAGTCTCGGCTGCCCGTTCGCGGCTATGGTCTCGCCCCCGTACGTTGCGGTCAGTGGCGCCTTCGTGATCTCCCAAGCGATATCGACCGGGGCCATGCTCCCGTCGTTCCACACGAACCCGGTAGCAGTGTCGCACGAGCGACGTAGCTCCCCGCGTCAGCCGCTACTGGCCGCACCGACAGCTCGTATCCCTCTCCGTCGAGCACGCCGTGTTGCGGAAGCCCGGTGTAGCGAAGCGCGGTGACAGCCTGCGGTTTAGCGATCGGCTTCGGCTTCTCGCTGGCCACCAGCACGTAGGCGATCTCAGTGCCCGAGGTTTGCGCGGAATCAATGTCACCATCTTTACCTGTCGCCGCATTCCAGAGCGCGACCTGCACCATCGCTGCGGGTGATTCGGCATCAGTGTCGACCCCAACGATGGTGAACGCAGCAGAGCGCGACCCACTTCCGGCTCCCAACGGTTCTACTGACGTCAGCCCTGATCCAACCGTGCCACGGACGAGATACACCCGGTCGGCGTCCCCGCTCACAGGCACCGAGCCACTCAGACTCGTCAGCCCGCCGCCGAGCGGATACTGCCACGAGGAATGTTTCGCGACCGTCGCACCGGGAACGTTTTCGTAGCTCAAATCGAGTCCGAAGGTGAACAGTCGCACATCCGGGTCTTCAAAGGCCTCGTGTAGCAGCGCTGCTGCTTCGCTCGTGCGGGCAGCTGAAGTCTCTTCACCGAGGAACGAGTAGTATGCGCCGAGCGAATCGAGCGATTCGAAGTCCATGCCGGGAAAGTCCCAATCTGCCTCACCCGTGGTCCGATAGGTCATCGTGGTGCCCAAGTCACTCTCGAAGGTTTTCGTGTGTGCCCAGGGAACGGATGCCTCGGCGTCGACAATCGCGAATGTCCCGAGGCCATCAGGCGCAAAGGTGACGCTCGCTTCAGCAATCGCCTCAGTCTCAAGTCTCGTCGCTTTGCCACCTTCGATGGCGAACACGACCGGTGATTCAACGTCAGTGGGCAGCGTGACACGCGTCGCGATGTCGCCGCTGAGATCGATCGATTCCTCCCCGGCGAGGAGGTCAAGCCGCCAGCTCTGCGCGGTTGGTTCGCTCAGAAAGTCACGCGCGAGCGTTCGCGTTATCGCCTCATGATCGGGCGTCGGAGTGGTCGCGCCCAGCTTCGCTTCCGTGAGTCGGGGAATGCGTCCGTCGCCTTCCTCTGCTGACACGGTCACCTCGGCACCCGTTGCCGTGTGCTCATAGGTTTGTGTGAAGTCGCCGCTGAGTTGGCGCACCGCGCCAGCGAAGTCGACACTCAGGTGAATCGCCCAAGTCTTTTCGGTCGCGAGTGGAACGGGATACTGCACCGCGGGCCCAAAGGTGTATTCCCCTCCGGAGTGCGCGAGCTCAGCGGTGACGTTCACGATGCGATCTGGGTAACGCGGGTCAGGCTGAAGGTTCGCCCAGGCAATCGAACCGCCGCGCTCGATGTTGGTAATGCGCAGTTCATCGCTGCTGCTGATCTGTTGCAGCGTGAAGATTTCTTGTGTGAACGGGACGTCCACCTCGGTTGTTCCGTCCGCAGCAACGCGAAGGGTCGCATTGAGCTTCTGCGGATTGACCGGTGGGAACGACGCATCGGCCATGTATACGTTCACACCGATCGGAGCATCAGCTGCTGCAACGAACGGGTTCACCGTGGCAGTGTAAATGCCCGGCGCGAGACGAGCGGCCGATGCCGGTGCTGGCATACCGGCTGCCCCAGCTCCTCGCAGCTCGCCGAACGGCGCTGTCTCCTGTCCGGGACCTGTCGCCGCGTCATCTCCAGGGTCCGGGAAATCCCCAGGGCCAGAGTCATCCCCCGCCGAGCTCGGGGCTGAGTCAGCCGGTCCCCCGTCCTCGGCAGTCACGTCGTCGACAGTGCCGGAGGCTAGGGGCTCCTGCTCGGGAACAGCCTCTGGCAGCCCAACGCTGAGCGTCGCCGCTTCGCTGGTGGCGCTGCCTGCGGCTCCCTCAACTCGGGCGCGGAATTGGATGCCGTCGTCCGACACGGTTGGCGCCGGGACGACCAGCGTCGGGTCATCCGCTGTCTCGTTGTCCGAGGGTTCGATCTGCGTCCATAGCGTCCCCTGGTCAGCGGACGATTCCCACTGCACCGATGTGTCGCCGCTGTCGTCAAACCCTACAGAGAAGCTCGCTGGCATCCCCTCCGTAACACTCACGCTCAGTGGTTGCTGGGTGATCTCGGGAGCCGCACCGTCCGCGGTGACGGCGATCGCTGCATTGGGCGTGCCCACTGCAAGAATCACGGATAGCGCGAGGGCCGATATCGACAGGGATCTACGTGCGCGGGTGTGCATCTGGTCAAACCTTTTCGAAGAAGCTGCTCCGGGGTGCCGGCTCAGGCTGTGTGATGGGGGTGTGAACTTCGACTACTGCCTCAACGGGCTGTCGTCGTGTCCCACACGAGATTGAGATCCCACTGCTTGACACCGCGGTAGAGAAAGAAGTTCGCATACTCTTGGCTCGGGCTGAACGTCGCGACGGCAGCTCCACCCGCGAAGTCAGTCACGTCAAACGTCACTGTACTGATTCGCGTCTTCGGGCCGCCCGATGCGGTTTTCCATGCTGTGGTACCTGTCTCAACAACGCTGACGGCCCCGTCAGCTGAGGCTGCCGGGAAGCTGAGCACACCGAACGTGGTGTTTACGAGGGGGACGGTGAGCAGCTCAGTGCCATCGGGCTGCACCTCGAGAGTCGCGTTCCCAACGACGGGGCTACTCGGGTATCCCAGCGGCGGTGCTGCGGGGTTCGTCACGTAAGCATTCAGCCCGATAGGAGTATCGCTCGCGTGAACGTAGACGTTCGCGGACACAGTGTGGGTTCCCACGTTCAAGCCCGGGGTGGCTTGAGCCGCGCTCCCACCGGAGAGGACAGCTGAGGCGGCGAGTAGCGTCGCGACGGCGATGCTGAACGTGCGGTCGCGGCGCGGTACTGAGGTTCGGGGCATGGGACTTCCTTGCGTTAGCTGGCGTGTAGTCGGCCCGCTTCGAGCGGGTAAATCCACCTTCTCATTCATCAGACGAAGCAGGGGTTGCCGTGGCTACCTTTTCTGAGGTTAGCCTAACCTAACTAAGATCTGATGTTTCATCCCCACAGCTCTCCCCTATCAATCCGGGCGCCACGCACACTGCCAAACGCTCGAGCGGGTGAGCTCGGCACGGAGGTCGGAACGCATCCTCGGAAATCCACGTCACCCCACTGGCCGAAGGTTCGAAACCACCCTCAGCGAGCTACGGGAGCGGACAAGAAACGACGCCACCACACGACAGCGCCGGCTGCCGGGAACGGATTCCCGGCAGCCGGCACACGTGCGGCACTGCTTAGTTATCGAGTATGGCGACGGGTCGCCCGTTCACCTCGCCGCGCTTCAGGCGACCGAGGCCATCGGGGATCTCATCGAAGCTGATGCGCTCAGCTTTCACCGAGTCGTCGCCCGCGGCGACCAACACGCGATCACAGGTTCTCGCTCTGGCCGTATGTCACTGATTGGTCAGCAGAAGCTCGCGCACCTCGCGTCGCAGCACCTTTCCGACCATCGATCGTGGCAACTCAGGGACGAACTCAACCCGCTTGGGGACCTTGTACGCCGTGAGCCTGGTGCGGCAGAACGTACGCACTGACTCCGATTCGAGTTGCGCACCGCTCCGGGTCACAATCGCCGCCGCGACCATCTCGGCCCCATCTCCGCGTGGCAGTGACACGACCGCCGCGTCCGCGATGTCGGGGTGCGACAGCAGCACCTCTTCAACTTCAGAGGGTGACACGTTGAAGCCGCCGGTGATGATCAGCTCCTTCCGTCGGTCAACAACCGTCACAAACCCGTCCGCCGAGACGGTGACGATGTCGCCGGTGCGCAGCCAGCCGTCTTGCAGCAGGGTTTCCGCGGTGTCTTCCGGGCGCTTCCAGTACCCTGCGAACACCTGCGGGCCCCTGAGCAGGAGTTCCCCCGGCTCTCCAACACCCACCTCAACCGCCGGGTTGTCGGGGTCAACCACGCGAATCTCAGTGCTCGGAAACGGGACGCCAACGGACCCGGGCCGACGGGATGGGCCAGCGGGGTTTCCGAGCGCAACCGGCGAGGCCTCAGTCATGCCGTACCCTTCGACGAGCAGGCCCCCAGTGACCTCTTCCCAGCGCTGCACTGTCGAGACCGGCAGCGGCATCGCCCCCGAGATCGCGAATCGCACCGTCGAGAGATCGAGCTCCCCGCGAACTGCCGCGCGCGCCAGCTGGTCGTAGATAGGTGGCACCCCTGGCAGGAACGTCGGAGGCGAGTGCTTCGCAGCCTTCTGCACGAGGCCGACGTCAAACGTCGGGAACAACACCAAACGGGCACCGATACTCATCGCAAAGGTGAGGCACAGGGTCAGCCCGTACGCATGAAACAGCGGCAGAACACCGTAGAACACCTCGTCACCCTCGCGCAGGCCCGGCAGCCATTCCCGGCCTTGCATCGCATTCGCTCGCAGGTTCTCGTGGGTCAGGATCGCACCCTTCGGCCTGCCCGTCGTCCCGCTGGTGTACTGCAGCACAGCAATGTCGTCGAGCTTCGGGCCCGCCACGCGCTTTGGCAGCCGGTTCCCCAGCAGCGACTCCCACGACCGCATCGCCTTCGAGGCAGGTCGCGCCGTGAGCTTCTTTCGCGCGGCACGAGCCGCCGGAACTGGCAGCCGAAGAGCGAGCTGTTGCAGCGTTGGCATTTCTTTAGTCATGTTCACGGTGACGATGTTCTGTGGCCGCACATCCTCCGGCAGGCGATCGATTTTCTCGCTCGCAACGTCCCAGACGATCGCGAGCGTTGCTTCGTGATCCTCAAACTGATGGCGCAGTTCGCGTTCGGTGTACAGGGGATTGTGTTCGACGACGACTGCGCCCAGTCGCAACACCGCATAGAATGCGACAACGTGCTGCGGGCAATTGGGGAGGACAAGCGCGACCCGGTCTCCTGCCTTCACTCCAAGCTTGCGCAGCCCCAGGGCGGCACGTTCAACTTGCTCGTACAGTGCTTTGTACTTCGTGGTGCGCCCGAAGAACTCGAGCGCGACATGGTTCGGAAACCGCTGAGCGCTGGCCTGCAACGCTTCGGGGAGAGTCTGGCTCACCGGATCAATTTCGGGGCGCACGCCTTCGGCATAGGAAGTCAGCCATGGGCGCGACTCATTTGCCTGGGCCCCGTCAAAAACTGTAGTCATGGTGTTGGCCGTCCTATCGTCGGTGTACCCCCAGCCTAGGCAGTGCCCTATCCGCCAGAACGCATCCATTGCCTCGCACCACCCCACGGCAGGTGCGTAACCCCACCGGGCGCTCTGGTCGACGGCATCACCGCGATCACAGGCAGCGGCTCTCCAACTGCATCGTGAGCGTGCCGTCGATGGTGAAACGGTCGTCGACTGAAATCGCATACATGGCGCTCGCCCCCGTCTTCGTCGCAACAGACTTATCACGTTGTCCGTCTTCCAGTGCTTCGAGGTAGCCTGCTTGCGCCCAAGCTGCCAGGACTCGCTGCTTCGCTCGTCCCTCATCGTCGCTGGGCAGCGTAAACGCGAGCGTGAGCTGCTCCCCCAGCCCTTCCGGCTGCGCGGGCGCACAGCTGTGCGTCTTGATTGGTGGGTGCATCGCGTCGAATTCAACGGGCTTCTCGCCGGTGACCTCGACCGTCGCCGCTAGCCCACCGAAGTCGGCCATTGCCGCTTCGACGAGCACCCGCATCTCCCGATCAGCGTCCTCGCTGGAGAACGCTTCGAGGGCGGGGTCTTTGGCCCCGTTCGTCAAGGCCTCCAGCCCGGCACCACCAGTGTCTGGGACAAGACGCACCGGCCCGATCCGCTCGTGAGTCACTCTCACGATTGTGGACAGTGAGCTGCCCGACGCAAAGCCCATTGCCAGTACCGTCCCGAGGAGCATTGCGCCGCTGACGATCCCGAATCTCAACCAGATCTTGCTGCGGCGCAGGGCTGCAACGACCGCTACCACCGCAAGCGCGGCCATGACGACCACCGCTACAAGCGCGAGGCGCACGATCGATTGGGCTGCGTCGGCGAGCGCTGAGGTCCAGCGCTCGAGCATTCCGGCATCGTTCGGATCCCACAGCACCGAGGCACCCGCAAAGGCGCCCGAGAAAAACAGCACCCCGCAGTACACCGCGACCATGGCACCGAGCGCCACCGCGCACACAAGTTGAACCGCGCTCCCACGGGGACGCCGAGCTGGCGGCGATTCAGGACCCGGATCAGTCATAACGACACCATCGCCTACCGTGTCGCCGAAATCAAGTCGCCAGAAGAGTTGCCCGCCCATGGCCCGCGCCGAGAGCAGGCCTGAGCACACGAGCCGCGTGTCAAGAAACGCGAAAAGCCCCGGAAACCGGGGCTTTTCTGTGGCTGGGATACCAGGACTCGAACCTAGAATGACGGTACCAGAAACCGTAGTGTTGCCAATTACACCATATCCCAAAGTGGAAATCCGCTACCTTTTCGGGCTGCGGCACCGAGAGATAACTCTACCCGGTAACCGCACGGATTTCAAAACGGGGCGCGCGCAGCGTGTAAGCCGCGCGCGCCGCGCCCTATCCCGTGATGTGGTCGCGCACGAGCGGCCCGCGAGCGTAAGCTCCGGGTGCCGCCGCAGCGTCGATGTCCCACGCGCCCTCGAGCGCCTCGAGCGCGCGCGGGAAACGCCCCGCGTCCTCTGCGGACAGCGTGAAGAGGGGCTGCCCAGCGGTCACGCTGTCGCCCGGCTTCGCGTGCAGGTCGATGCCGGCGGAGTGGATTACGGGATCCTCAGCGCGCGCCCGGCCCGCTCCCAGTCGCCACGCTGCGATGCCGAACGGCAACCCTTCGAGCTTCGACATCACTCCTGAGGTGGGCGCGGTAACAACGTGCGTCTCGGGGGCGACGGGGAGCGGCGCGTCGGGGTCGCCACCCTGGGCGGCGATCATCTTGCGCCACACGTCCATCGCGCGCCCGTCGTCGAGGGCCGCTTCGACGTCCGCGTCAGGCTGGCCAACGAGGGCGAGCATCTCGCGGGCGAGCGCGACGGTGAGTTCGCGCACGTCGGCTGGGCCGCCGCCCGCGAGAACCTCGACGGACTCGCGCACCTCGTTCGCGTTGCCGATCGTGAGGCCGAGCGGCACGTTCATATCGGTGAGCAACGCAGAGGTGCGCACGCCTGAGTCGGTGCCGAGGGCGACCATCGTTTCGGCGAGCTCGCGGGCCATCGCGTAGTCCTGCATGAAGGCGCCCGAACCGAACTTCACGTCGAGCACGAGCGCGCCCGTGCCCTCCGCGATCTTCTTCGACATAATGCTCGAGGCGATGAGTGGGATCGAGTCCACCGTGCCGGTGACGTCCCGCAGCGCGTAGAGCTTCTTGTCGGCGGGCGCGAGGCCCGATCCCGCAGCGCAGATCACCGCGCCCACGTCACCGTCGAGCTGCGCGAACAGCGCGTCGTTCGTGAGCGCCGCCTGCCAGCCGGGGATCGCTTCGAGCTTGTCGAGGGTGCCGCCCGTGTGGCCGAGGCCGCGGCCTGACAGCTGCGGCACGGCGACCCCGAAGGCTGCGACGAGCGGCGCGAGCGGCAGCGTGATCTTGTCGCCGACGCCGCCGGTCGAGTGCTTGTCGACGGTCGGCTTCGAGAGCCCGGCAAAACTCATGCGCTCACCCGAGTTGATCATCGCGTCGGTCAGGACGCGGATCTCGTCGCGCACCATGCCTCGCTGGTAGATCGCCATCGCGAACGATGCCATCTGCGCTTCGGACACATACCCGCGCGTGAAGGCATCAATCATCCACCGGAGTGCCGGTTCTGGGACCTCTCCCCCGTCGCGCTTGGCGCGAATCACGTCAACGGCGTCAAACGGCTCGACACTCATGTTCAGGTCCTTTCGTGGAGACGAACCGGCGCCTGCGCGCCGGCAGATACAACTATTCGGCGACCCGCTCGAGGTCACGCGGCCCGAAGGCGTCAGGGAGTACCTCGTCGATGGTGCGGATGCCTGACACGGTCTCGAGGAGCATGCCCTCAGCCGAGTGTTCGTAGAGCAGCTGCCGGCAGCGCCCGCACGGCATGATCGTCTCTTCCTTGCCGTTCACGCAGACGAACGCGACGAGTTTGCCACCGCCGCCCATGTGCAGGTCGCCGACAAGGGCACACTCGGCACAGAGCGTGAGCCCGTACGAGGCGTTCTCGACGTTGCAGCCGGAGACAATGCGGCCGCTGTCGGTGAGGGCCGCGGCCCCCACTGGATACCTCGAGTACGGCACGTAGGCGTGCGGGAGCGCGGCGATAGCGGCCTCGCGCAGCGCTGCCCAGTCGATGTCAGACACGACTATCCCTTCACGTACGCCTTGCCGCTTGCCGCTGGAGAGCGGGAGCGACCGGCGAACCCTACGACAGCGAGGATCGTCACGACGTACGGCAGCATTGACATAAATTCGGACGGGATCGGCGAGCCGAGGTTGTTCAGCAGCGTCTCAAGGTTCTTCGTGAAGCCGAAGAGCAGCGCAGCGAGCGTCGCACGCAACGGGTCCCAGCCGCCGAAGATGACCGCGGCGAGGGCGATGAAGCCGAGCCCACCGGTCATTTCCTTATCGAACGCGCCAACCGAGCCGAGCGTGAAGTAGGCGCCGCCGATGCCGGCGATGCCGCCCGCGAGCAGCAGGTTCCAGAACCGAGTCGGGTTCACCTTGATGCCGACGGTGTCTGCGGCCTGCGGGTGCTCGCCGACCGCTCGAAGGCGGAGGCCCCAACGGGTGCGGTATAGGGCCCAGGCGACCAGCGGCACGATGATGTATGCAAGGTACACGATGAGCGTCTGGTTGAAAAAGACGGGCCCGACAATGGGGATCTCGCTCAGGCCCGGGATCGCCCACCGCGGGAATCGCGGCGGCGTGTTCAGCGTCTCAGCGTTGGGCTGCATGATCGCACCGTGCAGGAAGCTGGTCAGTCCGGTGATGAGCACGTTGAGCACGACACCGACGATCACCTGTTCGACGACGTACGTGATCGAGAAGACGGCGAGGATCGCGGCGACAAGTGCACCGGCAACGATCGCGCCGATGAGGCCAGCTACGTACGATCCGGTGATCGACGCGATGAGCGCGCTCGAGAACGCCGCGAACAGGAACTGTGCCTCGATGGCGACGTTCACGACACCGACGCGCTCGCCGATGACGCCACCGAGCGCGCCGAAGATCAGCGGAACCGATAGCGAGAGTGCGCCAAACAACAGACCTGTCACGGGCACGGTGCCACCGGCCGATGACCAGGCAAGGAACAGGAAAACGCCTACGAGCGCGAACACGACCGTGAACCACAGCGGGATGGGGCGGTAGCGGCTGGCGTACCAGAAACTCAGCCCAGCCATCGCTGCCAGCAGCAGCGCGCAGGCGATCACCGTGGGAACGGTCGGCAGCGCGATGTCGGGCAGCGCGAACGACTGGGTGCGGTCGCTCAGTCGGAAGTTACTCAGCCCCTCGCGAGCGCCGGGGAACGCAAGCACGAGGGCGATGATCGCGACCACGGTGAACGCGATCGGAGCCTTCATGCTGCGGGTGCGGACAACGCCTGCGCCGTCGACGACGACGTGGGTGCCGGTGAGTTCGTGAACCGCGCTCATGCCGAGGCTCCCTTCTGCTGGAGGCCGTGGATGCGGTCAAAGCGTTTCATGCCGAACACGGTGCGCACGAGCGGCGGTGCCGCGATGAAGAGCACGATGAGTGCCTGCACGACGAGCACGATGTCTACAGGGATCTGCTGCGTGATCTGCATGGTAAAGCTGCCGGCCTTCAGCGCTCCGAAGAGCAGACCTGCCGCGACGATTCCGCCTGCGCGCGAGCGCCCGAGCAGCGCCACCGTAATGGCATCGAAGCCGATGCCCGCGTCGATGTGACTGCCGAAACCGGTGGTAATGGTGCCCGCGATCTGATTCACACCGGCAAGGCCAGCAAGACCGCCCGCGAAGGCCATGGCATAGAAGATCACACGCTCAACCTTGATGCCGGCTGCGCGTGCGGCGTGTGGGTTCTCCCCCACCGCCCGCATTCGGAAGCCGAGCGCCGAACGCTCCATGAGCCACCACACGAACACGGCTGCGAGCAGCACCACGATGAAGCCCCAGTTCGTGGTGAGCGGTGCACCAAAGAGGAGGGGGAACTTTGCGCTCTCCGGGGTGACCGGTGAGATCGGCTGGTTGCCGCCCGGGCGCATGAGCAGACCGGGCGTCGAGAGCAGCCAGGCGATGAAGTAGAACGCGATGAAGTTCGTCATGATCGTGAGAATCACTTCGTGGGCACCGGTGCGCGCCTTCAAGAAGCCGACCAGGCCGCCCCAGAGCACGCCACCCGCGATACCTGCGATGATCACGAGCGGGAGGTGGATGATGAACGGCAGTTTGACGCCGAACATCACGAAGCCAGCGGCTGCGGCGCCCATGAGCATCTGGCCGCGGCCACCAATATTGAACAGGCCAACGCGGAACGCGAGGCCCACGCCGAGGCCCGCCGCGATGAGCGGGGTGGCGAAGTTCAAGGTGTCTGACAGGGGCTTGATTGCGCGCAGGAACGTGGGCGCTTCATAGTTGAAGATCGAGCCACGGAACAGTGCGGCGTAGCCGCCTGCGATCGCGTCCCAGAGCGCGACCAGGGTGTCGCCTGGGCGGCTGAAGAAATAGCCTGCCGACTTCTGCACGTCAGGGTCAGTGAAGCCTATGAGCAGACCCCCGATGACCATCGAGAGCACAATCGCCAGCACTGTCGTGGTGACCGAGCTCGACAGCAGCTCGGTGATGAGCTTGTTCTGCCTGGGAGCCTCGAGGGTTTTCACTGGCTCAGGGCTGGGGGCCGCCTGCGTGGCGGACTGCTGGGTGGGGTCGCTCACGCCGCAACTCCTTCGGGGGTTTCGCCGGCCATCATCAGGCCGAGGGTCTCACGCGAGGCGTTACCGGGCACAATGCCGATCACCGCTCCCTTGTACATCACTGCAATGCGGTCCGCGAGCGCAGACACTTCGTCAAGCTCCGTGGAGACGAGCACCACGGGCACTCCAGCATCACGGGTTTCGACGATGCGGGTGTGAATGAACTCGATTGAGCCGACGTCGACGCCGCGGGTCGGTTGCGATGCGACGAGCAGGTTGAGGTCACGGCTGAGTTCGCGCGCAATGACTACCTTCTGCTGGTTGCCACCCGAGAGGCTCCCGGCGGCCGAGTGTGGGCCGCGCGTACGGATGTCGTACTCTTCGATCTTCTGCTCGGCGAACTCGGTGAGCGCGGCGCGCTTCACCGTGCCACCGGAGACAAACGCCGGGTCGGTGGTGCGGTTGAGCATGAGGTTCTCAGCGACGCTGAAGCTGCCCACCAGGCCTTCCTCGATGCGGTCCTCCGGCACGAAAGCGACGCCAGCGTCGATAATCTGCTTCACCGGCTTGCCGAGAATGCTCTCGCCCCCGAGCGTGATCTCTCCCGAGGTGACCTGTTGCAGCCCAACAAGCGCTGAGGCGAGCTCGGTCTGCCCGTTGCCCTGCACCCCCGCGATCGCGAGGATCTCTCCGGGACGCACCTCGAGCGAGACCCGATCCACCACGATGTGGCCGGTGTCGTCGGCGATGGTGAGGTCGCTGATCTTCAGCCCGCCCTCGGAAGTCTTCGGGGCACCCTTCTGCACGGTGAGTTCGACGGCGCGGCCCACCATGAGCGAGGCGAGCTCGTTCGTCGAGTCTTCGGGCGAAGCTTCCGCGACGACCTTGCCGTGGCGGATCACCGTGATTCTGTCTGCAACCTCGCGCACCTCGCGCAGCTTATGCGTGATGAACACGATCGCGGTTCCGTCGTTGCGGAGCTGCCGCATGATCTGCATGAGTTCGTCGGTCTCTTGCGGGGTGAGCACGGCGGTCGGCTCGTCAAACACGAGAATCTTCGCGTCACGCGAAAGCGCCTTGATGATCTCGACACGCTGCTGCACTCCGACGGGGAGATCCTCGACAACGGCGTCGGGATCCACTTCGAAGCCGAACCGGTCGGCGACGGCGCGCACGTGCGCGCGGGCGCTCGCGAGATCGAGGGCTCCGGCAAACTTGGTGGTTTCGTGGCCAAGCATCACGTTCTCGGCGACGGTGAATACCGGCACGAGCATGAAGTGCTGGTGCACCATGCCGATTCCGGCTGCCATCGCGTCGCCCGGGCCACGAAAGTGCTGCGGCACGCCGTCGACGAGGATCTCGCCCTCCTCGGGCTGGTACAGGCCGTAGAGCACGTTCATCAGCGTGGACTTGCCCGCGCCGTTCTCCCCGAGCAGGGCGTGGATTTCTCCGGGTCGCACCTCAAGGTTGATGCGGTCATTTGCGGTGAAAGATCCGAATCGCTTCGTGATTCCGCGCAGTTCGAGCGTCATGCCGTCAATCTATCTAAGTTCAATGGGTGTGGATAGTGGCCGGAGCATAGTCCGCGCACAAAAATAGCACGGGCCGGTGACTCGGAAGTTACCGAGTCACCGGCCCGCCGCTCCAGCCTTACGGTGAGGAAGGCGACTCGACCTTGATCTTGCCGGCAATGATGTCTGCCGAGATCTTGTCGAGACGATCCTGGAGGTCGTCCGAGACCTTGTCCTCGAAGGAGTTGAAGCCCGAGAGGCTGACGCCCTCGTTCTCAAGCACGCCGACGAAGGGGTCGGTGCTGAAGTTGCCCTTAGCAGCTTCCATCGCCGCATCGTAGACGGCGATGTCCATGCTCTTCATGATCGAGGTGAAGAGGATGTCCTGCACCTTCGGGTCGGTGTCAAAGACGTTCGCGTCGACGCCCATGAGGGCCGCGGTGCCACCCGAATCACGGATTGCCTCGGCAGCCGACTGGTAGACCGGACCGCCGACGGGGAGCAGCACGTCTGCGCCCTGGTCGAGGAGACCCTGGGCCATCTGCTTCGCGGTGTCGTTCGCAGCGAACTCGCCGGTGAACTGGCCGTCCTGCTTCTCAACGTCCCAGCCGATGACCTTCACGTCAGCGTCGTTCTGCTCGTTGTAGTACTCAGCGCCGAGCTGGAAGCCGTCCATGAAGATGGTGACGGGCGGGATCTTTGCGCCGCCGAAGGTACCGAGCGTGCCCGACTCCGAAAGGTCAGCAGCAGCGTAGCCACCGAGGAACGCAGCCTGTGCCGTGTCGAACACGAGCGGCTTGATGTTCGGGGCATCGGTGGTGCCGTCGAAGTCGTTGTCTGCCCAGTCGTCGATGATCGCGAACTGCACGTCGGGGTTAGCCTTCGCGGTGTTCACGGTCGGCTCGGAGAGCATGAAGCCCACCGAAACAATGAAGGTACAGCCCGCATCGACGAGGCCGTCGAGGTTGGCCGCGTAATCACTCGCGCTCTTCGACTCGGTCTCGATGACCTTGACGTCGAGCTCAGCGGCCGCCTTCTGCAGGCCTTCGTAGCCGAGCTGGTTGAACGACTTGTCGTCGAAGCCGCCCTCGTCAGACACCATGCAGGGCTGGAAGCCCTTCACTGCCTCGACATCCGAGCCGCCTTCGGCTTCGGGTGCCTGGCCACAGGCCGAAAGGCCGAGCACAAGACCAGCCGCGGCCGTGAGGCCGATCAGCTTCTGAGTAGTGGAGATGGTCACAGTATGCCCCCCTGGTTATGCGCCCGCGCGAGCCGCGGGCGGTTGTTGACTCACAGTGTATTCCTACAGCAGGATACGCAATGACGCACGCTCTGGGCGGCAATGGTTGCGATTCCGATATGAAAGCCTCAATAGTGGAACGTTTTCCTCAGCGAAGACAGCCCTGCAGAATTGAATCCGCAGCTCACCCTTCGTCGGAAACAGGGTCGGTGCCCCGCCCGTCAAGCGCGTCGATGTAGCGCAGCACGATCCCCTCGCGCAGCGCCCAGGGCGAAATCGTCAGCGTCGACACGTCGAACACCTTCATCGCGGTGCGCAGCACGACCGCGCCCGCCATGATCTGGTAGCCGCGCTCGGGCGTGATGCCCGGCAGATACTCTCGCACCGACCCAGGCATGTCGCGCAGCGTCGGCTCCCACTCCCGGAGGCCGGCGTAGTGCAGTTCGGCGAGATCCCCGGTTGCCGGGTCCGGCGGCCCACCGATGAGCCGCGCAAGCGAGCGAATCGTCTTCGACGTGCCGACCACGCGCTTCGGCTTCGGCCGCCCCTTGAAGAACTCGTTGCGCGCGTTCGTGAACTCCTCGCGCGCGTGGGCACGCAGCCGCGAAATCCCCTCGGCGCTGGGCGGATCTTCGGGGAGGTACATGATCGTTGAGCGACCAGCGCCGAGCGGCAGGGACACCTGCACGTCGGGATACTCGTCCGCTCCCTGCGCGATCTCGAATGATCCGCCGCCGATATCGAACAGCAGAATCTCCCCCGCCGACCAGCCCAGCCAGCGGCGGACCGCGAGCATCGTGATCCGCGCTTCGTCTTCGCCCGAGAGCACGTCGAGCTTCAGCCCGGTTTCGCGCTCGATCCGCGCGAGCACTTCTTCACCGTTCGCAGCCTCGCGGATCGCCGAAGTTGCCGTCGCCAGGAGGTCATCAGCGCCGATCTCTTGCACCGTCTTCACGGCGTCCCCGATCGCACCGATGATGCGGGTCACGCCCTCTTCAGTGATCGCACCGTCGGCATCGAGGTAGCGCATGAGGCGCAGCGTCGAGCGCTGCGAGTGGTACGGATTCGGGCTTGCGCCAGGGTGCGCGTCAACCACGAGGAGATGAACGGTATTCGAACCTACGTCGATGACTCCGAGTCGCATGAGAGTGATTCTATTCGTCCGGTAGTGCACAACCGAACTCAGCGGGCAGTTCCCACAAATGCGGGAAAAGTGGGTGACAGTAGTCGCCCCGCGTTTTACGATGGCACGACGCGGGCTGCGGCGCCGCCAGCTGGCCCCTCACCGGAGAGGAACACCATGAAAGCTGTCGTCTTCACCGACACCGACACACCGATTACGCTCACCGACGTCACCCTTGCCCCGCCGAAGGCGAACGAGGTGCGCGTCAGGGTCGTGGCAGCGGGCGTCTGCCACTCAGATCTGCACGTGCAGCGCGGGGAATGGCAGGTCCCCGCCCCCCCCGTCATGGGCCACGAGGGCGCTGGAGTCGTGACCGAAGTCGGCGAGGGGGTCACCAGCCTCGCCGTCGGCGATCACGTCGTGCTCAGCTGGGTGCCGCCCTGCGGCGAGTGCCGCTACTGCCTGCGGGGTAAGCAATCGAACTGCGAACGCGTCACCACTGTCATCAACGCGCAGGGCACCCTGTTTGACGGCAGCTCGCGATTGAGCACGGCTGGCGCGGACGGGTCGTCAACGACGCTGCATCATTTTCTGGGCGTCTCTGCGTTCGCGGAGGAAGTTGTCGTCCCCGTCTCGGGCGCGATCAAGGTTCGCGAAGACGCTCCCCTCGATGTGATCGCGGTCGTAGGATGCGCGGTCGCGACCGGCATCGGCGCGGTCACGAACACGGCTGAGGTGCGACCCGGTTCGAGCGTGGTCGTGATCGGCTGTGGCGGGGTCGGACTGAACATCGTGCAGGGCGCAAGGCTCGCTGGCGCCGAGCAGATTATTGCGGTCGACGTCGTTGCAGACAAGCTCGACGCCGCGCGGCAGTTCGGCGCGACACACACCGTGAACGCCGCGGGCGGCGACACGCTCGAGCAAGTGTTCGCGCTCGCGGCGACCGGCGTCGACTACGCCTTCGACGCCATCGGGCGGCCCACCACCACTGAACAGGCGGTGACGATGCTCGGCATTGGCGGCACCGCGGTCGTGGTGGGGCTGCCTGCCGACGGCGAGACGGCCTCCTTCCAGCCGCTGGTGCTCGCAATGGGCGGCCAGCGAATCCTCGGCTCCCACTACGGTTCGGTGCGCCCGTCCGTCGACATTCCCGCGCTCGTCGATAAGTACATGTCGGACGAGCTGCTGCTGGACCCACTCATCTCCGGCCGCCGCCCACTAGCCGAGGCAGCTGCGGCGCTCGACGAGCTCGCCGCCGGGGGCGTGCTGCGTACCCTACTGGTCCCCTAGCGGCGGCGCGGGTCCCCCACGCCTAGGCCTGAGGCTCGAACCCGAGGGCCCGGAGCGCGAGCCAGGCTGCCGCCCGATCGTCGGGCCGAGCCATCGACAACCCCGACAGCTCCTCGATGCGGTGGATACGGGACACGAGAGTCTGGCGGTGGACCCCCAGGCGCGCGGCGCTTGCGCGGTGTGCGCCGTGTTCGGAGAGGAACACAAACAGCGTGGTCAGGAGGTCGCCGCGCCCGCCGTCGGCATCACGCAGGTCGTCGAGGACTCCACCGAGTTGCACGCGCTGCTCAGCGGAGATCGCGTCGAGCACAAAGTCGACGGTCGGCAGCGCGGAGTACCGCTGCGTGCCCTGCCCCGAGTCGAGGGCGACGTCGAACGCCTGCCGCGCTTGCAGGGAGCTGCGGCCCAAGGCGTCGATACTCGCGGGCGCCCCGAGGCCGAGGTGCAGAGCACTCGCCCCGACCGAGTCGAATCGTTCGACGCGATCCGCGAGCTCCGCGGTGCGGTGCTCGGGCACGAACCCGCGCACGCGGCCCGGATCCTCAACGAAGAGGTGCTCCACCCCGAGTTCGTCACACCACCGTTCGACAAGCCGGTCGAGGTCGACCGTCCGCGTTCGCGTGCCGAGCACGAACGCGGTGAGCTCTACCTCACGCACGCCCCAGCGCCGCAGCAGGTCGGTGGCGTCGCTGCCGCCGGCCTCGAGGATGTCGAGCAGCGCCTCCCTGCCGAGGTGCTCAGTCAGCGAGGGGTTTCGGGTCCGCAGCACGAGGTCAAACAGCGCCGCCGCTTGCGAGGCGAGGTCGCGGATCCGTCCGGTCGCGCTCGAGCGCGAGGCAACCACAAGATAGCCGGTGAAATCGAGATCCGAGCCCACCTGGTGGGTTTGCAGCCCGGGGTGGCGCACGCGCACCGGCTTGCCGAGGGCGACCGCCTTGGCGTCATCGAGGTGCAGTCGCCCCGCGCCCGCGCTCGCGATGAGCTGACCGTGCGCATCGAGCAGCACCGCCCAGCCGTCGATGCGATGTGCGAGCTCCGCCATTACGGCCGTCGCGCCGCCGCGCCGCGCGACCTGAGTGAGCACCCGCGTTCCTGAAGCGACGAGCCTGTCGGAGGCTGCCCGGTCGTCGGCGAGGGGCGCGGCGAGCCTGAGGTGGAGTGCGTCTTCCACGGTCGTCGCCCCAAGCACCGCACTCATACCGTGTGCAGCGAGGGTTTTGCGGAGTCGTGGCGTGTCCTGATCCGTGACGAACACCGCACGCGCGGTGACCTTTGCCGCCTCGCTGCCCTGCGCGAACCTCGCCTGCAGTTCCGCCACGCTTCCCGTGACGAGTGTCGCAAATTCGGCGCTCGCTACCACGACGTATTCGCCGACGCGGGCGAGCCCTTCGCAGGACGTGTGGTCGGGAATCCCGTTGTCGACGTAGCTGCCGCCGACGACCCGGGTGACGGTACGGAGGTCAAAACTCATGCATCAACTGTACCAAGTGACGAAACACTCCAAACGCTTTCACCACTTGGCGCAGTGACATTGCGCCCCAAAGATACTTACCATCTCCTGGACGAACTTTTGCGCCCACGAGAGCGCACCCCAATGGAGGAGGAAAACATGAAAGCAGTCGTGTTCCGGGAACCCAACACCCGGGTCGCCGTCGCTGACGTCACACTCGCACCGCCCAAGGCAGGCGAAGTCCGGGTGAAGATCGCCGCGGCCGGAGTCTGCCACTCTGACCTGCACGTGAAGCGCGGCGAGTGGGAAGCCCCCGCGCCGATGGTCATGGGTCACGAGGGCTCCGGCGTGGTGCTCGAACTCGGCGAGGGCGTCACCTCGCTCGCCGTCGGCGACCACGTTGTTCTGAGCTGGGTGCCGCCGTGCGGCGAGTGCCGGTACTGCCTGCAGGGGCACGAGGCTCGCTGCCAGAAGGTCGCGCAGGTCATCAATGCGAAGGGATCGCTGTTTGACGGCACCTCGCGTCTGAGCCTCGAGCAGGAGGACGGCGACACCGAGTCGCTGCACCACTACCTCGGTGTCTCATCGTTCGCCGAGGAGGTCGTCGTGCCGGCGTCGGGCGCCATCAAGGTGCGCGACGACGCCCCGCTCGATGTCATCGCGGTCGTCGGCTGCGCCGTCGCGACCGGCGTCGGCGCCGTAATGAACACCGGGGCGGTCGAGCCCGGCTCGATCGTCGCCGTCATTGGTTGCGGCGGAGTCGGCCTCAACGTCGTGCAGGGCGCGAAGCTTGCGGGCGCCGAGCGGATCATTGCGATCGATGTCGTGCCCGAGAAGACCGACATGGCGATGCAGTTCGGCGCGACCGACCGCATCGATGCGTCCGAGGGGAACGCGGTCGAGCAGCTCTTCGAGCTCATCCCCGATGGCGTCGACTACGCGTTCGACGCCATCGGCCGGACCGTGACCACGGAACAGGCGATCCAGATGCTCGGGCTCGGTGGCGCAGCCGTCATCGTCGGGCTCCCCCCGACCGGCGCCAAGGCTTCGTTCGAGCCGCTCGTGCTCGCGGAAGCAGATCAGCGCATTCTCGGGTCGAATTACGGTTCCGTGCGCCCCTCGATCGATATCCCCGCGCTCGTCGATCGCTACATGGACGGACAGCTCAAGCTCGATCCGCTCATCTCGGGGCGCCGTCCGCTCGACGAGGCTGCTGAAGCGCTCGACGATCTCGCTTCGGGTGGCGTGCTCCGCACGCTCCTCATTCCATAACACTTCACAACATCTCAAAGGAGAGTTGCATGTCGCAGTCCACTACCCAGAAGGTCGACGCCGGCCTTCGCGAAGGGGTCATGTCTGGCCCCGAGCTTGCGGCTCAGGCCATCGCAAGCATCGCGCCGAGCGCGGTCATCGCGTTCACCGCCGCGTCAATCTTCCTCGGCGCCGGAAGCGGCACCATGTTTGCGTTCGTGCTCGCCACGATCGTCATTCTGTGTGTCGGATACATCATCAGCATGTTCGCGAAGCGTCACGCTTCGGCCGGCTCGCTGTACACCTACGTCGCGCAGGGCCTCGGCCCGGCCGGCGCGTTCGCAGCGGGCGTCGCGCTGCTCATCGGCTCGTGGGGCATCGCGGCAGGCTCGCTGGGCGGCGCCGTGTCGTACATGTCTGATCTGCTCGTGATCTTCGGCGTCGAGTCCGCCGGCAGCCTGCCCTGGCTCATCGCGCTCGCCGTGATCATCGGCGGCGGCGCGACGTTCTTCACGATCCGCGGCATCCGGGTCTCGGCCCGCATCTCGCTCGTGCTCGAGCTGCTCTCGGTCGCGATCATCCTCGTGCTCCTCATCACCGCGCTCATCGTGCTCGGCGATGCGGCATGGGATCCGTCGCAATTCAGGTTCGAGGGCGTCCCCTTCCAGGGCGTCGCAGCAGGCATGGTGCTCGGCATCCTCGGCTTCGTTGGCTTCTCCTCGGCTGACGCGCTCGGCCGCGAAGCGAAGGATCCGAAGAAGGCAATCCCACGTGCGATCATGTGGAGCGCCGTCGCCGTCGGCGTGCTCTACGTCTTCGCCGCCTACACGCAGATCGCAGTGCTCGGTGACGAACTCGGCACGGTCGCGAGCCCGCTCCAGGCAGTCGCCGAGAAGGTGAACATGCCCGGCTGGTTCACCCCGATCCTCGTGTTCGGTGTCGCGGCATCGTTCTTCGCCGTCGTCGTTGCTCCGCTCAACGTAGTCGGCCGCATCCTCTACGTCATGGGCAAGGAAGGCATGGTGCCCGAGCGCTTCGGCCGCACGCACGAGACCCACCCCCCCCCGCCCCGGGTGCTGCTCATCGCGGGCCCCGCCGCGATCGTGCTCGACATCATCCTGTTGCTCATGGGCACGCACCCGATGGACATCACCGTGTGGGTCGACACCTACGGCACCTACGGCTACATGGTGGCGTACTCGCTCGTCGCGATTGCAGGTGTCGTGTACACCACCCGCGAGGGCATCAAGAACCGCCTCGTGTGGGTGACCGCGGTCATCGCTGTCCTCGCCATGGCGTACGTGTTCATCGCGAACGTCTACCCGGTGCCGGTGTTCCCGATCAACGTGATCCCGTACATCTTCCTGGCGACGATGCTCATCGCGTTCTCGCGGTACTGGTGGATCAAGGCGAAGCAGCCTGCAGTGCTCGGCCGCATCGGCAAGACACACGTCGAGGAGATGGCCGGCATCGGCTAATCCTCCGCAACACGGAGCGGGTCATGGCGTCGGGCTTTATGCTGGGCGCTATGACCCGCTTTGTGCTTGCCCTGGATCCAGACTCCGCAGTGCCCCCATTCCGGCAGCTCCACGATGCCGTCATCGCCGCGGTGGCCGCTGGCGAGCTCGCGCCCGGGTCCCGGCTGCCGACCGTCCGCGCGCTTGCCGCGGAGCTGAGCATCGCCACGAACACCGTCGCATCGGCGTATCGTTCCCTCGAGGAGGCTGGCGTGGTTGAGGGGCGCGGGCGCGCAGGCACGTTCGTGCGCCTGGGCGACGATCCGGTCGAGGCGCGAGCGCGCGAGATCGCGCAGGGCGCGGCCCGATCCCTCACCGAGCTCGGTGTGGATCGAGACCGCGCCCTGGCGCTGCTCGGAGACGCGTACGGCGCCCTGTAGTCGGGCACAGTTGTTCGGAGCCCAACGCTCCTAGCGAAATCCCCAAGAATTCTCCGAGCACGGAGTGTCGGTCAGGCGGGAACAGTACGCTTGAAAGACTGACGAAAGGGTGCTGATGGAGCGCGATGGCCAGGTGTCTGGGGGCTACTCACCACGACCACAGACCGCGAGCGAAAAGACACTCGCTGTGCTCGAGGCTGCGCTCTTGAACAGCCGCTTCACCGACATCGTTGAGGCCGCCCAACTTCCCAAGTCGACCGTCCACCGCATCCTCGCGATGCTCATCGCGGCTGGCTTCATCACCGGCGACGCGGAGCACGGCTTCCGTGCTGGGCGACGATTCACTCACCTCGCCGGACGCACGCTCACGGAGCTCGACGTCGTCGCCCTCGCGCGGCCCGTCATCGAAGACCTCGTTGCAGACACGCAGTGCACGGTGCACCTTGCCGAAGTCGGCCCCGAAACGGTGGACTTCGTGTTCGGCGCCGAGTCGCTGCGCCCCTACCGGGTGCGCTCTCGGGTCGGGCTCTCGGCGCCGCTGCACACCACAGGGGTCGGCAAAGCGGTGCTCTCGCAACGTGACGTCACCGAGGTGCGCGACTATGCGGAGCACACCGGGCTCCCCGCGCACACCGATGCCACCCTCACGGTGGTCGACGATCTCATTGAGGATCTCGGGCGCGCGAGCAAGCGCGGCTACGCGCTCGATCTTGGCGAGCACGAGGTCGGCACCGTCTGCGTCTCAGCCCCAATCTTCAACCATCGGGGCGAGCCGGTGTACGGGCTCTCGATCTCATCGCTGGTTGTCTCGCACCCCGATGCCGCGATCGAACGGTTCGCGGAGCGTGCGGTCAGCGCGGCGGCTGAGATCTCAGAACTCCTCGGCGCCCGGCGCTAGGTCAGCCCGGCCCTAGGTCAGCCCGGCGCTGGTCAAGTTCGGCGCGAGCTCGGCGCCGCGGGCGTGTCGGCGGGCGTCGCAATCATGTGCACCCGTTCACCGTGCTCAAGCAACCCCATGCGCGCCTCCGTATGCACGAGCTCAGTATGGAATCGGCTCGGCGCATCAGTCACGGTACGGAACCCACAGCGCTCGTAAAACGGCGCGTTCCAGGGAACATCGGCGAAGGTGCGGAGCGTCACCGCGCGAACACCGCGCGCGGCGGCGTCCGTGAGCACCGCGGCCACCAGCGCGGCCCCGATCCCCCGCCTGGCGCGGTCCGGGCGCACCGAGAGCTGCTCGAGGTGGAGGAACTCTCCGACCTCGAGCAGCCTGGCGAAGCCGAGCACCTTGCCGTCTTCGACGGCTTCGATGAGGCGCTCACGGTGCCCGTCCTCGGCAGGGCCCGCGGCGTTCTCATCCCACGGGAGCACCCCGAAGTGCCCCCGGAAGAGCTCGTCCGCGGCGGCTTCGATCTCGCCGTGCAGCGCGGGATCGAAGCCCGCAGCTGCCCGAATCTCGACCGGCACCGCACGCATGTTTTAGTAGCCGGAGCCCTCAGCTGCCGCGGCAGAGTCCCAACCGGCAACGATCGCGCCGGTCGCGGAGACACCGAAGCGCGTCGCGCCAGCAGCCCAGAGCTCGCGAGCCGTCTCGGCGTCGCGGATGCCGCCCGAGGCCTTCACGCCGAGGCGATCGCCGACGGTCTCTGCCATGATCCGGACCGCGTGCACGCTTGCACCGCCTGCCGCGTTGAACCCGGTCGAGGTCTTCACGAAGTCGGCGCCGGCCGCTTCGGAGGCCTTGCAGCAGCCAACGATCTGCTCGTCGGTAAGCGAGGCGCTCTCAATGATGACCTTCAGCACGCTGTCCGGGCATGCGGCCCGCACGGTGCGAATCTCTGCTGCGAGCGCTTCCCACTCGCCCGCGTGCACGAGCGCGGGGTTCACGACCATGTCGACCTCGTCTGCGCCGTCCGCGACAGCCTGCGCTGCCTCAAATGCCTTCACCTCGGCCTTGTGCACGCCTGACGGGAACCCGACGACGGTGACGATCCCGAGGCCGCGCTTGTCGACCGGGAGCAGCGACGGGCTCACGCAGACGCGCTTCACGCCCAGCGCGGCGGCGTCCGTGAGGAACGCGTCGAGCTCTGCGGCGGTGGTCGGAGGGGCGAGCAGCGTGTGGTCCGCGTTCGCAAGGAAGTGTTCAGTGGTCAATGCCGCAAGAGTCATAGCTTTGAGTCTAGATAGCCGCAGTCGTCCGCGCGAGTTGGCGGGGCATACTCGCAGCATCCCACCGCCGCTGGGAGTGTCAGACCGTCGGCCCCACCCGGGTCACTCGGACGACTGGCTCGCCTTCAAGCTCGGACTCGCCGAGATCGATCTCGCCCTCGATCGCCCAGTCACGGTCGCCTGCTGGGTCGAGGAGTACCTGGCGGAACTCCCAGACACCCTGCTCCGCCATCGACCGGTCGAGGCTGAGCAGCCCGGCCGCCCGCGCATCGGCGTCGACCCGGATCTCGTCGTACTCGGTGAAGTAGCCGTCGAGCGCGTCACGCCACTTCTGCACCCCGAAGCCGTGGGCGGCGTCGAGTTCTTCGAGCTCGTCGTACTTTTCGAACGCCGCGGCCTGCACGCGCCGGAAGAGCGTGTTGCGCACCATCACGAGGAAGGCGCGCTCGTTGGCGAGCAGCGACCGGGCGGGCGGCGGGCCGACGAGCGCCGCCTCGTCGGAGCCGTGACGCGTCGCGAGTTCGGCCGCGATATCGGGGTTGGAGAGTTCGGTCCATTCGTCGACGAGGCTCGAGTCGACCTGCCGCACGAGCTCGCCGAGCCAGTCGATGATCTCGTCGAGCTCGTCGGTCTTCGCCGCCTCGGGCACCGTGCGCTCGAGCGCGCGGTACGCGTCACTGAGGTAACGCAGCACCCCGCCCTCCGAGCGGCCGAGCCCGTAGTAGTTCACGAGATCCCGGAAGCCGAAGGCCCGCTCGATCATGTCACGCACGACGGACTTGGGGCGCAACTCGTAGTCACGCGCCCACGGCACCTCCTTGAGGTACGCCTCGAAGGCTTCCCCGAGCAGCTCCTTGAGGGGCTGCGGGTGGGTAATCTCCTCGAGGAGCTCCATCCGCTCCTCGTATTCGATCCCGTCGGCCTTCATCTGGCCGATCGCTTCGCCGCGCGCCCGGTGCTCCTGCGCGCGGACGATCGCACGCGGATCCTCGAGCGTGGCCTCGATGACCGAGATCGCGTCGAGCGCGTAGCTGGGAGACTCTGGTTCGAGGAGTTCGAGCGCGGCGAGCGCGAAGGGCGACAGCGGCTGGTTCAGGGCAAAGTTCGACTGCAGATCGATCGTGAGCCGGAGCAGGCGCTGGCCGCGACCGTCGACGTGGTACTCGACGATGTCGCCGCGCACGAGCGTGCGGAAGATGTCGATGGCGGTGCGGGCGTGCGCGAACTGCGCTGCGCGGGGTTCGTGGCTGTCGAATACGAGCGTGCGGAGGGTATCCAGCGCATCGCCCTCGTATTCCTCGCCGCGGCCAATGACGCCGAGCACCATCGCGTGGGTGATCCGCATGCGGCTCACCAGCGGCTCGGGCGAAGCAGCGACGAGTTTGTCGAGGGTCTGCTCCGTCCAGGCGACGAAGCCCTGCGGCGGGGACTTCTTCTTGGCGGGTTTCGCTTTCTTGCCGCCGGTCGCCTTCGCCGCGGCCTTCGCGGCGGCGCGCACGTTCTCGACTTCGAACTCGGGCGCGAGCGCGATGACGTCGCCCTCGGTGTCGAACCCTGCGCGGCCCGCGCGACCCGCGATCTGGTGGAACTCGCGGGCGGAGAGCCTGCGCATCTTCTGTCCGTCGTATTTCGTGAGCGCGGTGATGACGACCGTGCGGATCGGCACGTTGATGCCTACCCCGAGGGTGTCCGTGCCGCAGATCACCTTGAGCAGGCCGCGCTGTGCGAGCTGCTCAACAAGCCTGCGGTACTTCGGCAGCATGCCGGCGTGGTGCACGCCGATGCCGGAGCGCACGAGCCGAGACAGGGTCTGGCCGAAGCCCGCCGAGAACCGGAACGTTCCGATCGCCTCCGCGATCTCGTCGCGCCCGGCGCGATCAACGAGCTTCAGGCTCGAGAGTGCCTGCGCCTGCTCGACAGCGTGCGACTGGTTGAAGTGCACCAGGTACGCCGGGGTCTCGCGATCCGCCACGAGCTGCTCGACGACCTCGTGGGTCGGCGCGACCGCGTACGTGAACTCGAGCGGTACGGGACGCTCGACACCGGTGACGAGCTCGGTGTCGCGGCCGGTGCGCCTGCTGAGATCGTCGGCAAGTTCAGTGACGTCACCGAGCGTCGCAGACATGAGCAGGAACTGCGCGTCCGCCATGAGGAGCAGCGGCACCTGCCAGGCCCAGCCGCGGTCGGGGTCGGCGTAGAAGTGGAACTCGTCCATCACGACCTGCGTGATGCCGTTCGCGTCGCGGTCGCGCAGCGCCAGGTTTGCGATGATTTCCGCCGTGCAGCAGATGATCGGCGCATCGGCGTTAATCGCGGTATCTCCCGTGATCATGCCGACCCGGTCTGCGCCGAATACCGCCACCAGCTCGAAGAACTTCTCGCTCACCAGTGCCTTGATCGGCGCCGTGTACGCGGTGCGGCGCCCCTCGGACAGTGCGGCGAAGTGCGCGCCGAGCGCGACGAGACTCTTGCCCGTGCCAGTCGGCGTCGCGAGCACGACGTTTGCCCCGAGGGTCATCCCGAGGATGGCTTCTTCCTGTGCTGGGTAGAGCCTAAGCCCACGCTCTTCCCACGCCCACTCTTCGAAGGCTGCGAAGGTCTCGTCGGCAGACGGGATCCCCCCAGATCGGGTGATCTCGTCGAGCTGGCGCGCAAGACTCATCGCGTGTCCTTTCAGTTGTTCGGGCTGAGGTCTGGAAAAAGCACGCCGTCTCCGCGCAGGCTACTCACACCCTGCCCGTCGGCGACGACCTCGAGGCCGCCAGCCAGCCGTTCTTTGAGTTCGGCAACGTGGCTGATGAGCGCGACCGTACGTCCACCTTCGCGCAGCCCGTCGAGCGTGGCGAGCGCCTGGTCGAGCGCATCGGGGTCCAGCGATCCGAACCCCTCGTCAATGAATAGCGTATCGAGTTCGAGGCCGCCTGACTCCGCAGTGACCACATCGGCGAGGCCGAGGGCGAGCGCGAGCGACGCGAGGAAGCTCTCGCCACCCGACAGCGAGTCCGTCGTTCGTGACCGACCCGTGTACTCGTCGATGACCGCGAGTCCGAGGCCGGACTGTCGCCCGCGCGCCCGCAGACCGTCGTCGTGCGCGAGCCGGTAGCGCCCGCCGACCATCGTCGAGAGCCTGCGGTTCGCGGCCTCAACGATCGCTTCGAGTCGCGCTGCGAGCACGAACACCTCGAGCCGCATTCGTTTCGTGTTCGGGTCCTTGCCCTGGAGGGTGTCAGCGAGCCGACGGAGCTGGAGTAGTGCGTCGCCCGCTGCCGCGGAGCCGGACAGTTCGCGGTCCACTCGTTCGAGGGTGGATCTGTGCTCGCTCGCGATTCGCGCGGCCGCTGCGTGCAGCGACAGCGCCGCTTCGGCCTGCTCTGCGGTGAGCGCTGCGGCCTCCGCGAGTGGAGCGAGGTCGACCGGGTCACGGTCAATCCCTTGGAGGTCGGCAGCCGCGAGCTCGCCGGCGTTGCGCTGCGTGCCCTCGTCGAATGCGCGCACCCGTGCCCGGAGCTGCTCGCGCTTGCCGGAGTCGAGGTGGGCGGTTGCGGCGGCCGTCGCCGCGGCGGCGACGGCGCTCGTTGTGCTCCCGGAGTCGGCGAAGCCCTGTTCGATGAGTTCGTCCGTAAAGCCCCGCTCGGCGAGCAACAGGGTGCGTGCCGCGTTGGCGCGATCCCCACCGGCGCGGAGCACGCGATTGAGCGCCGCATGAAGCCGGTCGACTTGAGCGATGCGCTCGTCAACGCTCGCGCAGCCAGCTCGAGCCGTTTCGATGTCTGCTGCGAGCGCGAGCGCTTGCGCTTCAGCCGCCTGCAGCTGCGCGGTCAGCGTTGCCGCCTGCGCCCCCAGATCGGTGACGCGGCCACGGCGGGTCTCGGTCTCGGCCTCGAGTTCGATCACACGGTGATCAAGGTCGGCGAGCTCGGTCGCGGCGGTGTTCGCGCGGTCCAGCGCCGTGGTGGCCGCGGCATGGGCCGTCTCGGCCGCGGCCTCGGTCATCCCGGCGGCGGCGCCGCGTGCGGTCGCGAGCCGCTCGTCGAGGGCGTGCTCGGCGTCACGGGCGGTGTCAAGGCGCTGCTGTGCCTCGCGCTGCTCACGCTCGGCCGTCTCGATGGCCTCCGGCGTGACCGGGTCTGAGTGTTCGGCAGGTGCTGGGTGCTGCAGCGAGCCGCACACCGTGCAGGGTTCGCCGTCTTGCAGCGCGTCCGCGAGTTCGCCTGCCATACCTGCGATGCGCCTGGCGAGCAGGTCGCTCACCGCTGCCGTGCGCGCGGCCGCAGCCGCTGCGAGTTCGGCGGAGCGCGCCTGGGCCATCAGCACGTCGGCGGCGAGCGAGGCCGCGAGTTTCGCTGCGTCCAGGCGCTCCGCGGCGAGCGTCACCTCGCCCCCGCGCTGGTCGACGAGTGCGGCCTCGACGGCTAGGGCCTCCCGTTCGACCCGCAGAGCGGCAAGTCGCTCGGGTAGTGCCGCAAGCGCCTCGGTCTCGGTGGCCTCTGCCACAGTCACCTCCGCGAGCGTCGAGCGAAACCGTTCAGTCTCCGCGCGGAGTTGCAGGAGCCGTTGCTCGTCAGCCCGTGCGTCGGCCAGCGAGCCAAGCTGACGCGCAGCGGCATCACGCTCTGCGGTGAGCGCCTGTTGTTGGTCTGGCCAGGCCGCTTCGGCAGAGCGCGCGGCGCGTTCGGCGGCGGCGTCGTCAGCAGCTGTCTCCGCCTCGCTGAGCTCCGCCCACGCTGCACTCCAGTCGGCCTCGGCGTCCGTCTTCGCGGCTGTGGCCTGGTCGAGGGTGCGGCGGGCACCAACGACGTGCGCGGCGCGATCCGCCCGGTCAAGTTCAGCCCGGGCGATGTCGATGTCTGCGCGCTGCGCGTCGAGTTCGCGGCTGCGCGCCTCGGCGGCGAACAGCCGGTGCTGCGCGGCGGTGAGCGTCTTGGCTTGTTCGTGGCGCGCTGCGGCATCCCGCTGCGCCACACGGCTCGCGTCTGCGGCCGCGGCGAGTTCGCCCGCGCGCGCATCGAGAGCGTCAATCGCTTGGGCGGCAGCGGCACGCCGAGAGGTGAGGGTACGTTCCGCAGCGTGGGGTGCGCCTGCTGGAGCCGCTGGTGCTCCGTCGCCCGCAGTCGGCTGGGCGGCCGCGTCGCGTTCGAGGGCGTCTTCGAGCCCGCCCAGCAGCCCCTCGATGCGGGCCTCGCTGTCGCGCACCGAGCCGTCGAGGGTCTTGCGCCGCTCGACGAGTGCCGCCTCGATGTCTGCGAAGCGCTCGGTTTGGAAGAGCGTGCGCAGCGTCGCCTGCCGTTCGTCGTCGGCCGCGCGCAGGAAGCGCTGGAAGCCGCCCTGCGACAGCATGACGACCTGCAGGAACTGGTGATGGCTGAGCCGCAGCACCGGGGTGAGTGCGGCAGCGACATCGACCGGGCGGGAAGCGAGCCCCTCCCAGTCGTTCGCCGCCGCGTCCCAGCGCCAGAGCCGCGCTTCGGTTTTTTGCGTCGTCGTGCCGCCGCCGCGCTTCGCCGGCCTGGTGTACTCGGGGCTGCGCTCAACGAGATATTTGTCGCCAGCGACCTCGAATTCAAGGCGCACGAGCGTGGGCCGCTCGGGCGCCGAGTGGTCCGAGCGAACCCGCGACACTTGCCCGTCGTACCGGGGCACCGCGCCGTACAGGGCGAAGCTCACCGCGTCGAGCAGGCTCGACTTGCCGGCCCCGGTGCGGCCAGAAATCAGCAGCAGCCCACCGGCAGCGGCCTGGGCGAAGTCGAGGACCTGCCGGTCACGGAACGGCCCAAACCCCTCGACGTCGAGTTTCAGGATCCTCATCCGTGTGACCCCTCGCTCGCGACCGACGTCGCCCGGCTGTCTGGCCCTGCGACCTCCGCGAGCACCTCGCGCATGAGGTCGCGTTCGGCACCGTCGAGCCGTTCTCCGCCGCGCACGAGCCCGAGGAATTCGTCGACGATATCGATGTCGCTCTTGCGCGCTACCCGCTCCGTTTAGGTCGTCTGGGGCGCATCGGGCAGCGTTGCGGGCGCGAACTCGATGTGGGCGCAGTAGGGAAAGCGCTCGCGTAGCCGCCGCATCGAGTCGATCGGGCGAACGGTGTCAGTGAGCGTTGCCTCAACCCAGCTCGCCTCGTGCACGGCGAACTGGTCGTCGCCCAGGAGCTCGTCAATTGAGCCGCGGAGACGCGCGAGTGGGCGCTGCACCGGCAGATCGACCCAGGATGCCTCACGGTAGCCGTCGGCGTCGAGGTCGACGAGCCACCCACCGCGCGGCTTGGCCGCCTCGCTGAACGAGAAGTGCACGGGGGCCCCGCTGTAGCGAATCTGCGGAGTGAGGGTCGAGCGGCCGTGGATGTGGCCGAGTGCGGCGTAGTCCACGCCGTTAAACGCTTCGGCCGGGACCACGTCGATGCCGCCGGCCGTGAGATCCCACACGAGCCCCTCCCCGGCCGCTGCGACGGCCTCGGGCGCGCTGCTGTTCACCGCAAAGCAGTGCGACATGACCACTGAACGGTTGCCGCGCGCTGCGGCGAGCGCGCGCACCTCATCCATCACCCGGCTGAGCAGCGCCGCGTGGCTGCGCAGCTTCTCGTCGGGGTACAGCGTGGTGTGGAGCATGGGTTCGAGATACGGGATCGCGAACACGTCGACCTCGCCGAACTCGTCGGTGAGCGTGACGGGGGTGCGGAAGGCGTCGCCGCGCGTCACGACGTGGACGCCGCCGAGCGCCGCCCACTCAGATTGAAACCCCAGCCGGGCGGCGTTGTCGTGATTGCCGCTCGAAACGATGACGGTTGCGCCGGCGTCGCGGATGCCGCGGATCGCGTGTGCGAGCACCCCATAGAGCTCGGCTGCTGGCGCCGCGTGGTCGAAGACATCCCCGGCGACGAGCACGGCGTCGACACCGTGCTCGCGCACGATCTGCGGGAGCACGCCAAGCACCTCGCGCAGCTGCGGGAGCGTCGAATTGCCGTGGAAGCTTCGACCGAGGTGCCAGTCTGAGGTGTGCAGCAGCCGCAAGGCGTGATCCTCTCTCTATCGGTGTGGATCGGGACTGGGTTAAGCCTGTCACAGGGCTCCGACATTCGCTGGTGCAGGCGACGAAGCCGTGCCGGTTTCCACAGCCCCGGTGCGATTGTCGGTCCCTCAGGCTAGCCTTGGCCCATGCCGAACCCTCTCCTCTTTCAGCCCTTCTCGCTTCGCGGTCTCGAGGTTCGTAACCGTCTGTGGGTGTCCCCCATGTGCCAGTACTCGGTTGCCGAACGCGACGGGGTGCCGCGCGACTGGCATCTCCAGCACATTGGTGGGCTCGCGCGTGGCGGGGCCGGGCTGGTTGTGGTCGAGGCGACCGCAGTTGTCCCCGAGGGGCGAATCTCGCCGGAGGATCTCGGGTTGTGGAACGGTGAGCAAGAGCAGGCGTTCGCGAGGCTCGCGACTGTTGCGCACTCGCACGGGGCCGCGATTGCTGTGCAGCTGGCGCACGCTGGCCGGAAGGCGGGCACGTTCAAGGGCTGGCCCGGTGAGCCATACGGGTCCGTCCCGGTCGCCGAGGGCGGCTGGGAGACTGTCGGTCCTTCCCCCGTGCGCTTCGACGAGCATCACACGGAGCCGCGCGAACTCACGGTGGCCGAAATCGGCGAGCTGGTGCAGGCGTTTGCTACAGCTGCTGATCGCGCGGTGCGCGCCGGCTTCGACGCTGTCGAGGTGCACGCCGCGCACGGGTATCTGCTGCAGGAGTTCATGTCGCCGCTGTCGAACCAGCGCAGTGACGACTACGGGGGTTCATTGGAGAACCGCGCAAGACTCACGCGTGAGGTCGTCCGCGCAATCCGCGGCGATCACCCGGGCCTGCCGATCCTCGTCCGCATCTCGGGCACGGATTGGATCGACGGCGGCTTCGACGTTGAGGAGGCGGCGCTCGTGAGCGGCTGGCTTGCCGCCGACGGGGCGGACCTCATCGATGTGTCCTCGGGCGGGAACTCGCCCTCGATCCGCATCTCGGCCGGCCCGTCCTACCAGGTGCCGCTCGCGGATCGGGTGCGCCGGGAGGGACACCTCCCGGTCGGGGCCGTCGGTGCGATTACCTCCGCGCAGCAGGCCGAAGGCATCCTCGTCACCGGCCAGGCGGACATTGTGTTCCTTGGCAGGCCCCTCCTCACGAACCCGCACCTGCCGCTGCAGTGGGCCACCGACCTGCGTGCCCCGTCGGCCCCGGCACTCGTGCCGCCCCAGTACCACCGGGCCCGGTTCTAGCGCGTGAGCATCACCCTCACCGATGCGGCCCTCCTCAGGGTTCGCATGCGCGCCCTCGGGCTCGACGGAGCATGCGCAGCCGATGCGGTCACGCCTGGCGAGGCGACCGGCGCCGACCGGGTGCACTCCGTCGTCGCGCACCTCTTCGCGCTCCAGGGACAAGATTGGCGTTCCTCGCAGTGGGCTGTCGGTTCCCGTGCGCCAGGCATCAGCTCGGGTGATGTCGTCGAGGCAATGCATACCGGCAGGGTCGTTCGGTCGTGGCCCATGCGCGGCACGGTTCATCTGGTGGCGTCCGAGGACATCGGTTGGATGCAGCGGCTCACGAACCCGCGCGTGCTTGCCGGTGCGCCGAAACGGCGCGCATTCCTCGGGGTGAGCGATGCCGTGCTCGAACGCGTCACGGAGGTGTCGCTCGCGGCGCTCGCGGGCGGCACCAGCCTCGACCGCGCAGAGCTCGGTCAGGTGTGGACGGACGCTGGGATCGATTGGAAGCCGAACTGGCGCTATCACCTGATTTGGTGGTTGTGTCAGAACGGTCTCACGACGTTCGGACCGATTGCCGCTGGTGCTGGTGGATCGAGCGCCCCGGAGCCGAGGCTCGTGCTCGCCTCCGAGTGGATCACCGCTCCGCGCATACTCGACGGCGACGACGCGCTCGCCGAGTTCGCGCTTCGCTACGTACGTGGCCGCGGCGCCGTGAGCCGGAAGGATCTCGCGTCCTGGGCGCTCCTGCCGGCACCGTCAGTTGCCCGTGGGCTCGAACTCGCTGTCGCACGGGGCTCGATCATCACAGCGCGACGCGATGATGTCGCTGGCGCCGCCGGGGCGCTCTGGGTCGATCCGACTGCCCTCGCAGCCGCGGAGTCTGCGGTGGACTCACCCGACGGCACCGGGTGGCGTCTCCTCCCCGCGTTCGACGAGCATCTGCTCGGCTTCTCCGACCGCTCGCCGCAGTTCGACGCCGCGCACCTGGGTGAATTGGTGCCCGGGAAGAACGGAGTGTTCCTCGCCACCGTCGTGCACCGCGGCCGAGCCGTTGGCACGTGGCGCAGGGATCCGAAGTCGCAGGCGGTGACAGTGACAGCGTTTCCCGGCGAACACATCGATATCGCCGCGCTGACCCCCGAGCTCGTCCGCTGGGCGGCCTTCACCGGCGGAGACATCCCGGACCTCGTGCTGCGCTGACACCGCGTTCGTGCGTGTGAGAAGCTAGGACGATGGAGCTTGCCCTTGTCGCAGTAGCCGCTGTTGTCGTGCTCGTTGGTGTGTCGCTCGTGAGCGGCCGGATCGGCATCGCCGCCCCGCTCGTCCTCGTGGTCGTTGGCATCGGCATCGGGTACCTCCCCGGGGTGCCGCTCGTCGAAATCAACCCGGAGATCATCCTGCTCGGGATCCTTCCGCCGCTGTTGTACTCGGCAGCGATGAACGTTCCCTTCGTGGACTTCCGGCGCAACCTGCGCCCGGTCGCCGGGCTTTCGGTGCTCCTCGTCATCCTCTCTGCGCTGCTCGTTGGTTGGCTGCTCCACCTCGCGGTGCCCGCGCTTCCATTCCCGGCGGCGGTCGCCCTTGGCGCCGTCATCAGCCCACCCGACGCGGTCGCCGCGACGTCGATCGGAAAACGGCTCGGGCTCCCCGAGCGCATTGTCTCGATCCTCGAGGGCGAGAGCCTCGTCAACGATGCGACCTCACTCGTGCTGCTCCGCACCGCCCTCGCCGCGGTGTCTGGCAGCTTCGTCTTCTGGGAAGCCGCGGGGGCGTTCGTGTTCTCCGTGGTGGCTGCGATCGGCGTCGGCTTCCTCATGGGGTTCATCACCGTGTGGATCCGCGCCAGACTGAACAACCCCGTGCACGACACGCTCGTGTCCTTCGTTGTGCCCTTCGTCGCGTTTATTCCCGCCGAGGTCATCGGCGCCTCAGGAGTGCTCTCGGTCGTCGTCACCGGGCTCTACACCGGCTATCACTCAGTGCGCCGATTCAGCGCTATCGCCCGCACAAATGAGCGCCTGAACTGGCGGACCGTTTCGTTCATTCTCGAGAACGGCGTCTTCCTCATCATGGGCTTGCAGTTGCACGTGCTCGTGAACGAGGTCACCGATTCGAGCTTCCATCTCGGGCACGTCGCGCTCATTGCCGGCGCCCTCGTGCTGCTGCTCATCGTGAGTCGTGCTCTGTTCGTCGTGCCGCTGGTGTTCCTCATGCGTGGAGAAACGGGGCGTCGCCGAGCGAAGGGTGACGAGATTGCACGGCTTGAGGCGAAGCTCGCGAAGAACGGCAGGGCCAACAACGAGCGCGCGCAACGCCGCCTGAAACTCATGAAGGACCGTGCGCAGGCCGATCTTGACCACGAGATCGAGCAACAGCTGGGTTGGCGCGACGGTGTCGTGCTCACCTGGAGCGCGATGCGCGGAGTCGTCACGCTCGCGGCCGCCCAGTCGATCTCGACCGACGTCCCGTACCGCCCGCAGATCATCCTCATCGCGTTTCTCGTCGCTGTTGCAACGCTCCTGCTGCACGGGCTCACCCTGCCCGCCGTGATCAAGTGGCTCTGGCCGCGCGGGGTGAAGTCGGGCGTGGACAACACCGAGGTCGAAGCGTTGAGCCACGACCTTGTCGACGCGGGTCTCGAAGCGATCGACGACGAACTCACCGTCGAGACCGACGACCCCGACCGTGTGATGACGCCCGACCCCATCGTGCAGCGCGCGAAGATCGCGACAAAGGCCGCGCTCGGCCCGCTCGCGCTGCGGTTCCACGAGACCGGTGCGGTCGTCGTCCCCACGGCCGAGACGCCGGCCGAATCCTATCTGCGCCTCACCCGCATCGCGCTCGAGGCCCAGCGCGCAACCCTCAGCGAGGAACGGGCCATCGGTCGCTACAGTTCCAAGGCGCTGCGCGCGGCCGGCCTCGCGCTCGACGCGCAGGAGGCACGACTGTCTCCCTACACCGGCGAGTAGGCACACTGCCCGGTATCGCGAATTGGGCCGGGTAGAGTGCCGCGGCTGCAACAGCGGGGGGGCTGCCCGCAGAACGATTCCGTCCAGTGGGCGCCTTGAGCGATCCTTGAGGTTTCGGTCGCTAGTCGCTGGCCCCTCCGAGGGTATTCTGTGTGACAGCTAACGCGATCGTTGGGGCGTCTATTCACGGACGTAACAGTGCCGCATGAAGTACGGACTCGGCTCGCTGCCGAGCAGAAACGGGAGCCAGCATGACGCAGTCCGGCCCATCAAGCACACACGATGAGCTCGAGCGGGGGCTCTCCAACCGCCACCTGCAGCTCATCGCGATCGGCGGCGCGATTGGCACAGGCCTGTTCCTCGGTTCGGGCAAGGTCATCAGCCTCACTGGCCCGTCGGTGCTGTTCATCTACGCGGTCATCGGCTGCATGATGTTCCTGCTCATGCGCGCGCTCGGTGAGCTGCTGCTCTCAAACCTGAATTACAAGACCTTCGGCGACATCGCCAAGGACCTCATCGGCCCGTGGGCCGGTTTCTTCGTGTCGTGGACGTACTGGGTGACGTGGATCGTTATCTGCATCGCGGACATCATCGCCATCACGAGTTATGTCAACTACATCAACGCCGAGATCCCGAACTGGGTGCCCGCGCTCGTCACCGCCATCGTGCTCGTCATCCTCAACCTGCAGCCGGTGAAGTTCTTCGGCGAGTTCGAATTCTGGTTCTCGATCATCAAGATCGTCGCGATTCTCGCGCTCATCGTCACCGGAGTCATCCTGCTCGTGACCGGTTTCGAGAACCCGGACACGGGGACGAGCTCGTCGATCACGCATCTCTGGGATCACGGCGGCCTGTTCCCGTTCGGCGCGAGCGGATTCCTGCTCGGCTTCCAGCTTGGCATCTTCTCGTTCATTGGTGTCGAGCTCATCGGCACGGCCGCCGCCGAGACCAAGGATCCGCAGCACAACCTCCCGCGCGCGATCAACTCGATTGTCGTCCGCGTCCTCATCTTCTACATCGGCGCGCTCACCGTGATCATGGCGATCACCCCGTGGGACCAGCTCGACCCGGATCAGAGCCCCTTCGTCACAACGTTCGCCTACGCCGGCTTCGGTGCGGCGGCGTTCGCGATCAACCTCGTGGTGCTCACCTCGGCGGCATCGAGCGCAAATTCCGGGTTCTACTCAGGGACGCGCATGATGCACTCGCTCGCGCGCGACGGTCACGCACCGCGCGGCTTCGCGCTCACGGATTTGCGGGGTGTCCCCCGCCGAGCCGTGTTCTTCTCGACCGTTTTTGTGCTGTCCTCGGTACCGATCCTGCTGCTCGGCGACGGCGTCATTGAAGCGTTCACGTTCGTCACCTCGGTCGCTTCGACCTTCATTCTGTTCGTGTGGAGCATGATCGCGATCAGCTTTATCCAGTACCTGCGCCGCCACCCCGAACGGCACGCGGCATCGAGCTTCCGCACGCCACTCGCCAGGCTCACGCCGTGGGCGGTGCTCGCGTTCTTCGCGTTCATCCTCGTCACGCTGTTCCTCGCGGAGGACACGCGGCTGCCGCTACTGTTCACGCCCATCTGGTTCGCGCTGCTCGCCGTGCTCTGGCAGTTCACCAAGCGCCGCCTCGTCAAGAACGGCCAGCCTCTCACCGCCGCGGTCGACATCCCCGAGAGCGCAGGGCTGTAGCTCGCGGCAGCGCGTCGCTACAGGATCTCGATGCCTGCGGCGGCGAGCTCCTTGATCGCTGCAACTGAGGTCTCCGGGGCGACGCCAGCGATGAGATCGCCCCGCACCCGCACTCGGAGACCGAGCTCGCGTGCATCGAGCGCCGAGGCGCGCACGCAGTAGTCGGTCGCGATCCCGACAACGTCGAGCTCGGCGATGCCTGACTCGCTCAGCACCGCTGCGAGCGTGGGCCCGTCGCCGGCGATGCCCTCAAACGCGGAGTACGCAGGCTCGCCCATCCCCTTGCGGATATGCACGTCGATGCGGTCAATATCGAGCGCCGGGTGATACTGGGCGCCCATCGTGCCACTCACACAGTGCGCGGGCCAGGTTCCGGCGAAATCAGGATCGGTGCCCGCGGCCGCAAAATGGCCGCCGTTGTCACCCTCGGGATCGTGCCAGTCGCGCGATGCGATAACGATCGAGTACTGTTCGGCAGCGCGCTCGTCGCGCAGCAGCTCCGTCACACCCTTCGCGACCGCCGTTCCACCCGCCACTCCAAGGGCGCCGCCCTCCGTGAAGTCGTTCTGCACATCAACAATCAGTAGCGCACGGGACACAGCGATCCACCCCTCAATCTCCGCCGGATCGACGGCGGGTCTTGTTCGACCGGCCGACAGCGGATCCGCTGCGACCACTCACCACCATACGCGGCGAGCGGGAGGGTTGGCCAGAGCCTGAGTGGCGGCCAGCGCTTAGGCCTGGCGCACCGGGTTCTGGTGGTGCGAGAAGACGATGCTCGTGCGAGTCGACGAGACAGCCGGATGCGCCGACAGGTTCTCCATCACGAAGTCGCGAACGTGATCAGAGTCACGGGCGGCCAAGTGAATAATGAAGTCCTCAACACCGCCGAGGAAAAACAGCTGCATGACCTCCGGCAACGACCGGAGTTCGTCGCTCATCTCAGCGATCCGCTGGCGCGCGCCAGATCGGACCGTCACACTCACGAGTACCTGTAGGTCGAGCCCCATCGCGCGCGGGTCGACCGCCGCGGTGAAGCCCGTGATGACGCGACGAGAGACCAGGCTGCGCACCCGAGCGATACAGGTCGACGCCGCAACGCCGACACGCTCAGCGAGCTCGGCGTTGGTCATTCGACCGTTTGCCTGCAGTTCTTCCATGATCTTGCGGTCGACCGCATCCAGATCACTTTCGGGGCGCAGATTCTTCGATTCCATGCGAGAATTCCCTCTTCCACTTCGTGCGAGGTAAGCATAACAACTGATTCCGAAGAGAATTCACCAAATCTCTGCGGATATCGAATATACTTCAATCCTATCGCGTCACATCCGCGCTTTCGACCCCTTAGCTGGGGAAGTTCTGCGGATCTCGCGATGCATACACCCACCCGTTACGCATTTATTTGGAGAAGATCATGCGCGTCGGTATTCCCACCGAAATCAAGAACAACGAGAATCGCGTCGCCATCACGCAGGCGGGCGTCTTCGAGCTCAAGCAGCGCGGGCACGAGGTCTTCGTGCAGGCTGGCGCAGGCCTGGGCTCAGCGATCACTGACGATGAGTACGTCGCAGCTGGCGCGACCATCGTCCCTTCGGCCGACCAGGTGTGGGCTGACAGCGACATGATCCTCAAGGTCAAGGAGCCGATCCCCTCCGAGTACAGCAAGATGCGTAAGGGCCAGGTGCTCTTCACCTACCTGCACCTCGCAGCTGACAAGACCCTCTCCGAGGCAGTCGTCGACTCCGGCATCACCGCTATCGCGTACGAGACCGTGCAGCTCGCGAACCGTGGCCTGCCGCTCCTCGCCCCGATGTCTGAGGTCGCAGGTCGTCTCTCGGTCCAGGTTGGCGCGTACTCGCTGATGAAGGCAAACGGCGGCCGCGGCATCCTCCTCGGCGGCGTCACCGCGACCCGTCGCGGCAAGGTCGTCGTCATCGGCGGCGGCGCAGCGGGCGAGCAGGCAGCACGCATCGCATACGGCATGGGCGCAGAGGTCACCGTCATCGACATCTTCATCCCCCGCCTCAAGCAGCTCGAGGACGAGTTCAGCGGTCGCATCCAGACCCGCACCTCGAACAAGCACAACATCACCGAGGCCCTCAAGGAAGCCGATCTCGTCATCGGCTCGGTCCTCATCCCAGGCGAGAAGGCACCGAAGCTCGTCACCGACGAGATGGTTGCGCAGATGAAGCCGGGCTCCGTGCTCGTCGACATCGCGATCGACCAGGGCGGCTGCTTCGAGAACTCACGCCCGACCACGCACGACGACCCCACCTTCCCGGTGCACAACTCGATCTACTACTGCGTGGCGAACATGCCCGGCGCGGTCCCCGAGACCTCGACCGCAGCACTCACCAACGCAACCCTCCCCTACGTCGTCGCACTCGCCGACAAGGGCTGGGTCAAGGCGCTCTCGGCAGACGAGGCACTCGCGAAGGGCCTCCACGCACACGACGGCGTTGTGACCTTCAAGGGCGTCGTAGACGCGTTCCCCGAGCTGCCCTTCAAGGCAGTCGACGAGGTACTCGCAGCAAACGCGTAATCGCACAGGAGTACTCTGGATCCCATGGATCTTAAGTTCACCTTCGGAGGGGCATCACCTGATCAGCACGATCACGGTGGCGCCCCTTCGGGCATTCCGCTGCCCTTTGCTGGCGCGGCTTCGTCCCCAGTGTCGACCTCGAGCGAGCTCGACGTCTTCGTGCGGCTCGTCACCTCACCTGAGGGTTCGACAGCGGTCGCCGAGGTCGTCACCGGAGACGGCGTCACCTACACCCGCAGCGAGGTCGAGCTCAAGCGCCCGCGCGGCGTAGGCGGGCCGCTTCCCGTTGACTCGGGCGAGACGGTAGACCCGGCCGACACGGACGCGCTCATGCGCGCCGTACGCTCGGCGATCTCCCGGGCGATCGCGGGTCTCGAAGGCCCCCTTGCCCAGGCGATCACCTCTATCGAGCTTGACGTGCCCGGAGCCGCCGCCGTAGTTGCGGCGCTCGGCGCGGGTTCCGGTCCGGTCGGCGACCGCAGCATCGCTGGCACCGTCACCGAGGCGCTCCAGGCCCGCTTCGGGGTCAACGTGGGCACCCCGATCCGCGTGAAGTAGGCCCCTCGGGGTCCTCCCGGGCCTCACCGGTCGCCTCCAGGCCTCACCGGTCGACTCCAGGCCTCACCGGCCGACCCCGGGCCTCACCGGTCGACTCTAGGCCTCACCGTATGTGATCGACGAAAGCTATGCCAGAAACCACGGTTTCGGGCATAGCTTTCGTCGTTCCCTGAGCTACGAGCACGCAGAGTCACGCGCAGGCCCGGCCACGCGCCCAGGCCTGCCTGCGTTACCCCTGCTGGAAGCGGATGATGCGGTCGAGCGCTTCCGCGACCGCTGGCTCGCCTGCCGCGTACGACAGACGGACTGCGCGGTGACCGGCGACGGGGTCGAAGTTTCCGCCGGGGACCACCGCGACATCCGCGCCTTCGAGCAGTGCACGCGCGTAGCTTGAGGAGTCAGGGTAGCGTTCGAGTTGCGGGCCGAGCTCGGAATAGTAGTAGAACGCCCCGTCTGACGGCGCAGCGGTCCCCCAGTTTAGCGAGGGAGCGGCCTCGAGAATGAGGGCGCGGGCCTTCGCAAAACCCTCGACGACGCGGTCGCGTTCGGCATAGGTCTCTGCTGAGAACGAACGCATCGCGAGCTCCTGCGCTGGCGCTGGCGGCGATAGCGCGAAGTTCGAGGCGAGCGCCTCAAACGGGGCGATCAGGTCCTCGGGCAGCAGCGCCCAGCCAAGCCGCCAGCCCGTCATGCCCCAGTACTTCGAGAACGAGTTGATGACGATCGCGTCTGCGTTGAGTTCGACGGCGCTCACGCCGCGCTGATCAGGGCCCGCCTCTGCGTACGAGATGCCGTGGTAGATCTCGTCGCTGATGAAGCGCGCACCGTGTCGTGTGCACCAGTCAACGAGCGCCTGGAGCTCGGCGCGGCCGAGCATCGTGCCGGTCGGGTTGGCGGGCGACGCGACGATGAGCCCGGCGAGGTCGCCGTGCTCCCGAACCGCGGTGTCGAGGAGTTCCGGCGTGGGCTGGTACCGGGTATCGGGGCCGGTCGCGATCTCGATAACCTCAACGCCGAGCGCCGCAAGGATGTTCTTGTATGCCGGGTAGCCGGGGCTCACGAGCGCGACGCGGTCGCCCGGGTCGAATGCGGTGAGGAACACGAGCTGGAATGCGCCCGAGGATCCCGTGGTCACGGCAACGCGGCCAGGATCCACCTCGACGCCGTACCATTCGCGGTAGTGCCCGGCGATCGCCTCGCGCAGCGGCGTGGTGCCGAGCGGGCCCGTGTAGCCCGCGGGCTGCAGCGTGCCGGGCGCCGGGCGCGCGCTCGGCTCCCCCGCGCACAGCGAGACGACGTCGTGGCCGGCGTGCCGGCGGCGGGCGACCTCGTCGGTGATCTGCATGACCTCGAAGACCGGGATTTCGGAGCGACGCGACGCCCCGCGCATGGGCGTGATGAGCGCTGCGGCGGCACTCTGCGAGGTGCCGTCCGACTGCAGTGCAGTATCGGGCACCGGGGCGAGCGGCTTCGGGTCGAGTTTCATCGACGGCGGAGTCTTGAACGGGCCTGGAACCTTTACCATGACTCCACGTTACCCGCGCTCGGTGAGTCGAAGATAGCCCGAGAGTGCGGCGAGTCCTTCGGCAGAGGTCGGCAGCCCGTCGCCGAGGCCCGGCGCGGAGAAGAGATAGCTCGACCACTGCGCCCGGCTGATCGCCACGTTCAGGCGGTTTCGCATGAGCAGGAACTCGAGCCCGCGCGGCACGTCTTCTGGGCTGGACGCGGCAAGCGTCACGAGTGAAATAGCAGCCTCCTGCCCCTGGAATCGGTCGACCGTGCCGACGCGGACCGCGCCGAAGCCCGCGGCAGCGAGCGCCTCGGAGACGCACTCGACCTGCGCGTTGTAGGCGGCGACGACAATGATGTCGCGCTCCGTCAATGCACGTTCCACGGAGCCCCCGGCGCTGTCAGGCTCGCGGATCCAGGCGCCTGCGGCACCGTCGGGCTGCTCAGCATCGTGGTGCTGTTCGACCCCGCCGTGCTGTTCGACCCCGGCGTGCTGCTCGGCCCCGCGCGGCGAGCCGATCCCTAGGATCTCGCTCACCTTCGACACGACCGCCGCCGCCTCCTCGGGCGAACTGGTGGAGTTTCCGTAGTGCTCGACAGACTGCCAGTGCAGCCCTGCGGCCCCGGCCCCGAGGACCTCGCGCTCTGCGGTGCTCGGGTGCGCGTGCAGCCTGCCCGCGTACGAGAGCTCGGAGACGACGTCGGCGAGCGCCGGGTGCATGCGCCGGGTCTCGGCGAGGAAGTACCCGAGCGCCTCCGGCATGGTCTCGCGCGAGTCGAGCAGCCATGACAGCGCCGCCTGGTCGACGGGTTCGGGGTGGGAGCCCTGCGAGACCTGCGGCAGCTGCTGCTGGTCGCCGAGCAACAGCAGCCTGGTCGCGGAGACCGACGCCGCGATCGTGGGGGCGAGCGAGAACTGCCCCGCCTCGTCGATGACGAGCAGGTCGAGGCTCTTGCGGGCGAAGCGCCCCTCGTTCGAGAAGTCCCAGGCGGTACCACCGATGACGGCGCCCCGGCCGGCGAGCCCCTCGATGTAACGGGCGTGACCGTCGCGGCCGAGCACCGTGTAGCCGGGTTCGACGGCGTCGGGGCCGACCGATCCGCCCTGCGGCACCTTCGCGACGAGCCGCGGATCGAGGCCGGCAGACACGACCCCCTCGAGCACGTTCTCGACGACCTTGTGTGACTGCGCGACAACGCCGATGCGCCAGCCGTCACGCTCGACGAGCTGTTTGATGACGCGGGCCGCGAGATAGGTTTTGCCTGTTCCGGGCGGGCCCTGCACCGCGAGCGCCGCGTGGTCGAGTTCGCGGAGGCTCGCGAGCACCGCGCCGATCATCCGGGCGTCCTCGCTGCCGCCTGCCGCGAGCGCCTCATCCGAGTCAGGGTGCACGAGTCCGTCCCGCCCGGCGAGCCTGGGCTCGGCACGGGTAAGGAGCTCGTAGACAGGGTCGCGGAACTCGGTGCCGAGCTGGGCGGCCGTGACAAGCGCGCTGCCCCACTCCTCGATCGCGCCCTTCTGTCGCCCGGCTGGCGGCGGCGGGCCGGGGGTCACCGCGACGGGCAGCGTGTCGAAGGGCGCCGCGTCGTTCGGGAGCTTCTCCTCGATTGTCACACCGTCAGCGTGCCGCTCGACGATGTCCACCTGCCGCGCACCGCGTGCGCCAGGTGCCCCGCCCCACTGCGGGAACGGAGCGGGATGCTCGTACAGCGCGAACATCTGCGTGCCCGGCTTCAGCGAGCTGCCGGGCGCGACGGTGCCGCGCAGCCGAACACGCCTGCGCTCGATGCGGGCACGCGGCGGCTTGTGCCAGTCCTCGAGCACCGAGCTCTCGCTCGCCTCGACGAGCACGACATCGCGGGTGTCCGCCCACTCCTCGACGGGGTCGACGAGCCTGGCAAAGTGCGCCCACCAGAACGACTTCTGTTCGCGCTGGTGGTAGTCGATCGCGCTCGCGGCGAGCTTCAGCGCGGTGCGCGACGCGGGATCCTCCGCGCGTTCGGCCTGCTCGAGCAGCTGCTCACCGACGCGACTGAGCTCGACCGGGCGCTCGCCGCTCGGCGGCAGCAGCTCTGGCGCGACGGGTTCGATGCCGTGCTCCCGTGCGATGCCGAGCAGCCAGTCGCGCAGCCTGAGCGTGGAGACGCAGTCGTAACGGTTGTAATCGGCGATGTCATCGAGGCGACGCTGGCCCTCGGCGCGCGCCGCGTCGTCGCCGGATCGCAGCTGCTCGCTCGCCTCCGCGTACTCGACTACGGACTGGGATCCGCTCACGACGCCGTCCTCGGCGCGCACTTCGGCTCCCATGTAGAGCGGCTCAAGCTTCTTGATCGAGTACGAGCGGGAACCGACGCGCAGCGCCTGCTTCACAATCGGATACAGGTCGACGAGCACGTGCTCGCGGAGCAACTGATCCACCTCGGCCTCGCAGACGCCGTGTCGTGCGGCAATCGACAGCAGGTGCGTGCGCTCGTAGCTCGCGTAGTGGTAGATCCGCAGTCCCGGGTAGGCCCGGCGTCGCTCGGTGACGAGCGCGATGAAGCGTTCGAGCGCGGCCTTCTCCTCCGCGAGCGAGTGCGCCCAGATCGCGGTGAACTGCTCGTGCTCGTCGACCATGCCGAAGAGATAGTCGAGGTTCCACTTCGCGGTGCCAGCGTCGTCGGTCTCGCGATAGAACGGGTCGCCCTCGAAGTCGAAGAACAGGTCGCCGGGGTTGGGCTGCGGCAGCGCTGCGAGCGTCGCGGGGGCGACGACGCGCACGCTCGGCTGCGGCACCGATCCACCAGGAGCACCCGCCGCGACCGCCTCGCTCTCGACCTGCACTGCGGCCTGCAGCGCGACGCGCTCAAGCACGGCGCCGGTGAGGCCCGGAAGCGAGAGCGCGCCGCGTTCAATCTCGGGGAGCGCGGCGGCGACCGCATCGATGGTCTCGAGGCCCGCGGCCACCAGCGCCGCCCGCTGCCGGGGGTACAGCCCGGCAATGAGCAGCGGATCGCGCGTGCGCTGGATCTCGGGCTCGCACACCTCGCAGCGCCCGCACGCTGCGATGCCGGGCTCGCCCCAGGCAATCGCCGCAGCGCTCGCACGGTTCCCGTCTGCTCCGGTCGCGGCGAAGCGGTCGAGCAGGAGTTCGTGCAAGCGCGCACGGCGCCTGCGGAACACCGGGGCGATGTCCGCAATCTTGTGCGTCGCGCGCTCCCCCGAGCCGAGGATGAGCGTCGCCTCGCCCGCGACCGGCACCCCGATACGCTCGAGCTGCTCCACGTACGCGGCGAGCTGCATGAGCGCGGTCACCTTCGCGCGACGCGCAAGCTTCGTGTCCTGCACTTCATATGTGCCGTCATCGCGCAGCTCGAGAAAGTCGGCAAACCCGAGGAACGCGATCGCGGGCTCGGCCGTTCCGGGCGCGGGCGCACGCTGCGCGGGATCAAAGAACGTCGCTTGGAAGACGATCTTCGCCTGGCCGCGCAGAGCCGTGAGCGTTTCAGCGGCGACATCGCCGAGCGCCTCCGGGGTCATCGCATCGGGCCGACGAATCTCAACGACCCCGCCTGCGGCCCCGAGCGTCCCTTCGCCGAATTGCTCCCGCAGTTCGCGGAGCACCCGATCCTCATGTTCGTCGCCGAGGCTGCCAGCCCGTGCGAGCATCGCGTCGTCGTCGAGCGGCACCTCGACCTGGCGGCCGAGCTTCGCGTCGACGCGGCGCAGAAACGCGAACTCGCACATGCTCGCGGCGGTGAGGTCGCTCGCGCTGGTGACAAGCAGCGGCCCAGCCTCGGTTTCTCGTACGAACATCGCGCCTCTTTCGATTCCGGGATCCACTTCTGCCGATCCGCTGCCTCGACGCTACCGCGCACCACCGACAGCGGGGCGCAGCTACATCCGCGCGTCCACAGCAGTCGCCAAGTAGACTGGAAGGACCGGGGGAAATCCCCCATGACATATACCAACGCAGGAAGTACCAAACACCGCGTGACCACTCAGACTTTCGCCGATCTCGGCGTGCCCGCTCCCATTGCCCATGCGCTCGAAAAGAACGGGAAGACAGAGCCCTTCCCCATTCAGCGCGACACCCTCCCCGACACCCTGAAGGGGCGCGACGTTCTCGGACGCGGCCGCACGGGGTCGGGTAAGACCATCGCGTTCGGGATCCCGATCGCCGCCAACCTCGCGGGAGGTGAAGCTGGCATCGCTGCCGGTGAGGCCGCGAAGAAGCGTCGGCCCTCACGCCCGCGCGCCATCATCCTCGCCCCGACCCGCGAGCTTGTCACCCAGATCGCCGAGACGCTGAAGATGCTCGCCGACCCCGTCGGCCTGAAGGTCACGACGATCTTCGGTGGCGTGCCGCAGCGCCGCCAGGAGGCCGCGCTTGAGGCAGGCGTCGATATCGTCGTCGCAGCCCCCGGCCGCCTCGACGACCTGCTCAAGCAGGGCGTCATCTCGCTCGACGGCGTTGAGATCACCGTGCTCGACGAGGCCGACCACATGGCTGACATGGGGTTCCTCCCCGTCGTCACGCGCATCATGAACAAGACCCCGCAGAAGGGTCAGCGCCTGCTCTTCAGCGCGACGCTCGATAACGGTGTCGACAACATCGTGAAGAAGTACCTGCACGACCCCGTGCGGCACTCCGTTGACTCGGCAGAGTCGCCCGTGCCGCAGCTCACGCACCACATCTTTGAGGTGTCGGGCAAGGGGCCGAAGGATGCGCTCATCGAGGCGCTCGCGAGCGGCACCACACGCCGCATCATGTTTACGCGCATGAAGCACCAGGCGAAGAAGCTCGCCAAGCAGCTCACCGCCGCGGGCATCCCCGCGGTCGAGCTGCAGGGCAACCTCTCGCAGAACGCGCGCGACCGCAACCTCGCAGAGTTCGTCTCCGGCGAAGCACTCGTGCTCGTCGAGGCCGACCACATGGCTGACATGGGGTTCCTCCCCGTCGTCACGCGCATCATGAACAAGACCCCGCAGAAGGGTCCGCGCCTGCTCTTCAGCGCGACGCTCGATAACGGTGTCGACAACATCGTGCCGACGTACCTGCCCGACCCCGTGCGGCCCTCCGTTGACTCGGCCGCGTCGCCCGTGCCCCCGC